>LRBF01000245.1 GCA_001580565.1 Caballeronia megalochromosomata | reverse complement strand
GCCGCTGACCCTCGGCTGGAATGCGCTTGGGCAGTCACCGTTCATAAGTCCCAGGGGTCCGAGTTCGGGTCGACATTCCTTGTGCTGCCGTCAAGGGTTGCGGTTAGCCGCGAGCTGCTATACACAGCGCTGACGCGGCAAACGAAGCGAATCATGGTACTGCACGAAGCGACAGGTTGAGGACCTGTTCAGCCTTGCATCACCGGCGCGATCCGAGACGGCTCGGCGTATGACTGATCTCTTCCGAGCTCCGAAACCTCGGGAGCTGACATTCGTAGACGGCTTGCGGCGCTTCGATGCCAACCTTATTCACGTAGCGCCCGGTGGCGTTTTGGTGCGAAGCAAGAACGAAGTGATCGTTGCTTCGATACTGGAAGACCTTGCAGCGGGGCGCTGGATCTATGAGGCACCGCTAACCATCGATGGCGTCACGAAATATCCCGACTTCACGATAGAGACCTCGACGGGGGATCAGGTGATCTGGGAACACCTCGGGATGATGGGGAACCCGCGCTACGCCGCCGAATGGGCAGCCAAGAAAGCTTGGTATGTTGCTCACGGATTCCGCCCCTATGACGAGCCTGAAACGGAGGGCACGCGTGGTGTGCTTATTTGGACCGACGATCGTGGTGGCGTCGACCAGCCGGCTTGGGCGTCCTTGGCGCAGAGTGTGCTTGGCGCGGCAGCGCCTCGCAGGGTGGCAAAGAAGAAGGCACCCAAGAGAGGTTGATACGAGTCCTTGCCTACCCGTTTTGCCCCCGCTACGGGGGCTCCAACGGGCGCTTGAGGCTCGGATCCGAATGGCAGCGCTGGGGTGGCGAACTCAGGTTCGTAGATGTCTCTCGAGGGTCGGCAAGCGCCGCTCCCCGGAAATTCACGAAGAACTCCGGCGCTCAAGACCCCAGCAACTTCGCCAACTCCAGCAACGTCTGATGCGCCCCCCCTCGCTCGACCGCATCCGCATACGTCCCTCGCACGGCGCTAGCAATCACATCGACCGCATGCGTATCACCAGCCATCGTCACGTAATAGCCGAGATCCTTCAGCGCGTTCGACATATGAAACGGCATGCCCGACGGATCGCCTTCCACGAGCGCCGGCCGCAACCGCTCGAGCGCCGCGCCGCCGCCGCCGCCTTTCGCGAGCACATCGACGAAGGTCTGCGCATCGACGCCCGCGCGTTTCGCGCAGGCCGCCGCTTCGGAGATCAGCGCGATCGTTCCGAGCGACACGAAGTTGTGCAGCAGCTTCATGCTGTGTCCCGCGCCGAGGGCGCCCACGAGCGTCACGTTCTCCGCATACGTGCGCAACAGCGGCTCGATACGCGCGAACAATTCGGCTGAAGCGCCGACCAGCAGATTCAATCGCCCTTCATGCGCTTCCTTCGCGGTGCGCGTCATCGGCGCATCGACGAAGAGGCCGCCCGCTTCTTCGACGAACGACGCCATGCGCGCAGTCGATGCGGGCACGGCAGTCGAGCAGTCGATCACGATCGTTCCCGGCTGCAGGCCCGCGAGCACGCCATCGGACGCGGTCAATACCGCTTCGACTTCCGGCGATCCCGTCACGCACAGAATGATGATGTCCGATTCACGCGCGAGCGCCTCGCCGTTCGCGACGGTCTTCACGCCGCCCGCGCGCAGTTCGTCGAGCGGCTGATTGCCGGGATGCTCGACCACCGCCAGCGGATAACCGTGCTTCATCACATTGCGTGCGATACCGTGCCCCATCAGCCCGATACCGATCATGCCGATTCGCTGTTTCATGCCGTGTCTATTCGTGTCGTCGTGTTGGTTTAAAAAAGGCTCAGCGATTCACGAGCCGCTTCGGCAGCAACATCGTCAGAACGATGCCGAGCACGAGGCAGCCGACCATCGAGAAGATCGGCAGCGTCATGCCGCCCGAAGCCTGCTTCAGAAACCCGACCACATACGGGCCGAAGAAGCCGCCGAGATTCCCGAATGCGCTGATCCATGCGATGCCGACCGCCGCCGCTGCCTGACCGAGCACGGCCGTCGGCATGCTCCAGAAGAGCGGCGGAAACGACAGCAGCCCCGCATTGGCGATACACAGCGCGATCATCCCGAGCCACAGATTGTCATGCCAGAGCACGGACAGCGACAAGCCGACCGCGCCCATCAGCAGCAGCGCCGCGACGTGCAGGCGCCGCTCGCCGCGCTTGTCCGCGCTGCGGCCGAACATCACCATCACGACGACCGCAACCGCGTTCGGCAATGCCGCGAGCCCGCCGATCGCGAAGTCGCCGGAGATGCCCATCGACTTGATCATCGTCGGGGCCCAGAAGGTGTAGCCGTAGATGCCGAAGACATCGAGAAAATAGATCAGGCAGAACGCCCACACGAGCGCGCTCGAAAGGAGGCCCTTGTGATTCGATTCGGCCGTTACCGCGCGATCCTCCGCGAGCACGCGCGAGAGAAACGCGCGATCGGCTTCGCTGTAGCGCGGGCTTTTCGTGACGTCATCGTCGAGTCCTCTCCAGGTGTAGACCGCCGCGAGAAACGCGGGCAACGCCTCGACAATGAAGATCCACTTCCAGCCGGGCAACTGCATGAGGCCGTCGAAGTACTGCATGATGAAGCCGGTCAGGGGCGAGCCGATCAGACCGGCGAGCGCGAGCGCCGCATAGAACATGCTGAGGATGCGTGCGCGCCGGTTGCGCGGAAACGACTGACCGATATAAAAAACGATCGCCGGAATGAAGCCCGCCTCCGCGACGCCGAGCAGGCAGCGCATCACGTAGAACTGCATCGGCGTGGCGACAAAGGCCGTCAAACCGGAGACGATGCCCCACGACAGAATGATGCGCGTGATCCATCTGCGCGCGCCGACGCGCTGCAGGATCATGTTGCTCGGCACTTCGAAAACCACATAGCCAAGAAAGAAGATGCCCGCGCCGAAGCCGAACACGGCGTCGGAAAAGCCGAGCTGCTGCGCCATCTGCAGCTTCGCAAAGCTCACGTTCACGCGATCGATATACGACGTGATGTACGCGAACATCAGGATCGGAAGGATCTGCAGCGCCAGGCGGCGGAAGATCCGGTCCGCGGTGGCCGCGTCGTGTGACGGGGCGGGCGATGCCGCGCCCGGGGGCATGCTGGTCGCATCGATTTCCACTGCTGTCTCCGTATATGTTTTTTGTGTACCGACGCGCGCAGGACGCGGTGGGACAGAGGAAATGTAGCGGCTGCTGAGCGAGAGAGATATGCGAAATCGCTGAAGCGGGCTTTCGAATAGTTCGAACACGCGCGTCGTGACGTCAGGGTTTTCCAGTATCCCGTCGCGACGCGGCGATCGCGCCCGGATGCCATACTGCGCGGCATGATCTTTTACGGAGCATCCGGTTTTGTTCGATCTCACGTCGCTGGCTCTCTTTCTGCGCGCAGTCGAAATGGGCAGCCTGTCGAAGGCGGCGCAGCATTCGCATATGTCGCTGTCGACAGCGAGCCGACGCATCGCGCTGCTCGAACATCACTTCCGCGTCGGATTGCTGAATCGCACATCGGCGGGTGTCGAGGCCACGCCGGCGGGCGAAGCGCTCGCGCGCCACGCCACCGAGTTGCTGCTCAAGACCGATGCGATCTACAGCGAACTCTCCGATTACACGAAAGGCTCGGTCGGCCGCGTGCGCATATTCGCCAATATCTCGGCGATCAGTCAGGACTTGCCCGATCATCTGCGCGCGTTCTCGCAGCGCTATCAGGACATCAAGCTGCATATCAGCGAATTGCGCAGCATGGATATTCTTCAGGCATTGCGCGAAGGGCGCGCGGATGTCGGCGTGGTGACCTCGCAGGTCGGCATGGAAGGCATTCGCCTCGCGCCGTATTGCGCGGATCGCATCAGCGTCGTCGTGCCGGAAGATCACGTATTGCAGGGCGAGCAGATCGAGTTCGCGGCGCTGCTCGAACACGATATCGTCGGCCTCGACGATAAAGCCGAAGTCACGCGCATGCTCGTCAAGGAAGCCGCGCTCGCGGGCCGTACGATCCGCTTTCGCGTGCAGGTGCAAAGCTTCGAGGCGATGTGCCGGCTGATCGCGGCGGGGCAGGGCATCGGCGTGTTGCCCGAGGGCGCGGTGCGCCTCTTTCGCGAGCCGATGCATCTGCGCTTCATCCGCCTGACCAATCCGTGGGCCGAGCGCGTGATGTCGGTCGGAATTCGCGCCGGCGCGGCGCCTTTGCCCGCGCGCAAGCTGTTCGATTTCCTGTGCGGATTCGCGCCCGCATCGCTCGTCGCGCCGGGCGGCGAACACTCCGCCGGTTGAGCGCCCCTTGCGGATATTCGAAGACTCCCGTTCCCGGATTCGCACTTCCGCCGCACGAACGCGTCCGCTAGATTTCCCTCCTGTATGACGGGCAGTTCCACGTCGAATAACAGGAGACACAGCGCAATGGCAACAACGCATCACATCGCCGTCATTCCGGGCGACGGCATCGGCAAGGAAGTCATGGTCGAAGGCCTGCGCGTGCTGAAGGCCGCCGCCGCGCGCTATGACATCGCGCTCGACCTCGACGAGTTCGCATCGTGGTGCACCGAGCACTACGTGCAGCACGGCACGATGATGCCCGCCGACTGGGACAGGCAGATCGGCAAGCACGACGCGATCTTCTTCGGCGCGGTCGGCACGCCCGACGTCGTGCCGGACCACACGGCCGTGTGGGAATCGATCATCAGGATTCGCCGCGAGTTCGATCAATACGTGAACCTGCGCCCGGTGCGCCTGATGCCCGGCGTGCCGTCGCCGCTCGCGCACCGCAAGCCCGGCGACATCGACTTTCTGGTCGTGCGCGAGAACACCGAAGGCGAATATTCATCGGTCGGCGGACGCATGTTCGAAGGCACCGAGCGCGAGTTCGCGACGCAGCAGTCGGTGTTCACACGCACGGGCGTCGACCGCATTCTCGACTTTGCGTTCCAGCTCGCGCAAAGCCGCCCGAGGAAGCAACTGACCGCCGCGACCAAATCGAACGGCATCTCGATCACGATGCCGTACTGGGACGAACGGCTCGCCGAAGCGGCGAAGCGCTATCCGGACATCGAGACGCGCAAGTTTCACATCGACATTCTGTGCGCGCATTTCGTGCAGCATCCGGACCGGTTCGATGTCGTGGTCGCGTCCAATCTTTTTGGCGACATTCTTTCGGATCTCGGTCCCGCATGCACCGGCACCATCGGCATCGCGCCTTCGGCGAACCTGAATCCGGAGCGGCGCTTTCCGTCGCTCTTCGAGCCGGTGCACGGCTCGGCGCCGGATATCGCGGGTAAAGGAATCGCCAATCCGATCGGGCAGATCTGGTCGGCGGCGCTGATGCTGCAGCATCTCGGCCGCGGCGAAGCGCGCTATGAAGCGGCGGCGAAGACGATCGTCTCGGCCATCGAAAGCGTGCTCGAAAACGGCCCGCGCACGCCGGACATGGGCGGCACGGCGAACACCATCGAAGTCGGCACGGCGATCGCCGCGGCCGTCGCGGAACACGCACTGATCACGGAGTAAGCATGGAATATCGTCACTTCATCGGCAATGCCTGGAAAGCGGGCGATAACGGCGAATCGCTCGATGTCATCGACCCGAGCACGGGCGAGCCGTTCGCGGCGATCGCGCGCGGCAATGCCGCGGACATCGACGTTGCAGTGAGCGCCGCACGCAGCGCGATGGGCGAAGCGCTCGACGGCCCGTGGGCGAAGCTTTCGCCGGTCGAGCGCGCGAATCTGCTGTTCGCGTATGCAGCGGCGGTGCTGCAAAACGCCGACGAACTCGCGCAACTCGAAGCGCGCGATACCGGCAAGGCGCTCAAGACCGCGCGTACTGATGCCGCCGTGCTCGCGCGCTATCTGCAGTACTACGCGGGCTGCGTCGACAAGCTGCACGGCGAGACGCTGCCCTATACGACCGGCTTCACCGTGCTGACGGTGCGCGAGCCTATCGGCGTGACGGGGCACATCATTCCGTGGAATTACCCGATGCAGATCTACGGGCGCAGCGTCGGCGCATCGCTGGCAGCGGGCAATGCCTGCGTGGTGAAGCCCGCCGAGGACGCGAGCCTGTCGATCCTGCGTCTTGCCGAAATCGCCGCCGATATCGGCTTTCCGGCGGGCGCGATCAATGTCGTCACGGGTCTGGGCAGCGAAGCGGGCGCGGCGTTGTCGGCGAACGAGGGCATCGGCCATATCTCGTTCACCGGTTCGACCGCGACGGGCGCGCTCGTCGGACGCACAGCGGCGGAACGTCATTGCCCGAGCGTGCTCGAACTCGGCGGCAAGTCGCCGCAACTCGTATTCGACGATGCCGATCTCGACGAAGCCTTGCCGGTCATTCTCAACGCCATCATCCAGAACGCCGGGCAGACGTGCTCGGCAGGCAGCCGCCTGCTGGTTCAGCGCAGCATCTACGAAACCGTGATCGAGCGTCTGACGCAACGATTCGAAGCGCTGCGCTCCGGCCCGCCCGCGATGGACCTCGACACGGGACCGCTCGTCAATGCGAAGCAACAGGCGCGCGTGCGCAGCATGGTCGAGCAGGCGGAAGGCGAAGGCATTCGCGTGGCGGCGCGCGGCAAGATCGCGGTGGAAGCGTCGCGCAACGGCTTCTTCCACGAAGCGGTTCTGTTCCGCGACGTGCCGCCGCAAAGCCGCATCGCGCAGGAAGAAGTCTTTGGGCCGGTGCTTGCGGTGATGCCTTTCGATGACGAAGCCGAAGCCGTGAAGCTCGCCAACGGCACGAATTACGGTCTCGTCGCGGGCGTGTGGACGCGCGACGGTTCGCGCGGCCTGCGTCTCGCGCGCAAGCTGCAGGCGGGTCAGGTCTTCGTGAACAACTACGGCGCGGGCGGCGGCGTCGAGTTGCCGTTCGGCGGCGTGAAGGCGAGCGGGCATGGACGCGAAAAGGGCTTCGAGGCGCTGTACGGCTTCACGAGCCTGAAGACCATCGCGATCAGGCACGGCTGATGGCGACGCTCAACATCATCGGCGCGGGGCGTGTCGGCGCGACGCTCGGCAATCTGATCGTCGCGAACCGCGTGCTCGATATCGGCGATGTATGCGACAGCGATATCGCCCACGCGCGTGATGCGGTCGATTTCATCGGCGCGGGCCGCGCGCTCGACGATATCGCGGCGATGCAAGCCGCCGATATCTGGCTGCTGTCCGTGCCCGACATGCGTATCGCGGACGTGGCGCACGCGCTTGCGCGGCATCGCAAGGACGGAGCGCCGTCGATCGCCGTGCATTGCAGCGGCGCGCTCGACACGGACACGCTCGCGCCCTTGCGCGCGATCGGCTGGAGCGTCGCGAGCGCGCATCCGATGCTGAGCTTCGCCAATCCCGGCACGGCAGTGTTCCAGTTCGAAGGCACGCCGGTCGGACTCGAAGGCGACCGCGCCGCGCGTGCCGCATGGAGCGAGATTCTCGCGGCCATCGGCGCGCGCTGCTTCGATATCGAGCAGGGCAGCAAGGCGCTGTATCACGCGGCGGCGGTGGTCGCGTCGAACTTTTTGCCGATACTCGCGGCGATGTCCGTCGAGATGTGGCAGGCGGCGGGAATTCCGCAGCCGCTCATCGAGGACATGATGCATACGTTGTCGCGCAATGCAGCGGCGAACATCGTCGCGCTCGGGCCGAAAGATGCGCTGACGGGACCGGCCGCGCGTGGCGATCGCGCGGTGGTCGAAGCACAATCGCAGGCCATTGGCGCGTGGGACGCGGTTTCGCGCGACGCCTACGACGCGCTCTCGACGCTCGCCACGCGGCTCGCGCTCACGGGAAAGGTGCGCGGGGCATGACGCGAGCGCTCGCCGACGTGATCGCTCCATCACCTCCCATTGCCTTCGAAACATAGACTCAATGTCGCCCGAGGGATTGGGCGACGCGTCGCACGCCGATATCGTTGTCTCCAGGCGGTCGCATCGGGCAAGACCGCTTTGAATATCCAGCAGATTGGAGACAACCAACATGGCGACCCCCACTGTCGCGCCGCTCACGTTCCAGCGCGCGCCCAACCTTCCTCGCAACTGCACGTTCGATCAGCACGATTGGGAAATACTGAGCCAGCACTGGCATCCCGTCGCGTTCGCATCGGATATCGCGGACAAGCCGTTCAGAACGCAATTGCTCGATGAATCGCTCGTCGTATTCCGTTCGAACGGCGCGCTCGTGGCCGCACGCGACGTGTGCCCGCATCGCGGCGCGCCCTTGAGTCAGGGCTGGGTCGAGAACGGCAATCTCGTGTGTCCGTATCACGGCCTCTCGTATGGCGCCGACGGCAAGTGCAACCACATTCCGTCGCAGGAACGCGGGCCGATTCCCGATCGCCTGTGCCTGACGACCTACGCCGTGCAGGAAGCGTACGGCCTCGTCTGGGTTTCGCTCGGCGGCGGCGCGCATCCGTTGCCGGACTTCCCCGCATGGAATACCGAAGGCTTCCAGCAGATTCTGCCGCCTTCGATCGACATTAAGGCGTCGGCGGGACGTCAGACCGAAGGCTTCATCGATGTCGCGCACTTCGCGTGGATTCATCACCACAGCTTCGCGGACCGGGGCAATCCCGTCGTGCCGAGCTATACGGTCGAGCGCCGCCCCAACGGCATGCGCGCGGAGTACGTGAGCACCGTGAGCAACTTCCCGAAGTCGATGCAGCATCGTGCGCCCGAAGGTTTTCTGTGGCGGCGCGTGTTCGAAGTCGATGTGCCATTCTTCGCGCGTCTCACCGTGCAATTCCCCGAAGGCGGCCGACTCGCGATCCTCAACGCGGCAAGCCCCGTGTCCGCGCGCCTCACGCGTCTGTTCGTGCCGATTGCGCGCAACTTCGACAAGGACCTGCCGCTCGACGATGTCTACGCGTTCAACCGCCAGGTGTTCGAAGAAGACCGCGCGATCGTCGAACTGCAATGTCCCGAAGACTTGCCGATCGACCGCGCCGCCGAAGCGCCGATCCTCGCCGACCGCTCGTCGGGTGCGTATCGACGCGCGCTCGCCGAGATCGGGCTTGGCCAGCACTACGTCCGCTGAAACGCATACCGGGGAGATCATCATGAAGATCTGGGAATGCGTGATTTGCGGCTTTCGTTACGACGAATCGCAAGGCTTGCCCGAAGCGGGCATCGTGGCGGGCACGCGCTGGGAAGACGTGCCCGATGACTGGCTCTGTCCCGATTGCGGCACCGGCAAGCAGGACTTCGACATGCAGGTGGTGACAGCATGAGCACGGATATCGAAAATCGCGTGATCATCGTCGGCACGGGCATGGCCGGTTATACGGTCGCGCGCGAATTGCGCAAGCTCGACAAGAACGTGCCTATCGTGCTCGTCAGCGAGGATGCCGGCGATTTCTATTCGAAGCCGACGCTGTCCAACGCGCTCGCGATGAAGAAGGCGCCGCACGAACTCGTCACGTTCGACGCCGGCGCGATGCGCGCGCAACTGAACGCCGGCATCGTCGCGCATCGCAAAGTGGAGCGCATCGCGGTCGATGCGCATGAGGTGATCATTAACGGCGCGCCGCTTCGTTACGCGAAGCTCGTGCTCGCGCTGGGCGCGGATGCGCGCCGCGTTCCGCTTTCGGGCGATGGCGCGGCCGACGTGCTTTCCGTGAACAGTCTCGACGATTACGCGCGATTCAGGGCGCGCATCGACGGCGCGAAATCGATCGCGTTGCTCGGCGCGGGACTGATCGGCTGCGAGTTCGCCAACGATCTCGCGCTCGCGGGCTATGACGTGACACTGATCGATCCCGCCGCCACGCCGCTATCGCGATTGCTTCCCGAACTGGCGGGCGACGCTTTCGCGCGCGCGTTCGATCGTCATGGCATTCGCTTGCGGCTGGGACAATCGGTTGCATCTGTCGACAGGCGTGCATCGGGCTATGACGTCACGCTGAACAATGGCGAAGTGCTCGGCGCGGATGTGGTGCTGTCGGCGATCGGTCTTGCGCCTCGCACGGCATTGGCGGCGCAGGCGGGACTCGATATCGACATCGGCATTCGCACTGACGCGTGGTGCCAGACCAGCGCGCCCGATATCTACGCATTGGGCGATTGCGCCGCGATCGAAGGCAAGGTGCAGCCGTATGTCCTGCCGATCATGCATGCGGCGCGCGCACTCGCACGCACGCTCGCCGGCGAGCGGACGCGCGTCGATTTTCCCGTCATGCCGATCACGGTGAAATCGCCCGCGTCGCCAACGGTCGTCGTGCCGCCGAACGAGACCGGCACTTGGCGCTTCGCTCCTGCAAGCGACGATCCGCACGACGGCCTGTCCGCGCTGTGCGAACACGCCGATGACAAGCGCGCGCTCGGCTTCGCCTTGCTCGGCGCGGCGACGCAAGGCAAGGCCGCGCTCATCAGGGCGATGGCGGCGGGATGCTTCTAAGCTGAACGAACAACGATAACGACGCAGCTTGCATCTGACCGACCAGCGTCGCGTTCAACGGTGACGCCATGAGGGCCTGTCGCTTTGCATCATCGGATGAACGCATTGACGCCGCGCTTCGCACGCGGCGTCTTTTTGTTTTCATGCGACGTCGCTTACGAGCGTGCGCGAAACGGTCGTCACGAGCTTGCGCAGCCAGCGCGTCGCGGCGCTGCGATGCGTTCTTTCGTGCCACAACTGATAGTAGGTCAGTGCATTCGTCGCGCCCGGAATCGGCTCGATGCGCAACGGCAAAATGCGCGCATAGTGTGACGCGAGCGCGCGCGTCGTCGTGAAGAGCAGATCGGAGCGCACGAGCACGTACGGCGCCATGCCGAAATACGGCAGCGTGGTCGTCACGGTGCGCGTGAGGCCGTTGCGCGCGAGCTCCGTGTCGATGGTGCCCCATGCGGTCGTGTTATAGGTCGTGACCGAGAGATGCTCGGCGTTTTCGTACGCATCGCGCGTGAGTTCGCCGATGCCGATGGGATGATCCGCGCGCATCAGGCACACGAGTTCGTCCTTGCACAGCGGCTGCAGATGCAGATGTTCCGGCGGCGTTCTCCAGTTGCCGATGACGAGATCGAGCAGGCCCGTTTCGAGTCCGTTCTCATAGCCACCGTCCACCATCATCAGATGCTTGAATTCGAGCTTCGCGAGCGGCGCGGCCTGATGAAACGCATCGATCACGGCGGGCACGAAGAACACGTCGAGATAATCCGGCGAGCCGATGCGAAACGTGCGCGTGCTCGCGACGGGATCGAACGTGGTGTTCGGATGCAGGATCGCGTCGATGTTGCTGAGCGCCTGCGCGGCGGGCTCGATCAGCGTGAGCGCGTGGCTCGTCGGCACCATGCGGCTGCCGCTGCGCACGAGCAAAGGGTCGCCGGTGATTTCACGCAACCGGCGCAATGCGATGCTCACCGTAGGCTGCGACTGTCCGAGCAGGCTGGCTGCGCGCGACACGCTCGACTCGGTAAGGAGCGTATGAAGCACACGGATCATGTGCGAGTCGATGCTTTCCCTGGACATCGTGGGGCTTGACCTCTGGCGTGGGGGGCATCTTGTCGTTCGTCGTGGCCCTGTGTCATCGGAATATACGTACGGATATAGCGATGGTCAACGCAGGGCCACTACCGACGATGCCGCCAAAACCTTGTGCCGCCTGATTCATGGCCGCGCGATTATGGTGAAAATGGTCGCGGTGTTATGAGCTTTTCAGACCGCGAAGTCCGTCGAGCGCGAGAGTTCTTTCCAGCTTTCCGTTTCCGCGGCGACGAACGCGTTCTTCTCCGCGATCGCCTTCAGCGTGTCGGTGCCGAGCGGCAGTCGCAGCGGCGGCGTGTGCGCATCGGCGAGCGCGACGAGCGCAGTCGCGAGCTTCTCGGGGTCGCCCGGCTGATTGTGATTCATGCCGACAGCGAAGCGCCGCACATTGCCCGAGGTCGCATCGTAGTCGTCGATGATCTCCTTGCCGACGAGAAGCGACGACGCATCCAGAAAGTCCGTGCGGAAATAGCCCGGCTCGACCACCGTCGCATGAATGCCGAGCGGCGCCAGTTCCGCATGCAATGCCTCGGTGATGCCTTCGACGGCGAATTTCGTCGAGCAATAGACGCCGAAGCCCGCTGCGGAGCGATAACCGCCGACCGACGACATGTTCACGACGTGGCCGCTCTTCTGCTTGCGCATCACGGGCAGCACCGCGCGCGTCACGTTGAGCAGGCCGAAGACGTTGGTGTCGTACATGCGGCGCACGTCGGCGTCGCTCGATTCTTCGACGGCCGCGAGCAGCCCGAAGCCCGCGTTATTGATCAACACGTCGATGCGGCCGAACTTCGCGAGGGCTGCGTCGACGGCGGCCTTCGCTTGCGCTTCGTTCGTGACGTCGAGCGCAACCGGCAGCAGCGCGGGCGATTCGCCGAGACGCTCGACGATCGCCGCGACGTTGCGGCCGGCGGCGACGACCGCGTTGCCGTCGGCGAGCGCCGCGCGCGCGATCAGTGCGCCGAGGCCGCGCGATGCGCCCGTGATGAACCAGACGCGCTTGTGTTGCTGTTGGGTGGCGTTGCTCATGATGTGCTCCGTTGTGTCGGTGGTGAAGGTGAAACGAAGCATAGGACGTCCGATTCGCACGAACTAGCCGTCAAACGCTAGACTGATAATCAACCTTTATTTGCGAATCGAGGCGTTCCATGAACGAGGTCCGCGCGATATCGATCTTCGTGCGCGCCGCCACGCTCGGTAATCTGCGGCGGGCGGCCATTGATCAGGGGATTTCGCCGCAGGCCGCGAGTCACGCGGTGATGCAGCTCGAAAAGGAACTCGGCGTGCGGCTGTTTCATCGCACGACGCGCAAGCTCTCGCTGACCGAAGAAGGGCAGCGGCTCCTGCAGAACGTCGAGCCGGCGCTCGCGATGCTCGCATCGGCGATTGCGGATGCGAAGAGCGCGAAGGAGGACATCGCCGGTCCGTTGCGCATCAGCGCGCCCAAAGCGCTCGGGCGCGCGCTGTGGCCGTCGATGCTGGCATTCGCGGCGCTGTATCCCGACGTCGAACTCGACGTGCGCTTCGACGACCATTTCACCGATCTCGTCGAGGAACGCGCCGATGTCGGATTGCGTGGCGGCTCGCCGCCCGCCGGCGGCGCGATTGCACGACGTCTTTTGCCGATCCAGCTCATCGTGTGCGCGTCGCCCGCGTATATCGAACGGCATGGCGCGCCGCGCACCGTCGACGCGCTTTCGTCACACCGTTGCACCGGATATCGCCGCGCGAATACCGGCAAGGAGGCGCCGTGGGAATTCATGATCGGCGACGAGATCGTCTATCGCGAGATCGCGGCGGCGCTCTGCACGAACGATATCGATGCGGAAGCCGACGCGGTGCTCGCCGGTCTCGCGATCGGCCAGCTCGGGAGCTTCTCGGCGGTCGCACATATCCGCGCAGGGCGGCTCGTGCCCTTGCTCACGCAGCATCTGACGCAGCGCGAATCGATCTACATCTACTACCGGCATCGCACGGAGCAGCCGTTACGCGTGCGAACGTTCATTGACTTTATGGTCGCAAGGCTCGCGGACAATGGCGATTTTTTCCTGTCATCGGCGGAGTTGCGCGCCTTCGCGAAATGAATGGCACGAATCCCTGCGATATCGCGCAGCGCCGACTAGAATTCATCGTGCCCTTGTGCCACCCAAGCCAACCGAGCCATCAAGCCACCCTGGAGCCAAGCCATGAAAACGATCAATGCGCTCAGACTTGCCGCCGTCGCATCGGCGATTGCCTTCTCCGTCAACGTGTGGTCCCAGACCAGCGATGCGGCCTCGACACAGTCCACCACGCCGTCGGCGAGCGCAGGAAGCTCGAAATCGGCGGCCCGCAAGGCCAACCGCGCGCTCAGCAAGAAGGTGTCTCAGGCGATGCAGAAAGGCGGCGTCGAACTGAACGGCATCAACGTGATCGCGAAGAATGGCGCGATCACGCTCGCCGGCCACGCCGCCGATGCGGAGCAGATCGACAAGGCCGCATCGATTGCGAAAGGCGTGGACGGCGTCACGTCGGTCAAGAATGCTCTGACGATTCAGGAGGGCGGGCAGTAATACACGACGCGCGCGGCGAAAAACGCGCGCCCGTGCGTGACCCGCGCACGTGATGAGTTCGTTCATCGACGTTCACGATCCGGAGCGGCAGCGCCTGCCGTTTCGCGAATCGCTGCTCGCGATGCTCGGCATCGCCTTCGTCACGATGCTGGTCGCGCTCGACCAGACCATCGTCGGCACCGCGATGCCGCGCATCGTCGCCGAACTGAAGGGCTTCGACCTGTACGCGTGGGTCGCGACCTCGTACATGCTCGCATCCGTCATCACGATTCCGATTTTCGGGCGGCTCGGCGATCTGTACGGGCGCAAGCCGTTTCTGCTCGCGGCCATCGTGTTGTTCACGCTGGCGTCGGTGCTGTGCGGATTCGCGAACAGCATGTTGTTTCTCGTCATCGCGCGCGGCGTGCAGGGCATCGGCGGCGGCATTCTGCTCGGCACCGTGTTCGCCGCCGTGGCCGATCTCTTTCCCGATCCAAAGCTGCGCTTGCGCTGGCTCGTGCTCGTCACGTCGACATTCGGCGTGGCCAACGTGATCGGCCCGACGCTCGGCGGCATGCTCACGCAGATGCGCGGCTGGCGGCTCGTGTTCTTCGTCAACGTGCCCATCGGCATCGTCTCGCTGATGTTCGTGCTGTTGTTCCTGCCGAATCTGCATCATCTGAAGGGGCGCGGGCGCATTCAGCTCGACTGGCTCGGCGCGTGCGTGGTCGCGGTGACGCTCGGCGCATTGCAATTGCTGATCGAAGTGCTGCCGAAGGAAGGCTTGAGCCGCACGACCATCGTGCTTGCGCTCGTCACGCTGGTGTTCGGCTCGACGCTGTACTTCTGGGAAAAGCGCATGGGTTATCCCGTCGTGCCCGTCGACGTGCTCTTCGACCGCAAGCTCGCCGCGCTCTTCGCGATCTCCGTGCTCGGCGGCTTCGCGCTGTTCTCGATGGCCTTCTACATCCCGCTGCTGTTTCAGGGCGGCTACGGCATGTCGCCGCACGATTCGGGCATGCTGATCACGCCGCTCCTGCTCGGCACGACGGTCGGCAGCATGCTCAACAATCGTATCGTCACGCGCATCCCGCGCGCCAACGTGCTCATGTACGCGGGCTTCGCGCTGTGCGTGGCCGGCTGCCTCGCGCTCGCATCACTCGACGGCCATGAGCCGCATGCCGTCTGGATGGCGTGCATGGGCGCGAGCGGACTCGGCCTCGGGCTCGTCGCGACGAATCTCACGATCTGCTCGCAACAGATCGTCGCGCGCGATCAACTCGGCGCGGTCACCGCCTTGCTGCAATCGCTGCGCATTTTTGGCGGCATGCTTGGCACTGCGATCACGGGCGCGCTGCTCGGGCACCTCTATGCGCAGAACGTGCATCGTCCGCTGGATTCGTATCAGGCGACGCAGTGGCTCAAATCGTTCGCGAGCCCGGATTTGCTGATCGATCGTGCGGAACAGTCCGCGCTGATCGAACGCCTCGTCGCCGCTGGCCAGTCAGGCGACGCGATGATGCACTCGGCGCGCATGGCGCTCGTCGCGTCGATTCATGTCGGGCTTGTGGTGGCCGCAATGGCGGCCTTCGTCGGCCTGTGTCTCGCGTGGTTCGTGCCCGCGGTGCGGGTCGTTTATGGCGACGCGAAACAGCAAGGCGCGTGACGGGGGTGTCCTGCGTCAGCGCTTGCCGCGATTTCCGTTGCCGTTGCCGTTGCGTCGTTCGTCGCCGAGCGCCTTGACGATCGTCTTGGTCGGCGCGCTGGTGGCGAGCCGCTGGATTTCCGAAACGTGGACCCAGCGGCATCGCGAGATTTCGTTGCTCGCGCGTGGCTTCGCGCTTTTCGGCACATCGCAGATAAAGACGTGATGATGCTTCTGCCGTCCCCGATGGTGGAATAGAAATTTTGCCGATTTGCCCGCGAGACGCGTCTCCTCCTTGAGCTCGCGCAGCGCGGCGTCCGGCAGATGCTCGCCTCGTTTGAGCATGCCGCCGGGCAATGCCCATTTGGTGCGACGTCGCGCAACCAGCAAAATCCGGTTGCCTTTTCGACAGATGACCGTGGCTCGCTTCCTCAAACCGGCTCCGAATAATTTTTTTGTTCGTGTGGATGTGCGGGACGTGTCCTGCAAGCGGGTCCTAGTGTACCCAACAGCGATTTTGTTGTGGAGCGTCCGATAACAGCGGCATTTCCCGTATTGCGCATTTCGCAAGACATGTTCCGCCGACTCGTGCATCGTTTTGGGGCAAGGGCGCGATCACGTATCGATCGGAAGGGTGTCACACTGACCGGATCAAATGATCGCTCACAACACGGAGCAACGTCATGGCGCGCAACGAATACGTTCTCTTCAAGGGCACGGTCAGGCTCGGCGTTCCCTTCCTCCAGGGCTACAAGGGCGATCCGCACTATGTGATCGTCGGCGAAGACACGAATGGCAAGCCGTTCAACATCGTCACCAATGTCAAATCGGATAGCTCGCTGACAGGACCGGCAGGCTATCTCGTGCTGTATCTCTGGAACCAATACTTCGATCATCCGATGACCGCCGATCTTGCCAGCTTGCCAGCGGGCGTGACCGCATCGAACTTCCCGAAGCTCGACTACGTGCACGATACGCGTCTTCTCGATCTCGGCGCGATGCGCCCCATTCCGCTCGACACCGAAGACGAGCACAACGATATCAACGCGCTTCTGAACGAGATGTTGCAACTCGACATGTCGGCGGACGGTGTCGACTACGTCTACAAGACGCCCGCCTACAGCGACGATCGCCTCGGGTGGACGCCCGCGAAAGACGTCACCGTCTACGGTTTCGGCTTCCTGTTCGAACCGGGAAAGGACGGACTGCACGAAACGCACATGAACCAGGGCAATCCGAAGCCGGGCAAGGGCAGTCCTGTCAAGGACCACTCGAACGAGAACGGCGCGTTTCAGGACGGCGCGGTGATGGTCGAAGTGGATGGCAAGTTCCAGGCGCTCTTCGTCGCGTTCCAGACGCAGCTCGTGCCGACAGATAATCGCGGAAATCCGATACCGGGCCAGTCTCATCCCATTCTCGATGGCAAGAACTGATCCCGATCCCGTGAAGAACAAGTGACGCCCGCGCTGATTAGCTAACGCCGATGTCTTCGTTGGTGCAAAGCGTCGCCCGTACTAGCATGAATCGCTCGCACGCTTCTTCACGGAACCATTCATGCGCTACAAGGGATATGACGTCGAGCCCTCCGCACGGGCGTTACCAAGCGGCCTGTTTGCCGCGAACCTGATCATCGAGCGCGGCGCGTCTCCCCATGCCGCGTCCTTCACGTTCGATGCGCTCGATTACTTTTTCGAAGCCGAACACGCGGTCGCCTATGCGTGGCGCTGGGCGCGTCTGTGGATCGATCAGCACGGCAAGCGTGCGGGATGACGGGTCTGCACCGTCCGATGCGCCAGAGCGGTGCAGCCTCTGCAATGCATTGCAGAAAAGCTTGTTTGCCCAAGCGATTTTGACAGCCTAGATTTGAGTTATCGATGCATCGAGGAGGCGATCCATGCCGCACTTCCTGACTCACTACTGGCAGGCGCTGTCCGCGCCGACCTCACGCGTGCGTAAGCACTTCACGAAAGAAGCGGCAGTAGAGGAAGTGCGAGCCGTAAGCGACACCACGCGCGCGGAACAACTCGAGCACATTTCCGTCTATGCCCGCGCGGGCTATTTCAACATGGGCTATACGGTCGACGCGTTTCAGGTGCCCGGCGAGTCGCCGCTGCACTGAAACGAAACATGAAGCTGCGCGCGATGCGCAGCTTCATCATCCGACGCTCAATGCTGCGCAAGTTCGATGCGCCGCTCCACTTCGTGATAATCGTCCGCGCGTGCCGCACCGAACGTGAGCGCGAAGCTCGACGCCTGCCGTCCCACGGTCCGAAGCTGCTCGACGACCTTCGGATCGGAACAGGTATCGCCTGATTCGAAGCGTGTCTCCAGCGTATTGACGGTTGCGCCGAAAGGCGTCGGCCAGCCGCGCAACGCATGCACGATCGAACGCAGCGACGTGAGCACCGTGCCCGCCGCCTGCCATCCATACGCCGTGACGATGCTGCCGACCGCGCGTCCGTCGAGATAGGGACGCGTGTCGAGCCGCAGTTCCTCCAGCGTATCGAGTGCGTTTTTAACGAGGCCCGAGATGCCACCGTGATAGCCGGGCGTCGCGATGATGAGCGCATCGGCAGCGCGCACGGCCTCGATGAGTTCATGCTGCTCGTCGGTGAGTTCGCGCGATTCGGGGGCATAGTGCGGCAGGCTGTGCAGGAACGCGCCGCCGAAGAGCTGCACGCTCGCGCCCGTTTCCTGTGCGCCGCGCAACGCAAATGCGAGTGCCCGTTCAGTCGATGATTGCGGCCGCGTCGTGCCGCCGATGCCGACTACCCGTGGCCCGCGCGATGAATTGGATCGAGACAAGATCGATACTCCCTGGAAATCTGTTGTCAGAAGAACGCGCCGTTCGGCAAGGTGGTGCCGTGCAATGCATGCGCGCCGAGTACGCGCGCCTTGTAGGCGACCGGGTTATGCGAGGCGATCGTGCGGATGTTGCGCCAGTGACGGTCGAGCGCGGCGCTTTGCCTGGCCGCCGATGCGCCGCCCACGTCGAAGAGCTTCGTGGCGGCATCGAGCGCGAGTTCGTCGATGACCACTTTCGCGCGCGCCGAATGCAATGCCGCTTCGAGAAAAAGCGCTTCGTCAGGCTGGCCGGCAAGTGCTGAATCGTAGGCGCGGCCGAGCGCGTCGGCGGCGCGCAGGACGCTCGACTCCGCGACGTACGCCGCGCTGTCGAGTCGGCCGACGATCTCCTGCAACAGCGGATCGTCGGCGGGGCGCGCGTTGACCGCGTGATAGTAGTTCCGCTCGCGGCGCTTCAGCAGCGCGATGGCATCGTTCACGACGGCGCGCAGAATACCCGCGATGATCGTCGTGAGCCACAACTGCGAGAAGGTCGCCTGCCGCGGCACCTTGAATTCGTCGTCGTAATAGAGCACGTCCTCGCGTGACACCGCGACGTGATCATAGAGCGTCGTGCCGCTCGCCGTGAGCCGCTGGCCGATGCCGTCCCAGTCGTCGCGCACGTCGACGCCTTGCTGACCGACCGCGACGCGTGCGGCGACGAATCGTCCATCGCCCGTCTTCGCATTGACGACGATGTAGTCCGCATAAAGATTGCCGGTGCTGTAGTACTTCACGCCGTTGAGCACGAAGTCTTCGCCTTGTGCATCGAGCGAAGTCGCGCCGTCGCCGTCGCCGATATTCTGATTGCCGATCTCGCTCGCGCCGATGCCGTATAGCGCGCCTTCCCTGACCGAATCGAGCCAGCGCGAATAGGGCGCCTGATGCGGCGTGCGACGCGCGCGCTCGACGAACGCGAAGTGATTGCGCAGGATATGCGGGATGTTCGAGTCCGCTTGCGCGAGATCGAGCACAAGTTCGAAGAGTTGCGTGAAGCTCGCGCCGCCGCCGCCTTCTTCGACGGGCAGTCGATACACGCCGAGCCGCGCCGCGCGCACGAGCGCGATGGCCTTGTGCGGATCGGCTTCGCCATTGCCGCGCACATGCGCATCCTGCGCGATGGCCGCGACGAGTTCACGCAATGCCGCCGAGCCGGGTCTGACGGCTTGCGTGCCCAGCCCCGTTTGCAGATTCGATTCTATTTTTCCCATGAGCGCGTTGTTATCCCTAAAACGTCATCCGCATACGTTAGGGGAGCGCGCCACATTCGCCAACGAAGCGAATCTGCTAAGCAATGCACGGGTCACGCCTTTATCGGATCGTTGGAATCCAAATGACGCGCCATGCGCATAGCATCTTGCAAAGCGTTCGTTTGAAGTGAGGACAGGCGACCGTACCATCGGATGTTCCACTCCTTTCGGATTTCCGACGAACGCCCATGAACGTCCCTCGCTTTCCATCCGCCGCGCTCGGGATCGACCCGGGTACGGCGCCTGATCGCACGCACGGCGCCGATGCACGCGCCGTCGATCCACGCGCGCTCATCGATCTGCCGACGCGCGAAGTGCGCCGCCAGAGCGCGCTGCAATGGCCCGCGCTGCGCTCGCGCGCGTTGCGTGTCGGCGTGCCGCTCGCGCTCGTCGTGCTATGGCAACTCGCGTCGTCGCTGCAACTCGTCGCGCCTGAAACCCTGCCGTCGCCTACGGTGATCATCGCGGCATTGAAGGAGCTGATCGCCGATGGCGAACTGCAGAGCGCGATCGGCGTGTCGCTCGCGCGCGCGGCGACGGGCCTCGCGATCGGCGGCGGCATCGGCCTGTTGGCGGGTCTTTTCGCGGGGCTGTGGCGCGTGGGCGAAGAGATCGTCGATGCGCCGTTGCAGATGCTGCGCACGATTCCGTTCATCGCGCTGATTCCGCTTTTCATTACGTGGTTCGGCATCGGCGAGGGTGCGAAGGTCGCGGTGATTCTCGCGGCCACCATTTTCCCGATGTATCTCAACACCTATGCGGGCGTGCGCGGCGTCGACCCGAAGCTGCTCGAAGCGGCGAACGTGTTCGGTCTGTCGAACCGGCAGATCGCGCTACGCATCATCCTGCCGACAGCGCTGCCTTCGATACTCGTCGGCGTGCGCTATTCGTCGGCGGTGGCGTTGCTCGCGCTGGTCGTCGCGGAGCAGATCAATGCGCAGAACGGCATCGGCTACATCCTCGTGAACGCGAACCAAAACCAGCGCGCGGACATCATCATCGCGGGCATTCTCGTCTATGCGGCGCTCGGCATCGTGACCGATCTCATCATGCGTGCGCTCGAACATCTCGCTCTTCCGTGGAGGCCGCGCTTTGAACTCGCCTGATATCGCATTCGCCAGGTCCGTGCGCGAGCAGCGTGAGAGCGCGCTCGAACTCGAAGGCGTGAGCCGCGTGTTCGCCGGTCGCGCGGTGCTGAAGGACCTGTCGCTCAACGTCAGACGCGGCCAGTTCGTGTCGATGCTCGGCGCATCGGGCGCGGGCAAGACGACGCTCCTGCGCATCCTGGCCGGGCTCGATCAGGCCGACAGTGGCCGCGTGCGTGTCGCGGGCGCGCGCTCGGTCGTGTTCCAGGAGCCGCGTCTCGTGCCGGCCAAGCGCGTGTGGGAGAACGTCGTGATCGGTCATGACCGGCTCAGCGCGGCGAAGCCCTCCGCACTGGCCGCGCTCGATGAAGTAGGACTCGCGAGCCATGCCGATGGCTGGCCGAAGACGCTCTCGGGCGGCGAAGCGCAACGTGTCGCGCTGGCGCGGGCGCTGGTGCGCGAGCCGAAGCTGCTGCTGCTCGATGAACCCTTTGCCGCGCTCGATGCGCTCACGCGCATCCGCATGTACGAGCTCGTCGCGCGTTTGTGGCGCGCGCATACGCCGGCGGTCGTGCTCGTCACGCATGACATCGACGAAGCGATTCTGCTGTCGGACCGGATTGTCGTGCTCTCGCAAGGCGAGATCAGCGCGGATGTGGTCGTCGACTTTCCGCGACCGCGCTCGCGCAGCGACGAAGCGGCCATCGCGCTCAGAACGCGGCTGCTCGCCGAACTCGGTGTGACGCAAGATTCGCCGCAGAAAGCGGCATAACGATTTCATTCACTCACCACACACCCATGCGCTTCAGAAAACGTCTTATCGCTCTATTCGCCGCGAGCCTTTTCGCCGTGTCCGCATCCGCATTCGCCGAGGAACCGCTCACGTTGACCATCGGCACGCAGGATGCCGCGTGGCCGCTGATCGTCGAGGCATCGCACGTGCTCGACGGCGCGCCGTACAAAGTGAAATGGGCCGTGCTCACCGGGCCCGCCGCGCAGCTTTCCGCGCTCTATTCGAAAGTGCTCGACGTGGGCCTGATGGGCGATACGTCGCTCATCATCGAGCAGGGCAACGCGCGCGCGCCGTGGACGCCGGAGAGCGCGCCCTTGCAGATCGTCGCGGGATGGCGCAATCCGGACAGCAGCTATCCGCCGATCGTCACGGTCGTGCGCAAGGACGCCGATGTGAAGAACCTTGCCGACCTGCGCGGCAAGACATGGGGCTATAACTTCGGCGGATTCAATTATCTGCAATACGTGCTGTCGTATAACAAGGCGGATCTGAGGCCGAAAGATTTTCAGGGCGTGAAGTTCGGCGACGGAAACGTGTCGGCGTCCGCGTTCAATGCGGGGCAGGTCGCGGTGTATTCGGGCGGATTCGGACCTGTGAAGGAGACCGTCGACAAGGGCGATGCGCGTGTCGTCATCAAGAGCGATGAGCTCGATATTCCGGCCTTGTCGGTGTTCACGGCGCGCACGGAAGTGCTGCGCGATCCGGCGAAGAGTCAGGCGCTCGGGGACTTTCTCGGTCGCCTGAAGCACTCGTGGACGTGGTGGGCGCAGAACGTGCCTGCTGTCGAGAAGATCTATCTGGAGAAGATGAAGCAGAGCCCGGCGCGCGCGAAGTTTTCCGCGGAGAACGGAAGATCGGTTTTCTATCCGCTGGACAAGCAACTCGTCGTGCGAGAGCAGCGGATTGCCGATACGCTCTACCGATCAGGGGATATCAAGAACAAGATCAAGGTCGATGTGGAGTTCAACCCGGTATTCGATGCGCAGGCGGTGGCGGGAAGATGATGCGCTGAACCGGATGATGACAAAAGGCGCGCCGCGTGGCGCGCCTTTTTTTACGCGTCTATCGCGCTATACGGATGCGCGTACGTAAAAGGATCACAAAGCAGCTCGTTCAACGCGAACTGCCCCACCGCGTGATACTTCCACCGCACGCTGTCATGCAGCGTATGCGTTCTCGCATTGCGCCAGTGCCGATCGAGCTGATGCGTGTCGAGCGTCGATTGCGTTCCCGCCAGCTCGAACAGCTTGTTCGACGCGTCGAGCGCGAACCGAGTCGTGAGTATTTTGGCCTCGGCCGTCGCGACGATGGCCGCAGCCACATCGCTACGCGCGGCTTCGCCACGTGCGGAATCGATGAGCGACGCGGCACGCGCCGTCAATGCCTGCGCCGCATGATAGTCGACCGTCAGCGCGCCGATATCACGCAACGTGAACGGGTCGTCGACCGCACGCGTCACGGCGCTCCCACGCGCGGGATGCGACAAGGCCCTGAGAAACCGCTTCGTATCATCGAGCGCCGCACGCCCGATTCCCAGATCGATCGCCGCGTGAATGAGCTGCGAGACCGCGTTGGCCGCATCGATATGCTGGCTGCGGCCACGCTTCACGATCTGCAATTCATCGAGCGCGACAGCGTCGAGCCGTACTTGACCGCTCGCCGTCGTGCGCTGACCGAAACCGGACCAGTCGTCGATGACCTCGACGCCGCGCGCATGCCGTGCGACGAATGCGGTGACCGGCAAGCCATCGTCGTCGCGCGCGGCCACCGGTATCCAGTGTGCGAAGAGCGCGCCCGTCGAGTAGACCTTGCGGCCCGACAGCACGAATCCGCTTGCCGTGCGGCGCACACGCGTCTCATGCTCCGAAGGCAGCCGGTCGCCGGGCTCCGCGGTGGCATTCCCGAAGCGCTCCCCCGCAAGCGCGCGCGAAAAGAAGAAGTCCTGCTGACTCGGCGTGCCGTCGTGCCTCAGGCGTTCGAGCGCGGCGAAGTGATTCTGCGGAATCTGTCCGAGCGACGAATCGGCCGCCGATATGACCTCGAAGACATCGGCGATGGTGCGAACGGAAACATCCGCGCCGCCGAACGCGCGCGGCACGCCGACGCCCCACAATCCCGACGCGCTGAACGCTTCGACTTCGTTCGAAGGCAGACGACGCTCGCGGTCACGGCGCGGCGCATCGAGGGCGAATTCATGCGCAAGGCGGCGCGCGACATCGAGTGCTTCCTTGTCCGACCGGATGACAGTGGCTCGACATGTACTGTTCATATGCGCCTCACGCCGCCCGCGCCGAGCGCGCGTACTGACTTTCGGGCCGTGGCAGGCCCAGATGCGCGCGCAAGGTTGTGCCTTCGTAATCGCGCCGGAAGATGCCCTTCTTCTGCAGCAGCGGCACGACATGGTCGACGAAGGCCGCGAGCCCCGAAGGAAACACATCCGCGTTCAGGTTGAAGCCGTCCGCGCCGCGCTCGTTGAACCAGCGCGCGATATCGTCGGCGATCTGCTCCGGCGTGCCGACGATGATCCGGTGCGCCCCCGGATTGCGGTCCAGCAGATCGCGCACCGTGAGGTTCTCGCTCTTCGCGAGCGCAACGGTCGAATCGATGAAGCCGCGCGAGAGATCCGCGCGTTTCACCTTGGCGATGAGCTCATAAGGCAGAGGCGCATCGATATGCAGATCGTCCGGCGCGAGTCCGAGCGCGCCCGCAAGACGCGCGACTTCGCGATCCACGTCGAGCAGAGCATCGAGTTCGGCCTTGCGCTCGCGCGCTTCGCGCTCCGTGCCGCCGATTACCGGATAAAGACCCGGCAGCAACAGAAAATGATCGGGATTGCGTCCATGCACACGCACGCGCTCCTTCATCTCCGCATAGAACGCCTGCGCCGTGGGCAAGGTCGTCTGCGCGGTGAAGACGGCGTCGGCGAAGCGCGCGGCAAGCGCACGGCCGCCTTCGGACGAGCCCGCCTGCACGAGCACCGGCCGCCCTTGGGGACTGCGCGGCACGGTGAGCGGCCCGCGCACCGAGAAGTAAGTCCCGCGATGCTCGATCGCATGCACGCGCGCGGGATCGGCATAGCGGCCCGTCTTGCTGTCGGCGACGAAGGCGTCGTCTTCCCAGCTATCCCACAGCTTCGCCACCACTTCGACGAATTCCTGCGCGCGCGCATAGCGTTCCTCGGTCGTGAGCGGCACGTCGTGGCTGAAGTTCGCGGCGGCGGCGGCATCGTAGGTCGTGACCGCGTTGAAGGCGATGCGCCCGCCGCTCAGATGATCGACCGATGCAAAGCGCCGCGCGAGATTGAACGGATCGTTGAATGTCGTCGATGCCGTGCCGATCAGGCCAATATGCGTCGTCGCGCCCGCGAGCGCGGTCAGCAGCACGGTCGGCTCCAGCGCCTGCGATGGTCCCTCGGCGTGATTGCGCAGCGCGAGCAGATCGGAGAGAAACACGGCGTCGAGCTTGCCGCGCTCGGCTATCGCGGCGATCTCCTTGAAGAAGTTCAGATCGATGATGGAACGTGGATTGTCGAGCGTGCGCCATCCGGCGGGATGGCGTCCGACGCCGGTGACGTTCGTGTTCAGATGCAGTTGTCGCGTGTGGCTCATGACGTCGTATGAAGAAGCGGTTGAGATGCGGAAGCCGGAATGCGCAGGCCCGCCTCGACGAGCAGCGGCAGCACGGCGTCGCCGAAGTACGCGAGATCGGGTTCGAAGTCGAAGAAGGTGAGTTGCACGCCATCGCATCCGGCACGCTTGAGCGCGAGCAATTGTTCGACGATCTGTTCGGGCGAACCGATCAGATGCAGATTGCCGCCGAGAATGCGCTGCTCGCGCTTGTGCTTCGCCCACGCTTTGGCATCGCTGCGCCCGTGCATGCCGACGAAGCCATCGAGCGCGCCTTCGTCGGCATGCGCGACGATCGCATCGTGATACGAGCGCGCTTCGCGCTCGGTCGGCCGGCATACGATGGTCGGATTGATCAGCGTACGCACGCGCCGGTTCACCCGTTGCGCGCCTTCGCGAATCGTCGCGGTATGCGCGGGCAATGCGCCGATGGCGTCGTTGAAATCGGCGCCTGCGGGGCTCGTGATGAAGATGAGATCGGAATGCCGCACGGCGTAATCGATGCCCGCCGCCGAGCCGGTCGCATTCACCAGCACCGGCCGATGAAAGCGCGGGCGCGGACTCACAAACGCGTCGTTCAGTTGCCAGTGCTTCGTCCTGATGTGGAGGTTCGCGTCGCTGCGCCAGAGCGTATCGAGCACGCCGACGAACTCCGCCGCGCGCACGTAGCGTTCGTCGTGCTCGATCATCGGCTGGCCGAACATCGCCCATTCGCTCGCCACATGGCCCGTGACGAGATTGAGGCCCCAGCGGCCGCCGGAAATGTGATCGAGCGTCGCGCCGAACTTCGCGAGATGCAGCGGATGCCACGGACCATAGAGCGCATGCACGGTCGAGATCAGCAGAATGCGCTCGGTGATGGCGGCGAGCGCGCTTGTCGCGATGAACGCATCGAGCGATTGCTCGCGATACTTGAGCGTGCCGCCGTGCCCGTTCTTGCCGAGCCATTGCGCGAGACCGAACACGAGATCGAAGCCGAGCGCTTCGGCCTTTTGCGTGAGACGCGCGTTGTAATCGAAGCGCCAGTCGGTGCTGCGCGGCAAGGTCGAGATGGACCAGCCGCCGTTTTGAACCGGCAGGAAGAGGCCGAGCATCAGCGGCTGCCGGAAGGCCGCGTGCAAGGGGCTTTCCGCGATATCGGCGGGGCTCGTCGTGCCGTCGAACAGAGGTGTCATAAGGCGCTCTCCTTCAACGCGCTCAGACGCTCGTGGCTGCGCGCGGCGGTCGCGGTCTCGAAGTCGAGCACCTTGATCGATGCGATCGCATCGCGCTCCAGTTGTGCGACGAGTTGCAGTTCCCACGCGAGATACGCGTTCATCTGTTCGGCGACGCGGCCGGGTTCGGCGTGGTACGGGCTGTACCAAGCGTCGTCGTCGCCGGTGAGGTTGTGCTCGTCACCAGATTCGAGCGGCAGGCCGAGCGCGCTCCAGCGGCGCGTGCCGCCGATGAGTGCGGCGATATGCGGCTTCTGCGGGCCAAGCTCAGCGGCGATCAAACCTGCGAGCACGCCATCGTCCGACGTCAGCACGAGATGCGTGTCTTCCGGGAAGTCTTCGAGACGCGCGAGCAGTTCGCTCGCCGCGACGAAGTGCGCGCCCGTTACGTGGCCACGCCTGAACGCGAGACTGCTGTCGACATCGATCACGTGCGCCTTGCCTTCTTCGATCGACCTGCGTAACGCGTCCGCCTCGATCCAGCGCGTGCGCGCGCCATGCGGACGCACGGCGAGCGGCTCGGGACCGGCTTCGAAACCATCGGCGCCGAGCGTGGCGCTTGCGTCGTCGTCGAGGACGCGCACGTCGAGATAGCCGAGCTGCTTCAGCCAGGACGCGGTCATGCGGGCGCGCACGCCATCGTCGTCGCGCAGCACCACGCGCGCGTGCAATGTGCCGATGTATTCATCGGTCGCCTGCACGAGCTGGCCGCCCGGCGCCGAGCGCCAGCCCGGCGGATGACCCGCTTCGTATTCGAGCGGATCGCGCACGTCGAATCGATAGAGCGTGCGCTCGCCCTTTTCGCGCTCCAGTGCGGCCAGCGTCTCACGATTGATGACCGGCACCTCGGCCTTGCGCGCGGCCGCGACCGCGAGTTCGCGCGCGGCAGCGAGCGTCGCCGCATCGGGACGCGGCGCGGTGCGAATCTCGCCATGCTCGAGCGCGAGGCCCGCGAGCAGCCATGACATCGAGCCGCCCGTCAGCGCCGCGACCGGATTCGGCACGCCCGCATTGATGAGCGATTGCGCGCCGAGAATGCCGCGCGTGCGGCCCGCGCAGTTCACGACGATCAGCGTATCCGGCGAAGGTGCCGCCGCGAGCGCGCGATAGACGAGCTCCGCGCCCGCACAGTCGATGCCGCCGGGAATGTTCATCGTGTTGAATTCGCCGAAGGGGCGCGAGTCGAGCACGACGAGATCGTCGCCCGCGTCCTGGCGCGCCTTCAGTGTTTCCGCGTCGATGTTCGGCGTATGGAGTTCGTGCTCGATCACTTCGCCGAACGCCTTGCCGGGCACATTGGTGCCGCTGAAGATTTCATGACCGGCCTGCGCCCATCCTTCGACGCCGCCTTCGAGTATCGACACATCCGTATAGCCCCAGCGCGCGAGCAGGGCGGCGGCGCGTGGCGTGTGTTCGCCGTGCGTATCGACGAGCACGACGGGCGTGCCGCGCCGTGGCACGAGCCGCCCGATCAGGAGGCCGAGCCGGCCCACCGGGGCGACCGATGAATAGAAAAGACGCCTTCTTGCCGATACGCCTTCTTCACGCACGTCGAGCACGGCGAGTTCGGAACGTTGAGCGATGAGCGTGCGCAATTGCGCGGGAGAAACGAAGCGGGACATGAGCGATGAATCCTTTGTACGTAGTCTGGAAAATGGCATCAGGCGTAAGGCGGCCCGCCGCCGTCGACATAAAGCCGCGTGCCGGTGACGAAGCGCGCGTCGTCGGAAAGCAGATAGGTCACTGCCGCCGCGACGTCCTCGGGCGTGCCGGGACCGTCGAGGGCGGTGAGGCGCGTGGGCTCGTCGCCGGCTTGCGTGGTGGCCATCGCGTCGAAGCGGGGCGAGCGGATCGGGCCGGGCGCGACCGCATTCACGCGCACGCCGTGCGGCCCGTACTTGCGCCCGAGACCTTGCACGAGCAGATCGAGCGCCGCGTTCACGCTCGAACCGGGAAAGTGATTCGGCGGCGGCGCGATGCCGCCACGTCCGCTGATCGCGACGATCGCGCCGCGTCCTTGCTCGATGAGGCGCGGCAACGCGGCGCGGATCGGACGCACGGAGCCGAGCAGCTTCGCGTCGATGACGCGTTGCCAGTCGTCGTCGGTGAGATCGAGGAAGTCGCCGAACGCGGCGACATTGGTGCTCGTGACGAGACCGTCGAGACGATTGAAGCGCTCCTCGATATGCGCGAACGCGGAGCGCACGCTGTGATCGTCGGCGACATCGACCGACAGCGGCACGACACGCGGCAGGTCCGCGAAGCGCTCCGTATCGACGTTGCGCGATGACGCGATCACGTGCGCGCCCGCATCGGCGAGACGCCTCACCGTGGCCGCGCCCAAAGCGCCGAATGCGCCCGTCACCCAGTAGACGTGGTCTTCGAAAGTCGAACTCATGATGTGCTCCGATGGAATCAGCGATTGCCCGCTTCAATCTGCGCGGTATAGCGCTCATCGACGACGGTCGAGAAATCGACGGCGCGCGGATAGAAGCCGATCTCGCCGAGCTTCCTCGTCGCCGCGACTTCCGCCTTGAAGGGCGCGCCGTCGTGATTCACGGCGACGAGCCGGTAGGCGCCGCTCTTCGCCGCGAATAGCGCCTGCTCCTGCGTGAGTTGCTGTGTCTTGACGTAGGCGGCAGCCGTTTCGGCGTCGTGCGTCGCCGCCCAGTTGAGATAGCGCGCGAGACGTGTCATGAAGTCGCCGATCGCCGCGTTCAACTGCGGGTCCTTCAGTGCGGCCGTACGCGCCGTGACCGAGACGAAGCCCGGAAAGCCCACATCGTTTTCGGTCGCGAGTTCGCGCACCGCGCCGCTCGCGAGCGCATCGGCGACGCGCGAGCGCGTGGCGGGCGCGGCATCGACCGCGCCTGCGACGACGGCGGGCGCCGTGGCGTCGTACGTGAGCAAACGCAGCTTGATGTCCTTTACGGAGAGGCCCGCCTTGTCGAGCGCGAGCAGACCGACCGCGTTCGCGTTGCCGCCTTCGTTGTATGCATAGCTTTTGCCACGCAGATCGGCGAGCTTCGTGATGCCCGAGTTCCTGCTGGCGATCACGAGCATCGGCGAATAGCGCTTGCTGTCGACGGGCGCGAGCAGACCGATGAGCTTGATCGGCGCGTTGTCGGCGCTCCAGTTGCGCCGGTCTTCCGACGATGCCTTCGGCGCGGCGGTATCGCTCAGGCCCCAGCTGATATCGATGGCATTGCCGCCGAGCGCCTGCACGGTCGGTCCCGCGCCGTTCAGGCGCGCCCATTCGATGCGATACGGCGTGTCCTTCAGAAAGCCGGTGGCCTCGATGGCTTCGCGCGTCACGTCCTGAAAGATGCCCACGCGCAGGACGGTGTCGGCGGCGTGTGCCGTGATGGTGACGCTGAGAAGAGCGGTGAAGAGCGAACGGGCAAGGAGCATACGTCGATCGATAAAAGGTTGAAGAAAGGTTCAGGCGGCGACAGCGCGGTGCACGCCCAGTTCGGCATAGAGACGCTCGCGCAGCGCGTCGGGATCGGCATCGCGCACGGTCACGTCGAGCGTGAGCCGCGCATCGCGCAACACGACGACGCGGTCCGCGAGACGCAGCGCTTCCTCGACGTCGTGCGTGACGAGCAGCACGCCCGGGCCGTGCCGCGCGACGAGCTGGCGCACGAGGTCCTGCATGCGCAGGCGGGTAAGCGCGTCGAGTGCGGCGAAGGGTTCGTCGAGCAGCAGGAGCGCCGGATCGCGAATTAGCGCACGCGCGAGCGCGACACGCTGCGCTTCGCCGCCCGAGAGCGTCGCGGGCCACACATCGACATGACGCGTGAGGCCGACTTCGGCGAGCGTCGCCACGGCCAGCTCGCGTGCACGCGGCGTTCGCGGCACGCCCATGAGCACGTTCTGCCAGACGCGTTGCGACGGAATCAGGCGCGGCTCCTGAAACACGGCGGCGCGCGGCGTCGCGACATGACCGACGCCTGAATCGAGCGAGTCGAGATCGAGCAGCGTGCGCAATAGCGTCGTCTTGCCGGAACCGGATGCGCCGAGCAGCGCGACGAATTCGCGCCGGCGTATCGTCAGATCGAGATGTTCGAAGATGACGCGTTCGCCGAAGCGCTTGCTTGCGTTCTGAATCGAGACGGCGAGTTGCTCGTTCATGTGCGCCGCTCCGCAACGAGCGTGCGATGCCACGGCAGCACGATGCGTTCGGCGGCGCGCAGGAGCGCATCGATCGTGAGGCCGAGCAGCGAATAGACGAGCACGACGCCGAGGATGATGTCGGTGCGCAACGCGGCGCGCGGGTTCAACGCGAGATAGCCGATGCCCGATGTCGCGTTGACCTGCTCGGCGGCGACGAGTGCGAGCAGCGCGGTGCCCATCGCGTAGCGCACGCCGACGAGAATCGACGGCATCGCGAGCGGCAGCACGATTCGCCATGCAATCGCCGTGCGCGACATGCCGAAGACCCGTGCGGCTTCGACGAGCTTCGCATCGACATGACGCACGCCCGAGAATGTATTGAGGTAGACAGGAAACACGCACGCGATCGCGATGAGGAGGATCTTCGGCTTTTCGTCGACACCAAACCAGATCACGAAGAGCGGAATCAGCGCGAGAAACGGGATCATGCGCAGCATCTGCAAAAGCGCGTCGTACGTGCGTTCGCCGATGCGCGACAGGCCCGCGACGAGCCCGAGCACGAGCCCGATGCCGCCGCCGATCACGAAGCCCGCGACCGCGCGTTGCAGCGATGCGGCGAGGCTGTCCCACAAGACGCCGGTGCGCGCGAGATCGACGAGTGCGGCGCCGACATCGAACGGCGCTTCGAGCACATGCGGGTCGATCCATCCCGCCGACGATGCAACTTGCCACGCCAGCAGCAGGACGACGGGAAAAACGAGGCGCGTGAGTTCCGTGCGCGGAACCCGGCGCGTGGCGCGCGTGCCGCGCGATTCGAATACGCGCAGGCTCGCGTAGGCAGGGCGCCGTGACGAAGTGTCGAGAGCGGAAGGGGTGGACATGAAGCGCGTCGGACAGAGGAAAGAGGTTCATCTTCGTCGCGCGCGCGGTCGTCACAAACCGATCATTTCAGCGATGCTTTCGAACGAATCGATGCTTTGAATAGCTGCGTATGTGCGAAACGGTTTCATTTGCTTAGCAGCGTAAATTGGTTTGTGCCCGGGAATATCGCTCTTATGATTTTTCGCTGGTATGCGAAGGCGCGTCATCGCGTCTTATGACTTCCATTTTTATTCGAACCGTTCATGACACATCGACCCGCTCCGACCGATATCGCCATTCATCCGCTGCTCGCGGGACGATGGAGCCCGCGCGCTTATGCGGATCGCGCGGTCTCGCATGCGCAGGTGGTCGCGTTGCTCGAAGCGGCGCGCTGGGCGCCGTCGGCCTATAACGTGCAGCCCTGGCGCTTCGTCGTGTTCGAGAAGGCGCTGGACGCCGAAGCCTTCGCGCGCGCGTTCGCATTGCTCGTGCCGTTCAATCAGTCATGGAATGCGAATGCGCAGGTCTTGATCGCGGTCCTTGCGGACACATTGAATGCGAAGGGCGAGATCAACGCGAGCGCGGCCTACGATGCCGGAGCCGCCGCGATGGCGCTGCTGCTTCAGGCGCACGCGCAGGGACTCGCCGCGCACGCCATGGGCGGATTCGATGCGCATGGCCTCAAAGAGGCGTTTGCGATTCCAGAGCGGTTCACGGCGCTCTCGGTGATCTCCGTCGCGCATCACGGCGACGCGCGCGCGTTGCCCGCGTCGCTGGCCGAACGTGAACTCGCGCCGCGTGCGCGTCTGTCGCTCGACGATATTGCGCAATTCGGCGGATGGCGTCATACACGCTGATCGCGGTCACTTCGCCGCGCGCATCGACAGACCGTTCAACAGCCGCTGCAGATCGTCGATGTTGAACGGCTTCGCGAGAATCGCAAATCCCGTGCGGCGCGCCTCGTCGAGCTGATCGGCGTAGCCTGTCATCAGCGTGACCGGCTGCTTCGGGTGCGTCGTCTTGATCCATTCCGCGAGCCGGATGCCGTCGTAGTGGCCCGGCATCTGAATGTCCGAGAGCACGAGATCGAACGCGTCGCCCGCTTCGAGCATCTGCTTCGCGGCATCGCCTGACGTTGCGTGGCGCGCCTGCCAGCCGAGCACGTCGAGCACCGCGCACAGGCCCGCCGCGACTTCCTCGTTGTCTTCCACGAGGAGCACGGTGGACGAAAGCGCGGCGTGCTCGATGGCCTCGACGGGCGGTGCTTGCGCCGGCGCTTCGGTTACGCCCGTCCAGTGCGGCAGATAGATGTCGATGGTCGTGCCGAAGCCCCAGGCCGAACTGGCGCGCGCGGTGCCGCCCGCCTGCTCCGCCATCGCCAGCACTTGCGCGAGCCCGAGGCCCGTGCCGGCGCCGGCGCCCTTGGTCGTGAAGAGCGGCTCGAACGCCTGCCTCGCGACATCGGGCTGCATGCCCGTGCCGCTGTCCCTGCACGAGATCACGACATACTCGCCGGCGCCGAGACCCGCGTGCGTATCCGCGTAGCGCACGTTGCTGCATTCGATACGAAAGTCGCCGCCATCGGGCATCGCGTCTTTCGCATTCACGGCGATGTTGATGAGCGCCGAGGTCAGTTCCGTCGCGTCGACGCGCACGGGCCACGTCGCATCCGGCACGCGCGTGCCGAGCGTCACCTTGTCGCCCACCGACGCGCGCACGAGCGGCTCCGATTCCGACATCCAGCGATCGAGCCGTATGACCTGCATCTGCAACGGCTGACGGCGCGCGACGCTCAAGAGGCGGCGCGCGAGCGATTGCGCATTGGCCGACGCGCGTTCGACCGCGGTGACTTCCTTTTCGAGGCTGTTGAAGCCCTTGCGCCTCGCCATCTCCATGTTCGACGTGACGACCATCAGCAGGTTGTTGAAGTCGTGTGCGACGCTCGCGACCAGATTGCCGAGTGCTCCCATGCGTTGCAATCGCCTCGTCGCGGCGATGGCCGAGCGGCGCAGCGCGAGCTCGCCGCGCCAGTTGTGCCACGCGGTTTCTTCTGCCCTGAGACGGCGCAGCGAAAAGCCGATCAGCGCCCACAGCGCGATGCAGGGAATCAGCCCGATCGATGCAATCGATACATCGCGCCGCCACCACGCGAGGCGTATGTCGTGGATGGAGAAGCCCGCGGCGGCATAGACCGGATAGTCGCCGACACGCCGCCAGGCGGAGAGCTTTTCGTCGTTGTCGAGCGGCGACACGTAACGCATGAGACCCGTGGGCTTGCCCTGCGCGAACGCGGCGGCGAGCACGGAATGGATATCCGGCGGATTGGGCGCGGACGCAGGCGGATAACGCGCGAGCACGGCGCCGTCGTCGCGATGCAGCGCGAGCGTGAGCGCTGGATCGCGCGCGGCGAGTTCGCGATAGAAGCTGATCAGGTAATCGCGCCGCAAGGCGATCGAAATCTCGCCGAGAAAGCGTCCGTCCTTCGCATAGCGCGCGCTCAGCGTGTTGACGATGTCGGTGTTCTTCACGCGGCCGCGCTCGGGCATGGAGACGTGGAACGTCGCGCGGTTGTCGCGCGTTGCGAGGAAATCGGCGCGATCGCCGACCGACACATTGGGCGCCGGAAAAAAGCGGCTGCTGAGGATGAGCCTGCCGTGACTGTCGAGCACGGACAGCGCGGCGATCTGCGCGTGGCTTTCCGCAAGACGCGCGAGCGTGTCGTGCAGCTCGGGCTGGCTGCGTGCGATGAAGTCCTCGTCGCCGCTGCCGAGCATGTCTTCGATGCGCGCAATCAGCTCGCGGTTGATGCTGAAGACCGTGTTCGCTCTTTCGTCGATGACGCGCACGAGCCGCTCGAGCGATTCGCCCGTTTCAGTGAGCGCGCGTTCATACGTGTAGTAACCGTACAGGCAGAAAAAAGCGAACGGTATGACGATGGACGCGATGAGCGCAGCGAAAAGCCGCCTGCGCGCGGCGCGAAAGTCGAGCGGTGGCAGGGAAGGCAACGGCTCGGCCGCGCCGAATCCTGATGGTTCTTCTGATTCGTTCATGACGCTCTGTGAGGCAAGCGCGAGCCTCCCCCGACTGGCGCAAGACGCGCGTTTCGATGGTAGCACGCACGTCTTGTGCCGCCCCGCACGATCGTGCACCGGGCGAAGCGGGCCGCCCTGCAATCGAGCTGTGGTATAAGCACCGCATGCGCGCGCCCGCTTGCGGCGCGCAACGAATGTGACAGGAGCATGCAGTGAGAAGGACCGCGGAAAACAAGCTGAAAGTGGTCGCAGTGCGGGTCGATCCACAATTCGAACAACGGTTGCGACTCCTGGCGGAAGTAACGGGGCGCAAGCAATCGTTCTTTCTCCAGCAAATGATCGAGAACGGCATAAGCGCCATGGAAGAGACCTGGCTGCCGCCGGCGGTCCTCGAACAAGTGAGGAGCGGCGCCTTGCCGCCTCTGCAGGACCGGGTCGCGACCGCGGACCTCTTCGGCGATCAGGCCGATGAATAAGCGATGATCGCGAGCATCGCGTCCCGCTTCACCGGTCCCGAGGCGACGTGCGGCGACGACGTGCTCGCGCGTATCGTCTTCGGCGATGCGAGCGGCCGGCCGAGCATCGAGAACGGCGTGCCCACGCTGCGCCTCGCGATGTGCGATGACGCGCACGAAGGTTTCGCCGAAATCTGGACGAGCGCCGGACCGATCCATAGCGCAAGCATCAACGGTCTCGTCTTCGCGCACAACGACGAGTTCCTGTTTTGCGCGGGTTTCATCCCCGCTTCCGACCGATACACCGAGGCCACGCGCCAGGCCTATGGCGATGCGTTCGCGCTCGTCGGCGCACTGAACTTCCCGAAGATCTTCCGCATGTGGAACTTCATCGGCCACATCAACGGCGAGAATCGCGAAGGGCTCGAAGTTTATCGCGATTTTTGCCGCGGGCGCGCCGTCGCATTCGAGCAGGATTACGCTCACGCGTCGGGCATGCCGGCGGCGACGGGCATCGGCACATCGGGCGATGGCGTCGGCTTCTATTTTCTGGCGTGCCGTGACAGTGCAGTGCGGCATATCGAGAACGCACGCCAGACGCCCGCGTATGAGTATCCGCAGCGTTACGGACCGAAATCGCCGAGCTTCGCGCGGGGCACCCAGTTGCGCGACACGCTGTTCGTATCCGGCACGGCCAGCATTCTCGGGCACGAGACCGTTCACGAAGGCGATCTCGACAAGCAGTGGAGCGTTGCGACCGACAATATCGCTTACCTGATCGGCGTGGAGAATCTGCAAGCGCAGGGCGCGCGCGGCGGTCATACGCTGCGCGATCTCGACCAGATCAAGGTGTATTACCGGCATTCGGCGGATTTGCCGCGCGTGATGAAGCTGGCGCAGACCGCGTTTCATCCGGATGCGAGCATTCGCTATCTGAAGGCCGATATTTGCCGCGCCGATTTGCTCGTCGAGATCGAGGGAATCGTGTCGCATCGGCATGGCTCAGACTGAGGCAGATTGCCTCAGCGTCTTCACGAGCAGGCTTTGCAGGCTATCGACGGCTTTCGAGCCGCGCGAGTCGCGGCTGCGATAGACCGCGACTTCCATCGGTTCGAGCGGCCCCAGACCCTCGTCGCTGCCCAGTATCCGCAGATGTTCCGGCGCGCTGCATTGCGTCAGCGCCGCCACGGCCAGGCCGCTTTCGACGGCGGCGATCTGCCCGGCCAGACTGGAACTGTTGTAGACCACCTTGTATCGACGCCCCTGTTGCGCGAGCGAATGAATCGCGCTGCGCCGCGCGAGGCTCGCGCTTTCGTAGACGGCGATCGGCAACGGATCGCGTCGCCATAACTCGAACTGCACCGCGCCGACCCAGACCATCGGCTCATGAAAGAGCAGCGTGCCGCGCCGGCCGTGGTCGCGCGACACGAGCGCAATGTCGAGTTCGCCATTCGCGACACGCGGAATGAGTGACGTGGATTGCTCGCAGATCAGTTCGATTTCGACACCGCTATGCCGTGGCGCAAAGCGTTTGAGCACGGGCGTCAGATACTTTGCGGCGTAGTCATCGGGCACGCCGAGCCGCACGCGGCCGGTGAGTTGCTCGCCCTGCAGCGCGATCTGGGCTTCGGCATGCAGATCGAGAATGCGGCGCGCATAACCGAGCAGCGTCTGTCCATCGTGGGTCAATGCGAGCGTGCGCGAGCCGCGCTCGATGAGCCGCAGCCCCAGCGCGCTTTCGAGCTTTTTCAACTGCATGCTCACTGCTGATTGCGAGCGATGCACTTCGCCGGCCGCGCTTGACAGCGAACCCGCGTCGACGACAGCGACGAAGCACCTGAGCCAGTCCGTTTGCAGATCGTGTGGTTTCATTGGCTGCGGGACGCTTTCGATAATCGAATGGATGAAGTTCGAATTATGCGCTTTTCGTTCGGTCGGTCACGGCACACACTGCGGCCATGAACACGAACTCCTCATCCCATCGGGCAACAGCGCGCTATGTGGCGCACGGCGAAGTACAGCGTGCGGCAGGCGCGTGGCCCTTTATCGCCGGTTGCACGCTGCTCGGCACGATCGGGGTTTTTCTGCACGCGGCCAACGCCGATCCGCTGACCGCGACGTGGTTTCGCTGCGCATTCGGTCTGTTGGGCATGAGCGCGTGGGTGATCCTGCGCCGGCAAACGCGCTTTGTGCTGCTCACGCGAGCCAACGCACCGTGGGTGCTGGCGGCCAGCACGCTGATGGTGTTGAGTTGGGCATTGTTCTTCAGCGCGGTCGGGCGATTGTCCGCGGGCGTCGCGATCGTGCTGTTCCATGTGCAGCCGATGTGGGTGCTGATATTCGCCGCGTTGTGGCTGAAAGAGGCGATCGGCGGGCAGCGCGTCGCTGCGGTTTCGCTTGCGATGGCCGGGCTGGTGCTGGCGACGGGCATGGTCGAGCACACGGCGAGCGGCGCGCTTCAGCCGGGATACTGGATGGGCGTCGCAGCGTGTCTGGCGGGCTCGCTGTGCATGGCGTGCGTGACCCTCATCGCGAAACGCTTGCGCGACTTGCCTGCTGGAATTCTCGCGTGGTGGCAGTGCGCTGTCGGCACGATGGTGCTGTGGATCTGGCCGATGCAGCATGGCTGGCCCGCGTGGGGCATGTCGTGGGCGTGGCTCGCGGGCCTTGGGCTGATCCACACGGGCCTCGCGTATACGCTGATGTATATCGGCATGGCGCGGCTCGATACGGCGCGCATCGCGGTGTTTCAGTTCGTTTATCCGGCGGTGGCCATCGTTATCGACTGGATCGTTTTCGATGAACGTTTGAGCGGCTTGCAGATTGCGGGCGTCGCAGTGATGTCGATGGCGATCTGGTTCGCGGAGCGCAGGCGGAATGGGTGATGCCCCGCGAATTTTTATTCAACGCCGCCCACGCCCCGCTTTGCGCGCTCGATCGAGCACGAACTCGATGAACGCCAGCGTCGCGCGCGTGTGATGCCGGTTCGGCATGTAGAGCATGTACATGTGCGTGCCGAAGATGCTGAGCCGCCATTCATCGAGCGCGGTCACGACCTCGCCGCGCCGCATGTCCTCCATCACGACGTAGTCCGGCACGATCCCGACGCCCAGGCCCGCGAGAATCGCATCGCGCAGAAACAGAAAGTTCTCCGAGATCACGCTCGGCTCCAGCAGCACTTCATGTCGCTCGTCGTCGAGATAGGCGGCGACGCGCGTTTGCTTGCCCACGACGCTCGCGGTGATCACCGGCACGATGCGCAACTCCTCGAGCCGCGTCGGCATGCCATGCGTTTCGGCATAAGCGGACGATGCGCATGCGACGTACCGCACCGGACCCATGTCGCGCGCGACGAGACTCGGCGGCGGCTCCGGCATCACGCGCACGGCGATGTCGACTTCATCGCGCAACAGATCTTCGACGCGATTCTCGAACATCACGTCGAGCACGATATCCGGATACTCCCGCTTGAACGCGATCAGCCATTCCGACATCACGAGCTGCCCATAGCCGCTCGGCACCGATAGCCGCACGCGCCCCTGCAGCCTTTGCCCGAGCGTCGACACTGATTCCTGCGCCGCGAGCAGCGCGTTGCGGATCGAACGGCCGTGCTCGTAGAGTTCGAGGCCGAGTTCGGTCGGCTCGACGCGGCGCGTGGTGCGCCGCACGAGCTGCAGCCCGACCGACTTTTCGAGCTGATTCAGGTGATAGCTGACATTGGCGCGGCTCATCTTCAGGCGTCGGGCCGCTTCGCTCAGATTGCCCGCGTCGAGAATTTCGACCAGCATGGTGAGTTCGTTGACATCCACGGCATACTCGATTGTCAAATGGGCTTTGACAGTCTGTCAATCGTCGCTGTAATTGTCAAGGATGCCTTTCCCCGCGAGAATGCTTCCACGCCAAACTGGAACATCGACTCAGGAGACTTTCATCCATGACGCTTTCGAGCGCGCCCGAAACAGCAGCCGTCCAGCATGCCTTGCGTGGCAGCGTCCTCGTCGTGACGATCGATCATGCGCCCGTCAATGCGCTCAATGCCGCCGTGCGGCGCGGTCTCATCGACGCGATCGAAACCGCCGATGCGAACGCCGCCGTGCGCGCGGTGCTGATCGTGGGCGCGGGGCGCAACTTCATCGCGGGCGCGGATATCCGCGAGTTCGGCAAACCCGCGGTGCCGCCGTCGCTGCCCGAGGTGTGCAACCGCATCGAGGCGTGCGGCAAGCCGGTCGTCGCGGCGATTCACGGCGCGGCGCTCGGCGGCGGGCTGGAGGTCGCGCTGGCGTCGCATTACCGGATCGCGGTCGAGGGCGCGAAGCTCGGTCTGCCGGAAGTGCAACTCGGCCTTTTGCCCGGCGCGGGCGGCACGCAGCGCTCGGCGCGTCTGATCGGCGCCGCGGCCGCACTGTCGCTGATGCTGAGCGGCCGGCACGCCGGCGCGCAGGAAGCGCTGCGCGCGGGCCTCGTCGATCGCGTCGGCCAGAGCGATGACGTGTTCGCAGAAGGCCTCGCCTATGCGCACGAACTCATCGCGACACAGGCCGCGCCGCGCCGCACGAAGAACGCGCGCGGTCTCGCGGACAAGGAAGCCAGCGCCGCCGCGATCGCCGCCGCGCGCGCCGACACGCAAAAGAAGGCGCGCGGGCTGCTGTCCCCGCTGAAGATCGTCGATTGCGTGGAAGCGGCGTTGAACCTGCCGTTCGATGAAGGTCTGCGCTTCGAGCGCGAGCAATTCCTCGAATGCCGCGAGAGCCCGCAGCGCGCCGGGCTCGTGCATGCATTCTTCGCCGAGCGCGAGGCGCAGAAATCGCCGGAAACGCGCGACGCGCAGCCGCGCGCGCTTCGCCTCATCGGTGTGATCGGCGGCGGGACGATGGGCGCCGGCATCGCCGTCGCGCTGCTCGACGCGGGTCTCGCGGTGACGATGATCGAGCGCGACGACGCATCGCTCGAACGCGGCCGCGCGCATGTCGAAAAGGTCTACGACGGTCTCATCGCGAAAGGCCGTCTGACGCTCGACGTAAAAACGCGCGCGCTGCAGCGCTTCAAGGGCGACACGACCTACGACGCGCTCGCCGCTGCCGATCTCGTCATCGAAGCCGTGTTCGAGGACATGGCCGTGAAGAAAGCCGTGTTCGCGGAACTCGATCGCGTGTGCAAGCCCGGCGCGGTGCTCGCGACCAACACCTCGTATCTCGACATCGACGACATCGCGGCGAGCATCTCGCGGCCGCAAGACGTGCTTGGGCTGCATTTTTTTTCGCCTGCGAACATCATGAAGCTGCTCGAAGTCGTCGTGCCCGCGCGCGTTGCCGCCGATGTGGTCGCGACCGGCTTCGAGCTCGCGAAGAAGCTGAAGAAGGTCGCGGTGCGCGCGTCCGTGTGCGATGGCTTCATCGGCAATCGCATGCTTGCGGTGTATCGCGCGGCGGCGGATCATCTGATGGAAGACGGCGCCTCGCCGTATCAGATCGATCAGGCCGTGCGCGACTTCGGCTTTCCGATGGGACCGTATCAGGTCATCGACCTCGCGGGCGGCGATATCGGCTGGGCCGCGCGCAAGCGCCGCGCCGCGACGCGCGATCCGAACGCGCGCTATGTGCGCATCGGCGATGAGCTGTGTGGGCGTGGCTGGTTCGGCCAGAAGACGGGACGCGGCTTTTATCGCTATGAAGATGGCGCGCGCGCCGGCAAACCGGATGCCGAAGTCGAAGCGATCATCGACGCCGAGCGCGCGCGTGCGGGCGTGACGCCGCGCGCGTTCAGCGACGAGCAGATCGTGCGCCGCTACATGGCCGCGATGATCAACGAGGGCGCGAATATCGTGCATGAAGGTATCGCGCAGCGTCCGCTCGATGTCGATGCCACGCTGATGCACGGCTTCGGTTTTCCGCGTCATCGCGGCGGCCCGATGCATTACGCCGATAGCGTCGGCCTTGAAAACGTCCTCGCCGATATCCGCGCATTCGCGAAGGAAGATCCGCTGTTCTGGCGCGCGTCGCCCCTGATCGTCGATCTCGTGGAGCGCGGCAAGAACTTCGCCAGCCTGAATCAGGCCGCTTGAGCCGTGACCCTCTTCAATCTCTTCATGGAACCGCAGTCATGGATCTGAAATTTACCGCAGCAGAAGAGGCGTTTCGCGCCGAAGTGCTGGAGTTTCTGCGCGCATCCCTGCCGGAAGGCCTCGCGCAAAAAGTGCACACGGGCAAGCGGCTCACGCGCGATGACATGGCGCAATGGCACGGCATTCTCAACGCGCGCGGCTGGCTCGCGAATCACTGGCCGAAAGAATACGGCGGCCCCGGCTGGACCGCGGTGCAGAAGTTCATCTTCGAGAACGAATGCGCGATTGCGGGCGCGCCGCGCATCGTGCCCTTCGGCGTGAACATGCTCGGGCCGGTGCTCATCAAGTACGGCAGCGAAGCGCAAAAGCGCCACTGGCTGCCGCGCATTCTCGATGGCTCCGACTGGTGGTGTCAGGGCTACTCGGAACCGGGCGCGGGCTCCGATCTCGCCTCGGTGCGCACGACGGCCGTGCGCACGAACGAGAACGGCGAAGCGTATTACATCGTGAATGGGCAGAAGACGTGGACCACGCTCGCGCACTTCGCGAACATGATCTTCTGCCTTGTGCGCACGTCGCAGGACGCGCGCAAGCAGGAGGGCATCAGTTTCCTGTTGATCGACATGAACACGCCGGGCGTCGAAGTACGTCCGATCATCACGCTCGATGGCGAGCACGAAGTCAACGAAGTGTTCTTCACCGACGTGCGAGTGCCGGCCGCCAATCTCGTGGGTGAAGAGAACAAGGGCTGGACCTATGCGAAGTATTTGCTGACGTATGAGCGCACGAACATCGCGGGCGTGGGCTTCTCGGTCGCGGCGCTGCGGCGCCTGAAAGCGGCGGCGGCCAGGCTGCAGGGCAATGGCCGCGCGCTCATCGACGATCCCTTGTTCGCCGCGCGGCTCGCCCGCGTCGAGATCGATCTGGAGAACATGAAGACGACGAATCTGCGTGTGCTCGCGGCGGTCGCGGGCGGCGGCGTGCCCGGTGCGGAAAGCTCGATGCTGAAGATTCGCGGCACCGAGATCCGTCAGGAAATCTCGTCGCTGATGCGTCGCGCGATGGGTCCGTATGCGCAGCCGTTCATCGACGAGGAGTCCGAAGAAGTCAGCGACGCCGAAGCGTCGAGCGCGGCCGCGCAGTACTTCAACAATCGCAAGCTGTCGATCTTCGGCGGCTCCAACGAAATACAGAAGAACATCATCTCGAAGATGATGCTCGGGCTTTAAAGGATTCACACGATGAATTTCCAGCACACGGAAGACCGGCGGATGCTCGCGGATTCGCTGAATCGCTTCATCGCCGAGCAATACGGATTCGATGCGCGAGACAGGATTGCGCGCTCGCAGGAAGGCTTTAGCCGCGACATGTGGCGGCGGTTCTGCGAACTCGGTATCGTCGGCGCCTTCTTCGATGAAGCGGCCGGCGGCTTCGGCGGCGATGGCTTCGATGTCAGCGTCGTGTTCGAGGCGCTGGGGCGCGGGCTCGTGGTCGAACCGTTCCTCGATGCGCTGATCGTCGGGCGCGCGCTCGCGCATGCGGGCAATGACACGCAGCGCGCAATCATCGCGAAGATGATCGACGGCGCCACGATCGCCTCACTCGCGCACGATGAACCCGGCTCGCACTACGAGCTTGCGCGCGTGAGCACGCGTGCCACGCGGCGTGGCGGCGGCTGGGTGCTGAACGGCGCGAAGGGCGTCGTGCAGCAGGGTGAGCATGCGGATGTGTTGCTCGTGTCGGCGCGCACGTCGGGCAGCGAGCACGACGATGCGGGCATTTCGCTCTTCGTGGTGCCGCGCGACGCGCAGGGCGTGAGCGCGCGCGGTTATCGCAAGATCGATGGTGGACGGGCGGCGGAGCTGTCTTTCGATAACGTCGAACTCGGTGCCGATGCGCTCGTCGGCAACGAAGGCGAAGGACACGCCGCGCTCACGCATGCCATCGGCTATGGTCTCGTCGCGCTCGCGTCGGAAGCGGTCGGCGCGATGGATGTCGCGAAGGAGCACACGCTCGAATATCTGCGCACGCGTAAGCAGTTCGGCGTGCCCATCGGCGCGTTTCAGGCGCTGCAGCATCGCATGGCCGATGTCCTGCTCGAAATCGAACAGGCGCGCTCGGCGGCGATCAATGCGGCGGCAGCGGTCGGTGAATCGGGCGTCGCGCGTGAACGTGCATTGTCGGCGGCGAAGTATTCGATCGGGCGCATCGGCGCGCGCGTCGCGGAAGAGGCCATTCAGATGCATGGCGGGATCGGCATGACGTGGGAACTGCCGCTTTCTCACTACGCGAAGCGGCTCGTGATGATCGACCATCAGTTGGGCGATGAAGATCATCATCTCGCGCGATATATCGAACTGGGGCGCGCTGCTTTGCAGGCTTGAGCGTGTGTCACGCAAATATGGACATGGAGACGGATGTGAAGATACTTGTGCCTGTGAAGCGCGTGGTGGACTACAACGTGAAGGTTCGCGTCAAGTCGGATAACACCGGCGTCGATATCGCCAACGTGAAGATGTCGATGAACCCGTTCGACGAGATTGCCGTTGAAGAAGCAGTGCGGTTGAGGGAAGCGGGCGTTGCGACGGAAGTTATTGCAGTGTCGTGCGGGGTGACGCAGTGTCAGGAAACCTTGCGTACGGCGCTGGCGATCGGCGCGGATCGTGCTGTGTTGGTGGAATCATCGGAGGACTTGCAGCCTTTGGCCGTCGCGAAGCTATTGAAGGCGTTGGTCGATCAGGAAAAGCCCGAACTCATCATTCTCGGCAAGCAGGCGATCGACGATGACTCGAATCAGACCGGTCAGATGCTTGCGGCGCTCGCTGGTTTGCCGCAAGCGACGTTCGCATCGAAGGTCGTGATCGCGGATGGCAAGGCGACGGTGTCGCGTGAAGTCGATGGCGGCGCGGAAACGCTTTCTTTGAAGCTCCCCGCAGTGGTCACGACTGACTTGCGTCTGAACGAGCCGCGCTATGTGACGCTGCCCAACATCATGAAGGCGAAGAAGAAGCCGCTGACGACGGTGAAACCCGCCGATCTGGGCGTCGATGTCGCGCCGCGTTTGAAGACGCTGAAAGTGGTCGAGCCGCCGAAACGCAGCGCAGGCATCACCGTGCCCGATGTGAAGACGCTGGTCGACAAACTCAAGAACGAAGCGAAGGTAATCTGATGACGACTCTCGTTATTGCGGAACACGACAACGCGTCGATCAAGGCGGCGACGTTGAACACGGTGGCAGCGGCCGCGAAGATCGGCGGCGATGTGCACGTGCTGGTCGCGGGCTCGAACGCGCAAGGTGCGGCGGATGCGGCGGCAAAGATCGCGGGCGTTTCGAAAGTATTGCTCGCCGATGCGCCCCAGCTCGAAGCGGGTCTCGCGGAAAATATCGAAGGCACGGTGCTGAACATCGCGAAGGATTATTCGCACATTCTGGCTCCGGCGACGGCCTACGGTAAGAACATCGCGCCGCGTATCGCAGCGCATCTGGATGTCGCGCAAATCAGCGATATCACCGCCGTCGACAGCGCCGACACCTTCGAGCGCCCGATCTACGCGGGCAATGCAATCGCGACGGTGCAATCGAGCGATGCGATCAAGGTCATCACGGTGCGCGCGACGGGCTTCGATCCGGTTGCGGCGGAAGGCGGAAGCGCTCAGATCGAAAAGATCGAAGCCGCAGCCGACGCAGGCATCTCGCAGTTCGTGAGCCGTGAAGTCACGAAGCTGGATCGTCCGGAACTGACGAGCGCGCACGTCATCGTGTCGGGCGGTCGGGGTCTGGGCAGCGGCGAGAACTACACGAAGACGCTGGAACCGCTGGCCGACAAACTCAACGCCGCGCTAGGCGCATCGCGCGCAGCGGTCGATGCGGGCTACGTGCCGAATGACTATCAGGTCGGTCAAACCGGCAAGATCGTCGCGCCGCAGTTGTATGTGGCGGTCGGGATCTCGGGCGCGATTCAGCATCTCGCGGGCATGAAGGATTCGAAGGTGATCGTCGCGATCAACAAGGATCCGGAAGCGCCGATCTTCAGCGTCGCCGATTACGGTCTCGTCGGCGATCTGTTCGCGCTCGTGCCCGATCTCGCGAACGAACTGGCCTGAAGGCCACGACGACCATGCTGGCGATCATTCAAGACAAGGTTCGGAGCGACGCGGCCAAGCTCGCCGACAAGGAAGACGCCACGCTCTGGCGCTGGTTCTCCGAACTCTACGACGAAGGGCGAATCCGCTGGTGCCGTTCCGCGCAAGGATGGCTCGTCAGTGTGGATCACAAGCATCTCGCGACGGAACCCGACTTCGACACCGCGATCCGCGTTTCGCGCGAGCGCTATTACAGCGGCAGACTCAAGCGGGCGGAACCGCGTCGGTGATGCGCGGTGGAGTCGTGTATCGCATTGTATCCATGCCGCGCGCCGATTCAAGGAGGCTATCGAGAAGTGCGGCGCTTTCTCGGCTGCCTATGCGGCAGCTAACAATTCGGACGATCCGAATTAATCGCCATAATATTTCTCAGCTGCCTACGCGGCAGCGAACGTTGCGCAGCGTGACGCGATATTGCGGCACGCGTGATAGACAACTTCTCAGCTGCCTACGCGGCAGCGAACGCCTGAAGGGCCCTGCGTCGCTGATCGGCATTCTTCTCAGCTGCCTACGCGGCAGCGAACCGTGAAGCTCTTGCACGGCACGCTCGATGCGTCTTCTCAGCTGCCTACGCGGCAGCGAACCGATCACGGTCCCGGAATTCTGCTCGCGATACCTTCTCAGCTGCCTACGCGGCAGCGAACATCAGGCGCACGGCTATCTTGCGCGCGCGGAACTTCTCAGCTGCCTACGCGGCAGCGAACCCCAGCTCGGACAACCGTATCGCCCGCACGTTCTTCTCAGCTGCCTACGCGGCAGCGAACGAAGCGGTGCAGCCGAAAGACGACACCGGCACCTTCTCAGCTGCCTACGCGGCAGCGAACGAACTTCTGATCGTGAGCGTGTCCTTCAAGAACTTCTCAGCTGCCTACGCGGCAGCGAACGCGCGATCGAGGTGCGAAGACTCGTAGTTGCCCTTCTCAGCTGCCTACGCGGCAGCGAACGGAGCGCTCGTCGAGCATCTGGTCGGCGCGGTCTTCTCAGCTGCCTACGCGGCAGCGAACATGGTCGAGAATGAAAGTGCCAATGCCGTGCACTTCTCAGCTGCCTACGCGGCAGCGAACATCATCCGGGGCGACCTCATCGCAACGTATCACTTCTCAGCTGCCTACGCGACAGCGAACCTTTTGGCCCAGTTCCGTTTGACATGATGGGACTTCTCAGCTGCCTACGCGGCAGCGAACGCTGGGCGGAATGCTGAACGTGGCAGGTCTGTCTTCTCAGCTGCCTACGCGGCAGCGAACGCCCATCCCCTGCGCGATCTGCTGCGCCGCCCCTTCTCAGCTGCCTACGCGGCAGCGAACGTCGCCGTCAAGACCCATTACCGATGCCTCGTCTTCTCAGCTGCCTACGCGGCAGCGAACCTTGCCGCAATCTTGGGAGCCTCGCGCGAATGCTTCTCAGCTGCCTACGCGGCAGCGAACCTAAGACTTCCTCGATCACCTTCCATGCATCACTTCTCAGCTGCCTACGCGGCAGCGAACTAAGCAATATAACGCGCAACCCTATGATTCAACAAGAGAAAGACGCCAATTCCTCGTCGAGACCAAAATTCCGGGAGCACTCGTAAGTCGTCGATCCAAAGGGCAACCGGGCGGCCTCTAAAAAAAAGGGTCCAAGATTACGGTACCCAGGCTTCCCGCTCGAGCCCATGGGTATTGCATCGGGGTGGACTACTGAAGGTGAGAAGGCCGTCATCGAAGGTTGCGAAGAGCGGGAATCCCACATGTCTTGCCTTACGCGACATTTGGTCCAGAACACCTGTCGAGATGCCCGGCATCCCAAGTTAAACAAAAGGGCACGAGATGAACCTACAGCCCGCTCCATCCCGTCTGAGAATCGTAGTCTGGATGATTTTGAAGATACAGCCGCTTCGCACGATAGGCGATTTGTTAGGGTAGATCGGTTCGCTGACGCAGCGATTTGAACCTGCACATTTCAACGCCATCAGGATGGCGCTGAAGATGCGGATAGGAGCGCATGTGGAATCAATACGATCATCCGACCTCAAGACCATTCTGCATTCCAAACGAGCCAATCTCTACTACCTCGAACACTGTCGCGTGCTCGTGAACGGCGGACGCGTCGAGTATGTGACTGACGCCGGCAAGAAAAGCCTCTATTGGAACATCCCTATCGCGAACACGACGAGCATCCTGCTCGGCACCGGCACGTCCATTACACAGGCGGCGATGCGCGAACTGGCAAAGGCTGGCGTGATGGTTGGCTTTTGCGGCGGCGGTGGCACGCCGCTGTTTGCCGCCAACGAGATGGATGTCGAAGTGGCCTGGATGTCGCCGCAGAGCGAATACCGTCCGACCGAGTATCTTCAGGCCTGGGTGCGCTTCTGGTTCGACGACGCGTTGCGCTCGCACGCTGCCAGACAACTGCAGACAACCCGTCTTCAGCGACTGAAACAGGCCTGGGGCGCGCGTGCGCTTCACGAGGCTGGATTCACGGTGGACACAGGTCGCCTGCAGTCGCTCGTGCAGCAACTCGGTGGCCAAATCGCGGATGCGCCCGACTCGGCTGCGCTGCTCATCATCGAAGCGCGTCTCACGAAGGCCCTGTTCAAGCTCGCAGTGGATACCGTCGGCTACGGTGAATTCACACGCGCGAAGCGCGGTAGCGGAACCGATGCTGCCAACCGTTTTCTCGACCACGGAAACTATCTGGCCTATGGCCTAGGTGCGACGGCAACTTGGGTGTTGGGCCTGCCTCATGGGTTGGCCGTACTGCACGGCAAAACGCGACGCGGTGGGTTGGTATTCGACGCGGCCGATCTGATCAAGGACGCGGTGATCCTTCCACAGGCCTTTCTGTCGGCTATGCGCGGCGACGACGAGCAACAGTTTCGACGTCACTGTATCGAGGCGATGACGCGCGACGAATCGCTGGACTTCATCATCGATACGCTAAAGGTTATCGCCGTCGAGACCGCGCGCCTTGCGCAAGCATCGGATGCACGGTCATGAACGTGCTGTTCGTCGCGCAATGCACCAAACGCGCGCTGACCGAAACGCGCCGCATTCTCGACCAGTTCGCCGAGCGGCGCGGCGAGCGCACCTGGCAGACGCCTATCACCCATGCCGGGCTGGATACGGTACGCAAGCTGTTGAGGCAGAGCGCGAGAAAAAATACGGCGGTCGCCTGTCACTGGATACGCGGGCGCGACCACAGCGAGTTGATGTGGATCGTCGGGGATGCGCGGCAGTTCAACGAAGAGGGCGCCGTACCGACGAATACGACGGTGAACGACGTGCTGCGCGCCGAAGATGAAAGCACGTGGCATCGGCTTCAGGAAGTGTCGTCACTGAGCGCGCTGGCCGCGCTGCTGCATGATCTGGGCAAGGCGACGCAAGCATTTCAGGAACGGCTGCGCGAGCCTCGCGCGCAGGAGCGTAACCACTATCGCCACGAATGGGTATCGGTGCGCCTGTTTCAGGCCTTCGTCGGAAATGCACACGACGACGCGGACTGGTTGAACCGCCTAGCGTCCTGCACCGATGCGCAGATCGACCCGAAGGCGTTCGAGGCGCAGTGGCTCGATCATCGAACAGGTCGTCTTGTGCGGGATGGCCTGGACAAGCCAGAAGCACAAGATCGCTTACCGTTCGCGACGTTGCCGCCACTGGCGCAGACCGTGGCGTGGCTCATATTGACGCATCATCGGATGCCTTGCATGCCAGTGCCGCAGGCGCTCGGAAGCTCGGACGACGACATCGAACATCCGCGAGATCGCTGGCACCGCTTCGGCGCCCATATCAACAGTGTCAATGGACATCACCTGCGCGACTTGCTTGCGCAGATTACCGCGGACTGGAACGAGCCGCGCGAAGCAGCGGACGGTGCCACGGTGGCGCGGTATTGGCGCTTCTCGTTTGGTCTGCCAGTTGCTAACGCTTCATGGCGCAAGCAAGCCGCGCGGTATGCACGCAAGCTGCTAGAGATAACTGGCGCGACGACAACCCCAGCCGCATTGGACGATCCGTTCGCGATGCACGTATCGCGGCTATGTTTGATGCTGGCCGATCATCACTATTCGAGCATCGAGGATGAGGCGCGTCGTAAGCCCTACCTTAATCCGGACTATCCGTTGTACGCCAACACGCGCCGCGAGCGATGTGTCGAGGCCTCGCATTGCAACTCGAAAGCGCGCCTGAATCAGACGCTCGACGAGCATCTGCTTGGCGTGCAAGCCCATGCATCGCTGATCGCACGTTCGCTGCCGACGCTGGCGCGCAGTCTTCCCGCGCTGCAGAACCATCGCGGTCTGAGGAAGCGCAATGCGGAGTCGCGTTTTCACTGGCAGGACCGGGCCGCTGATTTGGCAGCGGGTATCCGGGCGCGTGCTGCCGAGCAGGGCGCGTTCGTGGTCAACATGGCATCGACCGGCTGCGGCAAGACATTGGGCAACGCTCGGATCATGAACGCCTTGGCGGATCCAAAGCGGGGCATGCGCTGCGCGTTTGCGATCGGTCTGCGTACCCTCACGATGCAAACCGGACGCAGTTTTCAGCGCGATCTTGGACTGAGCGACGATCAACTCGCGGTCAAGGTGGGCGGCGCAGCCAGTCGCGCATTGTTCGAGTATTGGGAGGCGTTGGCTGAAGCCACGGGATCCGCGTCCAGCCAGGCGTTGCTCGACGAAGGCGGGCAGATCCTTTTCGAGGGCAATGATCAACATCCGCTGTTGCTGCGTTTGACCGATGATCCGCAGGTGCGCTCGCTGATCGCCGCGCCGTTGCTGGTCTGCACGGTCGATCATCTGATACCCGCAACCGAGAGCTTGCGAGGCGGACGCCAGATCGCGCCGATGCTGCGACTGATGAGCGGCGATCTGGTTCTGGACGAACCGGACGATTTCGACATGGCCGACCTGCCCGCGCTGACGCGGCTCGTGCATTGGGCGGGGCTGTTGGGCGCGCGCGTACTTTTGTCATCGGCGACATTGCCACCCGCACTCGTGCAGGGGTTGTATCTGGCGTATCTGGATGGCCGCCATCACTATCAACGCAACCGCGGCGAGCGGCCTGGCGATCCCCCACGCGTGGCGTGTATGTGGGGGGACGAATTCACGCAGTCACAGGCCGACTGTAGCGATAACGAGAGCTTTGCGCTTGCGCATGAGGCCTTCGTGCGAAAGCGATGTGCACAACTGGCCAACGCGGAAGTGCGCAGACGGGCCGTGTTGGTGGAACTGCCCATGCAAGCATGGCGAGAGATGCCCAAACGCGAGCGCCGGGACGCATTCGCTTCGCAGGTGCTTCGCAGTGCATGGGCGTTGCATCAGGACGAGCAGAATCACGCCGTCGATCCGTCGACCGGCAAGCGGGTGAGTTTCGGGCTTATTCGCATGGCTAATATCGGTCCGTTATTCGACGTCGCGCGCGCGATGTACCGACAGGGTTCGCCAAGTTCCGATGTTCGCGTGCATCTGTGCGTGTATCACGCGCAGTTTCCGCTCATGGCGCGCTCGCATATCGAACAGCAACTCGACGCCGTATTTGATCGTCGTGGCGCAGGGCGTGACGCTGATCCAGCGCTTCAGCATTCGTTGGTGCGAGCGCTGTTGGACGCGCACCCTGCGCGTCACCACATGTTCGTGGTGCTGGCGTCGCCGGTTTGCGAGGTCGGGCGCGATTGGTGTACGGACTGGGCAGTTGCTGAACCTTCATCGATCCGTTCGTTGATCCAGCTCGGGGGACGAGTGCGGCGCCATCGCGCCGGCTCGGTAGCGAGTCCGAACATCGCCGTGTTCAATACAAACCTGCGCTATTTCGAGCGGAGGAAGAATGGAGAACCGGTGTTCTGTAAGCCGGGTTTCGAGATGCTATACGTGCGTGCAGAGAAGGGCGATCCATACGCTTCACAGCAAGATTCGGGGATTCACTTCCACTTGAAATCCCACGTGTTGAGCGAGCGGCTGGATCTTCCCGACTCTCAAGCAGAGTGGCCGATCGATGCGCGCCCGCGTATCCGGCAAGCCGATAAGCTGCAGCCCAGCGGTAGCTTGATCGATCTGGAGCATGGGCGGATGCGCGACACGATGCTGCCGCGCGATGAGGCCAGCCCGCTCTACACCCCGGTTTCGCGCGATGCGACGCGGCATTGGTTCAGCCGTGATCCAAGGTACGCCCGCGTGTGGCTGACCGGTGTTCTGCCGCAACTGCAACGGTTTCGCCACGATCCACAGCAACGGGACGATGTCGTGTTTCTTCCATCGGAGGATGAAGACGAACTGCGGTTGCATCGTGTCGTCGATCGACGTGGTCGCGAGACCACGCTCTACGTGGACATTCACAACAAGCTGCTGCGTATACCGGAAGCCGAGCTGAGCGGGCCGGGCATGGGTCCGTGGTGCCATGTCGAGTTGATCGAGTTGCTGCGTCAATGGGCTGACGCACATGATCAAAGCCTTGTTGCCAGCGCGCAAAAGGTCGCAATGGCAAGTTTGCCTGCTTCAGAGCAGGGATGGTGGTTTCACTCTCTGCTGGGATTCAGCAAGGAGTGACTGAATGCTGCCTGTACGGCAGATATCGTCAACAACATAAAGAAAGCTGACTTTTCTAAGCTACCGTGGCGGTAGAAATAATCAACGAGATAGTACGCCTATTTCGTCTATTTTCAGAAATATCAGGATTCCTCTACTAATAGTGCGTCGGTACGATGACGTTGAATTTTGAAGTGGGGCGCTCAACAGCACAAAGCAAGTTGACTGGATCGAGGAGCAGGTGTCTTTCGTTGCGTCCGTCTCTTTGAGTCTGTACGGGAATGCACTGACAGACTCCTGTTCTTAGGGTTCAGAGCGGTATGGACCGTGTAACGTCAATCTCATAGTTAGGAAGTAGGATGGAGCAATCGAAAATAAAGAAACAACATTCAAGGTTCCGCGCGGCAATCGATGCATTCCTGCACACCGCCTGCAAACAAGGCTAGACAAGCTTGACGTCGAAGATCCCAGGCGACCAGAACTGATCGCTGAACATCAGCGAAGTCCGTGGCTTAAAAGCGCAGCACGGCGCGTGATGCAAATTCAAGCCGTCACGCATTCGCTCAAAGCTATCCACCCCGACGCACGCGGTACGAACCTATACGTGAAGCCCTCGGATCTGCATAAGCACGATCTGCTTGGGACTCACGCGCTGGGTAACCACTTCGTAACGGATGTAGTGGGCAACGCGGCAGCACTTGACGTGTATAAGTTGCTTCGACTCGAGGTTGGCGGACGCACCCTCCTGCAGGCGCTCACTGCCAACGACGACGAAGCCTTGCAGGCGCTCGACGACGATCCTGCACAAGCCCAATCGTTGCGCGAAGCGCTGATCAGTCTCACATCGGAACGAGAGGTCGGCATCGCGTCGCATGCTCGCGCCAAACAGTTGTATTGGCTGGTAGGCGACGACGCAGAGGACGACGCTCACTACCATCTCATAGCGCCGCTCTACGCCACGTCGCTCGCTCATGTCGTGCACCAGGAGGTGCAAGAGGCCCGCTTCGGCGAAGCCAATAAATTGGCACGCCACGCGTGGCGAGAAGGTTTGCCACACGACGGTGTTTATCGCGAATACCGTGATCTTGCCGTGCTGAAACTAGGCGGCACTAAACCTCAAAATATATCCCAATTGAATAGTGAACGCGGCGGGATCAATTACCTCTTGTCTTCGCTGCCACCCGAATGGCAGATCCGGCGTAGCGTCCTTCCGTTCAATGCGAAGTCGATCTTCGACAGAACCTTTGGTGCGCGTCCTGCAGTGCGTGCTGCAATACGCGCACTGCAACGTGTTCTGCTTAGCGAACGACCAAAAAACTTGGATATCCGCGATCGCCGCAACGAGTTGTTGGACAGAATCATCAACGAACTGAACACCTACGCCGAGGAGCTCCTGCACCAGCGTCCGGGCTGGACACGAGATCCATTGTTTGACGATCTGGTCGAGGAGGAAAAACTCTGGCTGGACCCGCTTCGAGCAGATCTGCCAGAAGAGGACGATTTCAACAGCCGTTGGAATTTCATGGATTGGCCTGCCCGGGTAGGCGAACGTTTCGGCAAGTGGCTCAATGGCCGTCTGGAGGAGAAGCTTCCCGAACTGGGCTTTGTCGAGTCTCGCGAGTGGCGCAAGATGTTGCTGGGCAGCGGAACGTGGAGGCAATACCTACGCCGGGCGCGTGAAGAAATCGGTTCACCGCACTACATCCCGACGAGCAAGACCCACGAAGAGTTGACGATACTGCGAGCAGGTAAATGAGCCGCCCAACCCGACATGATTGCGTTCAGGCGTTGCTCGTGCTCCCCCGGCTGCGCGTTCAAAGCGCCAACGCCATATCCAGCCCGCTCACGCACGGCTTTCCATCCATCACGGCATTCGCCGGTTTGATGTGGGCGCTGCAACGCAAGCTCGCCGCGGCCGGTATTCCACTCAAACTGCGGCAGTTCGGCGTGATCTGCCATCACCATGAAGAGCAGGTGGCGGATGGTTATGTCAAGACGTTCTGCCAGACTCGTAACCCCGTGGGCAGCAAGGGTGAGACGGTCGCCATCGTGGAAGAAGGCCGGATTCATCTCGACATCACCTTAATATTTGCAGTGACGGTGAGGGATGCTGATGCTTTCTTGATCGCCGATCGCGATGCACAGCGAGATCAATGGGCTTCGCAGATTGGAGAAATCGTGGCGACCATGCGGATCGCCGGCGGCACATTGCTGTTAACGCTGCCTATGCCGGGTCGGCGTGTCCGTCCATGGATGGCAGAGCTTCCTGGCGATGCCGAGGAGCGGGCGGAGCGCTTTGCCCGTTGGCGGCGTCAATGGCTGCCCGGCTATGCGCTGATCGGCCGCGATGACCTTCTGACAGATCGCTACGATGCTCTACGTAAAGACCGCGCCGATGCCACTTTGCTCGACGCGTGGCTCCACGCCGCGCGATTCAACTACAAACCTGTGATTGATGAGACGTCCGACGCCGAACGTCAGGACGCTTCGGATAAGAAGCTGCGCTGGGCAGACCTTGACAGACAAAAAGGAGCGGGCTGGACGGTGCCGATGACCGTGGGTTATGCCGCACTGAAGAAGCCGTTGCCTCCCGGAAGCGTCGCCAATGCGCGCGACCCGTCCATTCCCTTCGTGTTCGTGGAGGCGGTTTATTCGTTCGGGCAGTGGATCAGCCCGCATCGGTTGAGTGATCTGCACGAGCTGTTGTGGCGAGCCGAGACCGATCTCAAGATGGGCCTTTATCGCTGCCGCAGCGGTTACAGCCACGACCGCCCGGATGCGACATGGGTCGACGACGACCTACCTGAGTTCGATTGAGCCGAGCACTGATTCGTGCTGGGCCGATCACTGCGATTCAATTACTTCGTTTGGGAAATTTGAAGAGATGTCTGAAAAACTGATTACTGCATCCGTGCTGGCTTTCGAACGTAAGCTCGATCCGTCCGATGCGGTCTTTTATGCAGGCCGCTGGGATGAACGCGATGACGCGTCGGCCTGGTCGCCGATCGATATCCGGGAGAAATCGGTGCGTGGCACGATTTCGAATCGCCTTAAGGCGAACAAACAGGACCCCGCCAAGCTGGACGCGGCTATCGAAAATGCGAATCTGCAGACCGTGGACGTGGCTGCGCTGCCAGCCGACGCGGATACGCTCAGAGTGCAGTTCACGTTGCGCGTGCTTGCTGGCGCCGGTACGCCTTCGGCTTGCAACAACGCCCGGTATCGAGCCAGGTTGCAAAGCGTGGTCGATGATTACGTCGCGCGGCACGGCTTTGTCGAGTTGGGCAAGCGCTATGCGAGCAATCTGGCTAACGGGCGCTTTTTGTGGCGCAACCGGATCGGGGCGGAGACGGTCCTGGTCAAGGTGGCCAGGCAGCAGAACGGCGAAGCGACGTGGAGCCGGACGTTCGACGCGCTGTCGCTGAATTTGCGTTCTATCGACGAGAGCGCTCCCGATGTGGCCGAGTTGGGCGGACTGATCGCCGATGGTCTGGCGGGACGTGCTTATGTTCTCCTGCACGTAACGGCCTATGTGCGCCTCGGACTTGGCCAGGAAGTGTTTCCGTCGCAGGAACTGATCCTCGACAAAGACAAAAGCAGGAAGAGCAAGACGCTCTATCAAGTCAAGGACGTGGCGGCGATTCATTCGCAAAAGATCGGCAATGCATTGCGAACGATCGATACGTGGTATGAGGAAGCGAAAAAGCTCGGTCCGATCGCGGTCGAGCCTTACGGCTCCGTCACCACACAGGGAACGGCGTATCGCCCGCCCAAGCAGCAGGACTTCTATACGCTTCTGGATGACTGGATGCTCAGGGACAAGACACCGTCGGAGGAGCAACAGCATTTTGTGATGGCCGTGCTGATTCGCGGCGGCGTATTCGGCGACGCGAGTTGAGGCCCATGATGAGTCACTATATCGATATCACGTTGCTGCCCGACCCGGAGTTCAGTCATGCGCATTTGCTCGGTGCGCTCGTGGCCAAACTTCATCGTGCATTGGTGGGGCTCGAGGCCGAGGACATCGGAATCAGCTTTCCGCAATATAGTCTGCGTCCGCGTTCGCTGGGCGGTATGGTGCGGCTTCACGGCGATGAAGCGGGTCTTCGGTCGTTGATGGTGCAGGCCTGGCTGCAGGGGATGCGGGACCACGTGACGGTCAGCGAGACTATGCCGGTCCCACCGGGGGCGACGTACCGCCTCGTGCAGCGGCGTCAATTCAAGACCAACGCCGAGCGCCTGCGTCGACGGCGCATGCGACGCAAAGGGGAGACGGCGGCCCAGGCGGCAGCGGCGATTCCGGACAGCGTGGAGCGTCGCCCCGATCTGCCTTATGCGCATATGCGTAGTGCGAGTACGGGACAGCCGTTTTGCTTGTTCGTCGAGCAAGTAGAGGCGTCAAGCGAGGTGCTAGGGGCCTTCAATCGCTATGGATTGAGTCAGGGCGCAACTGTGCCGTGGTTTTAAACCCTTTTTTTGGGCCGGCTCTCGGGTGCTTTGCAAATCAAGGGCTTAGGAGCGGGTCAAAAATTTGGGTATTTGGTCGCAGACGGAGGTATTCTCGTTAAGAATCAAGGTGGTGCGATTTGTTTGGCCTAGTTTGCTGCCGCGTAGGCAGCTGAGAAAATATTCGCGACAATCTGCCGGAGATCGCCAAGGTTTGCTGCCGCGTAGGCAGCTGAGAAACGGAAGTGCAGTCGATTTCAGCGGCACGGCAGGTTTGCTGCCGCGTAGGCAGCTGAGAAAGTTCATGAACACGCCATTAGCGATCTCGTCGTGTTTGCTGCCGCGTAGGCAGCTGAGAAACTCCGCCACCCGCTTGACACGCGTTTCGTTGTGTTTGCTGCCGCGTAGGCAGTTGAGAAATGTGCGGCATGCAGTTCGCGCGCCGTGCCGGTGTTTGCTGCCGCGTAGGCAGCTGAGAAATGCGACCATCGGTATGCTGCGCGGCCGAGCGAGTTTGCTGCCGCGTAGGCAGCTGAGAAATTTGCGAGCAGGCTTGTTCAAGCGGGCGCGACGTTTGCTGCCGCGTAGGCAGCTGAGAAAATACGGAGGCGGCGGCGCATGAGGGCGGCGGGGTTCGCTGCCGCGTAGGCAGCTGAGAAAAAGCAGGGGTCGGAGAGTCATTAGAACCCATCGTTCGCTGCCGCGTAGGCAGCTGAGAAATCACGTATTCCCCCGGCGAAGGTCGAGCGCGAAGTTCGCTGCCGCGTAGGCAGCTGAGAAAGGGTGATCGTCGGTCACCTTTCGCTCGAGGTAGTTCGCTGCCGCGTAGGCAGCTGAGAAAATCGGACATCATCGCGCAGCGGATCAGCCGATGTTCGCTGCCGCGTAGGCAGCTGAGAAAACGAAAGCCATGCGGATCGCGGACGGCGCGGCGTTCGCTGCCGCGTAGGCAGCTGAGAAAATGCGCCGCCCAACGTCATCGTCGGGCTGCACGTTCGCTGCCGCGTAGGCAGCTGAGAAAAGCTCGGCAAGGCAACCGAGCTGGGTGCGGGTGTTTGCTGCCGCGTAGGCAGCTGAGAAAGGGCTCCGACACCTGCACCAGCAGCCGCATACCGTTTGCTGCCGCCTAGGCAGCTGAGAAAAAGGTGCAGACGTCGATCCGACTGTCGCCGGAGTTTGCTGCCGCGTAGGCAGCTGAGAAAAGCCGTGCCAGGTGGGAAATTCCGCGTGCTCCGTTTGCTGTCGCGTAGGCAGCTGAGAAATTTATGCGTGGTTCGTCCAACAGATTATTGAAGTTTGCTGCCGCGTAGGCAGCTGAGAAAGATATCGACGCGATCCGGTGCGTACTGATGCGGTTCGCTGCCGCGTAGGCAGCTGAGAAAAAGCGCGGAGCGCAGATCGGTCAGAGTGCGCTGTTCGCTGACTGGAATGCGACATCAGGGCTCGCGCGGATTCTGCACCGCCACGATCTCGCCACAGTGGCGGCCAGCGGCAACTACGAAAATCTTGTCGATCCGCCTGCCAAGCGGTTCGGCGCTTTTCCGACCTGCCGCTGGGCACGCAGAAGAAGGGTGGCACGCTCGGTTCGGTGAGCCTCGCGAGGCCGCTATGGATATCGGCGGGTGATCACGTGTGGACGGGGTTTTCCAACGTGCTCGGTGCGAACACGCAAATCTCGCTCATGATCCTGGGCGTTTGTCGCTCACCAAGGTCGCGTAAAGCTCATCGAGGAGGGCAACATCATGCTTCGCCGAACAGTCTCCACGCTGTCGCTGCTGGTGCTGTCCGCCTGCACGGTCATCGAGATCGAGGACAATTCGAATAGCATCGCCGACAGCGGCAATCACAGCGGTCGCGTGACGGTGCCGGAGATAACTGGGCCAGACGCGTCGAGCGGCGTTTCGCGTGCGCCTGAAGAGTGAGCGGGCGTATTCGCCGTTTGGGATTAATCCGATTCCTCTGACTGTAAGCAGCTTTTAAACTCGGTCTCATACGCCGCAATGTTCTAGCTCCGCCACGGTCACGATGTGCTGCTGGCGTGGTGGGTTGGTCAGCGCTATCGCCTGTTCGGTCGGGGAAGAGTCGAGCAGGCGATTTTTTTTGCTCCAAATATTCAGGAATACGAATCGAATTTTTATTGGATTCGGCACTCCAGCTTGTCTATAGAAAAATGAATCAGAACCGCTATAAGCTTGTTTTCTGCCGTCTCCGAGGCTTGATGGTCCCGGTCGCCGAGTTCGCGCGTGCTCACGGGGTGGGGCCGCGCGTGGCGCGAAGTGCGCTGGCGGCGTCGAGCGCCGCATTGAATCTGCCGATCCGCGCCGTGGCATTCGCCGCGATGCTCATGCTGAGCGGTGTCTCGTCACGCGCAGTCGCCCAGATCGTCGCAGCGCCGGGTTCGGGTGCGCAGGTCATCCAGACGCAAAATGGCTTGAATCAGGTGAATATCGCCAGGCCGAGTTCGGCGGGCGTGTCGCTTAACACCTATTCGCAGTTCGACGTGCCGGGCAAAGGCGCGATTCTGAATAACTCGCCCACGCTCACGCAGACGCAGCAAGCGGGCTATGTGAACGGCAACCCGAATCTGCAACCCAATGGTTCGGCGCGCATCATCGTCAATCAGGTTAAGAGCAATTCGCCTTCGCAGTTGAAAGGCTATCTCGAAGTCGCCGGCCCGAAAGCCGAAGTGGTGGTGGCGAACCCCAGCGGCATCGTCGTGGATGGTGGCGGCTTTATCAATACGTCGAGAGCCATTCTGACCACGGGGACGCCAAATTTCGGCGCTTCAGGAAATCTGGCGGACTTCGATGTATCGAAGGGCAGCATCACGGTGCAAGGCGCGGGCCTGAACGCGGCCAATGTCGATCAGGTCGATCTTTTGGCGCGCGCCATCCAGGTCAACGCCGCGATCTACGCGAACAACCTCAACGCGATCGCCGGATCGAACAACGTCAATCACGACACGCTTGCCGCGGCGCCCATCGCGGGCAGCGGCGCGGCGCCCGCGCTCGCCATCGACGTCGGGCAACTCGGCGGGATGTACTCGAACCGGATTTTCCTGTCCTCGAACGAGTATGGCGTCGGAGTGTCGACGCGCGGGGTTCTCGCAGCGCAAGCGGGCGATTTGACGCTCAAGTCGAACGGCCAGCTCGTGCTGGCCGGAACGACCAATGCGAGCGGTTCGATCAGCGCGAGCGCCGCGCAAGGCATCGACAACAGCGGCATCACCTATGCCCAGCGCGATGTAAGCGTCTCCACATCGGGGACGTTGACCAACGGCGGCACGTTGGCTGCACAGCGCAATGCGAGCGTCAACGCGGGCGGCGTCGCATCGAGTGGCACGCTCGGCGCGGGCATCAATCAGGATGGGACGATCGCTCAAGGCGGCGATCTGGCGGTGATCGCCTCGGGCGTGTTGAGCGCCACCGGACGCAATGTGGCAGGCGGCAACGCGACGATATCGGGGGCTGCGGTCAATCTCGCGGGCAGCTCGACGACGGCGAACGGCAATCTTGCGTTGTCCGCCAATGCGGGCGACTTGAATCTTTCGCGTGCGACCGTAACCGCGACCGGTGGTATCAACGGCAATGCCAAGGGGACGCTCACGACCGATAATGCTGCGCTCAAATCGGGCGGCGCGCAGTCGATCACGGCGGGCGCGTTGTCCAACCGTAACGGCCAGATTATCTCCGGTGGATGGCTCACGGCGAATATCGTCAATGCGATTTTGAACCAGGGCGGCACGATCCAGTCGGCGGGATCGCTCGCGGTTCGCGGGGGCAGTGTCGATAACTCGGCTGGGCACTTCACATCGCTTAACGCGGACGGCCTGAGCCTTACCGTCTCGGGGCTGTTGAACAACGTGCAGGGCGGCACTATCGGCGGCAACGGCAGCGTGACGGCGCAGGCGGGTCAGCTCGTCAATGCCGGTTCGATCACGGCGGTACAGAACCTCGTGGCCGGTGCGACGCAATCGCTCGCGAATTCGGGCAAGCTCGCCGCGAACGGCAATGCAACGGTCACCGCCGGCACGACGCTGACCGACGCGGGCGGCGCGATCTCCGCGGGACAAACCGCGACCGTCAAAGCCGCGACGCTGGATAACAGCAATGGCGCGATCACGGGCGATCAACTGAACGTCAGCGCGACAAACCTCGTCAATCACAACGGCACGCTCACGCAAACCGGCACGGGTGCCACCACGCTCGCTGTCAGCGGCACGCTGGACAATTCGGCGGGCGGCACGTTGCAAAGCAACGGCGCAAACCTCACGCTTGCATCATCGACAATCGACAACAATGGCGGCACGATCACGCACGCCGGCAGCGGCACGCTGACGGTCAATGTGGGCAATGGTGCGGGAACCCTGTCGAACGTGAGTGGCACGATCCAGACCAATGGGCAGATCGTGGCAAAAGCAGGGGCACTCAATAACGCAGCGGGCACGCTGATCGGCCAGAAGGGTCTTGCGGCTACGGTGAGCGGCGCGCTCAGCAATACGAAGGGCAAGCTGCTGTCGAATGCTGATCTGAGCGTCACGAGCGGTACGCTGACCAACGATGGCGGCAAGATTGGCGCTGATGCGAACGAAACCATCCGTACCGGGTCGCTGACGAACAACGGCGGCTCGATCGTGGCGCCCAACCTTAAGCTGACAACGGACGGCAAGCTCGATAACAGCGGCGGCGATATCGAGGCGAACCAGCTCGCGTTGACCGCGACCGACCTGCTGAACCACGGTGGCACGATTGCGCAGTATGGCGCGTCGCCGATGAGCGTCACCGTCAGCAAGACGTTCGACAACTCGAACGGCGGCACGCTTCAGAGCAATAGTACGGACTTCACGCTTGCATCGTCGACGATCGATAACGATGGCGGCACGATCACACACGCTGGCAAAGGCACGCTGACAGTCAA
>LRBF01000244.1 GCA_001580565.1 Caballeronia megalochromosomata | reverse complement strand
GCTGTCAGAAGCTGTCAGAAGTCTTGCATGCTAGAGTCGAAACGACACGTATTTTAACGTTCGCGACCGGCCTTTTAGACCGCGCGAGCCTGTTATTGTCTGCGCTTCGAGCGAACCCGATCACATACAGACACCGGCGTCCGGCGACGTCGTGCAACTGCGCGAGCGCGGTTTCGAGCGTTTCAACGGTGCGTGCGAGCGATTCGGCGTCGGGCCGGTCGGCCACATAGGATTTCCGCGTCTAGAAGGCCCTTGTCGAACACCGTCAGTGAGTCTTCCGGGATCTGCGCCAGCAGGCTTTTGGCGTAAACCATTTCGTTGGTGTCGTAGCGACCAAAATTGATATCGGCGATCAGGTGCGTCGCAATTGCGGTAAGCGTCACGCGCGCACCTGCGGATAACTCGCCACGTTGCCGCTGCATAGCCCTGCGCGCCAAAGTGCTCGCGGTTGGTCGCACTGTCCGGAGTACGCAGTGTGGTGCCATCCATTGCCCACAGACTTAAGCCCTTGAACGCATGGTGGGCCGCGTCCTGAGTGGTCCACGCTTGCGCGGTCTGTTCAAACAGCCACACCATCGACGCTTCGCCAATGCGTTGGCGCGCCTGCGCCGCAGCTCTCTTGCTGACAAACGGGGCGGCATCGTTCGGCAAGGCCAGATCGAGGCTATCGAGTACCTCGCTAATCGAAGTGACGGTATATCGCCAGCGCAATGACCAGCGACACCACCTGTTCGGCCGGAAGGCGACGGCGCCGGATGCTCGCAGTCCCGGTCGCCTGGACTGCGCGTTCGATTTACTCGTAGGGCAGATGCTCGGACAACCGTCCCAGATCGAGTTAACCGCCCGGCGCTCCGCTTACAACCACTTCTCGCCGCTCAAACAAAAATGCTGTCCAGTTGCTAACTGAACGGCATCACCTGTCCCGCGTCGTTTTAAGAACGATGGCTCCCTGATCGAATCTGCTAAAATCGAGACTCCTGCAGTGGCGATCTGGTCCATTCAGTGAGCCTCTCGGGTGAGCCCCGACATCCAAACAGATCTCGGGGCTCTTTCCTTAAGAGCGCCTCGTTTCTTCTCGAACGGCGATTCTTCGCGACGGTCAGATCGCGCGCCGTGATCTTTGCTTTCGCGAAGCATCTTCCACGAGTCTGCATAATTTTCTACTCGGGCCGCTGCACAAGTGCATCCCGCGGAGCACGATGGAGGCTCGCATATCGGTTATCGACATGGTGAGTCTAGAGCAACAGTTGCTGATAAGAATCTCGGATAAGCACCACGTCTCTGAATTTGGCGCAATATGGGATCGACGGCAATAACTTCGCTAGCGCGAATACCAGTCAAACACTGGTTCCGTCGGATGAATCAGTGCCAATCCGGAACACTCGACACTGTCATCGTTCGTGAAGACATATTTAGTTAGAACCCTTAACAAAATGAAGAAAAGGGGCTATTAACCCTCGATGAATGCTGTAATGGGATGGTCACCCCCCACAGAGTAGATTTGTGCAAGCCGTCCACCCATCAAGATCACTGTTGCAAAAACGGGGGTGACCGTAAATGAACCTGCTCATTGTTTCGACGACGAAAGGGACGTGGCTAAACCTATACTTGACGACGAACTCCGGGCCCTAATCGAACCGTTACTGCCCCCTCCAAAACTACGGGGCCACCGTTACCCGGGGCGCAAGAAGCTCGACAATCGTACCCGAGGCCAGTCGAGGCGACGCCAGTAACTCATGCCGCTGCCGCAACCCAACTCGCGAAGAAGAAGGCGGCTCATCATCGCAGGCCGCAAGCGCCGGGAAGTGCGTAGAGTCGGAAGCCACTGGGAAGCGGGACGTCGAGCGGCTCGTATCTCGCCTCAATGTCCTTCATTAGCTCACCGTAGGTATTTTTCAGCTTTAAATGTTCGAGGCCATCGATGGTCGCGTCCGGGGCAAGAAGAATGAGTCGCGTGTTCACAATCGCCGTCACGTGCTTTTTCTGAAACTCGATGGGCCGAGGATAAAGATAGTACATCTCCCAGAAGGGCGCTTTCGCGTGCAAATAGGCGTACACGCCGGGAAAGTGAGGAGCGGCGAGAAAGCCCAGACCGTGCACTCCGCATCGTTCAGCCGTCTCGCTGACGGTGCGCAGCGTCTCGGCCTGATAGGCATAAACTTCGAAAGTTTTCCCATCGATGCGCACGTCTGCCACGCTGTGGGGATCGGCATGCCGGGCCCGCGCGAACACCACCGCCGGTTCATAGGGCAACCAGCACGCGGCCATCATGATCGTAAAGCCGCTCGTAAGTGCAATCGCCGGTAAGCGCTTTTTCCAGGTGTCAAGGAGCAAGGTTGCCCCCGAGTTCACCGCGACGAAAGCTGGCAAAAAGCCATTCGCAATGTGACCGAAATCGGCACGATCGAACGATTGGTATAGGAAGGCAAGTCCGGCGATGCATGCACTAGCCGTCATCATCATTTGAGTCGACCATGTAGCGGTGCGGCGCCTGATAACCGTCACACCAGCTAAAGCGCCGACGTAGAAAATCGGCACAAACACGCACGCCATTCCGACGGCTACCTGCTGCGTTGCATCGATTAAGCCGAGTCCATCGATATCGACGCGCCAGACGAATGGAATGGGGAGTGGCAACTGCCAATGAGGAAGAAAGAGCACGGACTGCAGGAACGCAGTCCAAAGCCCTGGCGCGAATGCCAGCAACGCCAGCATCGGCGAGTAACCGAGCACGACACCGAGGGCGTACATGACCGCTGGTTTTGCGCGGGGTCCAGGACTTTGAGTCAGCACGAGCAGAAGTCCACTCAGCATGGCGCCGCCGACGAAGTAGACACCAGAGTTACGACCGATGACCGCAGCCAGACCGGTCAGTGTTCCGAAGATTAGCCAACGCTTCATGTCAACGGGCTTGGCCAAAGCGAAGAAGACAATCGCGGTCAGAATCAGCGAAAGTGACTGTTCATAGACTTTGTGGCGCGGATAGCCCAGCGCAATGGCAAGCATCACAGCGGCGGTAAGACGCCACCCGACGCGCATGCCGCTCGCGCACATACCGAACCACACCGCAGCCAGGCCCACCGCGCCGAATACCGCGTTGGCAATGAGCAGTTCGTAGAGGCCGTCGTTTCCAAGCAGATGGAAGAAGATGCTGACCCAGTAATAACGACCCGGATCATACCCGTAGTAGTCGCGAATGGGGATACCGCCGAGCGACGTGCGTTGGGAGTCATACCAGAGAAGACCCTCGTCCGCCCAGCCGAATCCGTACCGATGTTGCAGGGCGAAAGCAAGTCCACATAGCACGATGGCGCCGCCAACGGACTCCGCCAGCGCTAACAGATTTGCCCGAGACGGACGAACGCCGAGGGGTGAGATAAACATGAGCAGGGGTCTGACGTCTGGCGAGAAGAGAGCCATATCTTACATTCTGCGTATCGGGGTCGGCGGCGAATATGCGCGCCGGCGCGCCGATGTCCCAATAGCCGATGTCCCGAGATTGTGGGTGATATGATACGTATCGGACGCGTTACGGAGGTTTGGGCGACCCGTTGTCCGAAGCACATACTGCCTGGTCGGCGTTGATTGCAGGCAGTCACAGCCTCACAATTGAGCGGGACGTTGCTTAACATGGACAAAGCAGAATTCGACAGCTTTGCAGACGAATATCAGTCTCTGCATGCGCAAAACATTTCCGCCTCAGGGGAGGGGCCAGCCTTCTTCGCCGAATACAAGCTCAAAGACATAGCCGAGGAAATGAAACAGCGCGGGAAGAACGTCTCGAGGCTGCTGGACTTTGGCGCGGGAGTTGGTAACTCAGTGCCGTGGGCCCGGAAATACCTGCGTGAGGCGGCGATAACCTGCGCCGACGTCTCGGATCGGTCGTTGGAGATAGCTGCCAGACGCTTCGGCGAACAGGCGCAATTCGTCCACATCGAAGGTTCCGAACTGCCCTTCGATGCGGCGGAGTTCGACCTCGCCTACGCAATGTGCGTATTTCACCACATCGATCACGGGGAGCATGTTGCTGTACTCAGCGATCTTCGTCGCGTGGTGGCGCCTGGCGGCACGCTCGTGATCTTTGAGCACAACCCATATAACCCGCTTACCGTCAAGGCAGTCAACACCTGCGAATTCGACGCGAATGCGAAGCTGATTACCGCAAATCAGATGAAACGTTCGTGCATGGCGGCCGGATTCTCCCGTGTCGACATCAAGTACCGCATCTTTTTTCCACACGCGCTGTCCTGGTTCCGCAAATTCGAGAAGTACATGACGGGCGTTCCGCTCGGGGCACAATATGCCGTGTACGCAACGCGGAGCTGAACTTCAGTGCCCGTCACAGCGCCGGCCGCGGACATCCGTTTGTCCGCCGACGCCAGAGCAATCGTCAGGCAGGCCCCGCCTCGAAAACATCGCGCACATACGTCGCGATATCATGCCCATGATGTTCGCCGCGATGCGTTGCCGGCAGGAAATCGACTGTCAAGATGCCAGAGAATCTCCCGGGCTCACGCGGCCGGACGTAGAATCGTGCCGCATATTCTTCAACTCTCTGGAAGCGCGATTTCATGAGCAAGCTTGGGGCACTTAGGGAGCCAGTCACCTATGTGCTAGTCGGACTGTTGAATACAGGAATCGCGACGGGCTTGATTTTTCTAGCGCTTGCTTGCGGTCTTAGCCCGGTGGGGGCGAATGGGCTCGGCTATGCGGCGGGCCTGCTAATCAGTTTTCTGCTCAATAGCCGGTTTACTTTCAGAGTGCAGGTAGGCCGAATCAATATGATCCGCTTCTTCATCGTTGCCGGCGTCGCCTATTTGGCGAACCTGTTGGTTCTTCTCGTAACGACTTTCTTCATTTATTCGGGCTACCTCGCTCAGTTGCCAGGAATCGTCGTCTATACCGTGATCGGTTACTTTGCAAACAAGTTCTGGGCTTTGAGGGGATGACCTTTATGTTGCCTGCCTTGACCATCGTCGTTCCTTGCTACAACGAAGAGGAATCCCTGCCTATCACCGCAGCCACCCTCGCCGCGAAGCTAGAAGAGCTCGCCAGGAGAGAGCGGATCGATGCTTCAAGCCGCGTCCTGTTCGTCGACGACGGCAGCGCCGACCAGACCTGGTCGATCATCAATTCGCTAAACAAAAGCAACCGCGGCTTCACGGGCATCAAACTATCCCGCAACGTCGGGCATCAGAATGCACTAATTGCCGGCCTCGAGCATGTCACCTCGGAAATCTGTATCAGTATCGACGCCGACCTTCAGGACGACGTAAATGCCATCGACGCAATGGTCGAGTGCTATCACGACGGTTTCCAGGTGGTTTATGGCGTGCGCCGGGATCGCTCATCGGACTCAATATTCAAGCGCAAGACGGCAAAGGCCTTCTACTCATTGATGTCGAAGCTGGGGGTCGAATCGGTCGACAACCATGCGGACTTTCGGCTGCTGAGCGCCAAGGCTCTCAAGGCTTTGCTGTCTTTGCGCGAGACCAACGTCTATCTCCGCGGTATGGTGCCTCTGGTAGGATTCCCTGCGTCGTCGGTCTATTACGACCGTTCTGCGCGATTCGCAGGCGCGTCCAAGTACCCCTTCCGCAAGATGCTCGCGCTAGCCATCAACGGCGTAACTTCGCTTTCTGTCGTGCCACTTCGTCTGATCGCGATCCTAGGCCTGACGATCTCGTTCTTTGCAGGCGCGCTTTCCATTTGGGTCATTGCGAGCAAGCTGTTTGGGCATCCAACCCAAGGTTGGGCTTCAACGACGCTCGTGACGTTCTTCATGGGTGGCGTGCAAATGCTCGCGCTTGGCGTCGTCGGTGAATACATCGGCTGCATCTATCTCGAAGTGAAGCGCCGACCCAAGTATTTCGTTGAGAGCACCACAAAAGATGAAAGTTAACAGGGCTCGCCTTTCGGCCCTCTTGGCCATTCTCGCAGGCTCCGTCCTGCTCTATCCGTACTTCCGGGCATCGCTTCAACTGCAGGGCATCGGCCACGTCTACTTTGTAGCTGCCGCCGCAGCGGCGACGGTCGCCGTTGCGGCGGCGATGATGATCGTATTGGCGCCTTCGCTTTTCACCAAGCGCACTTTCTTGGTCGTTGCAATCCTATTGGGAGGCTTCGCGCTCGTCAGACATGCGCCGCATCCGGGCGGCGTGGGAGCATCGGTTGCTGTTGCGCTGCTAAAGGTGTCGGTTGTGGCGCTCTTTACGGCGGCGCTGGAGGTCAGGGCGCGCGCTGCGTTCGCTGATCTACGCAGGGGTGAGTTGCTGTACGGAGCTACTTTCTGGAATAGCGTCGCGGTTTGGGCGCTTGTCGTCGCGAGCGCTTTGCTGTGGTTCTCCATGACGCATTTCATATGGTTCTGGGACTACGTGGGATACGCCGATCTCGCCTCGAGTCTCGCCGATGTCTTGCACGGCCAAGGTTGGCTCGGTGCCGCGCATGCCATCGCTGCGTCACTCAACGACGAATACAACCTTGTTCCCGCCATACCCCTCGCGATCCTGGAATCGCTGTTTGGTTCGACTGACCGTGTCGTGCTGGTCATGGCAATCGCCGCGTCCTATACCGGTCCTACCGTGTTAGCGATGGCGTGGCTGGTCCACCGATCCTGTGGCGGTCGGCTAAACGGACGCATGGCACTGTGTCTCACGGTGGTCGCGATGGCGCTGTTCCCCGTCAACTTCTTCTCGGCACTTTACGGAATGCCGGATATTGGTGGTGTCGCGCTCATCGCGGCCGTGACCGCGATGCTCTACCCCGTAGGGCCGGACGATGACGAACCGCATCATCGCACCGCGACGCTCGTCTTGTGCGCAGGACTACTCTTCTTGCTCTGCGTGTTCCGCCGCTGGTATCTGTTCATCGTTCCACCGCTTACGATCGTTATTGGAATCCGCGAGTTGATGAGGATCGACGCCAATCGTGGCTGGCGCGCACGGTTGTTAGACGCGCTCAGAAGCATGAGCGTCTTCGGATCGTTCCTCGCGCTGTGCGGCTTCGCCTATTACTGGGAGCGCGTGGTGGTAATGGCAAGGGCCAAATACACCAGTGCCTATAGCGCCTACTGGACCACCATGGGGGGGGAAATAACCAAGGCCGCGAAGTACTTGGGATATGGCCCGGTGGTCCTATGCGCAGCGGTGATCGTCGCAATGGCGTTCCACACAAGAACGCGCGCCACGGCGATTGCGGTCGCGTTCACGATTGTCGCAACCCTGCTTTTATTCACGCGTGTACAAGGCTTAGGATTGCAGCATTATCTGCTCGTGCTGCCTGCGTTGTCTTTCGCCGTCGCGACGGCCGTAGCACACCTGTACATGGCGCGCCCGAGGTTCGGCATGGTGGCCACGGGCGTGCTCCTGCTCTGCTCGGCGGCGGCGGTTTCCAGCGTGTTTCATCCGGCGAGCCACGGACGGCTGTCGACCTCCGCCGTCCTGCCAACGATCGACATGCGCCCGCCTCGGCGTGCTGATATGCCGGAGCTCCAACGACTCGTGCGCGATGTGGAGGCACACGCGGAAAACGGGCATTTCGTCTGCATCGCGGCGAGCGGCGTTCTGCTGAATCAATCCATCATTGTCGCGCTCGCGAAGATGGACGACAAGTCGACGTTCACTCAGTTATGGACGCATTTCACTTGGCTTGGGGATGTTGACCGGCGTGATGGCCCCGCGCTCTCGTTCCCGAACTGTGAGTATGTCGTGGTGACCGATCCGCCCAGTACACACCTCAGTGTGACGGAACAGCAGGTCGTTGCATACTTGTCAACCTCGCTACTGTCGGGCAGGGGGCTCGGCGCGAGTTATGAACCGACGGGGCAAAAGTATCGCCTCGCACAAGGTTATTGCGCATTTATATATCGCAAGATCAAAGCTATTCCTCCGGACGAGTGGCAGCGCTATATTACAGCAGTTACCCAGAAATAAGCGTCAAAGGGGCCCGCGTCCTCGTTCATCGATTCATCGCCGTGAAGCGCCGACGCGGGACTTGGTGCTTATCTACTGACGCCGCTCACATTGCTCGTGGCAAAGCGGTACCCCTGCTTTGCCACGACGAATGGAAGCAGCCGTTCGAGTGCGTGAAGCGTCGAACCATCGTAGGGCAATGGCTCGACGGGATAGTCGGCCCAGCCAAGTCTAAGGTCGAACAGAGGCTGGAGCGCGTTGACCCTGGCCCAGAACATCGTCCCGACGGGGAACGAGAAATATTTGGGGAGCACATCGATACGCAACTGGCGTGCGATCGATTCCGCGAAAGGTTTATTCTTTCCCCAACCTACTTCGTGCGGATCGTCTGCAAAGACAAGACCCAACGAGCGGTCGTTCGCCAACTGTCCGACGATAATATCCGCCATCTTGTTTTCTCCGCCTAACAAATTAAGGATAAGGAAGCGGTACCAATTCTTGCCGACGATTGTCGTTTCCAGATCAACTGTTTTCTTCGTGTGCAGGTGTCCGACGATGTCGTACGCGCCAGCAATCACCTCACCGAACTCGCTCAAGAAAGGACCAATATCTCGTCCCACGTTAGGGACCACCTTCACATCAACCACTGACCCAGCGTATGCCTTCAGCGCACTGTCAATCAGCGACCGGTCAGTCGTATCGCCGATGCTGACGAAGAGATCCGGACGAATACTGTTCTTGTTCAATCCACTGGTAACCTGAGCAAGGAGATCGGCGTAGTATGCATGGACATGCAGTCCCACGCGCGTACCTTCAGGCACCGCAAGCCCGCGATTTTGCTCTGTGATCACCTCGTATTTCCAAGGACCGTCCGGCTGACCTTCACGCAAGAAGCTCGCTGTCGGATCGACTCCCTCGCGCCAGGCGGAGCTTTGCTCCATGTATACGCCAGGATCGAATCCTGGCATGACCTTGCGCCTAGAGACGCCAGTGGACCAAGACCGGACATGCTCCAGCACCTTTGCTTTGGCGGGTCGATTATCCACAACCGACCCATCCAAGAAATCGAATCGCACAACACCAGCCTCGAGAATCGTCGCCACGTCCTTCTCCTGCTGGACGACGACTGTCGTCGCCGTGGATGCGAGCCGCTTCAACTCGTCCACATATTTAGGCATGTCGAAGGTCTTAAGTGCCAGTTGGCGCGATTGCTCACCCACCGATTCGCGGAAGCTCTTTGAACGAATCAGCGCTGATGTCTGCGCCGCCATTCCAGCAGTGTCGAGGTAGGGTGAAACGCATGCTTCGCCGAGACCGCCCGCCAAGAGAATATCTGCGATTCCAGTCGCTTTTTCGAAACACAACACCGGCAGGCCGTCCGTCATAGAATCGATTGCGACATTGGGTAACGGGTCGAGCCGCGATGTGACGAGGAGAATGTCGCTCTGACGATAAACGGCTTCGATGCTCGGCGTCTCATCAAAGATCACGACGTGCTTCTCCAGACCGGACCGCTTAATCTGCTCGATCAAGTAAGCCGAATATTGCAAGTCGCTGTGGGGATCGTAGCCCTTGCCAAACCACACGAAGCGGAAGTTCGCATCGGGATTCGCTCGGAGCACGTGCGCCGCGCAGTCGAGGAAGAGGTCCACGCCTTTGCGGAGTTGCACCGTGCCAAGTCCCAGTATGACAACTGTATCCGCACTCGTGCCTTCAGGGCGAAGCAGCTTGCACACGTCCTCGTCGACATCAGCGTGAGTTCGTTCGGCTTCGCCTTCATCCGCGTAGATTTCACACCGGCCCTGCGGCAGAAGATGAAAAGGCGCGTCGGCGAGATCGGGATGAAGCGACACCGCGTTCTCATGAGTCACGTTCGCCGAAAACACTGACTGGCTCGCCCAACGTATAGCTTCCGGGAAAACCTGGCGCGGCCGGGTATACGCTGCAAATTCATGGATCAGGCAGACAGTCGGCACGCCGTGCTGCGCCAATCCCTTGAGCACGACCGAGCTTTCGACGCTGTTGGTGATCGCAAAGCTGAATTTGAACGTTTCGAGGAGTTTGTCGACAACATAGGTTCCGGCGATCTGATTGCCGCGAATTCGCGTCGGACCTACAGTCACGGCGCTGACCGCCAGAAAGGCATCCAACATCGGCCCGTCGCCGAGCAGCAGCGACACCACATTGAACTCCTTCAGATGCCGGATGATGTTAAGACTCAGAATAGGCGCACCCGAACGCGACGCCTCGTGCGTCACGACCAGCACGGTCTCGCGGCCCGGGACCATGCCTGCCGTTCCCGTATGCAATCGGACGACCGGGGGCGCGCCCGTTCTGCCCTCGGCTTTTCCGTGAAGAATGAAGTGTTGATGCGGATTGACGCCTGCGTCACGGATATCGGGATACTGCAGCAGATAGAACGACTCGTCGAAGTCCGATGTCTCGGCCGTCGCAATCTCGGTTCGCGCCGTCGACTGCCTGCCCTCGCTTTTTCCGTAGAGAACATAGTGTTCGTAGGGGTCCGCGCCCGACTCGCGCACGTCCGCATACTGTTGAAGATAGAACTCCGCATCGAAATCCGCCGGGACGGCGGCCACTTCACGGCTCGAATTCAGCGCTGGAGTGCCAGACGCTGCTCCTCCCGGCGGTTGCCCGGACATCGCATCGCTGGGCAGGCCGGCGCCGCCGGATGATGTCGGTACCGCAGGCGTTGCGCCTGCCGCCCGTCTGAGCCTGGCAATCGCTGGCCTGAGCCACGTTCTGAGCGCCTGCGGCGTGACGAGCGCGGCCGAGAGATAGCCGATCTTGGCGATCCGCCGTGGCTCGAATCCCGGTGAAGACAAAGCGTCAATCAGCCGGAAAACTTTGGTGTTACGGATGCGCTGAAGCTCGCTGTTGGCGTAACGAAGCAGTTCATTGGATGCCCTGATCTGGTTTCCGAGGAGCGTGATTTCGTCATCGCGCTCCACGATTGTCTGCGCGTGCTCAACCCCCCGAGTGACGAGCCGTGCAATCTCGCGGTCCCGTTCCACCAGCTGCTGATCGCGTTCCACAATTTCCTGATCGCGCTGCGCCATCAACCGTGCGTGAGCGAACTCGTGCGCTGCTTGCGCACTCGTCAGACTGTCGATGCGGTAATCGCGCTCAGCAATCTCACCGTCGCGCATTTTCAGCGCTTGACCGAGGGTATATCGCGGCAGCGGCTCCCCGATCCAGCGGCGGATGAATCCGGATACCTCCGTGCCCGTCACCCACCTCTGCGCTACGCATTCGAGTTCGATGAACGTCTCATAACGCTCATCCGTCAACGGATATCCTGCTGCACCCAACCCTTCACGGATCAATGCGACGCGGGTCGTGATGCCCGCCGTCGTTTCGGTTCCGAACGCCGTCAGCGCGCCGCTCATCCACAGCAGCGTTCGGAACAGCAGCCTCTGTACAGGCACGTCCTTTACAGTAGACCATTCCTTGTCAATGATCTCCGCGCTACCGTCGTCCCTGATGATGATGTTCTGCGGCAGGATGTCGAAAAACATGCCAGGCAAGACCGCCTCGGCGTCGCACGTCAGCTCGCGCTCTGGGCGTCTGGCGAGTTCCGCCAGCCGGCGCACGTATTCCTTGAGGAACCCGCCGATCTCCTCGATGGACCAGGTGTCGCGAGTCGCAATGCGTACGAAGTCAAGCGAGAGCGCCTTGCCTTTCGAATAAGCAACGGTCGCCGGACATCGAAATTGTGGAACTTCCGGCTCGACCGTCACTTCGCGATGATCCTCCTCCGCTAGCAACGTGTACACGACTTCGACGCCCGCTCCGGCAGATCGGAAAGACGTCTCTTTGCAGTAGATTGCACGGCGATCTGTGCTGTAGTGGTATGCGAGCGCGTCGGGTCCGCCGATAGGCGCATCGGACGACGATGCTATGATGAGAAACGAATTGGCGAGATCCAATCCGATTCCATTGTCGAATATCTGTGGCCACGCAAGTTCGAGGGCGAAGTTGCAATACGGCGGCAACTGCGGATCGCGCCGAACCGTCTGTGCGGCCAGCGCGGCGGCGTCGAATCCCGGATGATGCATGCCAGTTTCCGAAATCACGGCGGTGGGAAGCTTGTAGTCCGGAAACGGTGCAAGAAACTGAGACTGCAGATAGCCGGACTCCCACAACATATCCGACAGCGCCTTGCGGCCAAACGTCTGCGGCTGATCGTTGCGGTAGCGCCCTTCGATGCCGTACATCGGTTGGCCGAGGTGATCTTCCGGCGCTCCCGCAAAGTACTTCAATCCGAGCTGGTTCTCGATGGCGATGATGATCTTGCCGCCGGGCTTGAGCAGCGAGCGAGTCCGTTCGAGCATTGCGCGATGCGGATCGGCGCCGCCCGTGAAAAGATTGGCGTACTCGAGCACGCCGATCAGCGTGATCACGTCAAAGCGCTGCTCACTGCGGAAATCGTCGAATCGTTCCGCGATCACCGAAACATTGGGCAGGTCGCGCGTGCGCAGGCGCGCGATCGTCGCGCGGCGGAAACTGCCCTCCAGCGCAAACACGTTCGCGCCGCTCTCGCCGAGGTAGCGCGTGATCGCGCCGCATCCGGCGCCGATTTCGAGTATGTCCCCCTTCAGCAGGTTCTCACACGGACGCAGTATATTTGCGCGCGTGCCGGACAAGTGATAAGTGGACGGCCAGTCCGTACACCCGGCGCGAAGTTCCGCAGAAAGCACCGAAAGATCGGCGGCCTGCCTGAGAATGCGAAGAAGACGCTCCTCTGCTTCATCCCCGTCGCTGTAGCTGATGCTGCCATAGTCTGGCCTACACCAAAGATCAGCTTGTGCATCATGCACATACCCGGCTTGTTCGAGTAACGAAGTCACGTAGTTTCCTTCTTTGCGGGACGCAGCGTCCCGGGCTTCGACATTAGTCACGATGCTAAATCCGTTTCGCTGCCTCGCTGATATCCATTCGCAAATCAAGGTCCGCCAATCCATAGAACGTGTTGGTAGGCGCGACCGTGAAGTGGACGGCGTCGTAGCGGCGATCGTGCGGGACGATGGTTTCTTCGGTTCGCGACGCCACGCCGAGCGAGATGAAATAGTCGCCGGTCGCAAGCGCGCACCGGAATTTGAGATGGACTACGACGCCGCTGCCACCATCACCAATTCCATGAGTATGCACTTCGTCGGACAGCAATTCGCTGTTCGTGCCGGCAACCGTCACACCTTCCCTAGTCTTGATCGTGATGCCAAAGATCGGCCGCACGACAGTGCGATTGAAGCGTACCGACGCGGACAGATGAATGGCCTGTCCAGAGATGATGATATGCGGCTCGTGACCGTCCGCCCGGAGACTGAAGTCGAGAATGGAAGCGGCGCCATCGCCCCACCGGTATTCATGATGGTTATACCCCGCCTTGTTGGAGAACACGTCCTGCGACAGGCTCAGAGGATGGTGGTCCATCCCATGTTCCGTCGTTCCCGAAACGATCAATTCCGGCGCCGTTTCCTCGGCGGCCCGCCGGTCGCCGCCGAACAACAGGTCCATATATTTGTTCACGACGTCGCGCGGCTCGCCCTGCATGACGAGTTGGCCGGAGTCCAGCAGAACCGCTCGCGAACAATGGTTCACGATTTGATCGCTCGAGTGTGTAACAAGGAGAATGCTCGTGCCGTTTTCCTTTAGGCGTTTGAGGCGATCGAAGCACTTTGCCTGAAAGCGCGCGTCGCCCACCGCCAGCGCCTCGTCGACGATCAGCACATCCGGGTCGATTTGCGACTGCACTGCGAAAGCCAGCCGCAACGCCATACCGCTCGAATACGTCTTAACCGGCTGATCGATGAACTTCGCAATATCGGCAAAAGCGACGATGTCATCGAAGCGGTGCTCGGTCTCTTCTCGCGACAACCCAAGTACGGCCGCGCTCATGTACACGTTCTCGCGGCCCGTGAATTCAGGATTGAATCCGGAGCCCAATTCAAGCAGCGCTCCAATTCGGCCCTTCACCTCAATGTTGCCCGTGGTCGTCGCCAAGGTGCCGCAGATCATTTGTAACAATGTAGATTTGCCCGATCCATTCCGTCCCACGATTCCCACAGTCTCGCCGCGCTCGACGCTAAATGAGATGTCGCGCAACGCCCAGAACTCACGGCTGAAAGTCCGGCGCCTGCGATAGACCATTTGAAGCAAACGGTGGAACGGCCTGTCATAGATTGGGAAACACTTGCTGACGTCGCTGACGACGATGGAATGGTCAGAGGACGTCACTGAACCCCCCGCGTGTCTTTTGGAACAGCGCGAAACCGAGCCAGGCGATTAGCGCGCTTATCGCCAACATTATTTCGTAGACGGCGAGATCTGGCACCTTTCCCCAAATCAGAACATCACGCGCCTGCTCGACGACCGTCGCCAGCGGATTAATGACAAAGAGGAACTGCAATTCTTTTGGCACAGCGGAAGAAGGAAAGAAAATCGGGGTGGTAAACATGAGCATCGTCGTGAGCACGCCCGTAATCTGGGCCACGTCACGCAAATAGACACCGAGCGCGGCCAGAATCCACGTGACGCCGATCGTTAGGAGCGTGAGCGGCACGATAATGAAAGGCAACAGCAGCGCGGTCACTGGCGGAATGCCTAGCACTGCGATATAGAATGCTAACCACACGATCAGACTAATCAGCATCTGGAACATTGACGAAGCCACCGCGACAATCGACAAAATTTCCAACGGAAAAACCACCTTCTTTACATAATTGACGTTGGAGACGATCTGCAGCGGCGCCCGGTTGACGCAATCGGCGAACATGTTGAACAGCATGAGGCCCGCGAACAAAACCAACGCGAACTCGGTCTTGGAGTCGCTTCCGGCGCGCCAACGGGCCTTGAAAACGAAGCTGAAGACGAACGTGTAGATCGCCAACATCAGCATCGGGATAAAGAACGACCAGACGATGCCGAGTGCCGAACCCCGATAGCGAGCCACCACGTCGCGAATCACCATCTGCCGGATGAGATGACGATGGCTGACGGTCGACCGAATCAAACCAGCAGGAGAGACCGAAAATTTCTTCATTACAATTCGTTTGACTTGATGCGTTGGCTGACGACACGGTGTACGGCCTCATGTCATTGCGGCCCAGAACAATCGACAGCCGGCGTCGAGACTCACTCGCGGCCGCCACGCCGTCTCGGACGTGATCTTGCCGATGTCGAGATAGATTTCGACGACGTCGAAAGAGCGACCTTGCTTGTACACGACGTTGGCGCTGCGTCCCGTCGCCCGTTCCACCGTGCGCAATACATCCAGCAGGCTGTGGCCGGCGCCGCTGCCGACGTTATAAAGCCGGAATCCGTTCCATGAAGCGGCCTCAAGCATTGCGTCGATAGCATCGTCGACGTAGATGTAGTCACGAACCACCGATCCGTCGCCCCAGATTTCGATCGGAGCCTCGCTAGCGATCTTCGCAAAGAGCGTGGGGATAAATCCCTGCACGCCGATTCGTGCCTTGCCCGGACCGTATGGGTTGGCAATCCGCAGCACCGTCGCGTTCAGCCCATGGAGGCTCGCGTTGAGGCGCAGATATCCCTCGATCGCAACCTTGGTCACACCGTAGGAGCAAAGGGGTTGGAGCGGATGATCTTCACGAACCGGAACCATTTGAGGATTGCCATACACCGTACCTCCGGACGACGTGAAGACGATTCGGTTCACGCCCGCGGTCTTCATATGGTCGAGCAACCGCAAGGTGCCACCTACGTTACTCTCGACATCGAAGAGCGCATGGGCGTTCGAAGTACTGGGTAACGTTGTGCTGATAAGGTGATAGACAATATCCACGCCTTCCAGCGCTTCGGCCAAGTGCTCGCCGGTGCCAAAGTCGCCTTTGATGTGGACGGAATCCCCTTCAGCGTCATCGTGCGAGCCACGATCGTAAATGCGCACACTCACGCCACGCTGCTTCAACGCGCGCGCAAGGTGGCTGCCCAGGAAGCCATTTCCGCCGAGCAGCAAGGCTGAACGCATCTCGGTCCCAATGCTGTCGTTTTTCTGGTTTGCCAAAGCGTGCCCTCCTTGCATTTTGACTAATAATCCTTTCGTGCCTGAATCGCCGTTAGTACCGCAATGAAGGTCTACCAGTTTCCTCACCGCGGCACCGGCGCCCGGATCTATGCCACCCTCTTTCTCGCATGAAACAAAACCATTCATTGTACTAGATGGTCTCCCGCTTCAGGCGGGGCACGGTCTTAACCTGTCCGCCTGAAGCGCCGCAGTGGGCGGTACGCGTCAGGGGCTTGTCAGCGTCATCGACTTTTTGCCAAAAAAGTCGAGGATGCCTGCGAGGAACCACGGCGTCTCGCCGCTCCTAACGTACACACCTGCGGGCCGCACGACTCCTCCAACGATCAGGCCCGGTGTGACTTGCGTGACGACCATCCCTGGTGCCGTTGCCGATCCTGATGCCCACGTCTGGCTGCGCGCCCCGAGGAACTGCCCGTAGCGTCGATAGTCGTTCGCCAGCAACTTGGCGGAGGTCACTGATGACACTAGCACAGCGCATAAAATCAGTGCGGGACACCACCTGAACGCGGCGCGCCGGCTCCTGCGTTCGTTAGACTGCGTCGAACGCCCACGGCCGAGTTGGGCGATCAACGCTGCGACCGAGCCGAGCAGCAGGATACTCATGCACTGCCGCATCGTGTCGTGCCGTTCGCAGCAGACGACGCCAAACTGATAAAATGCGCCGACCAACGACATGAATGAAGCCGCCGCGATCGCGATAAGAAAAATGCTCAATTGAACCGAACTTTCCGCTCTGACCGATCCGCGTATCGATCGGACGCCGATGTAGACCGCTGCGAAATAGCACGTCTTAGCAACAAAGCCAAACAAGATATTTCGCGCGTTTAACGTCTGGCCATCCAGTGAGATCAGCTCGATTAGGTATTGTGGCATCGCGTGAAGCACGCTGATGCTCACATGGTGGGCGATAGACGGATCCCCGAACACCTCTGCGGCCGAATTGAGCCGGCCTGATTTCATTAATACGAACACGCCCGAAGAAACGACGAGGGGCAGAATCCACGGGATCGTCGCGCGGTCCAGCAGACGACGAAAGGTTGAGTCGGACCTCAGCATTAGGCGCGCGACTCTTGAGCCGAGGTGAATTCCAGCGAAGGCGGCGACGAACATCGCGCCGAGTTCAGACGCCGTTGCCGCCAGCACCAGCGCCGCAGTGCACACGGTGCGCTGCGGCAGCGAGTCGACACCCACAAGGAACAGGCCGAAAAGCATTACGAAGACAGCGAGCGTTGGAATGTAAGCCATCGAGCCTTGCGGCCAATAAAACACTTCGGCGACTGGATGCCCGAGAAAAAATAGTGCCAACGTGCCGATCACGATTACGAATATCACGCGCCGCGTCGCCGTGCCTGCGCGGCCACTGATGATGGCCGGATACAAAGCGCCAGCCATGAGCGTCACCCATAGAATTGCGAGGACGGGCGCGATAAGCGGTTTGCCGAATTGATCTACCGCCCGCGAATAGGCGAAGATGAGCAACTCGGAGACCGGCCGGGGACTCCAGGTCACGAGCCGCTCGATATAGAAGTGCAGTCCGCCTTTGCGGAACGCAGCAAAAGTAAAAAACTCGTCCTGCCAGTGGCCAGCCGGAATCAGACCGGCGAAGCAGCCGATGATGACGATACATACGCCAATCGTCAGCGCGTAGAGCATTCCGGCACGTTGTCCTGTTTGATTCGGTGTCATGTTCTCGTTGAGAGTGCTATTTGATTCATTCGTCAACCTCGCGGACCCCGCGGTCCGCTGACCCGCGGAATGACCAGCATGAATTGAGTGCGAACGTAAGAAGCAGAACGAGTGCGGTCGCGCATACCTGAGCCAACAAATAATGCAGTCCGGTGTAATCCACCAACACGCTCATCGAAGCGCCGTTGACCAGCACGCCCAGACCCGCGACCGCGAGAAAACGCGGCAGCGCCTGCTTGTGCGGCGCCGTTTTTCCGAAAGTGAACCGGTGATTGAGCACATAGTTGACGCAGGCACCGAGGACTGCCCCCACCATCGAAGCGGACGGCGCGGGCACATCCACGCAGCGAACCAGCACTACGAGCACCGCGTATTGCGCGAGCGTCCCAGCCGCACCGACAGCGCCATACGCTACGAAGCGGAGGATCAATCGGTTAGTTCTCGCCACGCTCAGCCCCCTCATCGGCCCCGTACCTCGCTTGCACCAAATAAACGGGCCGCTGCTTCGACTCAATGTAGATGCGGCCAATGTATTCGCCAACCACACCGATACCGACCAGCTGCACACCGCCCAAGAAAAGCAGAATGGTCACAATCGACGCATAGCCCGGCACAGGGTTGCCGAAGATCAGCGTGCGAATCAGAATGAACGCCGCGTAGGACAGCGCAACGAACGCCGTGACAAACCCGAAATAGGTCCACACTCGCAGCGGAAGCGTGCTGAAGCTCGTCACACCTTCGAGCGCAAAATTCCACAGCCGCCAGCCCGAGAACTTCGTCTTGCCGGCTGCGCGCGGCCGCCTCGTATATTCGACGACGGCCGTGTTGAATCCCACCCACGCGAATAGGCCCTTCATGAAACGCCGGCTCTCAGTCAGTCGTTGGAGCGCATTCACGACATCGCGCGACATCAGCCTGAAATCGCCCGCGTTCTCCGGAAGGTCAATATCGGAGATGGTGTTGTGAAACTTATAGAAAAGGCTGGCCGATTTACGCTTCAAATACGTGTCCGAACTGCGATCGACGCGCCGGGCGATCACAACGTCGAAGCCTTCGCGCCATTTTGCGACCAGCCGCGGAATCACTTCGGGCGGGTCTTGCAGGTCGGCGTCGAAAGGAACGACGACGTCGCCTCGTGCCTCATCGATGCCGGCCGTCATCGCTGCTTCCTTGCCAAAGTTGCGCGAAAGGTCTACGACGCGTATGCGCTCGTGGTCGCGCGCAATTCCGATCAGCAATTCGAGCGTGCCGTCACGGCTGCCATCGTTCACGAACACCACTTCGTAATCCATGGACGACATTCCCTGGAGCACGGGAACAACCTGCTGCATGAATTCGGGCAGCACCTCTCGCTCGTTGTAGCAAGGTACGACGAGCGAGAGCAGCGGCGACTTGTTATGTGGTACTGGTTGATTCATATGCTTGAATGGAAGGTCGCTCCGGCAGCGCTGGTCAGGCTAGATACTCGTCGAGCCTCATCGCGCGATTGCGACTGCTGGCCCAAGCGTCGAAGTTCGTCACTTTGGAGAGCAGCTTGCGCGCTTCCGGCGACGGCGACCGCGCGAAATCGAGCAGCGGCCTGACTACTTCAAGCGGCACCGGGTCCACACCCACGCTGCGATAAAGTGCGCTGGCGTAAGCGCCATAGCGCTCGATGCCACGCAGAATCGTCTCGGCCGTCGCTAAAAGCCCCGCCGTGCTGCCACGGCCCAAGTCCTCGACTGCCTGCACTCGGCCCGAGGCGTCGAAGTCGTAGCCGATCACGGCAGCATGCGGCGCCGAGAAGAACAGTTCGACTGCGACGCGGTTCGCATAGACCTGCTCGACCGCCCCAGCGCCTACCGATTCACGCGACAACAAGGAATTCATCCGCAGTGTCTTCTTGCGGCGATTGCATTCGGGATGCTCGGTGAGACACAGGTAATAACCAAACAACTCGATATCGTAAAGCCCGTTAAGTGCCTGATCAAATGCTTCCTGCGTCGTCCCGTTCCAGCCCACGTCGACCATCGCAACGCGCATTCCGTCGGACACGCCCAGTTCCCGGAGATAGTTGTACAGTCCCGCCCGCGCGGTGCGGCATGTCTTCAAAATTTCCCAGCGCCATGCCCATAGGAACGAGCGGAACAGGTCAACGTTGGCGTCGCTCAGCCGGACCTCTGGACCTAGGTCGATATTACGCATCACATGATCGTCAGGGGGCGCCACACCGATGCGCTCCAGCAACTCGAAGGGCGAGAGCTCTTGCGCGCCCGACAGCAGAAACGACAGATATGCTTCGAAGTTGTTCTCATTCATCGCCGCTAGCGTCAGCGCAGTCCGCGAACTTTTGAAGTATGCGCAGCGAGGGAGTTGGCCCACATCGCCCCGCTTCTCCATGCGTTCGAGAACATAACCGTCTCGTGAAGTGAACAGGATCAGGTCGATCGCGTCGCGTTGCGCCGACTGACGAATCCAGTGAAGATAAGCGAAGGCAGCCGGGCCGCCGGTCTCAAAACCGAGCGCCTCGAACGATCCCGGCTCGATCGTCTCCCCGAAAGTACGTGGCAGGCCATAGGCGATCGAGGCAGCGGGCGTCGATGCTGTCGCCGGTAGGCGCGCGCGGCGCATGTCGACGTAATGGAATGTCGCGAGGCCGCGGTCGCCAGCTCGCCGGACATCGGAAAGCTCGTTGTCGCCGACGTGGAGAATCTCTTTGGGAGCGACACCCATTTCCGCGGCGACGAGGTCAAACAGTTCGCCAAAGTCCCGCTTGGTCGCGTTGCGCGCAGACGAGATGAACAAAGGCAGCTTCGGCAACCCGTGCTTCTCGAAAAGCGCTTCAAAGAACGCCTGCGGAAGATACATGTCCGATGTGATTACCACGCGGCGGTTGCGCGCAAGTTCCACGAACCAGCCGACGAGCTCAGGATTGGGCAACGTCAGCGCGAGCTCGAGATCGTATTCCGCCTGCTTGAGCAGTGTCGCGTTCACGGGCAGCTTGCCGAACGACTCATAGATGCCCTCAAGCGTGATTTCTTTCAGGCCGTTGGCATGCATCGATTGAAACGCCTTGGCCTGCGCGCTTTGGCGCAACTGGCGGAACTCCGCCATGCCGAAGCGATCGCCGACGATGTCGAATAGATCCTCGGGAGCACATAGCGGCCGTACGAAAAGCGTGTCGAAAACATCGAACGATACGACCTTCGCATCGGCGGCCTTGGCAACCAGCTGTTCGATTACGTGATGTTGCATGTCCAATCCTGTCAATTCAATACGCATTGCCGCGCAGATATTCGATGAGAAAGCGCCCCATGTCAGCCGGCTGGGATGCGGAATTGGAGATCGAGAGGTGAAAGATTCGGATTGTAGAAGGGATCACGCATGAAGAAGCGCGGATGCTTCGCATACAAGCGCCGTCGCTCCCGTATCAGCCTCGCCTGCTTGACCGGATCGAGGCCGTCATCGCCACGGGTGAGCGACTCGTGATGGGTTAGTTCCACCGAAGGACACAGTACGTTGTAAAGCCCCTTCTCGACTAAGCTGAAACACAGTTCGACGTCGTTGTAGGCGATGGGGAATGTTTCGTCGAAGCCGCCGCAAGCGTCGAACTTTGCACGCTCGATCATCAGGCACGCGCCCGTTACCGCCAGCCAGTTGAATTCAAGGATGTTTCGTCCGAACGACATAGGAGTGTCAGCATCGGTCCCAAAGAACGCATGACCCGGACCCGCCGCGAGACTTACGACGCCGCAATGTTGGACAGAACGCGTGTTCGGGAAGATGAGCTTCGCGCCGACGGCACCCACGTGCACCTGTTGCGCATACCCCGCCATACGATCGAGCCAGTCAGCCGAAATGACCTCTGTATCGTCGTTTAGAAACATAAGGATATCGCCCTTTGCTTGACGCACGCCGACGTTGTTGATCTCCGAATAGTTGAACGGAAAGTCGTGCGGCACAACCTTCACTTGTGGCTGCGCCGCCAACTTCAGGAGTTGCGCCACGGTATCCGGCTCACGCGAACCGTTATCCATGACGACGATCTCAAAGTGGCGATACGATGAACCGCTCAGGATCGACTGAACACACTGGCTCAGCACTGCGCCGTTGTCGCGGCTCGGAATGATGATCGAAATTAGCGGCGTGCCCTTGAGCGAGTAATTCACGCGCGCATGCCCTGGCAAGCGTGCAACCGGTTCGAGCACGCCTACGATTCCACGACGCTGCAAAGCGGCTTCACGAGCGCGAACGCTTGCGTCGATGGCATATGGCTTCTCGGCCAGATCGGCGGCCACAGAGCCAGGAATAACGCGCCAGTGATAGAGCACCTTTGGGATGTGGACGATGCGCTTAGTCCGCTCGGCGATGCGCAGCACCAGATCCCAGTCCTGCGCACCGTCAAACTCGCTTCGCAAACCTCCGATGTCCACGACGAGCGAACGCCGTACCGCAGAGACGTGGCAGGTAAACATGGTGCTCATCATGGTGTCCGGCGACCAGTCCGGTTTGAAGAACGGCTCGGAGAACTGATCAGACGGCAACAGCTTGTCTTCGTCGCTATAGACGAAATCGGCGTCGGTCTGCGCGATCGCCAGCGCCAACTCCCATAGACAATCGGCGGTTAACTCGTCGTCGTGATCCAGGAAGACGACATAGTCGCCCTGCGCCGCTTCGATGCCTGCGTTCGTGGCGCCTGAGATGCCGTGGTTTTCCGCAAGCATAATCGTCCGGACCCGCCCGCCCGCGGCGGCCTGTACCGTTGCGCGAACTTCAATGGTTGGGCTCTTGTCGTCGACGAGGATCAGTTCGTAGTAGCCATACCATTGCGCGCGCACCGACGCCAGAAGACGCTCGAGATAAAGCAGTGGCGTGTTATAGGTTGGGACCACGATGCTGAAAAACGGTCGCATTCGCAACGCCCCGATGAGCCTGTCGATATCATCCGGCCTGCGACGCGGCACGTACGAATAGTGATACTTGCTCCAGTCGGTCTCGAGGCTGTAGCGCCCTTCCTCTGGGGCGATTTCCACATACTTCGCGTCGGCGTGAGATTTTTCCGGCGAAAAGGATAGATAGCTCGGCGCGAGCGTTCTTGGTGCACCGAGCACGCTCACTGACGCCACGCCGCCGAGTCGGCGTTGCAACCGCAACATGCGGATCCGCTGCGCCATCAGATGCGGCGTCGCGGCCCAATAGGCGGCCTTTACGGCACGCCGGAGGTTGCGACGCGAAGCGGGCGACAGCTTCATCAGCACAGCGTTCACGGCGTTCGATGCCATGAATTTTCTGAGTTTCTCTTTCATGTGTTCCACCAGCCCGAGGCCGATGCAATTGTATTGACATAGCGGCGGACGGGTAGCGCCTTGTTGCGTCGAATATGACGCCTTCTTGTCACTGTCGGGGCAGCGGACCAAGACGGTTTCTCATACCGTCCGCGATTCCGCGGCAAATCATTGCGAACTGCTCACGCGGGTGACCGGAAAGCAAGGTGTAGACGAAAAGGCGCACCGGAAATTTCGTCAGTTCGGAGAGCTTCCACGACAGCGGCATATAGGACCGATACAGGATCAGTGCCAGAGCGTTCCGAAAAATAAAATAATGACGGAAAGGCGAATGCATGGCAAAACGCCGTCCGAAGAAACTGACCGGTTGATCCCCGAGACTATGTTCCATGATGAGCCAGGGCAAACCTAGCACGGCATAACCCGCACGGCGCGCGCGCACGCACCACTCGACATCCACGAAATCTATGAACAACCGCGCGTCCATCGCCCCGATGTCCTGCCACGCGGACAGGTCGATGCACGAACCGGATGAAATTAGGAAGTCGATTTCGAGCGGATCTTGTCCGTCGGCAGGCACGCGCGACATACGCCATTTGTCGAAGCGAACGAACGATGCAACCGCGCCGAGCCTCACATCGTGATAGGCCGGCCCCGCGATGGCGACTTTCCGCCCATCGCGCGCCAAGCTGCGCATGCAAACCAATAGGCCTTCGATCAGTGCAACGGAGGCTTCGCTATCCTGATCGAAGAGGAGAGCGTGACCATAGCCACGCGCGCGGAGCAACTCGATCCCGCGATTCAGCGCAGCCGCAATGCCCTCGTTCTCACCGTTGGCCAAATAGTCGATGTCAGGAGCCAAGTCGCCGCGACGCGACGCGTTCGAACCCGGCGTGTTGTCCACCACGACCAATGGAATCACCTTCGCCAGACGGTTCGCGCGCACAAAGCACCCTTTGTCCGGTCGATAGAAGACGACGACCGCGCCGGCAGGCGCGGCGCTTTCCTGATCCGAAATGCGCTCGCAGTCAGTTCGACCGATCGACACTGCAGTCCCTTGACAGGCATAACTCCAACGCCGTGCGCCAATGCGGTTGTCGAACGCCAAATTGCGTCGCGAGCGCTTCGTTCGACAAGCGCGAGTTCGACGGCCTGCGCGCCGGTGTCGGATAGTCGCGTGCTTCAATCGGCTTAACGCACGGAGCCGCATCGCCCATCGTGATTTCGAAGGTCGCGAATGCGAGGTCGTACCACGATGCCTCGCCCGCCGCTGTCAGGTGATAAACGCCGGAACGCTGCAACCAGTAGTCCGTATCCGCGTCGCGCATTCCGGAAGCTAGTACGTGCGCAGTCGATGTCGCGATCGTATTCGACCATGTCGGCGCGCCGATCTGGTCCGCCACAACACGAAGTTCATCGCGTTCCGTACCTAGGCGGAGCATGGTCCGCACGAAATTCTTCCCACGTGCCCCGTAGACCCAACTTGTGCGGAAGATCAGATGCGCACCACCGGCATTGGTCACAGCGTGCTCTCCTGCGAGCTTGCTCGCACCATAGACGTTCTGCGGATTGGTCGCGTCGTCTTCGACATAAGGGCCTTCCTTGGCGCCATCGAAGACATAGTCCGTGGAGTAGTGAATCAGCAGGGCATTCAGCAATGCGCACTCTTGCGCGAGCACGCCCGGCGCTTCCGCATTGAGGCGAAAGGCCGCATCTTTGTCGAACTCGGCCTGATCCACGGCGGTGTATGCAGCCGCGTTCACGCAGATCGCCGGCTTAAGGTCGCGGAGCGTGCGGCGGATGGCGTCAAGATTCGCGAGATTCAGCGCCGAACGATCGAGCGCGACGATACGTCCGAGCCCTTGCAGCGTGCGCACGAGCTCATAGCCGACTTGGCCGTTGGCTCCGGTCACAAGAATTGTTTTTTCTGTCATGCGGGCCTCATGCGAAAACGTCCGCTTCGGCTAGACGCGCTCCCCCCGAATCCTTCGCCGCCAGAACCGGCTCGAAGTCGATCGGCCAATCGATGCCGATGTCCAGATCGTTCCACACGATGCTGCGCTCGTGCGCCTGATACCAGTAGTCGGTCGTCTTGTATAGAAACTGAGCGCTCGCCGACAGCACAACGAAGCCGTGCGCAAAACCCGGAGGCACCCACAACTGCCGATGATTCTCCTCCGACAGATTCACGCCCACCCATTTGCCGAAGTTCGGCGAGCTTTTGCGGATGTCCACGGCGACGTCGAACACTTCGCCTTCGACCACGCGCACGAGCTTGCCCTGCGCGTGCTGGATCTGATAATGCAGCCCGCGCAGCACGCCCTTCGCCGAACGCGAATGGTTGTCCTGCACGAACTCGACGCCGCTTTCCACGTGCTCCGCGAACTCGCGCGCGTTGAAGCTCTCGTAGAAAAATCCGCGCGCATCGCCGAACACCTTCGGCTCGATGATCTTGACTTCGGGCAGCGCCGTAGCGGTTACCTGGATTGCCATGCGACTTGGTCCTTCGGAAGATTGAGCAGATATTGACCGTAGGCGTTCTTCGACAACGGCTTCGCAAGCGTGAGCAATTGCTCCTCGCCGATCCACTGCTGGCGATAAGCGATTTCCTCGGGGCACGCGACCACGAGTCCTTGACGCTTCTGCAATGTGGCGATGAATGTGGCCGCCTCGATCAGCGAATCGTGCGTGCCGGTGTCGAGCCACGCATAGCCGCGCCCCATGATCTCGACGTCGAGCTTCTTCAGCGCGAGATAGCGCGAATTGACGTCGGTGATCTCGAGCTCGCCGCGGGCGGACGGCTTGATGTCCGCGGCGATGTCGCACACCTGATTGTCGTAGAAGTACAGACCCGTGACCGCGTAGTTCGAACGCGGCTTCGCGGGCTTCTCTTCGATCGAAAGGGCGCGGAACTGCTGGTCGAACTCGACCACGCCGTAACGCTCCGGATCGTGCACGTGATAGGCGAACACCGTCGCGCCGTCGGTGCGGCTGTCGGCGCTCTCCAGTTGCTTGGCGAGATCGTGGCCGTAGAAGATGTTGTCGCCGAGAATGAGCGCCGAAGGATCATTCCCGACGAACTCCCGGCCGATGATGAACGCCTGCGCGAGCCCGTCCGGCGACGGCTGCACCGCGTACTGGATATTCATGCCCCACTGGCTGCCGTCGCCGAGCATCGACTCGAAGCGCGGCGTGTCTTGCGGCGTCGAGATGACGAGCACGTCCCGAATGCCCGCGATCATCAGCGTCGACAGCGGGTAGTAGATCATCGGCTTGTCGTAGACCGGCAGCAGTTGCTTCGACACAGCATGCGTGATCGGATACAGCCGCGTGCCGGAACCGCCGGCGAGAATGATGCCCTTGCGCGCCATCGTCAGCCCCTTACGCGCGCTGCGCGTAGTTCGTCTCGACCCATTTCCGGTATTCGCCGGAAGCCACTTCGTCCGCCCACGGCTGATTGTCCAGATACCACCGAACCGTCTTCGCAAGGCCGGTCTCGAAGGTTTCCGCGGGCTTCCAGCCGAGCTCGCGCTCGAGCTTGCGCGCATCGATGGCGTAGCGGCGGTCGTGGCCCGGGCGGTCCTTCACGTACGTGATCTGGTCGCGATAGGATCCGCTCGACTTCGGCTTCTGCTCGTCGAGGAGGTCGCACAACGTGTGCACGACCTCGAGATTCTTCTTCTCGTTCCAGCCGCCGACATTGTAGGTCTCGCCGAGCGCGCCGCGCGCGAGCACTTCGCGGATCGCGGAGCAGTGATCGCCCACGTACAGCCAGTCGCGCACGTTCTGGCCATCGCCATACACCGGCAGCGGCTTGCCCGCGAGCGCGTTGGCGATCATCAGCGGAATCAGCTTCTCGGGGAACTGGTACGGCCCGTAGTTGTTCGAGCAGTTGGTGGTCACGACCGGCAGCCCGTACGTATGGTGATACGCGCGCACGAGGTGATCGGAGCCGGCCTTCGTCGCCGAATAAGGGCTGTTCGGTGCGTAAGGCGTGGTTTCGGAGAATTGCGGGTCCGTGGCGGACAGCGAGCCGAACACTTCGTCCGTCGAAACATGCAGGAAGCGGAATGCCTGCTTCTCGTCTTCGGGCAGCTTGCACCAGTACATGCGCGCGGCTTCGAGCAGCGTGAAGGTGCCAACGACATTCGTCTGGACAAAATCGGCCGGGCCGTGAATGGAACGGTCGACGTGACTTTCGGCAGCGAAATGCAGGATGGCGCGCGGCTTGTACTTGTCGAGCAGCGCATCGATGGCCGCGCGGTCGCAAATGTCGGCGCGCGCGAACACATGGCGCGCGTCGTCCTTGAGCGACTTGAGCGTACCGAGGTTGCCCGCGTACGTCAGCTTGTCGACGTTCAGTACGGGTTCATCCGAACCTTTGAGCCAATCCAGAACAAAATTGGCGCCGATGAAGCCGGCGCCGCCCGTCACGAGAATCATAAATGCCCTCTTCGCCGCTTTCAGTTCGAATACAAAACTGAACGCGCACCCGGATATGTGGAAAAAATTACGTGCCGCTTGATTGCCTTGCAACGATTGCGGAGGTTGTGACCGATGAATGATCAACCGAACCGCTGCGCGGTCAACAGAGCATTATAAAGCCAGGCCGTGCAAAAACTACGCGCCTAACAACTTGATACAGCTAGCCATCTACGGTTGCAGGCAGTTGCAATGTGTAACCCGGCGCGGCTTCCCTGCATCCGCACGATCAGACAGTATTCATCCGCTGTTTCATAATGCAGGCACGTTCCCATTCTGGCCGGCTTCGCGGCTGCGCCCACACGCATGATTCTTCGATGACCGACCCTTTGACCTCAAGTAACGACGCCCCGCTTGTCTTCGGCGATCTCCAGGGCTGCTGCGACCCCTTCCAGCGTCTCCTGAAAAAAGCCGCGCCCGGGCCCGGCACGCCACTGTGGTTCGCGGGCGATCTCATCAACCGGGGGCCGAAGTCATTGCAGACGCTGCGCGAAGTGATCGCGCTCGGCGCGCGCGCGACGGTCGTCCTGGGCAATCACGACTTGAATCTGCTGTCGGTGGCCGCGGGCCTGCGCAAGCCGAAGAAAGGCGACACGCTCGACGACATCCTCGCCGCGCCCGATGCCGCCGATCTCATCGAATGGGTGCGTCACAAGCCCGTCGCGCACTTCGAGAACGGCATTCTGATGGTCCACGCGGGCGTGCTGCCGCAATGGGACGCGACCATGACAATGGAACTCGCGCACGAGCTCGAGCAGGCATTGCGCGCGCCGAACTGGAAGGAAACGCTCGCGACGCTCTACGGCAACGAGCCGCATCGCTGGGACGCATCGCTCACGGGCGCGGATCGCCTGCGCGTGATATACAACGCGTTGACGCGCATCCGCTTCTGCACGTCCGAAGGCGCGATGGAATTCGCCAACAACGGCGGCCCCGACGCCGCGCCGCCTGGCTACATGCCGTGGTTCGACGTGCCGGGACGCCGCACGCAGGACGTGACCGTCGTGTTCGGGCACTGGGCCGCGCTCGGCCTCATGATCCGCGACGACGTGCTGTGCCTCGATTCGGGCTGCGTCTGGGGCAACAAGCTGTCGGCGGTGCGCATGACGGCCGATCCCTCAAAGCGCGTGGTCACGCAGGTGAGTTGCTCGATGAAGAAGTGACGACCAGTTCAGCGGCTGGCGCCGCGCCGGCCACGGCAGGCGCGCCGCGCATCGTGTCCAGCGCCGCGCTCACCGCAGCCTGCGCTTCGCTCGCGAGCAGCCGCCGGTCCGTGCCCGGCGCGAGCGGATCGCACACATACAGATGCGCGGTGAGCGGCGTCGCGCGCAAGAGCGCGTTCAGCGAATCATTGAGCGACATATCGCCGACATACGCGGGCGCGGTCGATTGCCGCCCGTGCGCATCTTCGTACATCAGGCAGATCGGCTGCACCGGGCACGACGCCGACACCGCCGCCTGAAACATGTTCGCGTGAAACGGCAGCAGCGACTGGCCGTCGGTGGTCGTGCCTTCGGGGAACACGCACATCATTTCGCCGGCGAGCAGCCGGTTGGCGAGCTCGTGCATGATGCGCTTCGCGTCGCTGCGCTTCTCGCGCTGCACGAACACGGTGCCCAGTTGCTCCGCGAGCCAGCCGACGACCGGCCACTTGCGGATCTCCGCCTTCGACACGAACGGCGTCGGACGCCACGCGTTGATCACGTAAATATCGATCCACGAGATGTGATTACCGACGACGAGCACGCCCGCGTCGAGCCGCGCCGCGTCGTTGTGCACGACGAGCTTCATGCCGGCGAGCCGCAACATCTCGAGCGACCACACGCGATTCATCTCGGCGCGCTCGCTCGCCGACGCGCGCGGAAAGCGCCTCGCGACGACCCACATCCCATACAGCAGGTGGACGGTGAGCCGCAGCTTGCGCAGCGTCAGACGCATGATCAGCGGCTCTCGTACGCGAGGTGGCCGCCGACGATCGTCGCGCGCACGCACGCCGGCAGTTCGTAGCCGAGGAACGGCGTGTTGCGGCCCTGGCTCTTCAGCTTCTGCGGATCGACGCGCCACTCGGCCGCCGCGTCGAACACGCACAGATCCGCGAGCGCACCCGACGCAATACGGCCCGCGGGCAACTTGAGCACATCGGCGGGCGCGGACGAAATGCGCGCGAGCGCCTTCGCGAGCGGCACGTTGGCTTCGCGCGCCCACTTCACCGTCAGCGACAGCAGCAGTTCGAGGCCGGTCGCGCCGGGCGTCGCTTCGGCGAAGGGCAGCAGCTTTTCGTCGTCGTCGAGCGGCGTGTGGTCGGAGCAGATCGCGTCGATGGTGCCGTCCGCCAGCGCCGCGCGGATCGCGTCGCGGTCGCGCTGCGAGCGCAGCGGCGGATCGAGACGGAATTGCGAATCGAAGTAGCCGATGTCGATATCGGTCAGATGCACGTGATTGATCGTCACGTCGCAGCTCACCGCAAGACCTTCGGCCTTCGCCGTGCGCACGAGTTCGACGCCCGCCGCCGACGACAGATGCGACAGATGCACGCGCGCGCCCGTCACGCGCATCAATTCGAAGATGGTATGCAGCGCGATGGTTTCCGCCGACACCGGCACACCGGACAAGCCGAGCCGCGACGCCACCGCGCCGCTCGCCGCGACGCCGCCCTTCGACATGAACGCGTCCTGCGGGCGCAGCCAGACGGTGTAGCCGTAAGTGGTCGCGTATTGCAGCGCGCGCTGCAGCGTGCGCGTATCGACGATCGGGTTATCCGCCTGCGAGAAACCGATGCAGCCCGCCTCGGTCAGCTCGACCATCTCGGTGATGGCCTCGCCCTTGAGTCCCATGGTCAGCGCGCCGAGCGGATACACGTGCGCCTGATGCAGCTTCTGCGCGCGGAACTTGAGCATTTCGACGAGACCCGGCTCATCGAGCGTCGGATCGGTGTCGGGCGGGCACACGAGGCTCGTCACGCCGCCCGCCATCGCGGCGGCCATTTCGGATTCGAGCGTCGCCTTGTGCTCGAAGCCCGGCTCGCGCAGGCGCGCGGACAGATCGACGAAACCCGGCGCGATGTAAAGCCCCGACGCGTCGATCACTTTCGCCGGGTTGAAATCCGCAGGCGCTTCGCCTAAGCCGACGATCCGTCCCGCCGCGATGAATACGTCCTTGCGTTCTTCCGTGCCCGCGGCCGGATCGATGATCGTGCCGTTTTGAATCTGGATCTTCATGTCGATTTCTTCAGTCGCTGTTGCCGGCCACGATGCCCATCACCGCCATGCGCACAGCGATGCCGAAGGTCACCTGATTCAGGATCACCGATTGCGGGCCGTCGGCCACCTGCGAATCGATTTCCACGCCGCGGTTCATCGGCCCCGGATGCATGACGATCGCATCCGGCGCGGCGAGCGCGAGACGCTCGGGCGTGAGTCCCCAGCTCTTGAAATACTCCTGCGCGGACGGCAGCAGCGCGCCGCTCATGCGCTCGTTCTGCAGGCGCAGCATGATGATCACGTCGACGCCCTTCAGGCCTTCGTCGAGGTTGTGATAGACGTGCACGCCCATCTGGTCGAGATTGCTCGGCAAGAGCGTGCGCGGCCCGATCGCGCGCACTTCGGGCACGCCGAGCGTGGTCAGCGCGTGAATGTCGGAACGCGCGACGCGCGAATGCAGAATGTCGCCGACGATCGCCACGCGCAGCTTCGTGAAGTCGCGCTTGTAATGGCGGATCGTGTACATGTCGAGCAGGCCTTGCGTCGGATGCGCATGGCGCCCGTCGCCCGCATTGATCACGTGCACGTGCGGCGCGCAATGCTCGGCGATCAGATACGGTGCGCCGCTCGACGCGTGACGCACGACAAACATGTCGGCGTGCATCGCGGAGAGGTTGTTGATCGTGTCGAGCAGCGATTCGCCCTTGCTCGTCGACGACGCGTTGATGTTCAGGTTCAGCACGTCCGCCGACAGGCGCTTGGCCGCGATCTCGAACGTGGTGCGCGTGCGCGTCGAGTTTTCGAAGAAGAGGTTGAACACCGACTTGCCGCGCAACAGCGGCACCTTCTTCACTTCGCGGTCGGTCACGCTCACGAACTGCTCGGCGGTATCCAGAATGTGCGTGACGATGGCGCGCGGCAGTCCTTCGATGGTCAGCAAGTGCTTCAGCTCGCCGTTCTTCGTGAGCTGCGGGTTGCCCTTGAGAAAGCCGTACCGGAATTTATCCGATGCGGGCGCGCTCGGAGCGGCAGCGCCCTGGGTGGCGGTGTTCATGATGTTCCCGGATGTTTCTTTGAAAGAGCCTGCAAGCGTCGCTCAGTGCGCTTCGGTCGTGAAAGTGAAGCCGCCGTCCTCGCGACGCGCGAGCACGAGGTTCTGGTTCGCGGGCAATTCCACCGTCGCGCCCGTGAAGCGCGCGCCGATCGGCATTTCGCGCCCGCCGCGATCGGCGAGAACCGCGAGGTCGATCGACGCCGGGCGGCCATAGTCGTACAGCTCGTTGATCGCCGCGCGCACGGTGCGGCCCGTCGACAGCACGTCGTCGATCAGGATGATGCGGCGGCCGTTCACATCGAAAGGCAGTTCGGTCGGACGCGCCTGGCTGTGCAGGCCCTTTTTCGCGTAGTCGTCACGATGCAGCGCGACGTTCACCACGCCGAAGTGCGGCGCGTTCAGGTCCTTCGCGAGCCGCTCGGCGAGCCACACGCCGCCGCTGTAGATGCCGGCGAGCACGGCGCCGTCGGGCGCTGCGAGCGACGCTCCATACGCGGCGCGAATCTGGTCGACGAGCGCGCGGTAGAGCGCCTCTGCGTCAATGGAACTCATGATCGTCGGGAAGTCCGTCGAGATATTGTTGAAGAATGACGCGGGCGGCTTCGGCGTCGATCTCGTCGAAGCGGCCGCGCGCGTTGGTGCGCACACCGCGCTCGCGCAAATCGGCTTTGGCGTCGACGGACGAGTAGCGCTCGTCCACCCATTGCACGGGCACGTTGAAACGGCCGTTCACCTGATTGCCGAAGCGCTTCGCGAGGGCGCTCATTTCATGCGGCGTGCCGTCGGGATGCATCGGCATGCCGACGACCACGGTGTCGGGTTTCCACTCGTCGAGCAGTTTGCCCACTTCGACGAATCGATATTCGCGATCGCGATTTTCCAGCGTGACGAGCGCACGCGCGTTTTTCGTGAGCGTATTGCCGACGGCGACACCGATGCGTTTCTCGCCGTAATCGAATGCCAGCAGCGTGGCTTCGCGGCTCATGCGTGCCCTGCTTCGCCGGACAACATCGAGCGCGACACGCCGAGCAGCGAGAGCGCCGCTTCGAGGCGGTCTTCGGCGGGCACGTCGAAGATGATGCGCGGATCGGCTTCCACCGTGAGCCAGCCGTTCTTCGAGATTTCTTCTTCGAGCTGCCCCGCGCCCCAGCCCGCATGACCGAGCGTGAGCAGGAAGCGCTCGGGCCCCTTGCCGCTCGCGACGGCTTCGAGCACGTCTTTCGAGGTCGTCATGGCGAGGCCGCCGGGCACGCTCATCGACGAGCTGTACGGCTCGCCCTCGCCCGCTTCGTGCAGCACGAAGCCGCGTTCGGTCTGAACGGGACCGCCGAAATACACGGGCAAATGGACGAGCGGCTCGATCTCGAGCTTAAGATCGATGCGATTGAAGAGCGACTGGAGATCGATGTCGGTCGGCCGGTTGATGACGAGGCCGAGCGCGCCCTTCTCGGTGTGATCGCAAAGGTAGACCACCGTTCCTGAAAATGTCGGGTCCGCCATGTTAGGCATGGCGATCAGGAACTGATTCGTCAAATTGATGCGATCGGAAGTCTTGGACATAATTCAGAATTTTAACAAAGGCGCTGCGAGATGGCCGACTTTGATGTGGGTCTGGTCTGGTTTCGGCGGGACCTGCGCGCGGCAGACAATGCTGCACTCTATCATGCGCTTACACGGTGCCGCCGCGTGCTGTGCGCCTTCATTTTCGATCGGGATATTCTCTCGCCGCTCGATAAAAAGGACCGGCGCGTGCCGTTCATCCATGCGAGCGTCGTCGAGCTGGATCGCACGCTGCGCGAGGCGGGCGGCGGTTTGATCGTGCGGCACGGTCATCCGGTTCACGATATTCCCGCGCTCGCGCGCGAATGCGGCGTGAACGCCGTGTTCGCCAACCGCGACTACGAACCGGGCGCGAAGGCGCGCGACGAGGCCGTCACGCAGAAACTCGCGAGTCAGGACATCGCTTTCTTCACGTTCAGGGATCAGGCCGTTTTCGATCATGACGACGTGATGACAGGCGCCGGCAAGCCCTACACCGTCTTCACGCCCTATAAGCGCAAATGGCTCGCCACGCTCACGCCGGATGCGCTGAAGCCGTACGCGTCGGAGGATCATCTGGGCGCGCTCGGAAAGCCGCCGCCGGGCGTGAAGCACGCGATCGCCTCGCTCGCCGCGCTCGGCTTTCCCGATGCCCACGGCCCCGCGTTTCCCGCGGGCATGAGCGGCGCTTTCGAACTCTTCGACGATTTCCGCGACCGCATGACCGATTACGGCCGCGCGCGCGACTTCCCCGCGCTGAAGGGCCCGAGCTATCTCGGCGTGCATCTGCGGCACGGCACCATCTCGATCCGCGCGCTCGCCCGCAGCGCGCACGATGCCCAGCGCCACGGCGACAAGGGCGCGGAAACCTGGCTCGGCGAACTGATCTGGCGGGAATTCTATTTCTCCGTGCTGCACCATTTTCCGCATGTCGGTACGCCGGGCGATCATCGCGCGTTCAAGCCGGAATACGACCGCATCCGCTGGGAAACGGGCGATGCCGCCGACGCCGCTTTCGCCGCGTGGTGCGCGGGCCAGACCGGCTATCCGCTCGTCGATGCGGCGATGCGGCAGATCAACACGTCCGGCTATATGCACAACCGGCTGCGCATGGTGGTCGCGAGTTTTCTGACGAAGGATCTCGGCATCGACTGGCGGCGCGGCGAGGCGTATTTCGAAGCGCTGCTCAACGATTTCGAGCTCTCGAACAACAACGGCGGCTGGCAATGGGCCGCGTCCAGCGGCTGCGACGCGCAGCCGTACTTCCGCATCTTCAATCCGGTCACGCAGTCGCGCAAATTCGATTCCGCGGGCAAGTTCATCCGGCATTACGTGCCGGAGATCGCGGGCCTGCCGGATCGCGATATTCACGCGCCGTGGCTCGCGAAGCCGGGTGCGCTGAAGGCCGCGAAGATCGCGCTCGGCGCAGATTATCCGCCGCCGGTCGTTGATCACGATGCCGCGAGAAAACGCACGCTCGCGCGTTATGACGTCGTGCGCGGGCCGGGCGCGAAACACGCCGCGCCGCCCGAGGACGACTAACGCGTGATCGGCGCCGGCTTCTCGATCATCGCGGTGAGCGCGACGATCGACCCGCGGCCTTCGGAGGGCGCAATGCCGGCGGCCGCCTGATGCAGCATCGATCGCAGCATTTGCGCGGCGCGCTCGGGCACGGTGGCGTCGAGTCCGCGCGTCGCGCCTTCGGCGCCATCCGCGTGCGCTTCTCCGTGATGCGCGACGCGCCGCCACGCCAGACCGAGCGTGTCCGCCAGCAGCGCGACGTGCCCGAGGCCCAGCGCGCACGCCGCCGCACCCAGCCGATGCGACGCGTCCGCGGCGGAAAGCGCCGCGGCTTCGTCCACCATGCCGGTTTCGCTCGCCTGCGTGCCGCGCTCGACGAGCCCATCGATCGACGTCTCCGCGCTCTGCAGGAAATCCTCGTAGGCGGCCGCGTTCACGCGCAGCACGCCGAGATCGCGGGTCGCGGCATCGCGCGATGCCACTTCGCCCGCCTGCGCCGCGCCCGCTTCCCACGCCGCTTCCGATGCCGGCGTCGCCGCGACGTGCCACGCCACGGTCAGGCCGTAATCGCGGAGCACGTCGACGTGTCCGGCATCGTCAGGCGCCGCGCCGTATAGCGCGAAATCGCGCCACAGTAGCGCGAGCGTCGCGCGCACGAGCGAACGCGGCGCATACGAGAGCGCGTGCGCTTGATCCGCCAGCACGAGGTTGAAGCGCGCATAGAGGCGCTTCGCGTCGGCGATATGATCGCGCTCGCCGCCGTTACGTCCGGCGTGCTCGCGCAGCGCCCGGACCGTCGACGACGCGAGGCGCCAGAAATCGTAGGGATCGGAACCGCGCAGTTCGTCGAGACAGGCGTCGAGGCGCGCGAAGGCATCGGCGGATTCTTCAGCCGGTCCGCGCAGGAGCTTGAGCAGCGTCTCTTCGTAGTGCGCGCGCACGCGCGCGAGCCGCTCGGGCGCGATGCCGCGCAGCGTCGCCGGCGCGATCGCACGGCCCGCGAGCGCGAGGTCGTCGTAGGAAACCGGTGCGACGCGTGTGTGCGCGGCCAGGAGCGCGTGCAGGTCGCGATAGTGATCGAACAGCAGAGTCGAGCACGAGAGTTCGCGCAGATTGCGGCGCTCGACCGCCCCGCGAAACACCGCGATCGCGTCGGCAATGCGCGCGTGGCTTGCCTCCGATTCGTCGCCGAGCGGCGCGACGAGCGCGAGCGCCTCGGCGAATCGCTGCGCGGGCAGCCAGCCCGCCGAATGCAGCGCGGCGATGGCGCGCTTCAACGCGGCCCCGGTTTCGCCCTGGCGCTGGAACGCGTGCAGCGCATCGGTCAGCGCCATTTCGGCGAGTCGCACCGATCCGCCGCGCGGATTGGGCAGGGCTTCGAACGGAACGGGCAGATCGGGACGAGATGTCATAACAAGCGCTCACAAACTGGTTCGCGGGCGCGGTGATGGAAACGCCGCCGTCGCACGCAGTTGAAATGCGTCATCGGTAGGCGGGGCAAGTGTCACCGCGCCTGCTTCAAGCGTAGGCCTCAACGAGAAAATGCGGGAATTGAATGTGCCCGCGGAGGCTTCGCACTTTCCACCATTGTTTCGCCAACATCGCGCGACGCCGGAATCGCCGCAACGAACTCGCCTTACACCGCAAAAACAGAAAAAATCGGGCTCGCCGCACGGCGGCCACCCGCGCGCGGCACGCGTCGTCGACTTCGAACGCGGTCCGCAAAAAACGCGCGCCGCATGACGCGAGTCATGCGGCGCGGCAGAACGACAAGATCAGATCTGAACCATCTCGAAATCTTCCTTGCGGGCTCCGCATTCGGGACAGGTCCAGTTGATCGGAACGTCCTCCCAGCGCGTGCCCGGCGCGATGCCCTCGTCGGGCAATCCCGCCTCCTCGTCGTAGATCCAGCCGCAGATCAGGCACATCCAGCTTCTGTATTCCATACTTATGCCGCGTCGATTGGTCGGTTGAAATTAGGACATGATGGTACCGTGTTGCCGTGTCGATGCCTAGCAAACGGCCCGCGCGAAGTGCGCGCATCTGTGACATTGGTTGAAACGGCCGCGAGGCGGGTGCCCGGCGCCCAAGACTAGCGCGCCGGAAAAAAGTGCGCAAAGAGAACTGCCGGGCGGCATTAGGCCGCATAATCAGACATGACCGAGCGGGCGTTCGCTCACGCGCTCGAGGCGCGGACGCGTTCGCCCAGCGCCGAAACGCCCATTCAAGCAATCCAATACCAAAATGTCCGTTTTTGCCATGACCGGCGACTCCCCACCGATCGTCCTTACCTTCGGCCTCTTTGATCCCACGGGCGGCTCGGGCCTGCAAGCCGACCTGCTGACGCTCGCGAGCATGGGCTGCCACGGCGCGACCGTGCTCACCGGCTACGCGGTGCGCGACTCGGCGAGCTGCGATGAAGTGACCGGGCTCGATCCCGACACGGTCGCGACCCAGGCGCGCATGTTGCTGGAGGACATGCCGATCGCCGCGTTCAAGATCGGCGCGGCGACGCGCGCGGAGCTGGTGTCCGCCATCGCCGAAGTCGTCTCCGACTACGACGACGTGCCGCTGATCCTCGCGCCCGATTTCACGCTCGACGACGAACACGTGCTGTCCGCCGACGAACTCCGCGAATCGCTTGCCGATCTGCTCGTGCCGCAGACCACCATGCTGATTGCCGATCACGCCACGCTACTGCAGCTTGCCCAGCCGGACAGCGACGCCGAAGCGCCGACGCTCGACTCCGCGATATCCCACATCCTGGCGCAAGGCTGCGAGTACGTGCTCGCGATGGAAACCGGCACGCACCGGCACGTGAACACGCTCTACAGCGAAGAAGGACAAGTGCGGCAGGATACCTGGGAGCGCGGCGTGCAACGCATCATGGGCCTGACCGATACGCTCGGCTCGGCCGTCGCCGCTCTGCTCGCGAATGGTCAGGAGCCCGCCGAAGCCGCGCGCGAGGCACAGGAATACGTGTTTCAGGCGGCGCGCGCCGCGTTCCGGCCCGGCATGGGCGCGTACCTGCCGGACCGGTTCTTCTGGGCGCGCTCGAACGACGCCGACGAAGACAGCGACACCTCCTCACTACCTGACGATCCGACGGGACTGCCCGGAGAAGCCCGACACTGAAAGCCCAACAATAAGGGAGGCGACGCGAGCGCATGCCATACCGACTGCCCCATCTGCACAAGCCCGGCCCGCAAGGCGCGATCCGCATCGGCTGCGCGGGCTGGGGTCTTTCGAGCGCCGTCTCCACGAGCTTTCCGCACGAAGGCACGCATCTCGAACGCTACTCACATGTGCTGACGTGCGTCGAAATCAACTCCAGTTTTTACAAGCCGCATCGCGAGCAGACCTACGCGCACTGGGCCGAGAGCGTGCCCGAGTCGTTCCGCTTTTCGGTCAAGCTGCCGAAGGCGATCACACATGACGCGCGTCTCGCCGATGCCGAATCCCTGCTGGACGAATTCCTCCAGGCAGCCGGACAACTCGGCGACAAGCTCGGCTGCTGGCTCGTGCAACTGCCGCCGAGCCTGCCGTTCGATCACGACATCGCGGAAAGTTTTTTCAAGGCGCTGCGCGAACGCACGAAGCTGCCGGTCGCGTGCGAGGCGCGCGAGCATAGCTGGTTCACGACGCATGCGGCGGCGCTTCTGAAGGCGCATCACATTGCGTACGTGGACGCCGACCCGATCCCGGACGAGTGCGAGATCAAACATCGCGCGGACACGTCGCTCGTCTATGTGCGGCTGCACGGCGCGACCGAACTCTACAAGTCTTCCTACGATTACACCTATCTGGACGAGCTCGCGCGCACCCTGCACAACCGCGCGAAGAAAACGGCCGAAGTCTGGTGCATCTTCGACAACACCGCCGAGGGCCACGCGCAGCCCAACGCGTTGCATCTGATGGAACGGTTGCGGATTCATCACAAAGTCTGATGTTCTCGCTGGAGATTGTCCGATGCATAAGCCGGCAGGATTCGCTCGACCGCTCGCGGCAACGCTCGCCGCGTTGCTACTCTCATTCGCCCTGCCCGCTCACGCCCAGAATGCCGCGCCCCCGCCCGGCGCCACGCCTGCGGGCGACGGCACGTTTCTGCTGACGATCTTCCTCAAGCACGATGAATCGAAAACGCTGCCGCAGATCAATCAGCAATTGAAAGAGCAAGGCTACTTCAAGCAGTTTCCGCCGCCGGGCGTCGAGGTGGTGTCGTGGTACGTGATGATGGGCATCGGACAGGTGGTGACGCTGCGCGTGCCCGCCGACCGGCTGCGCGATGTGAACCGCGCGATCGAGAGCACCGCATGGGGCGGGTATCGCACGGAGTTCTATCCGACCTATGACTACAAGGCCGCCGCGCAGAAGTTGCGCGAAGAAATGAACAAATAGCTTTCGTATAGACGAAAAAAATCCCGCATCGCTGCGGGATTTTTTTGCACGGCGCGAGCTTCTTTCGAAGCCCGCGCAATGTAATCGGGCCGGAGCCAGATTACATGTCCATGCCCATGCCGCCCATGCCGCCGGGCATGCCACCAGCCATCGGAGCATCTTCCTTCGGCAGTTCGGCAACGGCTGCGTCGGTCGTCAGCAGCAGGCCTGCCACCGATGCCGCGTTTTGCAGCGCGGTGCGCGTGACCTTCGTCGGGTCGACGACGCCGGCTTCAACCAGGTCGCCGTACTCGCCGGTCGCCGCGTTGTAGCCGTAGTTGCCCGAACCTTGGGCAACAGCTGCCACCACGACGGAAGCTTCTTCGCCGCCGTTCGTGACGATCTGGCGCAGCGGCTCTTCCATCGCGCGCAGGACGATCTTGATACCTGCGTCCTGATCCGGGTTTGCGCCCTTCAGGCCGTCGATTGCCTTGCGAGCGCGGATCAGCGCAACGCCGCCGCCAGCCACGATGCCTTCTTCAACGGCAGCACGGGTTGCGTGCAGCGCGTCTTCGACACGTGCCTTCTTTTCCTTCATTTCGACTTCGGTCGCAGCACCGACCTTGATCACCGCAACGCCGCCAGCCAGCTTGGCCACGCGCTCTTGCAGCTTTTCACGGTCGTAGTCCGAGGTCGCTTCTTCGATCTGCTTGCGCACTTGCTTCACGCGCGCTTCGATGTTCACGGCTTCGCCAGCGCCATCGATGATCGTCGTGTTTTCCTTGCCCACTTCGATGCGCTTCGCCTGGCCCAGTTCAGCCAGCGTCGCCTTTTCGAGCGTCAGGCCGGTTTCTTCCGCCACCACTTGACCGCCGGTCAGGATCGCGATGTCTTCCAGCATGGCCTTGCGACGGTCGCCGAAGCCCGGAGCCTTGACAGCAACGGTCTTCAGGATGCCGCGGATGTTGTTGACGACCAGCGTTGCGAGCGCTTCGCCTTCGACGTCTTCAGCGATGATCAAGAGCGGACGGCCAGCCTTCGCGACTTGTTCCAGCACCGGGAGAAGGTCACGGATGTTGGAAACCTTCTTGTCGTGCAGCAGCACGAACGGGTTTTCCAGCACGGCGACTTGCTTGTCCGGGTTGTTGATGAAGTACGGCGACAGGTAGCCGCGGTCGAACTGCATGCCTTCCACGACGTCCAGCTCGTCTTCCAGCGACTTGCCGTCTTCGACGGTGATGACGCCTTCCTTGCCGACCTTGTCCATCGCTTCAGCGATGCGATCGCCGATCGACGTGTCGCTGTTCGCCGAGATCGAGCCGACTTGCGCGATTTCCTTGTTGGTCGTGCAGGGCTTGCTGATCTTGCGCAGTTCTTCGATAGCTGCGGTCACAGCCTTGTCGATGCCGCGCTTCAGGTCCATCGGGTTCATGCCCGATGCGACGTACTTCATGCCTTCGCGGACGATCGATTGCGCCAGAACGGTAGCGGTCGTGGTGCCGTCACCTGCGTTGTCGCTGGTCTTGGAAGCCACTTCCTTGACCATTTGCGCGCCCATGTTCTGGAGCTTGTCCTTCAGTTCGATTTCCTTCGCGACCGAAACACCGTCCTTGGTGACCGTCGGGCCGCCGAACGAGCGCTCGAGCACGACATTGCGGCCCTTCGGACCCAGCGTGACCTTGACCGCGTTGGCCAGGATGTTCACGCCTTCGACCATCTTGGCGCGTGCGGTATCGCCAAAAGTGACTTCTTTAGCTGCCATATCCAAACTCCTTGATTCGATTCGGTTTGCTGGCTTCGCTCAAGCGCGCCCGGATGGGGCTGCGGCTCGATGGCGAAGCCGAACGTGCAGGAAGGATGCTTACTTGACCAGAACGGCCATGATGTCTTCTTCGCGCATGACGAGCAGTTCCTGCCCGTCGACCTTGACGGTCTGGCCAGCGTACTTGCCGAACAGAACGCGGTCGCCCACCTTCACGTCGAGGGCGTTCTGCACGCCCTTGTCATCGCGCTTGCCCGGGCCGATGGCCAGGACTTCGCCTTGATCCGGCTTTTCTGCCGCTGCTTCCGGGATCACGATGCCCGATGCGGTCTTGGTTTCCTGGTCCAGACGCTTGACGATGACGCGATCGTGCAAAGGACGAAGGTTCATACACACTCCTCTCTTGATTGAGACTGAAAACGCGGGAAAACCCGTCCATTGAGAACAATCTCGCCGGACGGCAATCTTGTTAGCACTCTCGTGCAGTGAGTGCCAATTATATGGACCGAGTTTGACAATTTCAAGGACAAGGCGGGCGGGAAATCCCGTAGGCCCGACAGGGAGGTCTGATAAATCGAGGGTAAACCCTATGTTTCCGCGCGTCACCCGCCCATGTACTTGTGGGCCAACGCCTCATACAGCGGCGGAGCGAAGAGCTTCGACACCTGGCTCGAAATCAGCGCCGTGGCCATCAGCGACAGTACGAGCGTGTGGCCATTGATCATCTCGATGACGATCACGAACGCCGTAATCGGACTCTGGGTGACGGCGGCGAGATAGCCCACCATGCCCAGCGCGATCAACATCGGCAATTGCATGCCGCTGAAGACCTGGTGCAGCGCGTTGCCGATGCCCGCTCCGATCGCGAGCGAAGGTGCGAAAAGCCCGCCGGGTGAGCCGGGAAGATAGGAACCAACCATCGACGCCATTTTCAGCAGCGGATAGCTCGCGCCGAGCTGCGAATGGCCTTCCAGCATGCCGCGCGCTTCCGCATAGCCGCTGCCGAATGTATGACCGCCAGCGGCGACACCGATCACGGCGATGAACAGGCCGCACGCCGCGCCGAAGATCACCGGAGACGACTTTCGCCAGTTAAGGAGCCGCGCGGGCATCCAGCGATGCGTGTTCAGCAACAGCCAGCAGAATATCCCGCCCGCGACGCCCGTCACCACGCCGAGCAGGATGACCGCAAGCGCGAGCGAATCGGGGAAATGCCCGTCCAGATTGATCGTGCCGAAATAGGTGTAGTTCCCTTGCAGGCCGAGCGACACGATACCGGCGAAGATGATCGCCGTGATCAGCACGCCGCTCGTGCGCTGCTCGAAGCTGCGCGTAAGCTCTTCGATCGCAAAGACCACGCCGGCGAGCGGCGCATTGAACGCGGCCGACAACCCCGCAGCGGCGCCCGCGAGCGCCAGGTTGCGCTCGATGCCGCCGCCCCGGATGCTGCGCAGGCGCGGCGGATAGAAACGGCGCAGGCTGTACATGAGCGCCGCGCCGACGTGGATGGTCGGCCCTTCGCGCCCGATGGTAAAGCCTCCGAGAATCGACAGGAACGATACTGCGATCTTGCCGACGAGAATGCGAATAGTGAGCAGCCGTGGTCCGAGTTCCCGTCCGTCATGCAGCATCGCGATGACTTGTGGAATGCCACTGCCCTCCGACCCCGGAAAAAAGCGGCGCGTGACCCAGACGCCGAAGGCGGCGATGGCGGGCGTGAGCAGCAAAGGCAGCCACCAGTAGATGGCCGTCAAGCGCAGAAACGTGTCGAATCCGAAGTCGATCAACCGCGCGTACATGACGGCGATGAGCCCGGTCGCGACCGCGCCGAGCCAGAATACGCCGTAATGCAGCCACAGCCGCCTGCCGCGCAAGATCGTGCGTCGGTCGATGAATCGGGGAATGCGCATCGGAAATGTCGAATCAGAATTTAAGGCACATTGTGACATAAATTTTCGATCGCCCTTCGATGCGACCGGGCGCGGGCGCTATCCGCTTACGCCTGTATCTCGTCGAATACCCGGCCGAACGATCCGTAGTGCGCCTTGTGTTCGGCCGCGAGCCTGAGCAGACATCGCTCGCCCTTTGCCGTCAGATGCACCTGCACCTGGCGACGATCCGTCTTGTCGGTTTTGCGCGTGACGAGGCCCGCGGCCTCGCATCGCGATACCAGCGCAGCGGTTCCGTTCGGCGCGGCCTGCAGGCGCTCCGCGAGTTCACCGACGGAAGCCCACTGCCGCCCGGGAAATCCGCGTACGTGCAGAAGCAGTTGATATTGGAGCGTCGTGATTCCGGCCGCGTTGGAGATTTCCTCCGATACACGCAGGAACTTGCGCAGCTCGTAGCGAAAGAGGGACATCGCCTCCAGATCCTGCTTGCCCGGAAGCCCGGCTTTCTGTTTCTCGCTCGACGACATGGCGATCCTGATTCGAGGTTGATCCGACGTCATTATGCTGGCGGATCATACCTGCTGTCGGGTTCGCGTCAGGTGAGAAACGATATTGAATTTGATTCGCAATGCTTATGATGATCGGACCGGACATACCTTCACGCCCGGCCCGTTTCCCTTCGCCTTACTGCGACATCGCTCCCGAAGCGGGATGATCCATGCCCATCGCATCGTTCTTCTTCATCTTGTCGCTCTTGCCCATCGAGTCGTGCGACATGGAGCCCTTGCTCATCGAATCGTGAGACATGTTGTCCTTCTTCATCGTGTCGTGCGACATGGCGTCGTTCGACATCGTGCCGCTCGCCTGTGCGAAAACGCTCGTCGCGCCCATCGTCAGCGCGGCTGCGAGTACTGCCGTCATCAATCGCTTCATGGTCTTTCTCCTTGGTGAGTCAAACATGGCATCCGGACGATCCGGAAGCGGTGGATGGTTCGGCGCTCAGGATCCGCCGAACCAGTTGTATCCCTGGTCGACCCAATAGCCGCCCGGATAGGTGTTCGTCACGAATAGCTCGACGATGTGCTTCGGATTCTTGTAGCCGAGCTTGGTCGGCATGCGCAGCTTCATCGGATAGCCGTACTTCGCGGGCAGGCGCTGGCCGTCGTACTCGAACGTGAGGAGCGTCTGCGGATGCAGCGCCGTCGGCATGTCGATGCTCTCGTAGTAGTCGTCCGCGCAACGGAAGCCGACGTACTTTGCGGTCGTGTCCGCGCCCACGCGGCGCAGGAACTCGGAAAACGGCGTGCCGCCCCAGCGCCCGATCGCGCTCCAGCCTTCCACGCAGATGTGCCGCGTAATCTGCTCGGCGTGCGGCAGCGCGTACAACTCGGGCAGGGTCCAGACGCGCTGCCCCGTCACGAGCCCGCTCACTTTCAGGCGATAGTCGCTGCCGTTCACTTCGGGTACGTCATCGATTCCGTAGAACGCGTTGAACGGAAACGGCCGTGTGAGCTGCGCTTCGGTATAGGTGGGCGCGAGCCGCTTCGGATCGAAGAGAAAAGCCTGCGCGCGATCGTTGAGGCGCGATACGGCGGTGAGAAACGTGTTGACCGATTTGTCGTCGGTGATCGAGCAGCCGGTCAGCAGCGCCAGACCGCCCAGGCTCAGCATGCGCTTGCCGAACAGGCGCCGCGACGGCATGTCCAGTTCGCGGCGCGCATCCGCCAGTACGGAGGCACGATCAACCGTGATGATTCGCTTGTCGTCGGATTTCATGATGTGTTCCTGAAACGTATCAACGGCCGCGCAACATGGTCAGCAGCGAGCGCGGCACGAGCGCGACCATCGCCACATGCACGACGACAAACGCCGCCATCACCGCCATCGCGCAGAAGTGCACGATGCGCGCGTTGTCGTAACCGCCCATCAGTTCGCGCAGGAGCGGGAACTGCACGGATTTCCAGATCGCGAGTCCCGACAGCACGAGCACGATCAGATCGACGATGACCACGAGATACGCGAGCTTCTGCACCGCGTTGTACTGGCGCAGATCGGCGTGAGCGAGCCTGCCGCGCAATGCGGCGATGAGATCGCGCAGCACCGCGCGCGGCGACAAGGGGAAGAACTTCGAGAAGAATCGGCCGCTCACGACATTGAGCGCCACGTAGACGATGCCGTTGAACACCAGCAGCCACATCGCCGCGAAGTGCCACTGCAATGCACCGCCGAGCCAGCCGCCGAGCGTGATCGACGGCGGAATGACGATTTCCCGGAACACGGGCGATGCATCGTAAATGCGCCAGCCGGAGAACATCATGATCAGCGCCGCGAATGCGTTGAGCCAGTGCGTGACGCGCAGCCAGACCGGATGGATCGGCACGCTTTCGGACGTTGGCGCTGGTGATGCTGTCATCGCTTTCATTTCGGTCACCCTGATGGTCGAGCTCAAGCCCGGTTACCAGCTAATTCGTCGCCGATGCGTCGCCGGTTACAGCGCGCGTCATCACGCGAAACGATTTGTTCGACGCCCGCGAAAATTTGCAGGCGTGCTGTAACGTGCGGCGGCACGCGAACGAACTAACGAAGGTCAGGAGAGGAACGACCGACATGAACCAGGACGGCGTCATTGCAGCGCATCAAGGCTTCGGATACGCTGTAACGAACGATCCAGTGCGCGGCGCGTCAGCGCCCGCGCACGCGCGGCACGACATTCCGTCCCGTTGTCCCAGCCCTACAGGAACCATGTCGCACGATGCGGAAAGGCGGCTGAAAGCGTTGTTCATCGGCGGTCTCGATGGCGACCAGAACGCGTATCACAGCTTTCTGCAGGCGCTCACGCGGCATCTGCGCGGCTATCTGCGCAAGCGCATTCCACATCGTCTCGACGATGTCGAAGACCTCGTCCAGGAAATTCTTCTGGCGGTCCATAACGCGCGTCACACCTATCGGCCGGATGAGCCGTTGACAGCGTGGCTGCACGCGATCGCGCGCTACAAACTGATGGACTTCTTCCGCTCCCACGCGCGCCGTGAGTCGCTGAACGTGCCGCTCGACGACCATGAGGAACTGCTCGCCGCCGCCGACGACGAACCCGCGCAGGCGCGGCACGACATCGGCAAGCTGCTCGAGCATCTGCCGGACAAGCAACGCCTGCCGATCGTTCACATGAAACTCGAAGGCTTGTCGGTCACGGAAACCGCGCGGATCACCGGTCTTTCCGAGTCGGCCGTGAAGGTGGGCGTGCATCGCGGCCTGAAGGCGCTCGCGGCAAAAATCCGGGGACTGCGATGAATACCGATGAACTCATCTCCCTGCTTTCGAATCAGGTGACGCAGGTCGATCGCGCGGCCATCGCCCGCCGGTTCGTTCAGGCGCTGCTGATGGGCGCGGCGGGCTCGCTGATTTTGATGAGCATCGTGTTCGGCGTGCGCCACGATCTCGGCAGCGTCGCACGCACGGGCCTCTTCTGGGCGAAGCTGGCATTTCCGCTGGCGGTCGCCATCGGCGCGATGCTCGCCATCAGCCGGATCGGCCGGCCCGGCGCACGCGCGGGCTATTCGTGGATGATCGTCGCGTTGCCTTTCGCGGCGGTCTGGTTCGCCGGCTGGATGATCGTCGGCAGCGCGGATTCGACCGCGCGTGCGGCGCTCGTGCTGGGTCATACGTGGCGCACGTGCCCATTCAATATCCTGCTTCTTTCCGTACCGACGTTCCCTGCCGCGATCTGGGCCATGCGATCGCTCGCGCCGACACGGTTGCGGCTTGCCGGCGCCGCCGTCGGCTTGCTGGCGAGTTCGACGGCGACGATCGTCTATTGCCTGCATTGCCCCGAAATGAGCCCCGCGTTCTGGGGCGTGTGGTACGCAATCGGCATGCTGATGCCGGCGCTCATCGGCGCATGGCTGGGCCCGCGGTTTCTGCGCTGGTAAGTCGCCGCCCGGACGCGCTACCCGAAGACGCGCGTCCAGGCCGCCCGAATACGACGCGCACGGTCTTCGAGAAGGTACGAGGCAATCAGCGCCAAAAGCCCTGAGACCACACCCGTCAGTACGTGCTCGACGTACGGCAGGCGGTAATGGCTTGTGTGCGCGAAAGTATCGCCGATTGCAGTCAGCGAGCCGACGATCGTCGCATTGCCGTAGCGGTTTTCGTAGAGTTTTCTGGCCGGCGTGAAAGTCAGTAACACCGCCAGAATCCCCGTGAGAAGTCCGGTCTTGAACGCGATCGTCCAGTGGGCAAAGCTCGCGATATTGCTCCAGCTTCCCGGCATGCAAGTCATGCACGCACTGGTCGGCTGCCAGAAACGTTGCACGAATAACCTGACCCGACGCTTCCATTCTCTCGACATGATCGACGCCTCACCTGAAGCTCATTCGACAAGAAGATTTCGACGATCTCACTTGTCACTGAAGATTCGACAAACCCGAGAGTGCGCCATTTATTGCCTCGAGCGCGTATGCGAAACCGCAGTTCCAGCCCGTGTGCCTGACCCGCCGAAGTTCTTTCATCAGCGCGGCGTCGCGATTTCCCCTTCCAAACGAGACGAGCGCGCGTGCGCGCGCCACATAGAACCCGGAAAAGAGCGATGGCTCGCGGCTGGCGTACGCCTCGAGGGAAGCGGCATGATGCGCGGCTGCGTCCCAGCGTTCCCGATCGATGCATGCGTCCATCGCATCACGTCGAAATAGGAAGTGATTGTGGCTGACCGCGCCGGCCGCGAGCAGCGCCTCCCCTTCCGCTAGCGCATTCTCGAAGACATCGATGTCGTCTGTCGCGCGCGCCAGGATGCCCAGATAATGTGCGCCCAGATAGGCCATGCCGGTCTCCCGGCTGATCGACAGCGCCTCTGCGATATCGTCCAACGCTTCGCGCCGCCGCCCGGCGATCCTGTGCAACTCCGCGCGCAGAGCGAGCGCTTCGCCCTCGAACCTTCTCGACTTCAGCTCGCGTGCGCACTGCAGCGCGGGATCGACATGCTCCCAGGCACGATCCCATTCGGCGAGATCGCGCAGACAGTGCCAGGCACCGTGATGGGCAACGGCGAGCGCCCGGAGATGCCTCACCTTTTCCGCTGCGGCGACACTGGCGAGCGCGGCCGCGAGTCCGGCCTCCGTCTTGCCTGCAAACCATGCCGTGATGGCGCGCATCGGAAGATTTGCCACTTCGATACGTCCGAATCCGTGGCATTCGCAGAGTTCGATGCAGCGGCTGAAGGCGTCGTGAGCGCTGATCATCCGGCCGCGCATGTACTCCGCGTCGCCGAGGCCGCCGAGCGCGGCCGCTTCCTGTTCCGGGTCGTCCGCCTCGCGCGCGAGCGCCAGGCTGCGTCCGTGTTCGCGCACGCAGCCGTCGATATCGCCGCGCGGAAAACACAGATTGCCGCGCAGGAAGTGAATGCGCGCCGCCTCGCGCTGAAAGCCCTCGGCGGCAGCGGCGGCAGCGGCGCGGTCGAGATCGGCCCATGCGCCGTCGAGATCGTCGGTGACCCGCTTGACGGTGGCGCGCCCGATCCAAGCCTGGCAACGCTGCGCATCCGACTCCGCAACCTCCAGCGCGGCTTCGAACGCCGCGAGCGCCGATCTCATGTCACCCGCGTCATGCAAGATGTCGCCGCGAAGGCATTCGAGTGCGACACGGTCGCCGCGTTCGTGCGCAAGCTGAAGCCCTCGCTCGGCAAGCCTTAGCGCGGATTCATGGCGATAGCCTCTCGCCTGCGAGCGCGCCGCGTCGCAATAGGCGCGCGCCGCCTCAGTGTCCTCCGCCCGGTCGAGATGCTCGGCGCGCAAGAGCGGATCACGTCCGGCGTACCACTGCGCCGCGCGACGATGCAACTCGCGACGCCGGCTTTTCAGCAAGCCGTCGTAAATGGCATCGCGAATGAGCGCGTGATGGAAAATGAATCCGGCACCCTGATGTCGCAGCAAAAGACACTTCACAAGCGGTTCCAGGGCGGCGCCGGCGTCATCGACGAGATGATCGAGCACCTCCTGCCCGAAAAGCTGGCCGAGCACCGAGGCCGCCTGCAAGACCGTCTTTTCCACGGGATCGAGTCGATCCAACCGCGCTTGCACGAGACTTCGCACCGTACCCGGCACGCCGGTTCCTTCACCGTCCCGCGCATGGCCGAGCAGTTGCTCGAGAAAGAGCGGATTGCCCGCCGCCCGTGCGATGCAGCGCTGCGCCAGCGCCGCCTGCGCACCCGGAAACGATGCGGCCATCGCATGCGCCTCGCCGGCGCTGAGCGGCCCCAGATCGACGAGCGAATAACAGGCACCCGCCGCCGCAAGCCATGATTCTTCGAGCCCCTGCTTCGCGGGCCGCGCCGTCAGCACCAGCATGGCCGGACAATCCGCTACCGTTTCAGCGAGCCCGGCGAGTTCTCTGAATGTCGAGCCATCCGACCAGTGGATGTCCTCAACGGAAAAGATTCGAGGCTGCCGGCGGCTCGCGCGCTGGACAAGCCGGGTCACGGCATTTCGCCGGCCTTCAGCACGCATCGCATGGTCCATTGCTTCGAAAACCGTGCGGTCTTCGAGCGCCATCGGCACATCGAGCAGATCCTTGAGAAAAAGCGCGTCGCCGCGATCGATGAGGCCGTCCGTGATCGCCCGCCCGATGCCGGTCATACTGGCATGCGCGTCGCTCGATTCGTCGAGCGCCAGCAGCCCGCGCACGAGCGACTGCATCGCACCCCGCCCGGTTGCCGCGCCGAAATCGAGCACGAGGCCGCCATGGCAAAGGAAGCCAGCATCGCGCGCCTCACGCTTGAACTCTTCGAGCAGGCGCGTCTTGCCGATCCCGGCGTCGCCGCGCAGCAGAGCAGTGCGTCCCTTTCCGGTCTCGCGACACGCCTCCAGCATCGCGCGAAACTGGCGCAACTCGTCCAGACGGCCGACGAACGGCCGATCCGCAGCGGTTTTCACAAAACCGGCGATACACCACGCTGAAACAGGTTCCGCGAAACCCTTGACGGACAGCGCGCCGCGTTCGATGCACTCGATGCTGTTGCCGAGCGGGCGCCGCACCGCGTCCGAAATCAGGATTTCCCCCGGCCCGGCCGCGTCGGTGAGGCGCGAGGCGAGATTGACTGAATCGCCGGTGACGGTGTATTTGCGATGCGCGGCGCTACCGGTGCCGCTTGCGACGACCTCGCCACCCGCAATGCCGATATGCACGGAGACCGGGCGAGCGAGCATGCGGGACAGCGCGGGCATCGCGTCGCCGATTGCGAGGGCCGCCCGCACGGCGCGCTCGACATCGTTCCCATGCGAAACCGGAGCGCCGAAGACCGCCATGATCGAGTCGCCGACGTGCTTGTCGACGTAGCCGCCATGCCGCTCGATGATGCGATCGACGGTCTCGAAGTATCGATCGAGCAGCGCGACGATTTCTTCCGGATCGGCTTCCCGGCTCATCTTCGTGAAGCCGCACAGATCGGCGAAGAGCACTGTGACCTGCCGCCGCTCGCCCTGCGCCTCGCGCGCACTCACGCCCGCATGCCCGGTTCGCGCCTGCAGTTCGGCCAGCGCGTCGAGCAGCTTCCGGCGATGTCCCACCGACGCGATGCCAAGATCCTTCAGATCGTCCGCGGTCAGGCTGCGCAGCACGTCGGCGTCGATGGCGTTCTCGAAGAACACCATTTCGTACCGTTCCATTCCGAGGCTGCGCAGCCAGGCGGCGACGTCCACGATTCCTCCGGGGCGCAAGGAAATCAATCACTTGAAAGATAGCAGCATGTCGATCCTTTCGGCCCTCCGACAATCAGCGAACCGACTTTGATTGAAACGATTAATGTCAATCCGCGAAAACTGATTTGGGCGAATCAGGGTTTTTACCAATGCGACCGCGTCCTAGACTGCATTCAACGACGAAGCAGTGGCGACAAACCTCACCACCCGCAACGTTCCTCAAATCAGCATCCGGAGGTCATCATGTTCAAGTCCATCGTTCCCGCCATCGCCATCGCAGCCGTTCTCGCCGTTCCGGGTTTCGCCCAGGCACGTGAAGACGGCCCGGTCACCCGCGCGCAAGTGCGCGCCGAACTGGTTCAACTCGAGCGCGCAGGCTATAACCCGGCCGCCGATCAGACCACCTATCCCGCCGACATTCAGGCCGCACAAGCGCGGGTCGACGCGCAGCAAGGCGTTGCCGCGTCGTCCTTCGGTGGTGCGGGCGAAGGTGCATCGGCGTCGGGCCATGCGAGCCGGTCGGGCTTCCTCGGGCGCATCGTTCGTCCGGCGGATGCGAACCCCGTCGACTTCAATCGTCCGTAAGCCGCGTCTTGCGCAAGCACGAAAGCCCGGCCGCGCCGGGCTTTACACGACCCGAAACGACAAATTAAGACGGGTCCGAGCGCCGTTCATCACGCCGTAAACTGCGGATTCGACGATGTTTTTCAGACTGGGCTTTTTCATCGGCCGGTCTGGCGGCACTACAATTTGTGTCTGCCGTTGACACAAATTCTGGATCCGCCGCCTCATGCCCATGCCGTCGCCGCGCCTCGTTTTCGCCTCCCTCGGACTGATCGCCCTCACCGCCTGCGCAGGGCGCAGCACGGTCACGCCCAGCTATCAGCAAGAGCTTTTCACCACCGGCGCGAGCCCGTTCGCGCACAATTTCGACGCCACCGTCAACGAAACCTGCGAGGCCGCGCGCCGCGCGCTGCTGTCGCAAGGCTTTCTCACGACGATGGGCCAGCCCGACACCGTCGACGCGACCAAGAACTTCCAGCCGAGCGCCGAGACGCACGTCGCCGTGTCGTTCCATGTGGTGTGCACGCCCGGCGAAAACGCGACGAATCAGAGCATCGCGTACGTGAACGCCGTGCAGGACGGCTATGCGCTCAAGAAAAGCGATACGTCGGCGAGCGTCGGGTTGAGCGTGCTCGGTTCGCTGTCGTTGCCGATCCGCTCGAACAGCGACGCGATGGTCAAGATCTCGAGCGAGACCGTGCCTGCGGGCAAGTTCTACGACCGCTTTTTCGGTCTGATGGGTCACTACCTGAACACGGTGCCGCGCAGCGCGCCCGTCGCGGCGGACGAAGTGAAGAGCAAGCCGCTCGCGCCCTCGCTCATCCTCAACTCGCCCGAACTCACGCCGACGCCGATCGTCGTGCAGACGCCCGCCGCCGCAACGGCGATCCAGGCGTCGGACGTACCCGCAGCGGCGGCGGCCGCAGCGCCATCGGCGCCGCGAACCACCGCAACTCAATAAACCACGCGCTTCGTCAGTTCGGCACGTTCACGGCGCCGCCCGCCACGTTGATCGCGTTCGCGCCCGGATCGGTCGCGATCGGGGGCAGATTCGACGTCGTGAGCGCGGGCGCTGATCCCGCCGTGCCGCCACGCGCGACCGTGCGCACCACCTGGGAAGGCGGCAGCGGCGTATTGTTCTTCAGGTGGTTCCACATCAGGTTCAGCGCCTGAATGTTGTAGTAGTGGACCGGAATGAAGCGCGTGTCGAAGCCGGCCACGCTCAGGAACGCGTCGAAATGCTGACCGTTCGTGATTTCGTAGAGCGAGAGCTGGCTGTTGCTGCCCTCTGCCACGCGATTCGCGCCGAGATACGGCCGCGACGCATGGTTGATCGGCACGAGCGCATCGGCGCGGCCCTGCACGATGATGGCGGGCTTGCCGCGCAGGTTCGCGTTCACGCGGATCGCGTTCACGCTGCCCACCATCGTCGGATTGCCGTTGGTCCACAGCGCGCGCAGGCATGCGGCGCCCGCGTAGCTCGCGTCGGGCGTTGCGAACCGATGATCCGCCGCGCCCGTCGTCCCCGCGTTGTAGACGAGATTGATACCGTTGGTCGGCGGCACGCCGTTGCCGTTGCCGAAGAGCGTCGGCATCGGAGAGACGAGCGGCGACACGCCCGCCGCGCCCGTCACCGCATTGGTCGTGCCGAAGCTGAAGTTGCACAGGTTGTCGAGCACGCTCGCCTTCATGTACGCGTCGGCGTAGGTGACGGCCACGGCCGGCACCGCCTGCGAATCCCACATCGGCGCCTGGAGCGTGTCGGAGTCGGTCTGATAGCCCGCCTGATGCAACTGGTTGAGCGCATCCGTGGCCTGCACGACGGTGTTGCCGCTCGCGACGAGCCCGTTGGCGGCGAGCGTCGCGCAACGCGCCGTGCGGATCGCGTTCGTGGTCGCCACGGGCAGCGTGCTCAGATACGGCGCGCCGGCCGCGGCGGGCGCGAGCGCCGCGCACGGCTGCAGCAGGTTCGCGAGCGTCGTGTAATCCGCGAGCGGCCGCCCGAACGAGCCGACCGGCACGCCGCCCTGCCGCACCGAGACCTGCGACGGCAGATTCAGGTTGATCTGCGGCTCGCCGACGACGACCGCCGTGATCCAGCCATCGGTGTCCTGCTCCGCCGCCGCCAGCGACGCGCCGCCGCCGTTGCTCACCGACGCCGCGATCGTCGTGATGTCGCCCTTGTTGTAGCGCACCTGATGCGTCGAGCCGCTGACCGCGCCGAACATGTCGTTGAGCGCCCAGTACGCGAACTGGATCGCCTGCAGCGTGTTCTTGCCCCAGTCCTTTTCCGGGTTCTGCTGCGAATGCGCGTGCTTGTACGCGTAGCGATTCGGGAAGATCGAATTGAACGACGACAGCGCCGACGCGCTCACGTTCGCCTTGAAGATCGCCTTCGTCCCGGCGAAGTCGGCGTTGGAGAGCGTGCCGTCGATCATCGTGACGAGGTTGGTCGATAACTCGTGGCCGCCGTTGCCGCTGCCCTTGTCGGTGTAGGCGACCGCGCAACCGCGCTTCAGGCCCCACTCGCCGGCCGCCGAGATCGCGCCGTAGATGCCGCGCGATCCCGATGACGTCGCCGTGACGATGCAAGGCTGATCCGGATTGAAGCTCGCCGGAATCTGCACGAGCAGGCTGACGTTCTGCGTGCCGCTGCCGTCGTCGGAATAGGCGATGTATTCCTTGCCCGCGATCTTGCCTTCGCCGAGCGTGTCGTTGCCGTTCAGATCGACGTTCGGACCCCAGAAGCGGCCGTAGCCACCGTTCGCCGACATGTCGACGAGCGCGCGGTAGTTCGAATAGATCGCGAGGCGGCGCAACTCGGCTGCTGTCGGCGCGGCCGGTTTGGCGATCGAGGGCGGAGTCGTCGATGCGAGGCCGGTCTTGCCGAGACCCGCCGTGAGCAGGTCGTCGGACGAACCGTCATAAGTCTGCGTGTTGACCGAGCCGGAGATGAAGCTCGGCAAGGTGTTGGTCGGCTGGCCGCCGCCGCTATTGTCGTCATCGCCGCCGTGGCATGCGACGAGCGCCATCGCAGCGAGCATCGCCAGCGCGCCGTGCAGCGGCACATTCTGCAACCTCTGGGTACGCGCGAATCTTTTCATTGTGAGTCTCCGCCATACGTTCCGATGAGTGGTGCAACCTGATGACTGCAACGCGTGCGCGACGCGCGGCCGACAGTGCAAGTATCGCGCTTTATCAGACGAGAATCGCGGCCGAATGCACGCGCCGCGACAACGAAAGCGCCAAACGACAACGGGCTCCGGCGGCAAAGCCGGAGCCCGTTTCAAATACTCGCGTGACGACCGAAGCCCGCGACGTCGTGTGACGCCGCGCGCTTTCCGCTCGTGTTATTAACCTCCGCCGCCTTGCACGCCGAGGGTGATCTTGTTGGAAACCGACTTCACGCCAGGAACGCCCTTCGCCACTTCTTCGGCCTGGGCGATCTGGCCGCCTTCCGGCACCGTGCCGGTCAGCGTGACCGCGCCGCCGCGAGCGCGCACGAACACGTTCGACACATCGAAGCCCTGCGTCTTCGACAGCGCGCGGCGCACGTCGTAGCCGAGCTTGCGGTCGGTCTTCTTGGTCGCGGATTTCTGGGCCTTCGCCTGCGCCGCCGAATCGGTACTCGTGGCCGCCGCGTCGCTCGATTGGGCATAGGCGCTCGAAGCCACGGCCACGCACACCACTACACCCAGCGCCTTCAACAGATCGACTGCTTTCATGATTTCTCCTTTTGTTTCGCTTGTTGACTTCGCACAGTTGCTACTTCGCTCGTTTTGCACTTCAAAAACCGGGCCGCATTCCCAGCGGCTGGGCGACGACTTCGAGCGGCTGCCCGTGGCCACGCGCGCGCCCGTGGCCTGACAAAGGCGCGCGGGCATGACGGCGGCGAGCCGGCGAATGCGGCTCACGGTGCTGCGAGAGACTGGCGAAAGAAACAAACTGCGGCCGGTTGGTCGGGCGGAAAAACCCGTCGGCTCGAATATGACCTGCCGCAAGGCGGGTGCCCGGCGCAGCTCACGAACCCACATTCCGGGCTGCGGCGCGCGAAGAGCCTTGTCGTGCGGCGGCGAACGTCAATTTAGCCCAGCACGGCCATAAGCGCAAAGCATTTAACGACGCAGCCTTACGGGAAGCCGCGCCCGCGCAACATCGTCGCGAGCGCCGACGCACGCCGACACACGCCGGTCACACTGCGCGCGCGCCGCGCAGCCCGCTTGGCGCGGATCGATCTCATGTACCATCGACGCCATGCCGGCCGCCCGGACGCGCCGCTCGCGCCATGCCGAACCCGTTCGTGGAGATGTCCGCGCATCGCGATCGGGTAAGCTCGCGCACTCAGTTTTACGCACAGTTTTCCGATTACCGACGAGATGACCCAGCCTTCAGGAAGCAATCCGGGCAACGATCCGGACGCCCCGCCGCGACGCAAGCCCCAGCCGCGGATCGTCGCGCGCTTTGTCGCGATCTCCTGGCGCGACCTCGCGCTCACCTTCGGTCCGATCCTGCTCGTATGCGCGATCGCGCTCTACGCCGCCGTGCGGCTGATCCAGCCCGCGCCGCCGAGCACGCTTACCATCGCCGCCGGGCCGAAAGGCAGTTCGTTCTGGACCAGCGCGCAGAAATACAAGGAGATCCTTGCGCGCAACCGCGTGACGCTCAACGTGCTGGAAACGCAAGGCTCGCTCGACAACCTGACGCGGCTCGAAGACCCGAAATCGAACGTCGACGTCGGTTTCGTGCAGGGCGGCCTCACCAAACCCGGCGCGACACACGACAACCTGGAATCGCTCGGGAGCGTGTCCTACGTGCCGCTCGCGGTGTTTTATCGCAGCGCGATGGTCGTCACCCGATTGTCGGAACTGAAGGGCAAGCGGCTCGCGATCGGCGCGGAAGGCAGCGGCACGCGCGTGCTCGCGCTGAATCTCTTGAAGGCGAACGGCATCGAACCGGGCGGCGACACGGTGCTGCTGCCGCTCGCCGGCGACGAAGCCGCGAAAGCGCTCGAAGACGGCCAGATCGACGCCGTCTTTCTGACCGGCGACTCCGCCCAGCCGCCGACGATGGCGAAGCTCTTGCGCACGCCAGGCATCCGCTTCATGGATTTCGCCCAGGCCGATGCCTACGCGCGCCGCTTCCCGTATCTGACAGAGATCGAACTGCCGATGGGCGCGTTCGACTTTTCCCGCAACCTGCCGCCGCGCCCGGTCCACATGATTGCGCCGACGGCCGAGCTGGTCGCGCGCGACAGCCTGCATCCGGCGCTCTCCGACCTGCTGATCGAAGCCGCGCGCGAAGTGCACGGGCGCGCCAATCTGCTGCAGCGCGCCAACGAATTTCCCGCGCCGCTCGCGCACGAATTCCGCATCAGCGACAACGCCGAGCGCTACTACAAATCGGGCAAGAGTTTCCTGTACCGCTCGCTGCCGTTCTGGCTCGCGAGTCTCGCCGATCGCGTGCTCGTCGTGTTGGTGCCGCTGATCGTGGTGCTGATTCCGGGCCTGCGGCTCGTGCCGGGGCTATATCGGTGGCGCGTGAAATCGCGCATCTACCGATGGTATGGCGCGCTCATTGCGATAGAACGCGAAGCGATCAGCGGCCCGGACATCGCGCAGCGCGACGCCCTGCTGGACCGCATCGACGCGATCGAGACGGCGGTGAATCGCATGAAGATGCCGCTCGCGTTCGCGGATCAGTTCTACGTGCTGCGCGAGCACATCGGCTTCGTGCGGCAGCGCCTCGCGCACGTGCCGGTCGCGCAGGCGGGCGATGCCCCCGCGCACGCCGTGGCGCAACCGGATGCGTCCCGTGTCGCTGCGCGGGCAGACACGGAACAAGGCAGCACGTAATATCTATTGGAGAAGCGGAAAGAATGGATGCGATGCCGCGCGCAGCGCATCCGCCATGCAGGACACGACAAAAAACGAACAGATGAGGCAGCGGCGCGCGTTCGCGCGAGCCGAGCCACGGAATCTCAGGGAGAAGGGAACATGAGTGCCCCGCATTCGACCAGCGCTGGTCATCCGTACTTTTTCTTCGACTTCATTTCGCCCTTTTCGTACCTGCTGCTGGAGCAGCATGAAAAATGGCCGGCCATGCCGTTCGAGCTCGTGCCCGTCCAGTTGATGAAGCTCCTCGACCGCTGGGGCCAGCCGCACGCGGCGACGATTCCCTCCAAGCGCGTCTTCACGTACCGGCACGCGTTGTTCCGCGCGGAGCAACTGGGCATTCCTTTCAGGATGCCGCCCGCGCATCCGTTCGATCCGTCCAAGGCGCTGCGGCTCGCCGTGCTGGCGAACGGCGAAATCGGCCGCGTGCGCGAAATCTTCCGCTACATCTGGCGCGAGGGGCGCGATCCGGCGACGCCTGAGGGCTTCCGTGCGTTGTGCGAGCACGTCGGCATGCCGGAGGGCGAAACGCGCATCGAGGACGAGGACATCAAGGCGAAGCTGCGCGACAACAACGACCGCGCGGTGTCGATGGGCGTGTTCGGCGTGCCGACCTTCCTCGTCAACGATCAGATCTTCTGGGGCGAGGACACGCTGCCGATGGTGCTCTACGTCGCGCGCTCGCCGAACTGGCTCGACGGCGCGGAAGTGAAGCGCATCAGCGCGCTGCCGATCGCGCCGCGCGACGCCGATTTCGGCTGACGCCGGCCGTGTCGGCGAACGCGCCTATGCCATGCATAGCGCGCTCGCTATGGCGTCAAAATTGGATAAGCGTTTAACTTAGGGCTACGGTGCGCGAACTCGCGCCGCGCGTCCTGAATTCAACCGCTTCGCAGCCCATGAACGATCCCGCCGACTCACTCGACATCTGGCTCATCCGCGTGCTGCGCACCCTGTTGCTGGAGCGCAGCGTGACGCAGACCGCGCAGCGGCTGAATCAGACGCAACCGGCGATCAGCACCGCGTTGCGCCGCCTGCGCGAGATCCTGAACGACCCGATTCTCGTGCGCGGCAAGCAGGGCATGGTGCCGACCGAATACGGCGAGTCGCTGCTCGCGCCCGCCCAGCGCGCATTGCGGGAAGTGGAATTCGTCGCGACGCCGCACGGCGATTTCGACGCAGCGAGTTCGCGCCGCACCTTCCGCCTCGCCGCACCCGATTATCTGAACGATTTCTTCATGCCGACGCTCGTCGCGGCTTTTCGCGATGCGGCGCCCAATGCGCGCCTGGAGATCGAATCGCTGAATCCGATGCGCGACCATGAGCGCATGCTCGACGAAGGCGAAATCGATCTGATGGTCGCCAACTGGACGAAGCCCGAGCCACGCTTCGAACGCCAGGACCTGTTCACCGACGTATTCGTCTGCCTGATGCGCGCGAATCATCCGCTCGCGCGCGAGCCGCTCACGGCCGAACGCTACGCGCTCGCCGCGCATCTCGCGCCGACGCCGTATAGCGGCGGCAGGCGGCATCCGATCGACATCGGCCTCGCGCGCGCGGGCATCGAGCGGCGCATCGTCACGACGATTCCCTACTTCGGCCTCGTGCCGCAGGTGCTGCTGCAGTCGGACCTCATCTTCACCGCGCCGCGCCGCTTCGCGCAGCACTATGCGGCGATGCTGCCGCTCGCGGTGCTCGACTCGCCCGTGCCCTTTCCGCGCATCAAGTGCTATCAGCTTTCGGTGCCGCAGCCCGATCAGCCGACGGACGTCGCGTGGCTGCGCACGCTGATGTCGACCGTCTCCGATTCGCTCACGCGCAGGAAGGCCGGCGCGGCGTCCCCGGAAGACGAGCCGCGCGAACTGGGCGAAATCGCGAAGTAGCGCGCGCCCGGCGGGACTTCGATACTATCCAGAACGACACCCTCGGCCCGCTTCGCTCATGGACGCACTCGACAAACTGATTCAGCTTGCGAGCCTCTCCGGCGCGCTCGATCTGCGCTGCCTATTGAGCGGCCCGCTGGAGCTCGATCACGCACCCGCGCCCGCTGGCGAAGCGGTGTATCACGTCGTGCTCGACGGCGCGTGCACGGTGCTTCGGAAGGGTCATGCGCCGCTGGAACTGCGCGCCGGGGACATCTTCTTTCTGCCGCGCGGCGACGCGCACGTGCTGAGCATCCAGGCGCGCGAAACAGGCGCGGCGCCAGCGGCGATGGAAGCGCGCCATAACGGCGCGGTCACGGTGGAAAGCAATTGCGGCGGGCGGCAACCGGGCGTGGATCTGCTGTGCGGGCGCTTTCTTTACGCACCGCGCGCGCTGCTGATCGATGTGCTGCCGGATGTCGTGCATGTGTCGTTCGCAGATGCATCGGCGGTCTACCTCGCGCCGCTCGTCCAGACGATGCGCCGCGAGGCGGAAGATGCGCGGCTCGGGGCGCCGTCGATCGTCACGGCATTGTCCACCGCGCTCTTCACGATGGTATTGCGCGCGTGGCTCGACGGGCAGCCCTCGCTCGCGGGCGTGCTCGGACTGCTGGCGAATCGAAGGCTGGGTGCGTCCATCATCGCGATGCTGGAACGGCCGGCCGAGCCGTGGACGCTGGAAATGCTAGCCAAGGAAGCGGCGATGTCGCGCGCGACGTTCATGCGCGCGTTTTCTGCGCATTCGGATAGTTCGCCGCTGGCGTTGCTGAGTCACGTGCGGATGCAACTCGCCAGCACCATGCTCACGCACACGAAGAAGAGCATTGCGGATGTTGCGGCGGATGTGGGGTATCAGTCGGAAGCGGCGTTTTCGAAGCGGTTCAAGGAGCTTTATGGCGTCGCGCCGGGGAGGTTTCGGGCGGTGAACGGGTTGGGATAGTGGGAGCTTTTTGTTGCCGGATCCCGTATTCGCGGTGGTCTATTGGCAC
>LRBF01000243.1 GCA_001580565.1 Caballeronia megalochromosomata | reverse complement strand
CTACTGGCGTAGACTTCATGACTGGACCCTCCTGTTTGCCCGGAAGACCATTGTCTTCCCTCTTTGGCACTCGATGCCGTCGGCCTGCGAGGGTCCACTGCCTTACATCCCTTCGTCATCTCCCCTCGCAAATCTCCGAGCAGGGGGAAGCGTTCATTCCATTTCTTTGGTTACTTTCTTTGCAGCAGCAAAGAAAGTGACTGCCGCCCCGCACAGGGGCAGTGCCAATAGACCGACACGAATACGGGATCCGGCGAAAGCCGAAGCGCCTGGACGAAAAGCATGAAGCCCTGTATGACCATGCACTGCCCTACGCAGAAATGCCGAGCCTCTTCGCCGATCTTCGAACGATCAGAGCGACCGCGCGCTTCGCGACCATACTTTTATGAAGGAGAACCGGAAATGCTACAACTTCGCCCCGGCTGCGAGTGCTGTGACAAGGATCTGCCGCCCGACTCGACCGAGGCCCGGATCTGTTCTTTCGAATGCACCTTCTGCAGCGACTGCGTTCAAACCGTGTTGAACGGAACATGTCCGAACTGCGGCGGCGAACTGGTCGCCCGCCCACGCCGCCCCGCCGGCAAGCTGGCGAAATTCCCGGCATCCACCGAGCGCGTCTTCAACCCGGATTGCAAGCCCGAATGAACGACGCTCCCAGGCGGCTTCGAGAGGCGCGATCGGCATTCGCACGAAAGTTGCTCCCCAGACGCGCACTTCGCGCGTATAGTGGGGCACCCCTTGTGGAGAAAGATCATGTCAACCTTGCCGCCTCGCGTCTACAAGGGCTTCGAACTTCATCCCCTTGTGTTCGCGCGTAAATTCGATCAGTTCGATCGACACTCCCGCTATGCCGAAGGCTACGACGTCGCCGTGCGTGTGTGCCGCCAAGAGGCTAACAGCGCAAGCCGGGTATTCCGGCTGGAACTGCCGGCGGCGATTTCGGACTTCGGCGTCGCGCGCCGCGCCGCATGGCAACGAGGCGAGGACATCATCGACGGAAAGATCGACGGCACGGATATCAGCGATCTCTAAGCCCGAGTCTGTCACGCGTTGATGTCACCCAGGAAACGATCCGACCGCCGAGCGACAAGCTGCGGCGGTCGGCATTCGTGCCGATTTACTTGCTGATCGACACGCTCGAAGTCAGCGTCAGGTTGTCCGACGCGTTCCCGACCAGCACCTGAATCTGGCCGTTCACCGTCTTCCACTGTTGCGACGCGGTATCCCACGTTCCGAACGGGTGGCTCGCCGCATTCGGATCGATGGTGATCTGCACCGTCTTCTTTTCGCCCGGCGCGAGCATCACCTTCTGGAAGCCGACGAGACGCTTCGGCGGCTGCCCGAGTCCGGCCGGCAAGGACACGTACACCTGCGGCACCTCGGCGCCCGCCACCTTGCCGCTGTTCTCGACATCGACCGACACGGTAATCGGCTTCGCGCCGTCCGACGCCTGCGGGCTCACCTGCAGCGCGGAGAGTTTGAAGCTCGAATACGAAAGGCCATGCCCGAACGCGAAGAGCGGCTTGACGTTCTGCGCGTCATACCAGCGATAGCCAATCTGCAGCCCTTCCGAGTAAGTGACGGTCGGCACGCCGTTGACGTTCACGCCCGGATATTGCGCGGGCGTGTTCGCGGGCCAGTCGCCGGACTTCTTCGGGAACGTGACGGGCAGCTTGCCCGACGGATTCGCCATGCCGAAAAGAAGACTCGCCATGATGTTGCCATCCTCCTGACCGGGGAACCATGTCTCCAGCACGGCGGGCACCTGATCAATCCACGGCATCAGCGCGGACGCGTTGTCCTTCATCACGAGCGCCGTGCGCGGATTGGCCGCGGCCACCGCCGAGATGATCGCGTCCTGATTGTTCGACAGTTCGATGCTCGTCCGGTCCGCGCCCTCCTCCGCGATCGTTCCCGCCAGCAGGATAACGACGTCCGCCTGTTTTGCGGCAGCGACGGCCGCCGTGAGATTGCTGTTGTCGTCCGCGACGATCGTGAGCGTCGCCGTCGCGCTCGAGCCCGCCTGCTTCAGCGCGTTCTGCACGCCTTCGAGCGGTGTGACCGTGTAGAGGGGAATCACGTCCGAGCTTCCGCCGCAGCAGCCGGAGACAGCCTTGTTCGCATACGCGGCCTGACCGATCAGCGCGACGGAGCGCACCGACTTGGCATCGAAGGGAAGCAGGTTGTTGGCGTTCTTCAGCAGCACCGCCGATTGCTCACCGATTGCGCGCGCGATGGCGCCGTCTCCGGCCTGATCGATCGCGGTCTGTGCAACGGGCCGGTCGAAGATGCCGAGTTTGAACATCTGCGTATAGCGACGGCCAAGCGCCGTGTCGATATTCGACTGGCTGATCTGCCCCGCCGACAGCGCCGCGTTGATCTTCGCCGGCGTCCACCATGTCGTGAGCGGCGCGATGTCGATGCCCGGCATTTCGTTGTCGAGGCCGGCGAGCATCGTGTTGGCCGTGCTGTGCGCCGCGAAGAAATCGGACTGCACATAGCCCGTGAAGCCCCATTGCCCGCGCAGCACGTCGGAGAGAATGTGCTTGTTCTCGCACATCGATGCGCCGTTCACCGAGTTGTACGAGCACATGACCGATGCCACGCCGCCGTCCTTCACGGCCATTTCGAAGGGCACCATGTAGAGCTCGTGCAGCGTTTTGTCGTCGATATTCTCGTTGATGGTCATGCGATTCGTTTCCTGCTCGTTCGCGACGAGATGCTTCGCCATCGCGATCACGCCGTGCGACTGGATCGCCTTGATCTCGGCGACGCCCATCGTGCCGCTCAGAATCGGGTCTTCGCCGAAGTATTCGAAGTTGCGGCCGAGCGTCGGATTGCGCGCGAGGTTCATGCCGGGGCCTTCGAGCACGTCCAGCGCGAGATTGCGCGACTCGCGCCCGATCACGTCGCCGAACTGGCTTGCAACGGCCGTATCGAACGATGCAGCCACGGCCATGCCCGAAGGCAGCGCGGTCGCCTTCGCCGACGCCGGGCTCGACAGTGACGAAAGCGGCAGTCCGGGCAGGTCCGGGGACACGCAATCGTTCTGCCCGACGCCGACTGGCCCGTTGGTCACGCGCAGCGTCGGAATCTGCAAGTCAGGTATGCCGGTGATGTGGCGGCTTCCGTAACACGACGGAATCTCCGGCACGACGCCGGGCGAGCCGGTGAGCTGCGCGATCTTCTGCTGCGGCGACATGGCCGCGAGCAGCAGTGCCGTGCGCTGTTCCGGCGGCAGCGACGCGTTCATCCATGCGTGCGCGCTGGTCGCCGACGGCGTGCCGCCATTGTCGTCGTGCCCGCCACCGCAGCCTGCTGCAACGAACATCGCGATCACGGCGCTCAGAATCGTACTTTTCTTCATCATTGCTCTCCTCCGTTTGATTTCAAAAATATGAATCGGCATTTATTTCGTCATCCTTATTGAATGATCGTCTTGATTCCGTTTTTGACCGAACGCCTTCAGGCCGCCCGATCCCTTACACTCGATGTACCCGCGTGCACGATCCTACGATTAAACGTTTTCCACATGAAAAAGCCCTCGGCAACCATTCGCGACGTCGCAGCGCTCTCGGGCGTCTCCGTTGCGACCGTGTCCAAATACATCAACGGCACCAAGCGCTTCACCGAACCGGTGGAAGCCAAGCTCAAGGCGGCGATCGAAGAACTCGGCTACCAGTCCAACCCGCTCGCCCGCTCGATGGTCACCAAGCAGACCGGCACCATCGGCCTCACGATTCTCGACATCAGCAATCCGCACTTCACCAATGTCGTGAAGGGCGCGAATCGCGTGGCGCTGCGACACGGCTACACGCTGCTGCTCGTCGATGTCGACGAGAACCAGGCGCGCGAGCGGCCGCTCGTCGAAGCGCTCGCGCGCCGTGTCGACGGACTGATCCTCAGTTCGCGCCTGCCCGAGGAAGAGTCGCAATGGCTGCTCGACCTCGACAAACCCGTGGTGCTCCTGCGACGCAGCGACAAGTTGCCGATTCCGAGCGTGGGCATCGACAACCGGCTCGCCACGTTCATGCTCACCCGGCATCTGCTGGACCTCGGTCATCGCAACTTCGCGTATCTCGGCTTCGAACAGGCGCGCATCAACGACGAGCGCATCGCCGGCGTGCGTGACTGTCTCGCCGAGGCGGGGCTCGAACTCGACGTGCACGACGCCCACGCACCGACCACCCGCGCCGGCGAACACGCGTGCTCGCGTGTGATGCTCGGTCCGCGCCGCCCGCAGGCGGTGATTTGCTACAACGACCTCATTGCGCTCGGCTTCATCAAGGCGGCCACTGCGCTCGGCATCAACGTGCCGCGGGACGTCGCGGTGACGGGCATCGACAACGTGCCCTACGGCGAGATCTCGGCGCCCTCGCTCACGAGCGTCGACACGCAAAGCGAGGCGATGGGCGAGATCGCGATGCAGAAGCTGATCGACGCGCTGTCGGGCAAGGACGCGATCGAGCATGTGACCATCGAGCCGTGCCTGATCGTGCGTGAGTCGACGCACGCTTCGTGAACGGAGCGGTGATTCGGCTTGCGGCACGCACGACGTCTATCACGGCTGCAGGCATGAGTGTCTCCGCACGCCTCGAGCAAAGCGCAAGGCGTGGATCGTTTTATGGAAAGGGCAGTCCCAATATGTGTTTGGGAAAACGGTTACCCACATTAACGAGTTTTGAGCCTGCTTACCATTTCTTTCTTCTAAGGGGTTTCCCTAGCGGGGCGAAGGGACGGGACGGGCGTGGGGATGCATGAACGTCTGAATCGGGACTCTCAGATTCGAGCGGTGCCCACCTCCAACCCGAATTGATACCGTAGGATAACGAAATAAATCAAGAGCGCACTACGTTCACCCTATTCAGCAATACGCTTGAAATTAGCGTAGTAATCGTCGGTGTAGTAGCAGTCGTTCGTGTGTTTGCGCGGCCCGCCACATACGATGCGGCGTTGCCCGCGATCCGCCGAGCCGGGCGTTCGAACCGTGTACGCGTGGTAATAGCCGCGCGGATGTTGCGGCAGCAATGCCGAGCTGTTGCGGAACAACACCCCGTCCTCCCCGAAAGGAAACGGGCCGCCTGCCTTGATCAGACGCAGTGTTTCGGCCGCCTCTGCCGGTAACTGCGCTTTTGTGACGGTGCCGAGCGCGCCCCGCTCCTGCGCCCCCGATGCGGCGGCCGCGTCGCTCGCGGCCTGTCCAGGCTGAACCGGCGCCTGACTTGCGGATGCGCCCGTTTCCTGAGCAGCGTTTTTCGATCCGTCCTTGCCGCATCCGCCGAGGATCGCACTCAAGGCGATGATGCAGGAAAAAGCCCACGCCGGTTTCACGTACGGTTGCCTCCGGGTTGCCAGCACTTCAAGACCGCGAACGTTTTAAGGGTATCGCTAATGATAGAGCGAATCAACGTTCGCCCGGAAATAGAAACGTTTTGCTCGACACGCTGCCGCTACGAACATCGTTTCATAAGACGAGACGTCGATCTATCCCAACTGCCCCCTGCTCAGGGGGTGCTTCGCCTTCGACCGGTATCTAGCATGAATACCAACATCGAATAGTTCCTGGAGCCCTTCGGCGGACAAGATCCGAGGCTCAAGCCGTACGCCGCGATAACGAATAGGGAGAAATAAGGTGGCCGAATTACGTCGGCAGATCACGCTGTTCGGCGGCACGGCGCTGGCTGTCGGAATGGTCGTCGGGTCCGGCGTGTTCGGTCTGCCTGGCCTCGCGCTCCAGCTCAGTTCGCCGCAAATTGCAGCGATCGGATGGCTGGCCTGCGCCATCGCCTGCCTTCCGCTGCTTTGCGTATTCGCCATTCTCGGTACACGCTACGCCTCTGCCGCGGGCATTTCGCGTTACGCCGAAGCCGCGCTCGGACGACGTGCCGAGTTCGCCGTCACGGCCGTTCTGTGCGGCACATTCCCGCTTACCGTTCCCGCTCAATCGATGATCGGTGCGAGTTATGCGCTCGTGGCCTTCGGCCTCGATCAACGCGCGCTCGTTCCTGTCTCCGTCACGATCCTGCTCGTCGCCGTCGCATTCAATCTGTCCGGCATTCGCATGACCGCGCTGGTCAATTCCTTTTCACTGGCATTGATCGTCGCCGCCGTGCTCGTGCTATGCGCGATAAGACGCGCCGATCTGCATACCGGTATGCTGTTGTGGACGCGTCCGGACTGGACGGGTATCACGCTATCGCAAGTATGGAAGGTAAGCGCCCTGCTTTTCTGGGCGTTCGAAGGCTGGGAGAACGTCTCGTTCGGTCTCGAAGAAGTCCGGGAACCGCAGCGAACGATCAAACATATTTACCTGCTCAGCTTTCTCGTGGTGGTCGTGCTGTATGCCGTGCTGGCAGGCACCATAAACGGCGCGTCCGTAGCAGACCCGTCCGTGAACGTGACTGCAGGTATCGCCCATCTCGTGCCGTTGCGCTGGCAGTCGGCTTTTTCCCTCATGACACTCGTGATCGTCCAGGCGACCGCCAATGCCTGGGTCTTCGCTGCCAGTCGTCTTTTCTATGCCGCTGGCAGAAACCATCTGCTGCCTCAAGTCTTTGCGCGCCTGGACCGGCGAGGGACACCGCGCAACGCGCTATTGCTGGTGGCCGCGTGTTTTGCGCTCGTGCTGGCAGCGGCGACGGCGTTTCACATCGGTGTCTCTGATCTGCTGATCGTCGCCAACCAGAACTTTCTGGTGCTTTATCTGGTATGCATCTTCGCTTGCTGGAAGATCGAACGCGGCGCACGGCAATGGCTGCTTACTCCGCTCGCGCTTCTGTCCTGCGGCTTTCTCCTCGCTGGCTTCACTTACAGGATCCTCTATCCGATGGCCCTGATGGTCATGGGGATGCTGTTTCATCGCATGCGTGAGAAGCAGCCCCTGATCGGTCTGCCAAAGACCACGTTGCCGCCACGGCCCTAACGGTCATCGGCACATTCGAAAACTTGCAGGCTGCTGCGCAGAACCAGAGCGACGAGTTCGGCCTGCCGGTGAGTGGAAGTCTTGCTCAATACCTCTTTCAAGTAACCGCGCGCAGTGCCTATGCCGATGGCGAGCATCGATGCCGCCTCAGCCAGGTCGCAGCCACGGGTAAGCAACATGGCAAGTTGCGCCTCGCGACGCGTCAACTGAAATGTCTCGACGAGAACATTCAAGTCGAGGTTCAGCGGGCGGTCGGCTTCCGTCACGAGCAGAACGCCACACGCGGATTTCGATTCGCGGGAATCTCCACTGCCCCACGATCGCTCACGCATACAAAACGGCATGACCCTGACCACGAGCGGCCGGCGCGGCGGATCGCGCGAGAGATAACAGCGCATGGGAGCCGGGTTGCGCATGACACGCTCGCCGGCGTCACGCTTCAGGTCATGCAAGCCAACGGACTTCGCCATCGCCTGCTGCAATGCCAGCGTCTCTGCGTGCTTCGTCGCCGTCACCGCGTTCTTTCGAAGCACCAGACCGTCGCCGCTCGACGCAAGCGCCTCGGCACATCTGTTCACGAACACAGGGCGCAACGCCATGTCGAAGAGGACGACGCCTACGCTCACGCAGTCGAGTACATCCAGTGCGGACTGCACCTGCACGTTCGCACGGGCGAGACGGCTACCCACTTCCAGCGCGTTGATCAGATGCGGCACGATGAGGTTCATCGCATCGACATCCTGGTTGCTGAAATCCGGCGCACCCAGTTCCCGGCCCACCGTGAAATACACCTGTCGCAAAGGTGTGCGAACGAGTGATGCGACGACGCCGTAGAAGCCCCCGGCCGGGCGAACCGCCTCGTTATAGATATCGGAGCGTCTGAATTCCGCGTCCGCGATGACTGCCGATTGACGCACCGACGCTCCCACCGGAATCGCGTCGATCCAGCCCGGCATGCGTGACTCGAACTCGCGGTTCAGTCGCGACACGCAATCGGGCTCGAGACCCGCCGACACCATGAAGCCGGTGGCGCCGCCCGTCAGTTCGTTCAGCATCGCCTTGGGGCCGCCGATAACCTTCACGACAGAGCCGAGCGCCGCATGCCATTCATCAGGCGCGAGCGCCGCCTGATAGACGTGACGAACCGCCGCGTGAATGTCATCGACATGCACCATTCTGGCATCTCCTTCGGACTGCCACCCTCCCAAATGGGAGTAACGGACGCCCCCTCAATCTGACAGTATAGAAAGGACGAAGACGAAGAAAAGCGCATGTTTTGCAAATTCCGGAGACAGCAATGTCTTCCAAACACGCTGGGCTGACTGGTCACGTTCGGCGGCTATGCTCGCTCGGTTCGGATCCGCACATCATCATTCCGCAGGTCGTCGAAACATTTCGTACCCTCGTTGGCGCGGACTGGGGAATGTTCTTCTATGCCGACGCAAAATACGCACTGAGCGAAATGTTCAGCGAGAATGAAACGATCTATTCGATCATGCCGCTTTATATGTCCGAAGTGCATAACACGGACAAGCAGGCCGATGCGATGGGCGTCGACTTCTCGACCGCCATGCGGCGCGGAAGGGGCTACGAGAACTCGGCACGCAACGATATCGTGTTGCTCAAAAGCACGATGTATAACGAGCTTTACCGTCCCATGCATATCCGCCATAGCCTCGAAATGACGGCGTTCGATGGCAAGCGCGGCTGGGGCAGTGTGACGCTCAAACGAATGCCCAATAGCCGCCCGTTTTCCGAACGCGACCTCGCGGACATCCGGCCGTTATCGAGACATATCGCGCATGCGCTCACATCGCCCAAGGCACGGCATCCCGATCACATCGACGCGGGTCGTTCGTCGGTGATCGTGGTCGACGATACCGGCAAGATCATCTTGCAGAACAACGAGGGGATGCGGATTCTGGCGCTCGCAAGTGGCGAACCGGCAAGCCTCAACACGCACGCACGACTTCCTGACTGGCTGATGCCACTGGTCGCGAATTTGAACGGGATATGGCGCGACCGCTCAGCAGCGCCATCTCGACAGGAGCGGTTCAACGCCGCCGGCCGATTTACGTTCAAGGCCTATCCGTTTGATCGCGCCGAGCCGCTTACCGATCACATGTCGATCGCCATTTACGCGGAGCATTTCGCCCCGCTTGCATTGGAAATTGAAACGCGAGGGTTTCGGCTGGGCCTGAGCGAACGTCAGCGGCAACTCTGCACTCAGCTGGTGCTTGGACGCTCGCACGGCGACATCGCGCAATCTTTGGGCATCCGCGAAAGCACGGTGATCGATCACGTGCGCAAGATATACGGGAAGCTCGACGTCCACAGCCTCGCGCAACTTCAGCGCTGCTTTCGAGACGCCGGGAGCACTACGATCAATTGAGCGATGCGACGCTCGGTGGCATCGCATCGCGTAGCGCTAGTTACTGGCTCGCAGCCGGCGACTTCACGCTCGGCGTCGCCAGCGTGTTATTGCTCGGCGCGGGAGCGGCGGTACCTGCCGCGTTACTGTTCGCGCTGGGAAGGCCCGAATTCGGTGCCCTGGCGCCCATGCCGCTATCCGAGTTGGTCATCCCCGGCGTGCCGTAGCCGCCCGTTGCACCGTTCACCTGGTTGGACGGGCTGGCGGTACTGCCGGCCGCCCCGCCGCCGTTCGCGCCTCCGGCCGTCTGCGCAAAAGCGCCACCCGACAACGTAAGTGCGGCGACGGCCGCGATCAACGTGCTGATTGCCTTGCTCATGATCCGTCCCTCCTTTGATCGGACTGGAATATGGACACAGACGGTGGCCCGCCTGCTTGGAGAGGAGTGCAGCAATCACCGTGCCGCGCGCGCCAATGGTCAGATTGCCGAAAGCCGACGCGCTATCATGCGAGCTCGATGCCCGTCCTGCGCGCAACAACGATCATGAATATCCGCTTTCTCGAAACGTTCATCTGGCTCGCTCGTCTGCAGAATTTCCGCCTCACCGCGGAGAAGCTCCATACGACGCAGGCGGCGGTATCGAGCCGTATCGCGTCGCTGGAAGAAAGCTTCGACGTGCGTCTGTTCGATCGCAATTCGCGCTCAGCCACGCTCACGCCCGCGGGCCGCAAGATGCTCGCGTACGCGGAGCGCATCGTGAATCTCGGAGAGGAAATGCGCCGTGAAGTCGAAGACGCGAGCGGCGACGGCGGTCTCATTCGCATCGGCGTGGTCGAGTCGATCGTGCATAGCTGGTTCCCCGCACTCATGGCGCGCGTGCGCGAACGCTTTGCGCATCTGGAAATCGAGGTGACGAGTGACACCACCATCCATCTCGCGCAACTGCTGCGCGCCGACGCTGTCGACCTCATCCTGCAAACGCATGCGCTCAATGATCGCGAGTTCGCTGATCAGCCGCTCTGCGAATTCCCGATGCGCTGGGTCGCGAGTCCCGCGCTCGGCCTTTCGGGACGGCCCGTGGATCTCGCGCGTCTCGCCGAGTTTCCCGTCATCAGCTTTTCGCGAAACTCGGGGCCGCATATCGCGCTCGAACGCGAATTCGCGCGCGCGGTCGAGCGGCCCGTGCGCATCAACTGCATCAGTTCGGTGGCGGCGATGATCCGCCTCGTCGCGGACGGCTTCGGCGTGAGCGTGCTGCCCCCGGCGATCATCCAGCGCGAATTGCGGGAAGGCGCGCTCGAAGTGCTCGACGTGCAAAGCGGCTTCATCCCGCTTCCGCTGGTGGCGAGCTACCGCCTGCAAAGCCACCCGATGTCCGCGCGCATCGCCGGTCTCGCGAGCGAAGAGGCGCGCGCGTTCGTCCTCGCGCTGGGCGCCGATCTCGACGGCTCGGCGTCGCATCGGATCGATGAAACCATCAACACCGTTGGCGCGCGACGCGCGGCGAAACCCAGGCGACCCGGCAAGCAATAAGAAAACCTGTTTGCTGCGTATTTTTTTTCTTGTTGGACCGCGACACCCTGCTCTCGCCAAACTGCGCTGACCGATTCAACGACGACGCAGGAAGCCCCGATGAGCACCACACCGCACCTCCGGCCCGGCCAGCTTTGCATCTGGACCGACACCGATCCGCAAGCCGAAACCGACTTCAACGCCTGGTACGACCGCGAGCACATGCAGGAACGCGTGGGCATTCGCGGCTTTAGCCACGCCCGCCGCTTCCTCGCGAACGACGGCCACGCGCGCCGCTATCTCGCGCTCTATGTCACCGAGTCGCTCGACGTGTTCCGCAGCGACGCCTACCGCCGGGCCTTCACGCAGCAGACCGACTGGTCGCTGCGCAACTTCGGGCGCATGAGCGACACACAGCGGCGCGTCGGCGAACTCGCGTTCGAAGCGGGCGCAGGCGAAGGCGCGCATGTCGCGCTCTTCGTGTCCTCGCCGGAGGCTCTCGCCGCCACAAACTGGCGCGATCAGGCCGATGAAGCCACGCGCGAAACCGGCGTGCACGCCGTGCGCGTGTTCCGCACCGAAGGCACGCTCTCCGCGCCGCTCGCGACGGGCAATGCCAGCGCCACCCGCGCGGCGCAGGAAGACGCGGTCGTGTTCGTCGAAGGCAGTTCGAACGAAGCGGCCCGCGCCGCCGCGCGCAAGCTCGCGGCGGCGGCGGGCATCGCGCCCGAAGCAGTGCGCAGCTTCGACATGCTCTGGCGCCTCGCGGCGTGATGCGCACGGGCCGCCTGCGCTCGCTGCGCGGCCCCGGTCAACAACAATGGAGACCCCCGATGAACTCTCTCGCTCAAGCCTCGACAGTACGCCAGGCGCGCGCCGGACGCGGCCGCCTCGCGACTGCCAGCATGGTCGGCACGTCGCTCGAATGGTACGACTTCACCGTCTATAACACGCTCGCCGCGCTCGTCTTCAATCACTTGTTCTTCCCATCGGTCGATCCGCTCGCGGGCACGCTGCTCGCGTTCTCGACCTACGCGGTCGGCTATGTCTCGCGGCCGCTCGGCGGCTTCATCTTCGGCAATCTCGGCGACCGCGTGGGGCGCCGCGCGGTGCTCATGCTCACGCTCGTGCTGATGGGCCTCACCACCGCGCTGATGGGCGTGCTGCCCACCTATGCCAGCGCCGGCATCCTGAGTCCGATCCTGCTGATTGCGCTGCGCTTCGTGCAGGGCGTCGCGCTCGGTGGCGAATGGGCGGGCGCGGTGCTGCTCGCGGTCGAACACGGCGATCAGAAGAAGCGCGGCCTCAATGCCTCGTGGGCGCAGGTCGGGCCGTCGTTCGGCACGCTGCTCGGCACGGGTTTCATCGCCGTCATCACGGTTTCGATTCCCTCCGACGCGTTTCTCGCGTGGGGCTGGCGCGTGCCTTTCATCGCCAGTCTATTGCTGGTCGGTTTCGGCCTGTGGGTGCGGCGCAGCGTGGGCGAAACACCGCAGTTCGAAAAACTCAGCGAGGCGCACGCGACGGCCAAAGTGCCCGTGCTCGAAGTGTTCTCGCAGCACTGGCGCCGGCTGCTCGTGGCGGGCGGCGCGCGCATCGGCTCGGACGTGCTCTACGCGCTGCTCGTCGTCTTCACGCTCACCTACGTGACGACGGAACTCCATCTCCCGCGCTCCCTCGCGCTCTTCGCCGTGCTCGCGGGCACGGCCTGCAACGCCGCGACCGTGCCGCTTTTCGGCGCGCTGTCCGACCGCTTCGGCCGTCGCCCCGTTTATCTCGGCGGCGTGATCGCGGCGATCGTCTGGGCTTTCGGCTTCTTCATGCTGATGAACACCTCGCAGCCAGCGCTGATCGTGCTCGCCGTGATCGTCGGCCTGGTGATCCACGCGGTCATGTACGGTCCGCAGGCGGCGTTCGTGACCGAGCAGTTTCCGACCCGTGTGCGCTACGCCGGAGCGTCGCTCGCCTATACGCTCGCGGGCATTCTCGGCGGCGGCTTCGCGCCGCTCATCATCGTCGCGCTGTTCCGCGCGTCACACGGCACGACGGCCGTCTCGCTCTACGTGAGCGGCGCGCTGATCGTCACGGCCATCGCGCTGATCGCCGCCCGCGAAACCGCACGACGCCCGCTCGAAGACTGATTCAGCAAGTCCGTCCGGCGCTCGCGCGCCGGGCACGCTCCACCCACCTCGATATTCCCATCATGACGACGCTCTCCTTCACCGTCCTCCCGGCCAGAGGCGCGGCCACGCCGCTCACGCTCGACATCGACACGCTCGTGATCGCGGGCTGGGCCGGCCGCGATGCCCACGCGATCCAGCATCACATCGACGAACTCGCCGCGCTCGGCGTAGCGCCGCCGTCGACCACGCCGCTCTTCTACCGCGTGGGCGCGGAGCAACTGAGTCAGGCCGACACCGTGGACGTGCTCGGCCCGCACACGAGCGGCGAGATCGAATGCGTGCTGCTCGCGAGCCCGCTCGGCACGCTCGTGACGATCGGCTCCGATCACACCGACAGAAAAGCCGAAGCGTACAGCGTCGCCGTCTCGAAGCAGGTGTGTCCAAAGCCGCTCGGCCGCGAGGCCTGGCGCTACGACGACGTGGCCGCCCACTGGGACCGTCTGACGATGCGCGCCACGCTAATCGACGCGAGCGGCAACCAACGCGCGTACCAGAGCGGCACGGTCGACGGCCTGCTGCCGCCCGCCGATCTCTGGCGCCGCTATGAGCAAGACGGCGCGCTGCCGCCGGGCAGCGCCATGTACAGCGGCACGCTCGCCGTGCAGGGGGAGATGGCCGCGATGCAATCCGGCGACGCTTTCGAACTCGAATTGCACGATCCTGTGCTCGAACGCAGCCTGCGCGCGCGTTACACGATCCGCGCGCTGCCCGTCGTGGCCTGAACGCCGCTCATGCGCGCCACGGCTGCGCGGCTTCCATTCCCTAATTCAAGCACCGGACAACATGTCATTCGCTCCTGCCACACCGCTTTCGCAACTCGCCGCCGACCTCGACGCGGGCCGCTCGACGAGCCGCGCGCTCGTCGAGACCGCGCTTGCGCGCATCGACTCTGACGGCGGCAACGGCGGTAACGCCTTCATCTCCGTGGACGGCGAGCGCGCGCTGCGCGAAGCCGACGCCCAGGACGCGCTCCGGCGCGCCGGCGTCAGGCTCTCGCCGCTGGCGGGCCTGCCCGCTTCCATCAAGGATCTGTTCGACGTCGCGGGCGAACGCACACGCGCGGGCTCACGTGTCCTCGACGACGCGCCGCCCGCAACCGCCGACGCATCCGCCGTCGCGCGCCTGCGCCGCGCCGGCGCTATTCCGCTCGGCCGCACCAACATGAGCGAGTTCGCGTTCTCGGGGCTCGGCGTGAACCCGTGGTACGGCACGCCGCGCTCGCCGTGGACCGACGGCAGAAACGGCGAGGCGCGGGTGGCGGGCGGCTCGTCGTCGGGTGCGGCGATGTCGGTGGCGTTCGGCATGGCGGCCGCCGGCCTCGGCAGCGACACGGGCGGCTCATTGCGCATTCCCGCCGCGTTCTGCGGCCTCACGGGCTTCAAGCCCACGGCGGCGCGCGTGCCGGCGAACGGCGCGTTCCCCCTCTCGACCACGCTCGATTCGATCGGCGCCATCGCCCCGGGCGTGGCGTGCTGCGCGCTCGTCGATCGCGTGCTCGCGGGTCTCTCCGTGGACGGCGATGCGGCACAACTGCGCGCCTTCGCGCCCGCCGGATTGCGCATCGCGGTGCTGACGAACTACGTGACCGATGGCATGGACGCGCTCGTCGGTGAAACGTGGGAAGCCACGCTCGGCCGCCTCTCGCGTGCCGGCGTGCAACTCACCCCGCTGCGCTTGCCGCTGCTCGATACGCTACCCTCGATCAACCGCTTCGGTTTCTCGCCGATCGAGGCCTACGCAACGCATCGCGGCCGTCTGCCGTCGCACGCCGAACGCTACGATCCGCGCGTGCTGGCGCGCATCCGCCTCGGCGAAACGGCGCTGGCCGCCGACTACATCGATCTGATCGCGGCTCGGACTCAGTCCATCGCACAGGCGCGCGCGGCGCTCGCCGGTTTCGACGCGTTCCTCATGCCGACCGTACCGATCATTCCCCCCGCGATCGCGCCGCTCGAAGCCGACGCCGCGCACTTCGCGGCGACCAATGCGCTCGTGCTGCGCAATCCGTCGGTGGTGAATTTTCTCGACGGTTGCGCCGTATCGCTGCCGTGCGCGCCGCGCGAGGCCGCGCCCGTGGGCCTCACGGTGGCCGGACTCGCCCATGCCGACGCGCACGTGCTGCGCGTGGCGGCCGCGATCGAGACGGAGTTGCAGAAGGCCTGAATCGACCTCACTCCTGCGCTGACGCAGCCTCGCTCCGTTGCCTTTTCCTATCGCGCTTGTTTTCGTACATCGCGGCATCGGCGAGCGCCATCGCCTGATCCGCGCTCACGAAGCGCACTGCAACGGCACCGATGCTCAACCCGAACGCGCCGACCGGATGACGACCCGGCAGGTTCGTGCCACTTCCGGCCCGCGCAAGACGCGCGCGAATGCCGTCCGCAATCTGGTTCGCCTCGTCGAGATCGGCGGGACCCGGACCCACGAAGGCGAATTCGTCGCCGCCGATGCGCGCGAGCATATCCGTGTCCCGCGTGACGCCGGCAATGCGTTCCGCGCAACTTCTCAGATGACTGTCGCCGGCCGCGTGCCCGAATTCATCGTTGATCTTCTTGAAATCGTCTAGATCGATCATGCCGACGATCACATACGACCCATCTCTCGCGGCCCTCGCCAGCAGCCGCCCCAGTTCGTCCTGCAAGGCTCGCCGATTGGGCAGCCCGGTGAGCGTATCCGTCAGCGCGAACTTCGTCAGGTACTCGTTGGAGCGGCGCACTTCCTCCAGCAGCCGTTCCCGCTCGATATGCTGAGCGATGATCTTCGAGAACAGGTTGAGCGCGCTGCGCGCACGCGGACCGATGGACTGGCTTTGCCTGCTCGCGCCGCACAGCGTGCCGATGATCAGCCCGTTGCTCGCGCAGATCGGCGCGCTCGCATAAGTCTCGATGCCGAGCGCGCGGGCCGCCTGTGAATCGCCCCACACTTCGCTGACGTTGGACGTGAAGCGGCGTCCGTCCTCGATGCAGCGCTTGCAAAGCGTGTCGGACCAGGGCACTTCCAGTCCCTCGTCGATGCGAAGCTCGCCGGAGTTGCGCGCGAAATCGACAAACTGAATCCCGGCGGTTTCATCGATGGAAGTCAGATAGACCGACTCCAGACCCGTCACGATTTCGAGCATTTCGAGCAGCGGTCTCGTGAGCTGCTCCAGACTTTGCGCTGAAGCCACCGACTCCGAAAGCCGCTCAAGCATCAGTTCCATAGGCACCTCTTTTAGCCTGAGAAACTGGATTGTAACGGTGCCGAAGTCGATCGCGCCGGTGCCGTCGAGATCAGAACGCGTGTGTCATGCCGATTCGCGCCACCGTCTGGTGCGAGTTCGACGACGGACCGGCCGCGCCGGGAATGAACGCCACATCGAGCGGCGTGCCGGTATTGCCGCCGCTCACCTTCTGATAAACCAGTTGCGTATAGACACTGGTGCGCTTGGACAACAGATATTGCGCCATCAGGCCGACCTGATTCCAGTGCATCGCGCTGTCGAGACCGCTGTGCTTCAGATGCGCCATCGAGTAGGTGTACATGCCGGCGATCGACACATCCGGCTGAATGTCGTACTTCGCGTTGAACTCCAGGTTATCGAATCGCAAGCTGGCGGCGTTCGCCCCGAGATCGCCGACATAAGCCGACGACACCGGCTGTTGCACGTTCACATGCGTATAGACGAGACCCAGCGTCGCCGGCCCTGCGCCATAGCTCGCGCCGATGCCGTAGATCTTCTGGTTCGCCGCGACGAAGTTCGAGTCGTCCGAAGCCACGGCGCCGGTCGATGTCGTGCCTGGCGCCGAGAGATCTTCATACACGGCGCCGATCGTGAAGGTTTCATAGCTGTACTTCAGGCCGGCGCTGACCACGCGATTGCCCGCGAACGCGCCTGCCTGATTGCTGAAACCGTACAGCGCAGTGGCCGACACGCCGCCGTACTCGCGGCTCATGAACTTGACCGAGTTGTTCGCATGGAACGTGGCGTCGGTATTGTCGTTATCGAGCGGATGCGAGAACAGATAGCCGCCCCAGTAGCCGTTCGCCGTCATGGGTCCGATGACATCGGTCACCGAATCGAACTGACGTCCGAACGTGAGTGTGCCGAGCGCATCGGATTGCAGGCCGACATACGACTGATAACCGAACAGCCTGCCGTTGTAATACGCGGCGCCATTGTCCAGCGTGAAGCCGCTTTCGAGCGCGAAGATCGCCTGCAGCCCGTCCCCGAGATCTTCGCTGCCCTTCAGGCCCCAGCGGCTCGTCACCAGATCGACGCTCGACATCTGCCACGTCTTGTGTCCATTTGCATTGCTCGTCAGATTGAGGCCTTCGTCAAGTACTCCGAACAATGTCACACTACTCTGCGCTTGCGCGACGGCGGACGCGAACAGCAGCGCCACCGCCAGAACCATCTTCGAATTCATGCTTGCTTCTCTCCGGCGTTTTTATTGCGCGCCCAGCGCGCTCGTTATGGGCGATGCAGCGTCATTCGGCCTGTTCGCGGCTGCCCGCGAGGTCGCGCACGCGCGCCGTCATGGACACGGGCGCAGCGGCACGCGTAGGCTGGCGCTGCGCGCCAATGAGACGGCGACCTTGCGGACCGTGCACGGCATCGGGTTCGGGAAAGCGCCACAGCATCACGAGATACAGCACGCCGCCCACGGCGAACGACACCGGCACGCTCAGATCACTGCCGCCCGCAAGCGCGCCGAGCGGACCGACGAACTGTCCCGGCAGATTCACGAACGCGAGACCGATGAACGCCGCCGGCAGCCACGCGCCCATCGCGCGCCAGTTCCAGCCGTTCCTGAACCAGTAGTGGCCGCCGCGCCCGCCACGGTTGAACACCTGCAGATCGTCCGCCAGATAGAAGCCGCCGCGCTGCACGAAGCCGATCACCATGATCGCCATCCACGGGCAGCTGAACGTGCAGATGAGCGTCGAGAACGTCGCCACACTTTCCACGAGGTTGAATGCGAAGCGGCCGAGGAAAATGAAGCCGATGGCGAGCGTGCCGATCAGCAGCGTCGCGCGCACCCGGTTGAGGAATCGCGGAAACATGCTCGACATGTCGAGGCCCGTGCCGTAGAGCGCGGTCGTGCCCGTCGACATGCCGCCGATGATCGCGATGAGACACATCGGCAGCAGGAACCAGCGCGGCGAGACCGCGAGCAGACCGCCCACGTAGTCATTCGCGGTGATGAAGTTCGGCGCCTGCGTCGCGATGATCGTCGCGGTCACGAGGCCGAAGAAGAACGGCACGAAGGTCGCGATCTGCGCGGCGAACACGGCGCCCATCACGCGATGGCGCGGCGTCGATTGCGGAATGTAGCGCGCCCAGTCGCCGAGCGTCGAAGCAAACGAGACAGGATTGCTGAGCGCGACGAGCGCCGCGCCGATGAACGCGGCCCAGAAGCCCGCGCCGCCCTGATGGAGCGTGCCCGCATAGTGCACGTCGAAGGCCTTCCCGAACGCGAACGCGCCGAGCACGAACATGAGGCTCGCCGCCCACACGGCGATCTTGTTCACCCACAGCATGAAGCGGAATCCGTAGATGCACACGATCAGCACGAGCACCGCGAACACCAGATACGCCGTGCCGAGCGTCCACGGATTGACCGGCAGGCCCACCATGTCGTGCGCGCCGCCGACGAGCGCGTCGCCCGAACTCCACACCGCGAGCGAGAAGAACGCGACCGAGGTGAGCAGCGCGAGAAACGAGCCGACGATACGGCCATGAATGCCGAAGTGCGCGCCCGACGAAACCGGGTCGCTCGTGCCGTTGCGCGGCCCGAAGAGGCTCATCGGCGCGAGCATGCAGGTGCCCGCGAGCACGCCGAGCACGATGGCCCACATGCTCGCCTCGAACGAAAGTCCCACCAGCACCGGAAAGCTGCCGAGCACCGACGTTGAAAACGTGTTGCAGCCACCGAACAGAAGGCGGAACAGATCGATGGGCCGCGCGTATCGCGAAGCGTCGGGAATGCGCTCGAAACCGAATGTTTCGACCTGCGTGATGCTCGTGTTGTCTGCCATGTTGTCTCGCTCCTTTGAGGCGTCGTCCGGCGTAATCCGGTGACGCACTATCGTTATCGGCGGTCATTCTGCTGCACTCGAATGCGCGCCATATTGCGTAGTCAAAACGTTCACATCGGGGTCGGCCAATGTCTGGCCGCGCTCACATCTCCACTGCGTGTTCCGGCTGAGCCGGGAGCGACTCGCGCGCGCCCGCCCGCATGCCATAAACGCCGAAAAGGTCTTCACAGAAGGCTTGCACGATCGGTTTGTCGGCCATGCCGCGCTTCATCGCGAGATGCAGCGGCACGTCGAAACCGAAAGCGGTACGCCCCAGCACGCGCATCAGGCCACGCTGTTCGAAGGGTTCGGCCTGATGCACGGGCAGATAGCCGATATGGCTGCCCGAAAGAATCAGCACGGTGGCCGCGTCGATGTTGTCGGCGATGGCCGTCACGCGGCGCTCGCCGATGCTCGCGAGTTCTTCGGGCACGGGATAGCTGCGCCAGATCCAGTCGTGCGCGCGCAGCTCGTCGAGCGTCACGAGCGGGCCGGCGTGAAAGAGCGGATGGCCGCGCCCGCAGCAGATCACCTGCCGCTCGCTGAAGAGCTTGCTGTACGACAGCCCTGCGACGCGATGCCAGAAGTAGCCGATCGCGATATCGAACTGGCGATTGACGATGCCTTCTTCGAGTTCCTGCGGCGGCGCCACGTGCATCGCGAAACGCACGGCCTGATCGCGCTTGCGAAATGCGCCGATGGCCTCAGCAAGCCGTGCGTTCTCGACGTGCGACGCCTGGCCGATCAGCCCGATCGACAACTCACCCACGAGCTTTCGATCGATATCGCGCACCTGCGCCACGAATTGCGACGTCGCCGCGACCAGCGCGCGCGCCGACGCCACGAATCGCTCGCCTTTCGACGTGAGCCGGAAACCGCCGCGCCCGCGTTCGCAGAGCCTGAAGCCCATGCGCGCTTCGAGCGCGGACAGTTGCGAACTGATGGTCGACTGGCGCACGCCGAGCGTCGCTTCGGCGGCCGTGATGCCGCGCGCATCGACGACCGCAAGAAAGACGCGCACGAGGCGCAGGTCGAGATCGGAGGTATTGGAGAACATATGGTTACGCCGCGCTCACATCGGAAAGCCCATCGCCTTGATGCCCTTGATCCACGCGCGCTTCCAGCCGCCTTCCGCATCGGCGCCGTCGAACGCGTGGAAGGTCACCTTGGCGGCCAGCCATCGCACCGGCTCGGGCGGAATGTAGGTCGGGCTCTGCCTGGCGATGTCGAGCGCGCGCTCGGGGCTTTCACGGTCGAACAGGATGTTCAGGCCCATGAACGCGCCGAAGCGGCTCGCGGCCACGCCGAAACCCGTATAGCCCGCGACGAACACGGCCTTGTCGCCGAGATAGCGTTTCGCGAACACCGAACCGCGCGAGCAATAGTCGATCGGGCCGCCCCACGCGTGCGAAAAGCGCACGTCGCTCAATTGCGGGAAAGTCGTGTAGAACGCCTGCGCGAGCCGGTAGTACGTGTCGCGCTGCTGGTCACTCGGCGGATTGGGATCGCCATCGAAGTGATAGCTCACGAGGCCGCCGAAGATGATGTTGTTGTTCTTCGTGAGGCGGAAATAGTTGAGCTGCGTGCGCGTGTCGTAAATGCCCTGGCGCTGCTTCCAGCCGATGCGCGACAGTTGTTCGTCGGTGAGCGGCTCGGTTGCGAGCACGTGGTCGCGCACCTGCAACACGCGCCGGTTGATATCGGGAATGCCCACTTTCGCGGTGCCGCTGCCGAACACGACGCGCGGCGCGCGCACGGTGCCCGCGGGGGTCTTCACGAAGACGGTCTCGCCTTCGTCGCTCACGGTCATCAACGGGCTGTGTTCGTAGATCCGCACGCCGAGTTCGAGCGCCGCGCGCTTGAGACCCCACGCGAGCTTGGCCGGATGCACGATGCCGCTGCGGTTGCGCGACCAGAGCGCGCCCGCGAACAGCGGCGAATCGAGTTGTTCGCGTGTGGCCGCTGCGTCGAGCAGCACGACATCGTGGCCGTAAGACTTGTGCAGATCGAAATCGGCGCGCAGATGATCGACGTGATCCGGATCGACCGCCACCGTCATCTCGCCGTTCCATTCGATGTCGGCGTCGATGCCGTAGCGTTTGAGCGTCGCCTCGAAGCCATCGAGATTGCGCTGGCCGAATTCTTCGAGCTCCGCGATATCGTCCGGGAACACGCGTACGGCATTGGGCAGCCCGTGCATCACCGATGTCGAAATGATGCCGCCCGCGCGCCCCGATGCGCCATGCGCCACCCGGCCCGCCTCGATCAGCACGACATCGAGGTCGGGCATCTGCTCCTTCGCCTGTATTGCGGCCCACAGCCCGGTGAAGCCGCCGCCGACGATCAGCAGATCGGCGTGTATGTCGCTCGTCAGTGCCGCTTCTGCGGGCGGCTCGGCGGGATTGTCGAGCCAGTAAGGCATGAGGCGCGTGCGGGCAAGCGCTTCCTCGACGGTCAGTTCGACCGGCGTGCGACGCACGCCGCGCGACGCCTCGTGCGCGGGCGTGGCGATGTCGGCTTCGAAAAGTTGCGCGCTTTCGTTCATGACGTGTCTCCTCCTCGGGCGCGGCGCGCGACGGTTATTGCTGCGGTTCGAGCACGACGTAGAACTTCTTCGCGTCCTCGATGGTTTCCCAGCGGCCCGCGAAGCCCGCAGGCAGCAGATAGCCCTGCCCCGCCGAGAACTCCTTGCGGCCGCCGTTCACGTCGGTCAGCGCGATCCTGCCTTCGACGAGCCACACCGCTTCGTCGGCCGTGGTCGCGGGGAAATCGACGGCGCCGATCTTGCCCTCCCACCAGCCGATCACGTAGTTGCCGCTTTGGCCGTCGGCCGCGCGCCAGTCGCTTTCGTCCATGCCGTAGTCCAGCTTCGTGAACTGCCCAATGCCTTCGCCCAGCGGCGCGATGTCCTGAATCAGCTTGCTCATGTGCATCCTTGATTGCGTCGGTTTTCAATTGAATCGGTGCGCCAAAGTTACCGACTCGCGACGCCCCGGTATGCCCCCCCGCAGGGGGGACAAGCTGCGTTTAGCGAAGCGCGGGTAAATACCTAGATTTGCTGAAAACCCCTTCTGGCAGGGGCTATAACGCATGGTCTACAATCGGAGAGACTCTTCTTCGCGGCGCGCCATGCTGCTCAACGTACCCCCGCTCAACCCCGAACAAACCGAGTTCCCGCTCTCGTTCAAGACGCTTGGCAAGGTCATCGAAGCGGTCGGCACACCCGATTTCGTGCCGCGTCTCACGCTGCTTCTGAATGAAGTCGTGCCGCTCAATGTCGTGCACATCGAGCGCTCGCGTGTCGATCGCAGCAAGCCCACGGGCTTTCGCTGCGAATGGATCGGCAGCAGCGGCGTGGGCATGGACACGGGCGTGATCTCCGAAGTCATGACGCTCTACTACGACCGCTTCTACGACAGCGATCCGCTCTTCGCGGGCATCCGCGGCAAGATCGGCACGCTGCTCGTGGTGCGCGACATCGGCGCGATACCGCCGGGCGAATTTCGCCAGCGCCTGTTCGACGAAGCGCTGATCGCGCACGAATGCGTGCTCGCGCGCGGCACGCCTCACGCGCAGGATTCCATCGCGCTCGAACGCTCGCTCGACGCGCCGCCGTTCACGCTCGCCGAGATGAACCGCTTTCGCAACGTGAGCGAGTTCCTGTTTCCGCTGCTGGAGCTGCACGCATCGACGAGCGCGGCGAAACGTGTCGCGCATCCCACGTCGTTTCTGCATCCGCTCGCGCAATTCGATGCGCGCATCGCCGCCGATGACGTGCGCCTGTCCAAACGCGAGTACGAAATCTGCACGCACCTCATCACAGGCCGCACGGTGCCCGAAGCCGCGGAGATCATCGGCGTGCGCGTCGGCACCGCCGAGTCGTATGTGAAGCGCGCGTTCGCGAAGCTCGGCGTGCGCACCAAGCGCGACCTGATCGCGTGGGGCCAGGCTTGCCCTCGTCTCGCGGCCACCTGAAGCCCCGTTCACATCGAACCGGCTCGATGTGAACATTTCCACTTCGTGATTCGCGCGGCGGTCCCGTCGCCTAACATCGCCCCGTCCATACAACGATGACGGGAGACGTGCCCATGCAGCGCGAATTCAACCAGCCGCTCGGCGGCAACGAGATGCCGCGATTCGGCGGCATCGCGACCATGATGCGGCTGCCGCAGGCGAACAGCACCGAAGGACTCGACGCGTGTTTCGTCGGCGTGCCGCTCGATATCGGCACCTCGAACCGTTCGGGCGCGCGCTTCGGGCCGCGCCAGATCCGCTCGGAATCCGTGCTGCTGCGCCCCTACAACATGGCGACGCGCGCCGCGCCCTTCGACTCGCTCCAGGTAGCCGACATCGGCGACGTCGCCACCAATCCCTTCGATCTGAAGGACTCGATGCGGCTGATCGAATCGGCCTACGACGCGATCGTTGCGAACGGCTGCCGCCCGATCACGCTCGGCGGCGATCACACCATCGCCTGGCCGATCCTGCGCGCCTTGCACAAGAAATACGGCAAGGTTGCCGTGGTGCACGTGGATGCGCATGCCGACGTCAACGACACGATGTTCGGCGAGAAGATCGCGCACGGCACGCCGTTTCGCCGCGCGGTGGAAGACGGCCTGCTCCAGTGCGACAAGGTCACCCAAATCGGCCTGCGTGGGACCGGCTACCACGCCGACGACTTCGACTGGTGCCGCAAACAAGGCTTCACCGTCGTGCAGGCCGAAGCGTGCTGGAACCGGTCGCTCGCGCCGCTCATGGAAGAAGTGCGCGAGCGCGTGGGCGACGCGCCCGTGTACTTGAGCTTCGACATCGACGGGCTCGACCCCGCTTTCGCGCCCGGCACCGGCACCCCCGAAGTGGGCGGCCTGACCGTGCAGCAAGGCCTGGAAATCGTGCGCGGCATGAAGGGACTCAACGTCGTGGGCGCGGATCTCGTCGAGGTCGCGCCACCCTACGATCAGGCCGGAACCACGGCGCTCGTGGGCGCCAACCTCGCCTTCGAGATGCTCTGCGTGATGCCGGGCGTCAACTACCGATAAATTCACGCAAGGACAATCATGGCCACGCAATTCGAGCAGCGTCCTGACGACGCCTCCGTCATGCTCCCGGCCGCGACGATCGCGGGCACGCGCTACGGCGCATCGGACCGGGGCGCGGGCAACACGATCCACAATGCCTCGACGGGCGAGGCGATCGGCTGGCAGGAACACGCCGATGCCGCGCAGATCGATGCCGCCGTGCAGGCGGCGCGCGCCGCGCTCGATGCATGGCGCAGCCGCACGCCCGCTTCGCGCGGCGCGGTGTTGCGCAAGATCGCCGACCTGCTCGCAGCCGACCACGCGCACCTCTCGGCGCTGCAGCAGCAGGTCAGCGGCAAGCCCCCGTTCGAAGCCGACACCGACGTGAGCGACGCCATCGCCACGTTCATTTACTACGCGGACCTGTGCGCGGACGCTTCGCTTTTCGCCGCCCACGCACTGACCCTGCCCGACGACACCGTGACGGGCGAGCGCCATTACGAAGCGGTCGGCGTGGCTGCGCTGATCGTGCCGTGGAATTTCCCGATGGTGACGACCGCGTGGAAGATCGCGCCCGCGCTCGCGGCGGGATGCACGGCGGTGCTGAAGCCGTCCGAACTCACCTCGCCGGTCGAGCACAGGCTCGCGGAGATCATGACGGCGGCGGGCGTGCCCGACGGTGTCGTGAACCTCGTGAATGGCGGCGGCGAAGTGGGCGCGCAGCTCGCGGCGCATCCGCTCATCGACAAGATTTCGTTCACGGGCAGCACGGCGGTGGGCCGCAAGGTCATGCAGGCCGCGGCGCAGGACATGAAGCGCGTGACGCTCGAACTCGGCGGGAAATCCGCGCTGATCGTGCGTGCCGACGCGGACATCGCGCACGCGGTCGCGCTCGCGGTGGGCGGCGCGTTCACGAACGCCGGGCAGATGTGTTCGGCCACGTCGCGCATCATCGTGCACGACGATGTGTACCGCAAGTTCATGGCCGCCTTCGAAGCGGCGGTGCGCGCGCTCGTGGTCGCGCCGCCTCAGATCGAAAACGTCTCGATGGGCCCGCTCGTGTCCTGCGGACAGCGCGCGCGTGACGGCGTTGCTCGAACAAGGCGTGGCCCAAGGCGCGGCGGTCGCATTCAGCGGCGCGCTCGACGGTGCCTGTGCTGAAGGCTTTTTCATGGCGCCCGCTGTCATCGCCGAGCCGGATACGGCCAACGTGTTGTGGACCGACGAAGTGTTCGGGCCCATCGCGTGCGTGAAATCTTTCCGATCCGACGACGAAGCCATCGCGCTCGCCAACGACACGCGCTATGGACTCGTGGCGACGGTCGTGACGCGTGACGACGAAGCTGCAACCCGCTATCGCAACACGCTGCGTGCGGGCCTCGTCTGGATCAACACCCCGCAACTGATCTTCCCGCAAGTGAGCTGGGGCGGGCTCGGCCTGAGCGGAATCGGCCGTGAACTCGGTCTTGCCGGATTGCGCAGCTATCAGGAATTGCGCCACGCCATCGTGTCACGCGAATAACATTTCGCTCTGAACTCAACCTCCCGGAAGCCTGCTGCTATGCACAAAAATTGATATTGCACAGGCTAAGGACTAACCCGCATGCAAAAAAGTATCAGTGCGGGGTCTTATTTTTAGTGGTGCAATCACGCACACGGCGCTACTTTTAAGCATGGCGGGCGGCATTGGCCCGCAAGCTGTTCGAAGAGCAACAGGCCGGGAGCGGGAGGACCACACATGACAGCCGATCAGGACACGCACTCGCGCGGCGAAGCCCGCCGCGCAAGCCATACCGAGCCTGATCTGGAACTGGTCGCAGTGCCGCGCGACGAATCTTTCAAGGTGTGGTCGCACGGCTATCCGTACCGCACCGTGCGCTGGCACTTTCATCCCGAGTACGAGATCCACCTCATCACCGCCACCACGGGAAAATTCTTCGTGGGCGATCACATCGGCAATTTCGCGCCGGGCAATCTGGTGATGGTGGGATCGAACCTGCCGCACAACTGGGTCAGCAACGTACCGGGTGGACAACCCGTGAACGAACGCTGCCTCGTCCTGCAATTCGATGCAGGGTTCATTGCGCGCGCAACCGAAGCGTTCCCGGAATTCCGGCGCATCGAGTCGCTGCTCGATGCATCGCGCTGGGGCCTGCTCTTCACGCCGGATACCGGCGCCGCCGCCGAGCCGATCATGCGCGAGATGCTGGGCGCGCAAGGCATGCGGCGCATCGCGCTCCTGGCCGCATTGCTGGAGCTGCTGACACAAAGCGAGCCGCCCGTGAAGCTGGCGAGCGCGGCATATCGGGCGGACCCTGATCGTTACGGCGAGACGCGCATCAACCATGTGCTGTCGTTCATCGGCAAGAATCTCTCGCAGGAGTTGCGCGAGACCGAACTGGCCGAACTCGCGGGACAAAGCGCGAGCGCCTTCTCGCGCTACTTTCGCAGGCATACGGGCGTGCCGTTCGTCCAGTACGTGAACCGGCTGCGCATCAACCTGGCCTGCCAGTTGCTCATGACCGATGAACTGAGCATCACGGATATCTGCTATCAGGTCGGCTTCAATAACCTTTCGAACTTCAATCGACAGTTCCTGTTGCTCAAGCAGATGTCGCCGACGCGCTGGCGCGCGTATCAGCAACTCAACGCCGCGAGCGCGGCGGTATCGACCGAAAGAGAGGCGTTTCCCGAGGTCGTCGGCTAGCGCCGGCTGGCACGCACATGGCGAGGCGAACGATGCCGCGCGATCTAAAACGGAATCCTAACTAAATCGAGGAAGCGAGCGGTAAAGCCAGAGTAGCACCAGAATCAAATCCTAAAAAACGGAGACACGCGATGAACAAGCTTTCACACCATCTGCTCGGCGCGGGCGCGCTGGGCGTCGCCCTGTCGTGCAGCCTGCCGGCCCTCGCCGCGCCGAGCGGCACGGTCGCCTTCCTGATGCCCGATCAGGCTTCGACGCGCTACGAGCAGCACGATTTCCCCGGCTTCAAGGCCGAAATGGCCAAGCTCTGTCCCGACTGCAAGGTGCTCTATCAGAACGCCAACGCCGCCGTCGCGACGCAGCAGCAGCAGTTCAATTCGGTGATCGCGCAGGGCGCCAAAGTGATCGTGCTCGACCCGGTGGATTCGACCGCCGCCGCGTCGCTGGTTCATATGGCGCAGAGTCAGGGCATCAAGGTCATCGCTTACGACCGGCCCGTGCCGTCCACACCCGCCGACTACTATGTCTCGTTCGACAACGAAGGCATCGGCCGGGCGATCGCGACATCGCTCGTCGAGCATCTCAAGACGACGGGCGTAGCGGCCAGCAAGGGCGGCGTGCTGGAAGTCAACGGCTCGCCCACCGACGCGGCTGCGGGCCTCATCAAGAAGGGCATCCATTCCGGCCTGGAAAGCGGCGGCTACAAGACGCTCGCCGAGTACGACACGCCGGAATGGGCGCCGCCGAAGGCGCAGCAATGGGTCAGCGGGCAGATCACGCGTTTCAGCTCGCAGATCGTCGGCGTGGTGGCCGCCAACGATGGCACGGCCGGCGGCACCGTCGCCGCATTCAAGGCAGCGGGCGTGAATCCCGTGCCGCCCGTGACCGGCAACGACGCGACCACCGCCGGCCTGCAGCTCATCATCGCGGGCGATCAGTACAACACGATCCTCAAGCCGAGCGAGATCGTGGCCGCGGCGGCGGCGAAGGCGGCGGTCGGTTTCCTTTCGGGGCAGGCGCCCAAGGGTGAAACCACGCTCTTCAACACGCCGACGCAACTCTTCAAGCCCGCGGTCATCACTGCGCAGAACCTGAAGGCCGAAGTGATCGACAAGGGATTCGCGAGCCCGAAGGAACTCTGCACGGATCGCTACGCTGAAGGCTGCAAGAAGCTCGGCATCACGCACTGAGCGCGCGCTTCATCCCGGAGGAATCCGTCTCTCCACGGGTTCCTTTGCATCGACGAGGATCACCATGAATGCAAATCCCACCCCACGCTCCCGGCCCGGCGAACTGGTGCTGAGCCTGCGCGGCGTCTCGAAGCATTTCGGCGCGGTGTCGGCGCTCACCGACATCGAACTCGATGTCCACGCCGGCGAGGTCGTCGCGCTGGTCGGCGACAACGGCGCGGGCAAATCGACGCTCGTCAAGATCCTCGCGGGCGTGCATCAGCCGAGCGCGGGCGTCATCACCTTCGGCGGCAAGGAAGTCACGTTGTCAGACCCAGGCACGGCGCTCGATCTGGGCATCGCCACGGTGTTTCAGGATCTCGCGCTATGCGAGAACCTCGATGTCGTCGCCAACATTTATCTGGGGCGCGAGCTGGCGCCCATGCGTCTCGACGAAGTCTCGATGGAAGTGCGCGCCTGGACCCTGCTGAACGAGCTGTCGGCGCGCATTCCGAGCGTGCGAGACGTGGTCGCGTCGCTATCGGGCGGACAGCGGCAGACGGTCGCCATCGCGCGTTCGCTGCTGCTCGACCCGAAGCTCATCATGCTCGATGAACCGACCGCCGCGCTCGGCGTGGCGCAGACGGCCGAAGTGCTGAACCTGATCGAGCGCGTCCGCGATCGCGGCCACGCGGTCATCATGATCAGCCACAACATGGAGGACGTGCGCGCGGTGGCGGACCGGATCGTCGTGCTGCGGCTCGGCCGCAACAACGGCGTGTTCTATCCCGATTCGTCCAATGCGGAGCTGGTGGCCGCCATCACCGGCGCGACGGAGAACGCCGTGTCGCGCCGCGCCGACCGCCGGCAGGTTCAGCAGGACGCGTAATTCCAGAATGCCCCGAGCAAAGGACAGATCATGAGCAAGCAAACCCCAGGCGCCGCCCAGCCCGACCCGCAAGGCGCGCGCGAGCCCTCCCCGTTGCTCGACCGCAGCGACGTCCGCGTGAAACATGCGAGCGGCGTCGGCGAGAGCGTCGCGGCCTTCGTCGACCGCGTGCGTTCGGGCGATCTCGGCTCGCTGCCGGTCATCGCGGGCCTGATCATCATCTGGACCGTGTTCACAAGCCTGAACCCGGTCTTTCTTTCGGCCAACAACCTGGTCAATCTGCTGTTCGACTGCTCTACGGTCGGCGTCATTTCGCTGGGCATCGTGTGCGTGCTGCTGGTCGGCGAGATCGACCTGTCGGTGGGCTCGATGAGCGGCTTCGCGTCGGCGCTCGTGGGCACGCTGTGGGTCAACGAAGGCTGGCCGGTGCTGCTCGCCATCGTCGCGGCGATAGCGGTCGGCGCGGTGATCGGGGCGCTCTACGCGCTGCTGCTCAACCGGCTCGGCATGCCGAGCTTCGTCTCGACGCTGGCGGGACTGCTCGCGATTCTCGGCATGCAGCTCTACGTGCTCGGCGCGAGCGGCTCCATCAACCTGCCCTATTCCACGCCGATCGTGGACTTCGGACAGCTCATGATCATCCCCGCGCCCGTCTCGTATGTACTCGCGCTGCTTCCCGGCGTGTTGATCCTGGCTCTGGGCCTGCGCACCCGCGCGCGCCGTCAGGCGGCGCGGCTCTCCGCGCCCTCGGTGAGCGGCCTCGCCGGCCGCGCCGCCGCCATCACGGTGTTTCTCGAAATCGTGGTCGCCTACCTCAACTCGGGACGCGGCGTGCCGCTCATGTTCGGCGTCTTCCTCGCGCTGACGGTGATCATGGAATACGCGCTGACACGCACGCGCTGGGGCCGCTCGATGAACGCCGTCGGCGGCAACCGCGAGGCCGCGCGGCGCGCCGGCATCAAGGTCGCGAGCATCTATACGAGCGCATTCGTGCTGTGCGCGAGCTTCGCCGCGCTCGGCGGCATCCTGACGGCGGCGCGCCTCGCGTCGGCGAGCCAGCAGGCCGGCACCGGCGACGTGAATCTCAACGCCATCGCGGCGGCGGTGATCGGCGGGACCAGTCTGTTCGGCGGGCGCGGCAGCGCGTATTCGGCGGTGCTCGGCATCATCGTGATCCAGTCGATCGCGAGCGGCCTCACGCTGCTCAACCTGTCGTCGTCGTTGCGCTTCATGATCACCGGCGCGGTGCTGGCGATCGCCGTGATCGTCGATTCGCTTGCCCGGCAGTCACGCGTATCGCACGGCCGCGCCTAATTTCAGCGATAGAGGAGCGTCATCCATGTCTGTATCCATCAAGGGAAAAGTGGCCGCCATCACCGGCGCGGCTTCGGGAATCGGCCTCGAATGCGCGCGCGTGCTGATCGAGGAAGGCGCGAAGGTCGTGCTGATCGACCGCGCGCAGGATCGGCTCGCGGCCTGCTGCTCCGCGCTGGGCGCGAACGCGCTGCCGCTCGCCGTGGATCTGCTCGCGCCGGCCGAAGTATCGTCGATGCTGCCAAAAATCCTCGACCTCGCCGGCGGTCTCGACATCTTTCACGCCAATGCCGGCGCGTATATCGGCGGTGAGATCGTGGAGGGCAATCCGGACGAGTGGGACCGCATGCTCAACCTGAACATCAACGCCGCGTTCCGCTCGGTGCACGCGGTGTTGCCCCACATGGTCGCGCAGAAGTCGGGCGACATCATCTTCACGAGTTCGATCGCGGGCATCGTGCCGGTCGTATGGGAGCCGATCTACACTGCGTCGAAGTTCGCGGTGCAGGCGTTCGTACACACGACGCGGCGTCAGGTCGCCAAACACGGCGTGCGCGTCGGCGCCGTCGCGCCGGGTCCGGTCGTGACCGCTTTGCTCGATGACTGGCCCAAGGCCAAAATGGAGGAAGCGCTCGCCTCGGGCAGCCTGATGCAGCCGCGCGAGGTCGCCGAGGCCGTGCTGTTCATGCTCACGCGGCCGCGTAACGTGACCATCCGCGATCTCGTGATCCTGCCGAACAGCGTCGATCTGTGACGGTCAGACACCCCATTCGCACGGACAGACCAACATGAACGCAGACAACCTGAACGCCGGCACGCGCTACGTGATCGGCGTCGACGTGGGCACGGGCAGCGCCCGCGCCGGAATCTTCGATGCCGCCGGCAACATGGTGGCCTCGGCCAAACGCGACTTCGCGCTGTATCGCGAGAGCGGGGCCATCGTCGAGCAATCGAGCGGCGAGATCTGGCGCGCGGTCTGCCACTCGGTGACGGAAGCGCTCGCGCAAGGCGCGATCGCGCCCGAAGCCGTCGCCGGCATCAGCTTCGACGCGACCTGCTCGCTCGTCGTGCTCGGCGAAGGCGGCGCGTCCCTGCCCGTGGGGCCGTCGGAGCAGGCGGAGCGCGATGTCATCGTGTGGATGGATCATCGCGCGCTCGGGCAGGCCGAGCGCATCAACGCGACCGGGCACGCGGTGCTGAAGTTCGTCGGCGGCAGGATATCGCCCGAGATGGAGACGCCCAAGCTGCTGTGGCTGCTCGAGAATCGGCCACAGGTCTTCGACGCCGCCTGGCAGTTCTTCGATCTCACGGATTTTCTGACGTGGCGCGCAACCGATGACCTGTCACGGTCCACATGCACCGTGACCTGCAAGTGGACCTATCTCGCGCATGAGAAACGCTGGGACGCAAGCTACTTCCAGACCGTCGGTCTCGGCGTGCTGGCGGACGAAGGCTTCGCGCGCATCGGCCAGCGCGTCGTGGAGCCGGGCACGCGCCTCGGCAGCGGGCTCACGGCGAAGGCCGCCGCCGAACTCGGGCTCGTCGCGGGAACGCCGGTCGCCGCGGGCGTGATCGACGCCCATGCGGGGGGCATCGGCACCGTGGGGGCAGAAGGCGAGCCGGAGCGATGCCTCGCCTATGTGTTCGGCACGTCGTCATGCACGATGACGACCACCGCGCAGCCGGTCTTCGTTCCCGGCGTCTGGGGGCCATACTTCTCGGCGATGGTGCCGCAGGCGTGGCTCAACGAAGGCGGCCAGTCGGTGGCGGGCGCCGCGATCGAACGATTGCTGGCGATGCATCCCGCCGCGCCCGAATATCAAGGCCGCGCGCAGGAGGCGGGCCAGTCCCTGCCGACGCTGCTTGCAGGACTCGCCGCGCCATCGTCCGGCACTCTCTCCGACGCGGCGAAGCTGGCCGATGGCCTGCACATCGTCCCCGAGTTCCTGGGAAACCGCGCGCCGTTCGCCGATCCGCACGCGCGCGCGGTGATCGCCGGGCTCGGCATGGATACCGGCCTCGACAGTCTGGTGGCGCTCTATGTCGCGGGCGTGTGCAGCATCGGCTATGGTCTGCGCCAGATCATCGAAGCACAGGCGCAGGCGGGCGCACCGATCGAACGCGTGATGATCAGCGGCGGCGCGGGCCGGCTCGATCTCGTGCGTCAGTTGCTCGCGGATGCGACCGGCGCGGCCGTGCTGGCCACGCAGGCCGAGGAGCCGGTTCTTCTCGGCGCGGCGATGCTCGGCGCGGTGGCGGGCGGCCTGTTCGACGATGTCCGCTCCGCGATGAGCGGCATGACGCGCGTCAAACAAACCTACCTGCCGGCGCAGGGCGAACTGGCCGCGCTGCACGGAGCGCGTTATCGCGCGTTCAGGCAATTGCAGAGCGTCGCGCGGGAGATCCGGCAGGACTAGCGCCGGGCTTCAGATCACCTTGCCCGGATTGAGGATGCCTTTCGGATCGAGCGCCGCCTTGATGGCGCGCATGGCCGCGAGCTCCTCGGGCGAACGCGTGAGCGGCAGATAGGCACGCTTGAGCAAGCCGATGCCATGCTCCGCCGACACCGATCCGCCATACGATGCGAGCATGTCGTAGACGAAGCCGTAGATGTCGTCGTGCGCGACGCCGGGAACCGAATGGCCGTCCACGGTGACGTGCAGGTTCGAATCGCCGATATGCCCGAAGAAGTAGGCGCGGTTCGAGGGCCAGCGCGCGTCGAGCGCCGCGCGGCACGCATCGACGAACCTGCCGATGAAACCGATCGGCAGGCTAACGTCGAAATTGACCGGGTCCATGCGCGAAGGAAACTCCGCGGTGCATTCGCGCACCGCCCAGAGCGCGCGTGCGTCGGCCACCGATTGCGCGAGCACCGCATCGCGCACGAGACCGGCATCGAGCGCTTGCGCCAGCGCGGCAGAGAAGGCTTCGCCGTCGTCCTCCGGGTCGAGTCCCGCATGCTCGATCAGCGCATAGAGCGGATACGCCGACGCGAACGGCGACCGCGCCTGCGCCGTCAGCGAGACGCCGAAATCGAAGAAGTCCGGCCACATGATTTCGAACGCGCCGATGTCGTTGCCAAAGCGCGCCGACAAGACGCGCAACAGCTTCACCACGGCGTCGTAGCCGTCGAGCGCGACGAGCGCCGTATGCCGCCTTCCGCGCGGCGGGTTCAGACGCAGCACCGCCCGGGTGATGATGCCGAGCGTGCCCTCGGAGCCGATGAAAAGCTGCTTCAGGTCGTAACCCGTGTTGTTCTTCGTCATCTTCGTCATCGAGCTCAGGATCGCGCCGCTCGCGAGCACCGCTTCGAGACCGAGCACCTGATCGCGCGCCGTGCCCGACTGAATGACGCGATTGCCCCCCGCGTTCGTGGCGAGATTGCCGCCGATCTGACACGAGCCGCGCGCACCGAGATCGAGCCCGAGTTCGAACCCCACGGCGCTCGCGGCTTCCTGCGCTGCCTGCAGCGTCGTGCCCGCGCGCGCGGTCATGGTGGCCGAGGCCTCGTCGATATCCTCGATGCCCGCGAAGCGCGCAAGCGACAGCGCGATTTCATCGGCCCGGGCGACCGCGCCGCCCGCGAGCCCCGTCATGCCGCCTTGCGGCACGACGCTCTGGCCCGCTTCGTGGCAGAGGGCGAGTGCGCGCGCGACCTCCGCGGTCGAGCGCGGCAACAGCAGCGCGGCGGGACGCGCCGGTGCGTGGCCGGTCCAGTCGGTCATTGCGTGCTCGGGTATCGCGTCGCCGGTGCGCACGCCGTCATCGCCGAGCGCGGCGCGCAGTGAACAGATGAGACCTTCGAGCGCGGCGGACGACGCGTCGCTCATGCTGTCGTGCCCTGCTCTGCCGCGCGCTTCTTGCGATAGCCCATGGAATCGTTGATGCGCCCGAGAATGTAGTCGCCGGCCGCGACCGGCGCGTGACGCGACTCGGCGGCAGGCGTGCCGAGATCGACCGGATCGACGATCGCGCCATAGGTCGGGTCATAAAACGTGGCGATCGAATAGCGCTCGCGCCCCGACGCGTTGATGACACGATGCAAGGTCGATCGAAAGCGATCGTTCGTCCAGCGCGCGAGCAGGTCGCCCACGTTCACGACGAAGCTGCCCGGGATGGGCGGCGCATCGACCCATGTATTGCTGGCGATCTCGCGCACTTGCAGTCCGCCCACGTCGTCCTGCCACAAGAGCGTGATGCAGCCGTAATCCGTGTGCGGCGCGACGCCGAACTGATCCTCGTCGGACTGAGGCGGTTGCGGCGGGTAGTAGACCATCTGCGTGCGCTGCATGCGCTTGCCGTAGCGCTCCGCGAAGAATCGCTCGTCGATACCGAGGCTCGCGGCCACCGCGCGCAACAGATGTGCGCCGCAAGCGCCGATCGCTTCGTAATAGCCGTAGAGCACGGGTCGCAACTCGGGCATGAAGTCCGGCCAGTTGTTCGGTCCGCGCAGCGCCTGGCCCGCCAGCACGTCCGGATCGTCTTCGGGCAATTCGAGGCCGATGCTGAAGAACTCCTTGTAGTCGGGCTTCTTCGCCTGATACATGGTCGCGTCGCCAAGCGAGTTGAAGCCGCGATGCCGCTGATTCACCGCCGCGCGCCGCTTGGTCTCGACCGGATGGGCGAAGAAGGTGCGCGCCGCCGCGGCTGCCGCGTCGATCACCGGCTGCGGCACGCCGTGATTCACGATATAGAAGAAGCCGATGGTCGTGCACGCGTCATAAATCTCGCGGCCCGCTCGGGCGAGCGCGGCGGCATCGCCCTCCACGACGCCGGCGAAGTCGATCACGGGAATTCGGGTGGCGGGCATCGGCGGTTCCTCGCGTGGGTCTCGCGTGCGGCATGCACGTTTTGTCGTTGTATATACCGCCAAATCGACGCGTGCAAGTTGCAATGCAACGCCGCTGCGCCGATCTTTTCCCCGCTGCGCCGCCATCGCACGCCACGGCCCACGACCCCGTGAAACCGATAATGTTTTTTGTTTGAATACCGGAATTTTTGCGGTATATACTGCGCGCATGCCCGACCGCTGCGCCCTTGCGCGCACCACCTTGGAGACGTCTCATGAAGATGCTTGCAGGCTGGAAACGACATGTACTGATGGTCGCGCTGTGCGCCGCGAGCGCCTGTGCCTACGCCGAGGATCAGCTCGCCAAGGTGAAGAAGGCGGGCGAGCTCGTGGTCGGCACCGAGATGCAGTTCGCGCCGTTCGACTTCCTGGAGAACGGCCAGCAGGCGGGCTTCAACAAGGATCTGTTCGCGGAAATCGGCAAGGAGCTCGGCGTGAAGGTGCGCTTCATCGACTTGCCCTGGCCGAGCGTTCTGCCCGGCCTTGAAGCGGGCAAGTTCGACATGGTGGGCGGCCCGATCACGGTGACCAAGGCCCGCATGGAACGCTACGCGTACACGCTGCCCATCGCCGATGCCACCGATGCCTTCCTCAAGCGCGCCAACGATTCGAACATCAAGCAATCTTCCGATGTGTCGGGCAAGGTGGTGGGCGGCGGCAAGGGCTCCGCGCAACTCGACCAGATGAAGGCGTACATCGCCACGCTGCCGAAACCGCCCGAAGTGCGTGAATATATCGACAACAATCAGGCGTACGCGGACCTCGCGGCCGGTCGTATCGTCGCCGTGGCGAACTCCATGACCAACATCGCCTATGTGGCGAAGCAGCGTCCCGACACGTTTGCCGTGGTGCAGCCGCCCTTCGGCGCGAAGGTGTATTTCGCGTACTGCCTGCGCAAGGACGCGGACAGCAAGCCGCTCGGCGATGCCTTCAACGCGGCGCTGGCGAAGATGAACAAGGACGGCCGTCTCGCCACGCTGCAGAAGAAATGGTTCGGTGTGGCCATGGACGTGCCTTCCACCATGCCGGTCCCGAACTACTAAAGCGCCTTTGCGCGCACGCTTTTCGGAGAGGCCGCCGCCATGTTCAGCCTCAATGTGTTCGCTCAGGGCGTGCCGCTCCTGCTGCACGCGGCGCTCGCCACCGTCGGCATTTCGCTGGCGGGCCTGCTGATCGGGTTCTTCGTCGCCGTCGCGGTGTGCGCCGCGCGGCTCTCGCCGAACAAGGCATGGCGGATGGCCGGCGGCGCGTACGTATTCTTCTTTCGCGGCGTGCCGATGCTCGTGCAACTGCTGCTCGTGTACTACCTGCTGCCGTTCGCGGGCATCAACGTGGCGCCGCTCGTCGCGGCCGTCAGCACCGTGGCGCTCTGCTCGGCCTCGTATGTCGCTGAAATCCTGCGTGGCGGCTTCATGGGCATTCCGCCCGGTCAGCTCGAAGCCGCGCGCATGCTCGGCCTCTCGCCGCTCGACATGCTGCGCCGGATCCAGGTGCCGCAAGCGTTTCGCCTCACGCTGCCCTCGCTCGTCAACGAGATGGTGCTGCTCATCAAGGCGTCGTCGCTCATCTCCGTGGTCGGCGTGGCCGAACTCACGCGCACCGCGCAGAACATCGCGGCGAGCAGTTACCGGCCGCTCGAAGCGTACAGCGCAGCGGGGCTCATCTATTTCGTGATCTGCGGTGCGCTTTCACTGGCCGCGCACGCCGCCGAACTGCGCCTGCAGCACGCCTGAGACCGCCGCCATGCAGCAATTCGATCCCACCATCATCACGCACAACCTGCCCGCCATCGGCGCGGGCTTCGCCACCACGCTCGGCACGTGGATCGCGGGCGTCGCGCTCGGCATCGTCGTCGGCTTTTTCATCGCGCTCGCGCAGCTATTCTGCGGACGATGGGTGCGAGGCGCGCTGCGCGTCTACATCGAGCTCTTTCGCGGCACGCCATTCCTCGTGCAACTCTTTCTGCTCTATTACGGCGGGCCTTCGTTCGGTCTCACGCTGGAGCCGCTCACTGCGGGCGTGGTGGGTCTCGGGCTCTATGGCGGCGCGTACTTCGCCGAAGTCTTTCGTTCGGGTTTCGGCGCGGTGCCGCGCGGCCATCTGGAGGCGGCGGCGTGTCTCGGCCTCACGCGCTGGCAAGCAGTCTGGCGCATTCAGATTCCGCAGATGCTGGTGCTGATCGTGCCCGCGCTGGTCAATCTCGTCATCGTGCTCAGCAAGGAAACGGCGGTGCTCTCCATCGTCACCGTGCCGGAGCTGACCTTCGTGCTGACGGGCATCGGATCGGCCACCTTCGCGTTCGTCGAGACGCTGCTCGCGCTGTGCGTCTGCTATCTCGTGCTGGTCGAACTCGCATCGCGCGCCGGGATGTGGGTCGAATCACGCGTGAATCGCTTTCTTGCCTGAACGTACCTGGACTCGTCCGCCATGATCGATTCCCCGCTCTCTCCCTCCGAAATCGGCGCAGCGCCGGTCATCGTGGATGCGCCTCACGCACCGCTCGTGAACGTGCGCGGGCTGCACAAGCGCTTCAACGAAACAGAAGTGCTGCGCGGCGTCGATCTCGAGATCGGCAAGTCGGAAGTGGTCTGCGTGATCGGCCCGTCGGGCTCGGGCAAGAGCACGCTGCTGCGCTGTCTCGCCGCGCTCGAAACCTACGACGAAGGCGAAGTGCGCATCGAGGGCGAATTGCTCGGCTACGGCATGCGCAACGGCCGGCGCGTGCGCGCATCGCAGGCCGAAATCAACCGCGTGCGCCGCAATGTCGGCATGGTGTTTCAGCAGTTCAATCTGTGGCCTCACATGAGCGCGCTCGACAACGTGATGGAGGCCCTGATGCGCGTGCGCCGTCTTCCGCGCGACAAGGCGCGCGCACGCGCGGCCATGATGCTCGAAACCGTCGGCCTCGCGCACAAGGGCGACGCGTATCCCGCGAAACTGTCCGGCGGCCAGCAACAGCGCGTGGCCATCGCGCGTGCGCTCGCGATGGAACCGCACATCATGCTCTTCGACGAACCGACTTCCGCGCTCGACCCCGAGCTCGTCGGCGAGGTGTTGCAGGTGATGAAGCAGCTCGCGCGCGACGGCATGACGATGGCTGTCGTCACGCACGAGATGGGCTTCGCGGCGCAGGTGGCGGACAAGGTCGTCTTCATCGATCAGGGACGCATCGCGGTGCAAGGCAAGCCGCGCGAAGTGTTTCATGACGCGCAGCACCCGCGCTTGCGGCAGTTTCTGCAGAACTACTTCGATCGCAATGCGTTCTGGTCGCGTGGTTCGCAGGAAGGGCAAACGTGACCCGGCGACGCTAACGCGCGGAGGAGATCAGGCATGTCGACACCGACGTCAGTGAAGCCCGTCGCAGTCGCGAACACCGGCGGCGAGTCCGACACGCCGCTTGCGCGTTACGCGCAGGTCAAGAGCTTCATTCGCGGGAAGATCGAATCGGGCGCGTGGCTTCCCGGCGATCGTATTCCGTCGGAGTTGAATCTCGTCGATTCCCTCGGCGTCTCGCGCATGACGATCAACCGCGCGCTGCGCGAACTGACGGCAGAAGGCTGGATCACGCGCCACTCGGGCGTGGGCACCTTCGTGGCGCAAGCCAAGCCCCAGTCGACGCTTTTGATGATCGCGCATATTGGCGAAGAGATCAGCGCGCGCGGCCATGAATACGGCTATCAGACCGTGCTCGTTCAGCGCGAGAGCGCGCCGCCCGCCGTGTCCAATGCGCTGGGAATGCCGCCGAGTTCCTCCGTGTTCCATCTGATCGGCGTTCATCGCGAGAACGGCGTGCCCGTGCGGCTCGAAGACCGCTATGTGAATCCGGCGGCTGTGCCGGATTTCCTCGGTCAGGACTTCGATGCGCTGCGGCCCTCGGAATACTTGTCGGCGACCGTGCCCGCGCATGAAATCGAGCACGTCGTCGATGCCTGCCTGCCGACGCGCGCGGAGGCGGCGCTGCTCGAAATCGGTCCCGACGAGCCGTGCCTCGTGCTCGTCAGACGCACATGGATGAACGATATCGCGGTGACCTTCGCGCGCTTCGTGCATCCGGGATCGCGATATCGGCTCGGCTGCCGGATCCGTACCGAGGATGCCCGATTCCAGGGATGACGCCGGGCGCCGCTCATGCGGACTGAAGCGCTAGCGTCACGGAGGTCGATGGTTTCGCGCAGCACAGCAGCAGTTCCCCTTCGGCCGGCGGGTCCAGCGGCGGCTCGTCATAGCTCACCCGCCCTGCCACGAGACGCGCGGCGCAACTGCCGCAGATGCCCGCACGGCAACTGAACGGCGGCGCATGGCCGCAGCGCTCCGCAAACTCGAGCAAGGACCCGCATGCGGGATCCCAGGCGACTGGCTCGCCCTGGGGATGAAAGCGCACGGTGAGCGGTGCATCGATGGCATCCGCTGACGTCGATGTCTCCCCGCCGTGGCTCGCCGCGCCGGTCTCTGAGGCGTCGACATCGATCAGGCTCGCGGGCCCGAAGAACTCGTAGTGAATGCGCTCTCGCGCGACGCCGAGGCCGCGCAGCATGCGCCAGTTCGCCTGCATGAACGCCGGCGGCCCGCACAGATAGACCTCGTAGTCATCCAGCGGCAGCAATGCCTGCAAGGTTTCCTTCGTCAGCAGGCCGCTGCTGTCGCAGGCATCGAGGTCCTCGCGCCCGCGCGGCAGCCGGTAACACACGTGCACGCCGATGCCCGCGCGCGCCGCCGCGAGGCGCCGCACTTCGTCGTGAAACGCGTGGACAGCGCCGTTCTCGCACGCGTGAATGAAGTGCACGCGCCGCATGCTCGCCGCGCTCAACCGGTGCAGCATGCTGAGCATGGGCGTCACGCCGATGCCGCCGCTCATCAGCACGACCGGCCGCTCGCTGTCCTCCGCGCAGACGAACGCCCCCGACGGCCCCGCGATCTCGAGTTCGTCGCCCGCCGCGATACGCTCGTGAAGATGGGACGAGCCGCGTCCGCGCGGGTTCGTCTCGTGCTTGACCGAGATGCGCCAGCGCGAGGTGTCGGCGGGATCGCCGGACAGGCTGTAGGTGCGCACGAGCGGCTCGCCGTCCGGCATCGCGAGGCGCACGGCGACGAACTGTCCGGCAAGAAAGGGCGCGAGCGCGAGGCCGTCCGCAGATACCAGCTCGAACGACACGACCGAAGCGCTTTCGCGGACCCGCCGCGACACGCGAAACCGTCTGAACCGGCCGTGCGCACGCAAATCGGCGTCCGTCATGCCACCGCTCCGCCCGCTGTCTGGCTCACGAAATGCACCGGGGAAAGCGACACTTCCGAGGCCTGCTCGCGCTCGATCATCTTCGCCAGGGCGCGACGGAAACGCAGCGGCCCCGCGTCGATGGCGAGATCGATATTGGGTGTGCGCCGGCGCGCCATACCCGCGTGTATCGCGCTCAGCACCGCCCGGTCTTCTTCGAAGGCGTGACGCACGTCCTCGTCGAACTGACGCGAGACGGCCTCGTCGCCCGGTGCGAAGTTGCGCGTCTGGAACCAGAAATAACGCGTGCGCGACGCGTCCACCGGCGTCATGAAGTTATACGAGTTCATGAGGAACACATCCGGATCGGCGGGCGCACCGTCGCCGCCCGTGCCCGCCGGCGTGAACACCGACTTGATGATGGCGTGCGACGGAAAGCGCACTTCGTAGTGCTGCTTGCGGTCGCATCGACCTTCGAAGCGGACGAATTGCGCGTAGAACGGCGCAACGTCCACGTCGCGCATCCAGCGCGAGACCGTCACGCCCTGCTCCGCGACCTCCGTCCTGAGCGGCTCCGCCTCGCACGCCGCGTTGCCGAACGAACTCCGGTGAACCCACGCGACATGCGAGGGATCGAGCAGGTTGTCCGTGACATACAGATAGTGGCAATCGACCGTCATCGCGTCGCCGCGATTCGCGCCCCACGCGGGATCGTCCCACTCGTCCACCCCGACGATCGCGGCGGGATCGGCGGCGCCCGGCTCGCCCATCCAGATCCAGACGAGGCCATAGCGCTCCGCGAGCGGATAGCTGCGCACGCGCGCGCCCGTCGGTATGCGCGTGGAACCCGGCGCGCGCGTGCAGGCGCCCGAGCAATCGAACGTCAGTCCGTGGTAGCCGCACTCCACCTCGTCGCCGACGCGCCGGCCCATCGAGAGTGGCAGCTTGCGATGCGGACACGCATCTTCCAGCGCGACGGGCGTGCCGTCGTGCTTGCGATAGAGGACGACCGCCTCGTCGAGAATCGTCAACGGCAGGAGATCCTGCGTCACCTCCTTGTCCCATGCCGCGACGTACCACGCGTTCTTCAAGAACATTGCACCGCCTCCTGTTCGATGTCGCCCGGTCGATGGCTTTTGCTTCGTCTCGAGCGTGTGAGAAGCATACGAAGCCAGAACACCGAAGAACAGATGTGAAAAACTGCCGCTTCGTTTAGAGTTTCTAAACTGAAAAAATCACGCGGGAGATGCCGATGCAGACCCTTCCCCCTTTGCGCGCGCTTCAGGTCTTCGAAGCCGTGGGCCGCTGCGGCGGCGTCACCGAAGCGGCGCGACGGCTCGGCATTTCCGCGGGCGCGGTCAGCCAGCAGATGAAGCTGCTCGAAGACGCGCTGGGCCTGCGCCTGATGCAGAAGGACGGCAAGCGGCTGCGCCTGACCGCCGCCGGGGCGCGCTACCACGCAGGTTGTGCGCTCGCGTTCGAAAGCCTGCGCGTCGCGCATGCCGAGATCGAACGGTCGCGCAACGTGCGCAATCTCAGCGTGAGCGCGATGCCGTCGCTGATGTCGAAATGGCTCGCCACGCGCGTGACCGCATGGCAGCAGCATCATCCCGACCTGAGCATCTATCTCGACGGCACGCGCACGGAGCCGTCGCCGGACGGCTATGAGATCGATTTTCGTATCGGCTACGGCGATCGCGTGGCCGACGTCAGCAATGCGGTCGAGCTCTTTCGCGACAGCGTCGTGCCCGTCTGCAGCCCGCATCTGCTGCGTGAGGATGCGCCGCTCGAAACGCCCGCCGACATCCTCGCGTATCCGCTGATTGCGGTGGACTGGCTGCCCAAGTTCGCGTCGCCGCCATCGTGGCGCGACTGGTTTCACGCGAACGGCGTCGAGGAAACGGACAACCGGCGCGTGAACGACTCGCGCCAGGTGCATTCGCTGTCGGGCGTGGCGATCCAGGCGGCCATCGACGGTCACGGCTTCGTGCTCGCGCAGTCGTCGATGATCTGCGACGACCTCGCCGCCGGCAGGCTCGTCATGCCGTTCGCGCTGGGCCTGGCGCTGCCCTGGCCGTACTTCCTGACGTGGCGGCCTCACACGTTCGACAAGTCGCACTGCCGCAGCTTTCATCGCTGGCTGCTGACGCAGGCCCGGGAACAGCAGCGGCTCAACGACCGGCTGCTGCGTGTGATAGGCGAGACGAGCGGGCAGGCGGACTCATAAACGCTGTGCTCGCCAGTCGGATCAGGCCTGCTGCGTCCACAAGACCGGAAACAGCGGGTGATCCATCGGTGCGCCATCGGGCAGTGTCGAGGCGAGACCGGGAAACTCGGGCGACGTGCGCCAGGGGCGCGGCGCGTGCCGGATGTCGTCGCCGATGAAGCGGATCGAGAACGCCCGCCGCCGCACGTTGCCGCCGACGCCGCCCGACGCATGCAGGGTGAGCATGTTGAAGCAGACCATGTCGCCCGGTTCGAGCGCCCAGCCGACGATCGGGTGGGCGTCGCGATCGGCTTCGATGTCGGGAAGGTCGGCGAGGCTGCCTTCCGGGAACCACTTCGCCTCGTTTTCCATGAACGTGCGCGGCATCAGCCAAGGGCCGCGATGCGAGCCCGCGACGAATTCGAGCGTCGACTCGCGCGCCACGGGATCGACGGGTATCCACATGCTCACGTTGTCGCCGCCGACGATGTTGTAGTACGGCTGATCCTGATGCCAGGGCGTGCGCTGGCGCGTGTTCGGCTCCTTCACGAGCACATGGTCGTGATAAAGCCGCACGGTCGCGCATCCCATCAACGCGCCGGCCACGGCGGGCGCGGCCGACTCGACGATGAAGCGCCGGTACGCATCGTTCGACTGCCAGTTGCAGAAGTCCTCGAAGAACCAGCCGGGGTCGTCGGGCCGGCTCGCGACTTTGGCCCGTTCGCTCGGTGCGGCAAGATTGCGGTCGATGCCTTCACGCAGCAGGGCGACCTCCTCTTCCCGGAAGACGTTGCGCACGCACACCGCGCCGTCGCGGCGAAACGCTTCCTTCAATTCCGGCGTCACGGCACTGGCCAGACGCGCCTTCAGGCTTTCGTGCATTGCTCGCTCCCTGTTGTTCGCTTGTGCGATCAATTTCCGTAGATGTCGAAATTGAAGTACCTCGACGCCACGCGCTGATAGCTTCCGTCCTTGCGGATCGCGTCGATCGCCTGGCTGAGCCGCGCCTCCAGCGCCGCGTCGCCCTTGCGCAGACCGATCGCGACATCGCCCGCCACGCGACTGTCCTTCACCGGCTCGCCGACGAGCGCAAAGCCCTTGCCGCGCGGGGTTTTCAGAAAGCCGTAGTCCGCCTGCACCGACGACTGGAACGCCGCGTCCAGCCGTCCCGTCACGAGATCCTGATAAATCTGGTCCTGCGTCTGGTAAGACACGAGCGTAACGCCCTTCGTCGCCCATTCGGTTTGCGCGTAGCTCTCCTGCGTCGAGCCTTGCACCACGCCCACGCGTTGTCCGTGCAACGCCTGCGCGGTGGGTTGCAGCGTCGTGCCCGAACGCGCGATCAGCGCGGACGGCCCGTTGTAGAGACGATTCGTGAAGTCGATCTGCTTGCGGCGCGACTCGGTGGCCGACATCGCCGAAAGGATCGCATCGAACTTGCGCGCCTTCAGCGCCGGGATCATACCGTCGAAGCTCTGCTCCACCCAGACGCATTTCTGATGCAATTGCGCGCAGATCGCATTGCCGAGCTCGATGTCGAAGCCGACGAGCGAACCGTCCGCCGCCTTCGACTCGAACGGCGGATAGCTCGGATCGACGCCGAAGCGGATCGTCTGGGGATCCTGCGCCCGCGTCATCGCGGGCACGATGGCGAGCGCAAGCAGTACGGGAAGCAATGCACGTTTCATGGCGTGTTCCGAAGTAGGTGGATGGATTCAGCCGCGTTGCCGGCGTCAGACCAGAAAGCGCTCGACCAGACGCACCCAGTAGCGGGCGCCCGTCATGAGGATGTCGTCGTTGAAGTCGTAGCCCGGGTTGTGCACCATGCAACTGCCTTCCCCGTCGCCGTTGCCGATGATGAGGTAGCAGCCGCGGCAACGGTGCAGAAACCATGCGAAGTCTTCGCTGCCGGTGAACGGCTGGAGATCGGCGATCAGGCGTTCGTCGCCGAGCCATTCGCGCGCGACGTCCTCAGCGAACGCGGTCATGCCGGTGTCGTTCACCAGCACCGGATAGCTCGCTTCGTAGCGCACCTCGGCGCGGGCTCCGTACACGGCGGCCTGTGCCTCGATCAGCTGCGTGATGCGCCGCTCGAGTTCGTCGCGCACGGCGGGACGCAAGGCCCGCACCGAGATGTTCATGCGCGCCTCGTCGGGAATCACGTTCGACGCCTCGCCGGCATGGATGGCGCCCACCGTGATCACGGCCATGTCGAGCGGCGCGACGTTGCGCGACACCACGGTCTGCAGCGCGAGCACGATCGAAGCGCACACGACCACGGGATCGACCGTCATGTGGGGCATCGCGCCGTGACCGCCGTGGCCGATCACGCGCACGCTCACCTGATCCGCCGACGCCATGAACGGTCCCGCGCGAAAACCGAGATGTCCGGCGGGATACCCCGGCATGTTGTGCATGGCGAACATCGCATCGCATGGAAAGCGTTCCAGCAAACCGTCTTCGAGCATGCGCCGCGCGCCGGCGAGACCTTCTTCGGCCGGCTGAAAGACGAGGTGCAGCGTGCCGTTGAAGGCGCGGGTGCGCGCGAGATGCTTCGCGGCGGCGAGGAGCATCGCCGTATGGCCGTCGTGACCGCACGCGTGCATCTTGCCGGGCGTAACGCTCGCATAGGGCAGGCCGGTGCGTTCATGGACCGGCAAGGCGTCCATGTCCGCCCGCAGGCCGATTCGCCGCGAACCGTCGCCACAGGTGAGCGTACCGACCACACCCGTTCCCGCGAGTCCGCGATGGACCTCGTAGCCCCATTCTTCGAGGCATTGCGCGACGAGATCGCTCGTCATGAATTCTTCGTAGCCGAGTTCGGGATGGGCGTGGATCCGGCGTCGCAACACGATCATTTCATCGCGGATCGCAAGGAAGTCGTCTGGGGCGTTCATCGTTGGCGTCTCGTTGTCGCTGGAATTGGGGCTAACGTAGCGCGACAGAATCGAGCGGGGGAGAGCTAGAATCGTGAACGTGACAACCAACGGTTAACACCCGGCGCAGCAGCCCACCCGACGACACTGCATGAAGCTCCATCAACTTCGAACGCTCGTGGCCGTCGCCGATGCCGGAGGCATTCGCGGCGCCGCGCGCGTGCTCGAGGCCTCGCCCGCGGCAATCACGAAGAGCCTGCGCCAGCTCGAGGAAGACGTGCAGATGCCGCTCGTGCTGCGCACGTCGTCGGGCGTCAGCCTGACGCAGGCGGGCCACGCGCTCCTGGTCCATGCGCGGCTGATGGTGGGTCAGATGACACGCGCTCACGAAGCGATGGGCGCGTTGCGCGGAGCGGCACGCGGCAAGCTCACGGTCGCCGTGACGCCGTGGATCGCCATGACGTTCTGCCGGAAACGATCACGCGATTCTGCGAACGGATGCCCGATGTGAGGCTCGAATTCTTCGAAGGGCTGTTGTCGATCGCCAACCCGCGTCTGCGCGACGGCAGTCTCGACTTCTTCATCGGCAGGCCGTCGCCGGGCGCGCCGGGTGTCGAATTCAGCTATCGGCCGCTGTTTTCGTCGACGTGCGCGGTGGTGGGCCGCGAAGGTCATGCGCACGCCGGCTGCCATTCGCTCGCCGAACTGGGCGAGCTCGACTGGGTGCTCACGTGGGACCCGGCGAACGACGGTCCGCTGGTCGAAAACATGTTCTCGCGGCACGGCGTGCCGATGCCGCGCAAGATTCACCTGGCCCATTCGTTCTCGATCGCCATTTCGCTGCTGCGGCAAACCGACATGGTGAGCGTCTTTCCATGGCCGCTCGTGGAGTTAAGCGCGGCGCGCGAATGTCTGTGCGCGTTTCCACTGCGCGAGCAGCTCGAAGACGCGATGGTCAGCGTCATATCGCGCAGCGGCCATCCGCTGAGCGAAGCGTCCGAGTGCTTCATCGACTGCCTGATCGGCACGATTCGCGACGGGCTGGAATCCTCGTCGCAGCAGACGCGCAATGTGTTGCGATCGGTCGAACTGCTGATCTGACGCTGCCGGGTCCGGTGTGGACACGGCTCAACGAGCCTGTGTCCGCCGCGCCATTTCGACGCGGAGCTTGCGCGCCTGCTCCGCGATGATCCCGCAAAACGCGTCGGTGAACGAACTGCCCGGCCGCAGCGACGGCCGCAGCATCGCGATCCGGCGCGGCGGGATCGTTTCGAGCGGAACGAACGCCAGTCCCGCCGCATCGATCGACGCCGCCGTGAGACTCTCGACGATCGCATGCTGGCCGTTCGACTGCACCATCCGGCAGGCAAGCGCGGAACTCGATACGCGCGCATGAACCAGACGGCCGGATTCGACCGACGACAGCAGCGCCTGCAGTTCAGGCATGCTTTCGAGCGCGCCCACGGTCGTCAGGGCGGCATCGCGAAGCTCGGAAAGATGCACCGAGCGCCGGCCCGCCAGCGGATGGTCCGAGCGCATCGCGCAGACGATGGTGGAATCGAGCAAGTGCTGTTCGGTGACGTTGCGCATCTCCCGGAACGGCGCGCAAATACCCAGATCGACCTGCTGGCTCTCGACCAGATCCAGCATCTTCTCCGCGTTCTCGATGGCGACCTCCACGAAGACCTTCGGAAAGCGCGCCTGAAACGCCGCGATCGCTTCGGGCAGCAGCCGTTCGGTGATCGCCGGATAGGCGCAGATGCTCAGGCGCCCGAGCGTGCCCGTGCGCAATCCATCGGCGAGTTCGTTCAGGGCGCGCAGGCTGGCGTTGGTGCGCTCGGTCTGCTCGAACAGCAGGATCGCCTCGGCCGTGGGCAGCAAGCGGCCCTTCTCGCGCTTGAACAGCCTGACGCCCAGGCTTTCTTCCAGCGCTTTCAATTGCTTGGTCACGGCGGGCTGCGAGATGTGCATGTTCTGCGCCGCCGCGGTGAGCGTGCGGCACCTGACGACCTCGTACAGCAACTGGACCTGATGGTAGTTGAGCCTGGGCATGCCTTCTCCGGAACGCGGGTAATCCTCGGAGCATAACCTGCGGTTATGGACTCGCGCTCAAAGATGTATTGGCGTACAGGCGCGATTTTCGCTGAAATTGTGATCACGCACAGGATGACAGCAGGCTCGCCAGGAGCCCGGGAGACGAACGATGCAGACGATGCCGATCACACGGGCCGAAAAGCCCACGAAATTCAGATGGTTCATGGTGTTCCTCGCGTTTCTCGCGATCGTCACCAATTACATGGATCGCGCGAACCTCGCGGTCGCCCTGCCGTACATGAACACCGAACTGCATCTGTCGTCGGGCGAATCGGGGCTGATTCTCGGGGCGTTCTTCTGGACCTACGCGGCATTCCAGATTCCGGCGGGCATGCTCGTCGACCGGCTCGGCGCCAAGGCCGTGTTCGCCGCCGCGGTCGTGTGGTGGTCGATTTTCACGATGGCGACGGGCCTCGCGCGCGGCGCGGCATCGCTGCTCGGCCTGCGCTTCCTGCTGGGCGTGGGCGAAGCGGGCGCCTTCCCGGCCGCGACGAAATTCGTCGAACGCTGGTTTCCGCCGACCGAACGCGGCCTTGCCTCCGGCATCTACGATTGCGGCGCGCGCGGCGGCACGCTGATCGCCCTGCCCATCTGCACCGCGATCATCACGGCCTACGGTTGGAAGGCGTCGTTTCTCTTCACGGGCGCGGTCGGGCTCGTGTGGGTCGTCGTGTGGCTCTTCGTGGCGAGCGAGTTTCCCGCGCAGAGCCGCTTCGTCAACGAGGCCGAGGTGGAGCATATCGGCGAGGATGCGCCCGCCACGAAGCGGCGCGCGGTCCGCATCAAATGGGGCCGGCTCTTCACGTCGAGAGTGGTCTGGGCGATGTCGCTCGGCTTCGCGTGTCAGGGCTACGTGATCTATTTCTTCATCACCTGGTATCCGACCTATCTCGTGAAGGAGCGCGGCTTCACGCTGCTCCAACTCGGCTTCTACGGCATCCTGCCGGGGCTCGCGGGACTCGTCGGCTCCTGGTTGGGCGGCTGGATTTCCGACCGCATCGCCGCGAGCCACTACGGCCTCGACTTCGCGCGCAAGACCTGCATCGTCGTCGGCATGGCGTTGAGCGCGACCATCGGCGTTGCCGGCATCGTCACGCAGGCATGGCTCGCGCTGCTGCTCCTGTCGATTGCGTTCTTCGGCGTCTCGGTCGCCACGTCGAGCATTCTCGCGCTGCCCGCGGACGTCTCCGCGCGCGGCGAGCGCTCGGTGGCCGGCACGGTCGCGGGCTTCCAGAACTGCGTCGCGAATCTCGCGGGCATCGCGAGCCCCGCCGTCATCGGCTTCCTGAAGGACGCGACCGGTTCGTTCACGCCGGGTCTCGTCTCGGCATCGATCGTGGCGATCATCGGATGCCTCATCTATATCTTCGCGCTCGGGCCGATCCGTCCGGACGTGCTGGAGCACGTCGTCGCCGACTGACGCACGGTTCGCGCATTCGTCTTTCTCATCGAGGTCAACATGCTTTGCGATTCACCGAAGGTTCCGTTTCTCGCCTTTCCCGCCGAGCCGGATCTGAGCAAGGTCGCGGCGACGTTCGCCGTGCTCGGCGCACCCTACGGCATTCCCTACGGTCCCGCCCTGCTTCATTGCGACGTATCCAACGCGCCCGACAGGATCCGCGAGCGCAGTTTCCGTTACGGACGGCAGCTCGGGCACTACGACTTCGACCTGCAGGGCACGCTGTTCGGCGACTCGGGCGCGACGGGCGTCGACTGCGGCAATGTGCCCGGCACGCTGGACGTCGCCCGCAACGCGGCGGCGGTGACCGCTTCGGTCGCGGCCTTGCTGGCGCGCGGCGCGATCCCGGTCGTGCTCGGCGGCGACGATTCGATTCCTCCGCTGTGCGTGCGCGCCTATGAATCGCGCGGCCCGCTCAACGTGCTGCAGTTCGACGCGCACCTCGATTTCCGCGATGAAGTGAACGGCGAGCGGCACGGCTATTCGAGCCCGATGCGGCGTATCCGCGAGATGCCGTTCGTCAGGCGCATCGTGCAGGTCGGCCTGCGCGGCAGCGGCAGCGCGCGCGCGAGCGATGTCGAGGACGCGCTGCGCTCGGGCAACGTGCTGGTTCCGGCGGACGTGGTGCACGACGAGGGCATCGCGGCCGTCACGAAGCATCTGGTGAACGACGCGCCGTGGTTCGTGACCTTCGATGTCGACGGACTCGATCCGGGCATCGCGCCGGGCGTGGTCGCGCCCTTGCCGGGCGGACTGACGTTTCATCAGGCGCGCGGCATCCTCAAACATCTGTGCGTGAAGACGCAACTGGCGGGCATCGATTTCGTCGAGCATCATCCGGCGCTGGACGTGCGGGACATCACCGCATTGACGATCGTGCGCCTGCTGACCAATGTGATCGGTCTGAGCGCACGCAACCTGGCTCCATCCTTCCACAGTCGATAAATCGCGTCTCCGATTTACAGCCGATCGGCTGTATTTGCATAAAACAGGTCATAGGCTGTAAGATCGCTTTACAGTCTAGCGCCTGTAGGAGCACGCAGTGGACTATTCCCTGAAGACACTGAACCAGCTAAGGCCGATCCTGCTCGGCTTTCGCAAGGCCGCGGGCCTGACACAGGCGACCGTCGCGGCGCGTCTCGGCGTCACGCAGCAGACTTATGCGCAGCTCGAAGCCAATCCCGCGGCTGTGAGCGTCGAGCGCCTGTTCAAGGTCCTGCGCGTGCTCGACGTGGACCTCGCGCTCACCCGGGCCGCAACCGCGCGTCCGGCCAAAGCAGGCGAAGCCGCGCCGGTCAGCCCGCCGCCCGCCGCCGCGAAAGCCACCTCCGCGCGGTCGCGCCGCGCACCGCGACAGCCCGAAGCCGCGCCCCGCCCCGCACGCAAACGCGCCACGACCGCCACCACGAAGAAACGGGAGAACTGGTAATCATGGCGCGCCGCACGCAAACGGGACGGCTCGACCTGTGGATGAACGGCCTGCCCGTCGGATACTGGGAGCACGGCGCCGCCGGCGAACGCCTCGTCTATCGCGATGACTGGATCGCCGATGCGCAGGGCCGCCCGCTATCTCTGTCGCTGCCCTTTACGCCGGGCAATCAGCCGTGGCGCGGACAGGTCGTCACGGATTTCTTCGACAATCTCCTGCCCGACAGCGAGCCGATTCGCCGCCGCATCGCCACACGCTTCCGCACGGGCGGCACCACGCCGTTCCAGCTGCTCGCCCAGCTCGGCCGCGACTGCGTCGGCGCCCTTCAGATGCTGCCGCCCGGCGAAGAACCCGTCGATCTGGAGAGCATCAAGGGCCGCGCGCTCACCGAATCGCAGATCGCGCGTCTGTTGCGCGAAACGACCTCCGCGCCGCAGCTCGGCCAGCATGAATCGGTCGAAGACCTGCGGCTGTCCATCGCCGGGGCGCAGGAAAAGACCGCGCTCCTGCGGCACGGCCGGCGCTGGCTTCTGCCCGAGGGCAGCACGCCGACCACGCATATCTTCAAGCTGCCGCTCGGCCTCGTCGGCAACATGCGCGCCGACATGCGCACGTCGGTCGAGAACGAATGGCTCTGCTCGAAGATCGTCGCGGCGTTCGGCCTGCCCATCGCGCGCTGCGAGATGGGCCGGTTCGCGGATCAGAAGGTGCTGATCGTCGAGCGCTTCGATCGGCGTCCGTCGAGCGACAAGTCGTGGATTCTGCGCCTGCCGCAGGAAGACATGTGCCAGGCCACCGGCACGCCCGCGCTGTACAAGTACGAAGCGGACGGCGGCCCGGGCATCGAGCGGATCATGGACGTGCTCGCCGGATCGACGCGCGCGGCGCAGGATCGCCGTCACTTCCTCCTGACGCAGATGCTCTTCTGGCTGCTCGCCGCGACCGATGGGCACGCGAAGAACTTCAGCATCGCGCATCTGCCCGGCAACCAGTACGAATCGACGCCGCTCTACGACGTGCTCTCGGCGCATCCGCTCATCGGCACGGGGCCCAGCCAGTTCGCCGCCCAGCGCGTGCGGCTCGCCATGGCCGTGCGCGGCAAGAACGTCCACTATCTGATCGGCGAAATCCGGCGGCGGCACTGGATCGCGCAGGGGCGGCGCGTCGGGCTCGCCGCGCCCGAAGTCGAAACGATGATCGATGAACTCGTCGCGCGCACGCCCGAGGTCATCGACCAAGTGGCCGCGCTGCTGCCAGACGACTTCCCGATGGACGTCGCTGGCGCGATCTTCGACGGCATGCGCGGGCTGGCCCGCAAGCTCGCGTCGTGATGCAAAGCCCTTCGCCTTCCTTTCATGGCAAGCGTCTCGAAAGCAACGGCGCGGCGCATCCCGACCTTCGCGCGTGCAATTGCACAAAAGTCCTGCATTTTGGATTTCATTTGCACGGACTGTGTTGACTTGCTTCGAGCAGCGCGCCTACAATTTTTGCATATCCACCAAAGGGGCTGATGCCTTGGACAGCAGCAGTAGTCGATCATCGAACAGTTTCGCCGCCTAACCGGCCGGACGTCAGCGCCTCCTTTTCCATAGCCGCCGTCCCGCCAGCCAGCGGACGGTGCGCGTCGCAGTCGTTTTCCCCGTGCACCTCTCTTACGCCCCTTACTGGCGTCGCTCATGCGCGCCCGTGAGGCCCTCGGCCGCGACCATGCGCGGCTGCTTTTGCGCGCCTTATTAGGATTACAAAAATGTCCACGCCATCGAACGTCTCACCACCAGGCAGCGCCGCCCCCGAACGCAGCGCCGTGCTCGATTCGGCCCATCTCGGCGACATCAAGGGTGCGTTCGGGACCATCGCGCATCACGACACGGCGCCCCGGCGCAGCTGGCGGGCGCGCGTGCAGACCCTGCTCGCGATCCTCGGCCCCGGTCTCATCGTGATGGTCGGCGACAACGACGCAGGCGCGTTCGGCACCTATACGCAGGCGGGACAGAACTACGGCACCACCCTGCTCTGGACCTTGCTGCTGCTCGTTCCCGTGCTCTTCGTCAATCAGGAAATGGTGCTGCGCCTGGGCGCGGTGACGGGTGTCGGCCACGCCCGGCTGATCTTCGAGCGTTTCGGCAAGTTCTGGGGTGCGTTCAGCGTCATCGACCTGTTCATCCTCAATGCACTGACCATCGTCACCGAGTTCATCGGCATCACATTTGCGCTCGATTTTCTGGGTGTCTCGAAGATCGCGGGTGTCTGTATCGCCGCGGCCCTCATCATGGCCGCGGTCAGTACCGGCAATTTCAGGCGTTTCGAACGGTTTGCGCTCGTCCTTTGCCTGCTGAGCCTGCTGCTGGTTCCGGTGCTCGTCTCCGTGCATCCGCCCGTCAGCCAGATGTCGCGTGACTTCTTCGTGCCCAACTGGCCGGCGCACGCAAAACTCTCCGACGTGATGCTGCTCGTCATCGGCATCGTCGGGACGACCGTCGCACCGTGGCAATTGTTCTTCCAGCAAAGTTATGTAGTCGACAAGCGCATCACGCCGCGCTTCATGAAATACGAGAAGGCGGACTTGTGGATCGGCATTGCTTTCGTGCTGATCGGCGCGATCGCGATGATCTCGTTCTGCGCGGCGCTCTTCGCCGGGCGTCCGGAGTTCGGCCAGTTCACCGATGCGGGCGGCGTGATCGCGGGGCTCGACAAATATGTCGGCAGGACGTCCGCGACCATCTTCGCCGTCGCGCTGCTCGACGCGTGCATCATCGGCGCGGCGGCTGTGTCGCTGTCGACTGCCTACGCGATCGGCGACGTCTTCAGGATTCGCCACTCCCTGCATCGCGGCGTGTCCGATGCGAAGGGTTTCTATCTCGTCTATTTCGGGATCATCGCGCTGGCGGCGGCGCTGGTTCTCATGCCCGGCAGTCCGCTGGGCCTGCTCACGGAAGCGGTGCAAACGCTCGCCGGGGTGCTGCTCCCGAGCGCAACGGTCTTCCTGCTGCTCCTGTGCAACGACCGGGCCGTGCTCGGTCCCTGGGTCAACTCCAGGGCGCTGAATGTCTTCACAGGCGCCGTCGTGTGGGTGCTGGTGATGCTGTCCATCGTCCTGACGGCTTCGGTCATGTACCCGGACATCAGTGGCGAGACCATCGGCGCGATTCTGGCGGGCGGCACGGTGATCGCGCTCTGCGCTTTTGCGGCGATGGTATTGAAGCGCGGCCGTCGTGAAACCGTGAGCGTCGAATCGACACTGCAGTTGCGACACCTGCGTGATACGTGGCGTATGCCGCCGCTCGACCAGTTGCCCACGCCTCGGCTCACGCTGTCGAGCCGGATCTGGTGAGCGCCTTGCGCGGATACCTCGTCATCGCCGTGGGGCTCGTCATCGTCAAGGTCGTGCAGATGATGCTGATGAAATGACTCGCGGCGGTTTTGCGAGCCCCTTATGAGCAGAGAAAACATGAGATTACCCATGCTCGAATTCAGCAGCCGTCTCAGCGCAGGGCCGGCGCGCATGTCGATGGCTACGGCCTTGCTGCTCGCCGCATTATCGGCAAACGCGCTTGCCGACGATGCGCAGGATTGCCACGCGGCAGGCGGCACGCTGCTCACCGGTCAAGTGGTGTCGCCGCCGACGTTCAAGGACGGCATGTTCCGTCACGGCGTGGAGCTGTCGCATACGCATCTGAAGCTCAAGGGCGATACCGACGGCAAGACATACGATGTCGCGATCGACAACGTCTTCGCTTCGGGCTATCAGAAGAACAGCAAGGGTGTGCCTGCGCCGCTGAATATCATCCAGGTCGGCGACAGGCTCGAAGCATGCGGCATTCCGTTTAGCGGCGGCATTCACTGGGTACACAACAATTGTGGTGACACGCCCACGGCGTCTGATCCGAACGGCTGGCTCAAGATCGTGAAGGGGGATGGCACCGTTGGGCCCAATCTCGAAGGTGGTCAGCAGTATTGCGGTCTGTGGCCGCATCGCTGAGGGATTTTCGCTGGATCCCGTTTTCGTGTCGGTCTATTGGCACTGCCCCTGTGCGGGGCGGCAGTCACTTTCTTTGCTGCTGCAAAGAAAGTAACCAAAGAAACAGCTTGTCCCATCCAAAGTGCCTCATACCGGCCGCGGCACAGGCGATTGACCTAATGGCCCGGCAGTAGCGAGTGCCCCCACAAAACTCACCGGGCTTGGATCGCGCACGGTCTGACAAGCTAGTTATTTGAGCGCGCTGGTTCAGCAAGAGAGAGTTCCGGCATGTCGCTGAAACAAA
>LRBF01000242.1 GCA_001580565.1 Caballeronia megalochromosomata | reverse complement strand
CATCTGGCCGGTCTGATTCGAGTCGTCGTCGATCGCCTGCTTGCCCAGAATCACGAGCGACGGCTGCTCCCTGTCGAGCAGCGCCTTGAGCAGCTTCGCCACGGCGAGCGGCTGCAAGTCCTCGTTTGATTCGATGAGCACTGCGCGGTCCGCGCCGATCGCAAGCGCGGTTTGCAGCGTTTCCTCACATTGCGCGACGCCCGCCGATACGGCGATCACTTCCGTCGCCACGCCCGCTTCCTTCAGGCGCACGGCTTCCTCCACCGCGATCTCATCGAACGGATTCATCGACATCTTGACGTTCGCAATGTCGACGCCCGTGTTGTCGCGCTTCACGCCGACCTTCACGTTGGCGTCCACGCAACGCTTGACAGATACCAGTACTTTCACGTCAGTCTCCTTTGCCTTGCAATGTCGTCGTGTTGCCTCGCCAGAAGCGGTCATAGTCGGGCGTGCGTTTCTGCATGAACGCGTCGAGTCCTTCCTGCCATTCCGTCTTCGGAACATCGAGCGGCGACTCCACGACACGCTCCCAGTCGACGGCGGCATGCGCGCGCAGATTTAGCTTCGCCGCCTTCATCGCACCCGGCGGCACCGCTTCGACCACCTGTGCGGCAAGGGACAGCGCGCTGTCGAGAACCGCGTGCGAAGGAACCACGCGATTGACGAGACCGAAGTCCAACGCTTCGTCGGCCGGAACGCGTCGTCGCGTCAGAATCAGATCGAACGCCCTGCGCGACCCCACGACGCGCGGCAGCAAAGCCACACCCGTGTTCGGGATCACGCCGTGTCCCAGCTCCGGCATCGAGAACCACGCCGCCTCGCCCGCGACGACGAGATCGCACGCGAGCGTGAGCTCCATGCCGCCGCCGAGCGCCGGGCCATGAACCGCGGCGATCACCGGTCTTTCGAATTCGGCGATGCGTTTGAACATCAACGCCGGATCTTCTTCGGCCGCCGGACGTTCCATCCATCCGTCGCGAAGATCGTCAATGTTGGCGCCTGCGCAGAATGCCGGGCCGTTCGCGGCGATCACGACCGCGCGTACGCCTTGATCCATTGCGCGCTGCAACGCAGCCGATACTCCACGGACGATCTCGCGCGAAAGCGCGTTTCGGCGATTGAGGTCATTCAGCGTGACGAGCGCGATGTCTCCGCGCCGCTCATACAGCACCATCTCAGCGTTCATACGAGCGTCTCCGTTGCGTCGTCGGTCAACAGGTATGCGCGCAGTTCCGGCCTGATCGGATGCGGGCGTGCGGTCTCGCCGTGCAGCAGAACGCACACGGCTTCCGCTGTCGCGTAGCAGGTTTCGTGACGCTCATCGAACAAGCCCTGCCGCACCTTGAACGACGTGTTGCCCACCTCGACGACCCTGGTCCCCACCCGCACGCGACCCGGGAAGTGCAACTCGGCACTAAACTCGATCAGCAATCTGACGACGGCCAGATTTGCGCTGTCCATCAGCGCGCGAATCTGCGGCGGCGCGACGATCTCCATGCGCGCTGCCTCGAAGAATGTCGCGATGGCCGCGTTATTGATGTGCGTAAACTGATCCGTGTCGGCGTTTCTCAGCTTCTCTTCTGTCCAGAACCGAAAGCCGTTGCCTTGCAGTGCGCTCATCCTTCCTCCCGCTCTTGCTGAGGAACCAGATGCGCGCTCGCCTCGTGTTCTGTGCGCAGATAGAGCGCGGTCGCAAGCGGCTGCCGCATCTCCTCGAGAATGTGACCGACCAGCCCGACCGCACGGGCGGCAACCGCTAGCCCCCGGCAAATGCGCCATTGAATGCCCATCTCCGATGCGACGGCCGCCATCGCTCCCGTGACGTTCACGGGCAACGCGCGATCGAGCTTGCGTTCGGCCTCCTTGCCGATCGCCGTCATGAGACGGATGTACGGTCCGTCGTAGCCCGTCTCCTGCGCAACCTTGAACAGCGCGGGCGCGCGCGGATCGACAGGCTTGTGGAACGGATGCCCGATGCCCGGCAGAATCTCCCGCCGCGCGCGGTACTCGTCGACGATCGTGCGCGCGAGCGCATCGATATCGAGCGCGGCGTCCGGATGGGGCATCGACTCCTGCAAGAGCCGCGCGGCATTGTCGAGCGAACCGACGAACACCGATCCCAGACCGAGCAGGCCCGCGGCAACCGCTGCCTGAACTGCTTCGGGCGCGCCCGCATACGTCATGCGCGTGGCGAGCGAGGAAGGCGTGATGCCGTGTTCGACGAGAATGACCATCATCGCGTTGAACATGCGCAGTTCGCGCGCGTCGGGCAGGCGCGCGAACAATTGGAGGAAGGCCATTTGCCCGAAGTCGACCTTTCCGACGATGTCTTCACACAGATCCAGGCCGTGAATGACCACCTTTTTCGGCGTCGCCCACGCGATGTCCGAGCGAATTTCAGCTTGCTTCATGGTTCGATCTCCCGTGTCATGCCGATGTTGTTTGCGCAAGTCCGAGGCGTTGCGACGCCATCTCGCGCAACTCGTTTCTGAGGACCTTGACGCCATTGGGACCGTCTTTCTGCGGAAACGCTTGCACGGTCACGATGCGGCGCGGCACCTTGAAGCCGGCGATGCCCTGCTTCAACCAGGCGAGCAACGCCTCTTCGGTTGCCGGCGTCTTCGATTCGCGAATGAACGCCACGGCGACGTCCCCTTCGCCTTCAACATGAACGCCGACGACCTGCGCCGCCTCCACGCCAGGATGCTGCGCAAGGAATATCTCGATCTCGGCGGGATCGACCAGATAACCGCGCAGGCGCAGGCTGTCCCTGATGCGACCGACATAGCAGAAGGAAACGCCGTCGGCGTAGGCGAGATCGCCGGTCATGAACCAGCCGTCCGCCGTGAAGGTCGCTGACGTCGCCGCGGGATTGTTCAGATAGCCGGCCATGACGTTATATCCGCGCAGTTGGAGTTCGCCCTGTTGCCGGTCGGGAAGCGTCGCGCCGCTCTCGGGATCGGCGATCCGGAAAGCGATCTCGGGAGAAATGGGCATGCCGCCGGGCAAACCGCGTTGCTCCGCGTCCCCTTCCGGATCGCGCATCGCGGTCATCGCGAAGCATTCGGACATGCCATAGAGAGCGGTCAGACGCACGCCCCACGCATCCCATGCCTTTGCAATGACACTGCGCCCGAGCCCTGCGTACTCCGGAAACGCGCCGCGACGCCAAGTCGCCAGCGAGTAGTCTCCGGCGTCGAGCACCATGTCGAGCATCGCGTCCGAACCGAAGAAATGGGTCACGCGATGCCGTTCGATGGCCGCGGCCGCCGCGTCCGCCTTGAATACGGGCAACAGCACGCAGGCCGCGCCCGAAGCCAGCGCCGCGATGGCCTGCACGAAGCCGAGCACGCCATAGAGCGGCAGCGCGCAGAGCATGACGTCGTTCACACGCATGTCGTTATATCCGCCGACGTTGCGCGCATGCCGCGCGATGCCGCCCGCCGTGTGCGCGGCGAGCTTTGGCTGACCGGTCGTGCCGGAGGTCATGAAAGTACACAGCAGATCGGTGTCGCGCCCATCCCAGTGCGGGTACGGCTTCTGTGCGTTCCATTCGAGGCTGTCGAACTGCGGGACTTCGACGACCCACTGCAACGTCTCGCATGCAACTTTGATCTCGCGCGCCGCGCCGGCATAGTCGAAATCGAGAAAGCGTTCTGGCACGAAGAGCACGCGCGCCTTGGCGGTCTTCACGACATGCAGCGCTTCCTGCTGCCTGAAGCGTGTGCTCACGGGCACCATCAAGGCGCCGAGCTGCGCCGCGCCAAAGAAGAGCTGCATCCAGACAGCGCCGTCGGGCAACCAGACTGCGATGGTATCGCCGCGTCTCACGCCGGCTTCGTGCAAAAACGACGCTGCGCGACGCGACGCCACGCTCAGTTCGCCACGCGTGAAGCTGCGTTCGCCGTGATGCAGTGCGACGAGATCGGTGTTGCCGGCTTCGAGCAGATCAAAGGCCACGACGACCTCCCGATGCGAACGCCGCGCGTGCGATCTGAATCCGCTGCATCTCCGACGTGCCTTCGCCGATCCGAAACGCCCGCGCATCGCGATAAAAGCGCTCGATGGGCAGTTCCGTCATGTAACCCATGCCGCCGAAAATCTGCAGCACGCGATCCGTCACGCGGCAGCCCATCTCGCTCGCATAGAGCTTTGCGCGGCACGCGGCGACGTGCGCGTGCGGATCTTTGCTTTCGATCATTTCCGCCGCCGCGCGGATCAGCATGCGCGCCGCCTCGATCTCGACGTCGTTGTCGGCGACCATGAACTGGATCGCCTGATGCTGTGCGAGATGTGCACCGAATGCCTTACGCTCCTGCGCGTATTCGCAGGCCATCGCCTGGGCCCGCGCAGAGAGTCCGAGCGAGCGGCTCGCGGACAGCAGGCGATCCTGGTTGATCGACTGCATCATGCCCAGGAAGCCGGCGTTGACCTCGCCGAGCAGATCTTCGTCGGGAATGAAGCAGTTCTCGAGCGTGAAGCCGTTCAGGTGATAGCCGCGCCAGCCCATCTTCCTGTAACGCGTCATGCCGACGACGCCCGGATTGCCGCGGCGAACGATGAACGTGCTGAGCCTGCTCTTGAGCGGCGCCGACGCGTCGGTGAGCGCGAGCACGATGATGTAATCCGCCGTCTCCGCATGCGAGATGAAATGCTTGGCTCCGTTGAGCAGCCAGCCGCCCGATGCTTTCTCGGCGCGCGTGCGCAGGCCGCCCAGATCCGAGCCCGCGTTAGGCTCGGTCAACGCATACGTGACGATCTTCCGGCCTGCCAGAATGTCTGGCAGAAGCTCGGCGCGTTGTCGCTCGTTCGCCTGTGACAACTGAAGCGGCAGATGACCGAACACCTCGCTCAACGGCACCGACGTGTGCGTCAGCTCCTCGAGAATCGCGACTTTTGCGGCAGCGGTCAGACCCGGGCCGCCAATGCTTTCCGGCAGATTAAACCCGTACAACCCGAGCGCCGCGACTTCCGAGCGCAACCGCGCAAGGAGTTCTTCACTGACGTCGTCGTCGGTTTCGATCTGCTGCTCGAGCGGGACTAGCCGGTTGCGCACGAAGCGTCGTGCGGTTTCGCGGATCATGGATACTTCGTTGTCGATTTGAGTCATTGCAATCTCACTTTTCCGAAATCGTTTTCGATCGAAGGCGCGCGTGTGCCGATCATTGCGCGGCGCTCAGACCACCGGGCGATGCATCTCGAACATTTCGCCAATCTGCGCGTAGTCCGCGCGATAGCCGGCGCGCATGATCGGCTGCGCGGCGTGCGTATCGAAAAGGCCGTCCTTCAGATACGCTTTCTGGATATGCACGCCGACTACTTGCCCGAGTACGAGCCAGTTGTCGATGGGCTTGCCGTGCAGGTCGTGCAGATGCAGGACCTGCAAGAGCCTGCATTCGAGCGCAGCTGGCGCTTCGCCGACTCGCGGTGCCGATACGTTGCGCCCCGCGATGGGCGTCAGTCCCGTCAGCTCGAATTCGTCGACTTCCGGCCCGACGGTCGCCGAAGTCAGGTTCATCTTCTCGGCGAGCGGACGCGTTGCGAGGTTCCACACGAATTCGTGCGTCGCCTCGATGTTGCGCAGGCTGTCCTTGCGCCCTTCGCTGGAGAAGCCGATGATCGGCGGCGCGCTCGCGAAGGCGCCGAAGAAGCTGTACGGCGCGAGATTCGGCTGACCGGTCACGGAACGTGTCGATATCCAGCCGATGAGGCGCGGCGCGACGATCGCCTTGAACGGATCATGCGGCAGGCCGTGGCCCGCGGCGGGATCGTAAAACTCGACCCCCGGTTCACTGCTCATACGTGTCTCCGATGTTTCGATGGATGCAGGGTGAAGTCTCATCTGCGCGTCGGGCTTGCCTGTTCGAGCAGATCGGCCTGTTCGTAGCCTGTGTCGTCGGCGACGACGTTGGTGAGATCACGGCCGCGAGTCTCCGGCAGGAAGGTCAGCGCGAGCAGCGCGCAAAAGTAGCCGATGAAGCCGAACAGCGCGATCGATCCCACCATGCCCATACGCTCCGCCACCGCACCCACCAGCGCGACGCTCAGCGCGCCGAGCGACTTGCCCGCGTTGTACGAAAAGCCCATGCATGTCGTGCGGATCTCGGTCGGGAACAGCTCCGACAACATCGGTCCGATGCCGGCGAACGCGCCGTTGATACCCATGCCGACCGGCAGGCCGAGCATCGCGAGAAGCCAAGGGTCCATCGGAACGAAGAGATAGCAGGCCGTCAGCGACGCGGAGAAGATGCAGAACGCGATGGCCGTGAAGCGGCGGCCGAAGGCGTCGTTGAGATACGCGAAACCGACCTGCCCGATGAACGAGCCGGCGCTCATCATCGTCGCCATCAGCGCCACGGTCGATACCGGCAAATGACGCACTTGAATGAGCATCGTCGGCAGCCAGATCATGATTGCGTAGCTGCTGGCCTGGAGCCCCGTGACGAGCAGCGCGGCAAGCAGGCTCCAGCGGCGGACATCTGCGCGGAACGACGAACGCCATGTCGCCACGACCGCGCCGCCCGTCGCCCGCTTCATTTCGCGGAATACCTCGGGCTCCGGGATGTATCGGCGAATCAGCAGCACGACGAGCGCGGGAACGACGCCGATCCAAAACGCCGAGCGCCATGCTATGGACGCAGGCAGATACGCGAGCAGCAGGCCCGTGATGACGGCGGCGAGCGCCCAGCCAACGGAGAAGCCGCTTTGCACGAGCCCGAGCGCCTTGCCCCGATGCGCGGGGTTGATTACTTCCGCCATCAACGCCGCGCCGACAGCCCACTCCGCACCAAAGCCGAGTCCCTGTAACGCGCGCACGATCAGCAACTGATGATAGGCGTTGGTGAATCCCGCGATGATGCTGAACGCCGTGAACCAGATGATGGAGCCCGTCAGCACGCGCACGCGGCCGTGACGATCGCTCAGGATGCCCGAAACCCACCCGCCGAGCGCGGCCGCAAGCAGGGACGACGTTGCGATCAGTCCCGCTTCGGTCTTCGAGAAATGCCACGCTGCCATCAGCGCGGGCAACAGAAACGACAGCACCTGATTGTCGAAGCTATCGAGCGTCCAGCCGCAAAAGCATCCCCAGAACGTGCGCCGCTCTGCCGGAGCCGCTTCCCTGTACCAGTCAAACGCCTGCATCGTCATCTCCTGATTGAACTGCGCCAGTGGTTTATCGGGCGAGGTCGCCACTCAGGGCGATCGCGCTGATCTCGACATGCGCTCCATAGTGCAAATGGCCACACGGCACGACGGTTCGAGCGGGCGCGTCAGCGCCGATGAACGCCCGATACAGTTCGTTCACCCTCGGCCAGTTTTCGATGTCGGAGACATAGATCTGCACGCTCAACAGCTTGTCGACATCGCTTCCCGCCGCCAGCAGCACTTCACGCACGTTCGACAAAGCCTGATGAACCTGCGCGTCGAGTCCTTCGGGAAGAACGACGCCGTCTACGTTTTCGAGCGGCAATTGTCCAGAGACGAAAACCAGACCGTTCGCTTTCGTTGCCTGCGCGTAATGTCCGCGCGGCAGAGGCGCATTGGGTGTGACGATATATTCGATCAAGATGCTCACCGTTGAGTGGACGTGCCTGTTGCTTCAGAATTTTCTGCGTTCTTTCGAAAACGATTTCGAAACAAAGATAGCAGCCACTTCCACGGAATTCAAGCATTGAAAAACCTATGTTCGAAATCGTTTTCGGTTCCGATTCGAGTGTTCGATTTCGTGAAGAGCCACACCCAGTCAGGGCGGGAACGCCCTGTTCGATGCCGCTTTCGTGGTGGACTCCGGTTTTCGTCGAAGGGTAAACACCGATGCCTGCGCCGCGTCCAACAACCGGCTTTCGCAATCGATTTCGGAGAATGGCACCGCGGTATCGGTCGAGGGCGTTACGGGCGCGTAGAATGTCCGAAAATCGTTTTCGACGCTTTGCGCGAAGCGGACATGTGGAGAGCAGCGGGAATGAACATCCAGGAATTTGCAGCGAAGCTGAAGCTGTCCGTCAGCACCGTCTCGAAGGCGCTAAACGGCCGCGAGGACGTCAACGCCGATACGCGCAAGCGGGTACTGGAAGCCGCCGAGCTGCACGGGTTTTCGCCGGATCCGGCGGCGCGTCGCTTGCGGCGGCGATCGGCGGATACGATCGCGTTCGTCGTGTCGCCGCCGCAGACATCATTTGCTCATCCGTTTTTTCTGGACATGCTGATGGGCGTGAACGAGGCGATGGACAACACCGGCTATCAGGTGATCGTCGCGTCTGCGCGCAGCGTTGAAACGGAGATCGATGTGTTCAAGCGTCTCATCGAGCGGCAGCGCGTCGATGCGCTGCTGTTCGGGCGCACGCGGCGCCAGGATGAACGCATCGCCTATTTGCTCGAACGCGACATTCCCTTCGTCGCCTTTGGCCGCAGCGAGACGTCCGACGCCTTCCCCTTCGTCGATATCGATCATCAGGTCGTCGGACGCGCCGGCTGTGCGCGGTTCATCGCGCTGGGCCATCGCCGGATCGCGCTGGTTCACGCGCCGGAGTATCTGATGTTCAGTCATCTCGAGCGAACGGGCTATGCGGAAGCCTTGCGGGCAGCGGGAATCAGATTCGACAAGTCGCTCTGCATCGAGGCGGATATCTCGGAAGAAGGCGGCGCGGATGCCGTGCGCCGGCTGCTTAAACTCGCAGATCCGCCCACGGCGATCGTATGCGGGCACGATCTGATTGCGCTGGGCGCGCTGCGCGGCATCGCGGAAACGGGGAGGATGCCGGGGCATGACGTCGGCGTGATTGGCGGAGACAATCATCCGATCGGAAGATATGTGCAGCCCGCGCTGACAACGTTCTCAGCGGAAACGTATCGCGCGGGCAAGCGGATGGCCCAAATGCTGACTCAGCGACTCGAAGGTGCATCACCGCAATCACTTCAGGAGGTCTGGGCGCCTGAGCTAATCATCCGCGCTTCCGACGGGCCGCACCGGGCGCCCGAGCGCAGCAAGGTGAACGCGTCCGCGCGATCCCGCGTGGCTCGTGCGTAATCGCTTACCAGCGCGTCCGAACGGAACACCACTATCTCGCTAACTTCGATGGTTGTATCGACCCTCAACGGCCCTTCAAGCGACTCAAGTCAACGGCCGGTAGACTTAGAATCAGTCATCTGCTGACTGCGATTGAACTCAATGCTTGAGCCTCTTTTCTGCGGCAGGCACTTTGGCTTCAACATGTCTATCCTCTCCCTCCACGCTCAAGAAGTCGTCTACGCATTCGGGCAGTAATGCGATTTGCTTGCGATCATCGCCTTCAACGAATCGCTTCATGAGTCATCCGGTCTCAATGCGTTGATTCAGTTTAGGCGGTGAATACGTTTTCACACGCCCTCGGCCGGTTGCCGAAGATAACAGCACGAGCGCGGCGCATCACCGGCGACCTTGGCCCGAACTTCCGGACGCGACCCGTTGCTGCCGATCGTACCGATGCAGTTTCAACGGCAGGTGGCCAGGGCATAGCAGCCACGAAAATCCGTCTGAACTCAGCTCCGATCGAATGCCTTGACCCGTTTTTAGATCGAAAATGAGGTCGTGGAACTATCTGTCAATCGCTTTACGGTCGAAATGCTGTCTTTCCCACGCCCTGCTGGACGTTTTCCGCTGCCATCACACCGCGCGCGACAGCTTTCACCAATCTCTCGTGATCGGCTTCTGTTTGATCCGCGTATGCCTGAGCGAACCGGCAAAGTGCTCGGTCGAGCTTATCCGACGAGCCGACGTAGCCGGCAATCATAGACGCACCGCTGGTCCGCGCGTGCCCCTTTGCCAGAAGATGGCCGACTATCCCAGCATAGTCGGTCAGTGCCGACGGGTCGAGCGCATCCAGCGGAACGGTGCCCTTCATGTTGCGAAACTGCCGGACGTAATACTGCAGGCCATCGATGGTCGTCCAACCGAGCAACGGATCGCTTACCGTCTGCAGCGCCTGCTGATACTCCACAACGCGCTGCCCCTGATGGGCGTGCCAGGCCGAATCGCCGTGAACAAAGCGGGCCAGCACTGAACGACGGGCCTGCTTGAGCTGCAAAAACACGACGTCGTCGGCACTGCTCCCCTCAAGCAGCGCGACGTAGGCCCGCAACCCGACGCTGCCGACGCCCACGACCTTGTGCGCGATATCCACGAGGGTGTAACCACCGAGGACACGATGCCAGTGCGGTGCGAGCGTCTGAAGGTATTCATCGAGCGCGACCGCTATCCGTTCGGCCTCGTCGTCCGGAACATGCGTGATTAACGGCGGCTCATCCACGATGTACCGGCGCCCGTCGCGCTCGGTGGTAAACCGAGGCAGCGCGCGGTCGCTGGTACGCGAACGTGCGCGCTTTGCCGCACGCGCAATCTCATCGCGCAGCGCGGTATCAGATGCCCTCTCGTGCAGCCGGTCCACGTCAATGCGCTCGTAGGAGCGCGACAACAACGGCTCCTCGGCCAGGAACCGAACCTCCTGACGGTATGCCGCTACGCACGAGGCCACCGACGCATGACATTGCGATTCGCTCGCCCCAGTGTGTCGTCCCGCTACCCAAATACTCGCAACGAGTCGACGTAAATCCCATTCCCAGGCACCGGGATGCGCTTCATCGAAATCGTTCAGGTCGATGACGAGATCCCGCTCAGGCGAAGCGTAGAACCCAAAATTGCCCAGATGAGCATCGCCACAGATTACCGGGGTGATACCTGTCGCCGGGAGATGGGCAACGTCTTGAGCCATGACCACTGCCGTGCCACGCAGAAACCCGTAGGGCGAAGCCAACATCCGACCGACACGAATGGGGACGAGCCGATCCAGCCTTCCTTCGTGAGACTGCTTAATCAGCTCGATTGGGTCTGGCCGATTGACGGGTGCTTTCCAATCGCCCAGATCGATGCGAGGGACTTGCTGACGCAGGTTCCTGCCGAGTTCGAACCTTTCTGCGCGCGACATGGGTCGCCGGCGCAGCGTGCGGTACGCCTCGCTATCGGCACTCGCGAGAATCACATGCCCTGCGGGTGACTGGGTCGTCGCCATACGGTTACCTCGTCGCTCTGGGGCACCAGCGGCTCGCGGACCGAGCGTCAGGCGCCGATTACGATGCACGCGTTAATGCTCCGATTCTTTCACGATTTGGGCAGACGGTCTGCAAAGGGTGCGTTGAGTCCTCCGCGCCCCTACCCCTGCGGCTGAAGCTCAACGGGTTGAAAGCAATGGGAACGCGTCCTGCGGGCCTGCAGGTGTCACCGCGTGTCCGGCTTGGTCGACCTTACACCATTCATGGACATGAGCCGCTGAGCGATCACCTCGAAATCATTCGCCGTAGTACGAGACAATTCAATCTGGATCTCGCCCACTTCCGGATCGTCCTCTGACTGCTGAACGATGAACTGCTTGACGCGTACGCTCGCGCTCCCGAGCGCTTCATGCAGCGTTCTTAGCGAGACGGCACCACGATCAGCCCGAAGTTGAATCGACCGCTGCTGCTTGACGGAAATGAAGCGTCGCTCGAGTGGCTTCATGCCTACCAGAATGACAAGGATAATGACCGTCGCGCCGATCGACGCGGTGTACATGCCTCCGCTTACGCTAAGACCGACACCCGCAACGGACCACAACTTACGGCAGTTGTCAGCCCACGGACGACTTGTCACGCATGAGGATCGATCCGGCACCAGAAATCCGACGCCGGACACCACTTGAGCCGCGAATCGTGACGGGTCCAGTACGACGTTGTTCTGCTCTGACTTGCTACCCGGAAGCGACCTGTGCGATGGTGTTTCATCAATCGGCCAGGCGATTCATGCTCGACGCTTCAGCGAAAGAATGGAATGTGCCCGTGGTCATGATGCCCGTCGTCGCAGTTATCTTGATCGCGTGCGGCGAACTCGTCGTTGCACACGTCGCCCACCCTGATTGATGGGTCGGCGGGTGCTGCAGTTTGGCGCACCAGGTTGCGCCTTCAAAGGCCATTTCCGATCACCGCTCGGCATTAGATGTACTAGCCTAGAAAAACAAACGTGATTAATAGGTACTCTCATGAAATCGCGTACAGGCTTTGAGATCTGTCTTCCCATCCTGCTTTTTGGTGCGGCTAGCGTATTCTCCGTGCCGACGCTCATCCTTGCCATCGTATGGATGCTCATCGGGACCATTTGTCTCGGTCACCGCGAGTTCAAAAGCTTCCCCACAGATGGCTTTGGCCTCCGATGGCGCGCGGGGAAACGAGGCGCCATCCTTTGGTTTTATCACATTGCATGGTGGCCCTGGTATATGCGCGCGGACATTGCTCAGATCACCGCCAAAGCGCGTCATAAGAAGAGAGGTAACCAGGAGTCGGAAAACAACATCGACGATCATCGCTCGCAGGAGTCGCGTGAAGATCATTGAATCTAATGTTCCCGGGGAACGTCACGCACCTCAACACGACGACAGGTCTATCATTCTGCGATGTCCATTGTTAAGCGTCGGCTCGCGGGAACACGAGCCAGGCGCGCGACCAAACGAAAAGACCAATGAAGCGCAGAGCGACGGTGATTTGTGAGCGGAACGGGCGCGTTCTCCTGGTTGCGCGAGTGCGAGGGCGATGGGCGTTTCCGGGAGGGCGGCAGAAGGCTGGCGAGGAACTCGTCGATACCGCAGCAAGGGAGCTGAAGGAGGAGACGCTTCTCGATTCGGAGCACGTCCGCTACGCCTTCCAATTTCGTGGCCTGCGAACGCGACACTTTGTGTTTGTCGCGAAGATGAGTGACGATGCGACGCCAACCCCCTCGAACGAGATCGCGCGCTGTAAATGGGTGAAGTTGGAAGAGCTTCGAAAGGTGGAGGCGAGCATCCCCACCAAGGGAATAGCAGAGATTTTTCTGAAGCAAGCCCAAGGTAGCAGTGGCCGACCACTACGTGAAGCGTTCGATGCGATGGCGGCCTGAGCGTCACCGGCCGTCGATGGTTGAATAACAACGCGGGCAAGCCGCCACGCTGAGCAGCCCTGCTAAACAGTATTGGACTCAGGCAGGCGAGCACCGGCTGCATGCCGGATATCCGTACCGCCACTACATAGAGCACACACTCGGCGATGTTGGTGGCGTGGTCTCCAGCGCGCTCGATCACCTTGGCGACAAACATATAGTCCAGTGCCATGCTGATCATTCGCGGATTATCGCTCATAAACGGTACCATCCGAGCCATCGCCCCTCCTTCGATTTGCCTCAAGCTCGACGCCATCACCTGCGGCTGCGCCATGGCAGTGAGCAAGCACGCTCCGCGCCGACAGCATCGATTTTGGCCATCCGCTCATTTTGCCAGACCGTTCGCAACGACAAAACTCGCTGCATGTCCAGCACAACAGTCTCCTTGAGCTGGAGGAAAATACCTAGCACCTTGCTCATAAGCAAAGGGGTATGCCCGTCACAAATATGTCACAATTACGCCCGCTTGCAGCGAGCCATCGACTCGCCTACGTCGCAGGCCGCCCACAATTCGGTCGCAGGCGGGTGCGCGAGAAAGCTCTGCACAGGCTCTGCCTGTGCCCGGCCACGATACAGAGGCGAGACATGCCCCAGACATACGAGTACAACGGTTTTTCTCTTCAAATCGCGATTGAAGATCAAGTACAGCGTTCCGCGTGCGGTAGCCTTTCGGGCTACGTGGCAGTCGTTCGGATCCTGGAACCCGGCTCGGCCCTCTCCCGATTCTCGACCCTTCGTCTGGGCGAAACGAGCGGCCGTGCATTTGCAAGTCGAGAAGCAGCACTGGACGGCGGCTTCGTAGCCGCGCAGCGCATGGTCGACGACCTACTCTGTTAATTTTCGCGCCGGATCCAACGTGATCCCTGCGCTCATCACCGGCCGGACGCTTGGCCGGTTGCTTTTTGGGCACTGCGGTGCCACCGTTGGTCCCCTTCCGTTGCGCCCCATCAATCAACTAACACCCACGCGCTAAATCGACCCCTCGAACAGCGCCGCGCTTCCGCGTCGCGCCAACGCCGAGGATAGCGTCATTAATCGTATGGGTCATCGGTACCGGAGTACCAAGTCACGACGCATAGACAACGTCAACGCCCCGCCCGATTCAGCAAGTAATCCGCCGATGGACTGCAGCTTCGTGATCCTCTGGCCCATCATGCGAACAATGCGCCAGCCGCCGAAAAGCCTGCCCCTGGCCATGAAGATGTAGCAGCCAGCAACGATCCAGAGTGGACGTGCATCCGAAGTTACAAAAGCTTAGCCTATCGCAATCAACAACATCCAATCGATGCCGAAGGTCTTCTGCGTGTCGTGTCACCGTGACCAAGGCTATACCGGCCCGTCTACACGAATTTCAGTCGTCGGAACCGACGATTGAGTCGTGCCGCCCCTTCTCGCCGATTCGACGCTCGGCGTCTCATAGTCTCTTACCAATGCTGAACGCCACTCGAATCAACTTGCGTTGACGAGAGCCACAGGGCGGCGACGACGATCAGCATTGAATGATCCGTGTCATTACCGGCTCTGCAAGCGACTGGATCATCAAGACACGGCTATTAGGATAAGACAACGTTTCTTAACCGTTGCGTTCGCTCGCAAAACTGCAAAACTCGTAGGCAAGCAAATGAAGCGATGTCCTTTCTGGGATGTCCTGATGTCGTCTGTGTAGCGTGTGTAGGTCTCCCGGTGACGACGGTGGTTGTGGGTCGCCCGACTTCGCCCGGCGACACGTCGAGCCAAAATCCGACAGTCGTCGACGAACATCCCTTTTTGTTCGTCAGATCACCTGCCAAAGCGTCTCAAGTCTTGCGCTTCCACTGCCGTTATGCCGACATCGCTCCGTCCTCATTGGCTTGCGGGCACCACCGCTGCGCGCGACGTAAAAAATCGAGAAAATAATAGAATGCGCTACAACATATGCGATACATGCGGAGCCGAAGTAAGCGCTATGGCCTCTGTATGCAAACGCTGTCAGACCGCTCTGCCGCCGAATGCTCCTCCGACGGAAGCATCGGGAGAAATTTCGACGTCCTCGCCTCGAAGCTTCAGCCGGCAGATCATGCTCGCGTCATGCATCGCTTTCATCGGCGCGGTCGTTGTTGGCGGGGTTCTCGCAACCGCTCCGCGCGACGAAAGTCAAATGCAGCGCAGAGCGGACGCGACGTCGGCAAGTGGTCGTGTACTTCCGGCTGAGCAGGCCGAACGCCGCTCCTCGACGAGTGCATCAAAGTGAAGTCGGACCACGACAACGCTGGCCTACGCCCACCTTGTCGGGGATCGATCATAGCAAGCAGACGTTCCCACGGTATCGGCTGTGTATCCATTTTTCGCCGCGCCATTAAGCTGCTCTCGCAACTCGACGTTGGCGTATCGGCGCCGCTACTCTTCGTTCGCGTGCGCAATCCTTGATGCAACGTTCAATAGCAGATAGCCGGGCGAGCTGAACGGGCAGCAAGATGTAGTGAACTCGCAGATGATGTATGCGTTTCATCCAATACGCTGAAGCGATTGGCAATTGATGTGCTGCTGACGCTCTCACCGCGCCTACTACCTTTTCCAAGTGCGCCAACTCGCCATCCGCGTCGCGTGACGCTCTTCTGGGACCCGCACCGGTGTTGGATGCCGATGTCGCAAGGGGACCCCGCTTTGTCACGATTGACTTCATATTCTGCCTTTCCTCGACTGATCCAGACCAACCTAGCCGTGGCTCAGTGAAGTCAAGGACAGAGTGCAAGGGCGATTAGTCAGATACGAGCCATCGACCGCTTTCGCGAAGAGTGAATCGCGCCCGACTGCGAAATGCGTCAACGGTCTGTTCAACAACAGATAGGCCATGGCGAGGGCGGCCATCCGAGCACTCCCTAGCTCGACCAAGTACTGCCGCCCTCTCGCTCACCGTGTGTCATTTCTTCAGGGATACGGCTCAATCGTCGCGAATTCGCGCCGTCGACATCCTGCCGTTGCAAAGGGAGCGGGGAGCGACAGAGGCGTCACAGTTTCCGAGGGGCTCCTCCGCGGCTTCGGGGAGATTTGCCGCACAGATCACGACGCATCATTGATCGCCGCTCGAGTTAGTGGGCGCCCTAACCTTGCAGACCAGTTCGGCCGCCAACGAGGCGCGCACCACAATATCGATTCTCCTGACTTGTTATTATTTTTCCGGTTCCGTTGGACGCAGACCTCTTTCGTTCCTTCTTGCTGTATGCCTTCTCGCCGCTCACGCTCACAACCTTCTCGATCGCTGGCTCGCAAGCCCTTCAGCAAAGAGATGTTGCTGCCCTTGCCACCGTCAGCCGCACAGACCGTTGCGTTGTCGAATCATTTGACCTTCGCGGCATGTCGCGCCGGCGCTGGATCGGCGTTTCTGTTCAACGAACTTATTTACTTGCTCTACGTGACGTTCTTTGTGCAGGATGCAGGGTATGGCGAGACGGACTTAATCGTTTATGGGTGCGCCGAAGCGGCTTTGGAGCGCGGCCTGCAGCGCGCTGAAGCGGAGCGGATATGGACGCTCGAAACCGCAGATTGGCCGTTGTTCGAAGCGGTGCTGCAGGAGGCAGATCGCCAACTCGCCGGCGCGCCGCGGTATGCGCATATTGCTGCGCGCGAGAGACTCAAGCGCTTCGCCGCGAGTGGCCGCGCCTCGCCGCTACCTTCAGACGCCGCCTGACACAGACGCGGACAAGCGTTCGCCAGCAGCAATCGCGCGAGTCTATCCCTCCGGTTATGATGAGAAGTGAACTCGGCAGCCCTCAGGATCTGAGAGCTCGGTCCAATCGCAAGAGCATGTGGCAGACACTGTACTCTTTGCCATGCGTGATTTTCGTGCGGCCGTACGCGATTCGTTTGGGACTGTCGCTTTGTCAACGGTCCAATGGCCGCCAGCGGAGGCGGATTCAACCGGTCGATGCAACACACTAGAAGCTGAATGTCGCTCTGCTGTCGTCGGCAAGGCGGAAACGTTCGATGTCGGTTTCCGGAACTGCAAACGAGTCTTCACGACGCATGAGCCCCCGGTCGAATTTGAGCGACCGCAACACCGTTGCCCGCGCCACAGCTGCCCTTGCCTCGGCATCGCACAGTGCTCTCAACGGACGCACAGCCCTACTTTTCTACTACGCGCGCAGCGCGCTGCAGGTCATCATTATCGGCACGTTCGCAGGCGCCCTGCGCGGTTGCCCGCGGCTCCTGGTTGCGGAATAGCGCGAGCTCGGACATCGCCGACCAGCGGGTGGGCGACGCACGTGGCTTCCGTTCAACCGATAACGTGCCACGTCCGTGGTCTTTCCAGACAAACTTGACGTCGCCGAGAAGCATATACGCGCCGACGTGTCTGTCGTCTAATGCTCGTAGGCGACATCCCTGGGAAACCCGTCAGTTAAGGAATTTCTACGTCCAGAGTTTGAGTGGCCGAGCCAAATCGGCCCTGATGTGTGACGCCTCCAATGGCAAGGGTGTATGGTGTGTTTTTCGTGCCGTAATATTTATATTCCCCCTTAGCGTTCGTGATGAAGTGCACCTTTCGTCCGTTTGCCTCAGTGACGGTGACGGCTTCCGCTCCGGCGGCAAGTCCACCACTACGCACCACCTTGCCTGATAGCACGAGATTCTCGCTCTGATTCGGACTCAGCACAAACGCATAAGTGCGAAATATCGAGTCGTAGTACACGTCGTATACCGCGTGATACCCAATAGTGCTTGTCAGCGGCAGAAGGATTATGTCTTGAGTGCTTGTCTGCGTCATCTCCGACTTATTGTCATTTTCCCACCCACTGGTTGCGCCAAGCATAATACCGATGCTATCGTAACTGAACCCAAACAAAACAGCGAACTGAACAGTCTCTTTCGTTTCCACTATCTGTCCATTAGACGTTTCTACAGTTTCGTGAAGGCCACTGCCGTTTACGAAGTCGTCTGCACTGTCGGGCCCCCATATCTGTAGAGTGCTTACCCGATAAAATCGCTTTGGGTCAAGTTTTGGCTGTAAGGGCTGGTTATGGAGTGGCGACCGTTTTGTGATAACAAATGGGTCTTTTTCGAGAATATCGAGATAATCCTTCGCTCCAAGCTTTGATAAGTATTGCTTCTTATCGTTAGGGATGGTTTGAGGATTCGCGAGTTCCCTAGCGTTCAATGGAATTACCGTCATGTCTTCGCCAACTTGCGGCTGCAGGCTGAAACCAGACAGCCTTGCGTTTATGTAATAGAGATTCAGTTGAGGGTTCACCCAAATATAAAACACGTCCTGGTCGTGATTTACTGCGTCTTGGTTGGAGTTCAAGGTTACCGTGTACCCGACTCCCTTCTTCACTTCAGTCAAAGTTCCTACGGTGTTTTCCTGTGTATATTGAACAGTCCAACTAGATACCAAGCTTGTCGCTTGCGCCTGAAAGCCGTCCATGTCGGACGAAGTTGCTTCAATAGAGGTCCCTGTCGAACTTCCTTGTTCGTAAGAAACTTGACCCTCATTTCCAGGTGGCGCATAAATAATGGAAACTACGACATACTTGGGATAGGTCGCCTTTATCGAGGCGGGTGCGCACACAACCGCTTCGTATTTGATTTCCGCTTGCAAGGTACTTTGTATTCTTGACGCAGCTTGTATGCAGTTGTATGAAGCGGGGCCTGCGCATAGCGGGTCGTTTTTCGCTTTGTCCTGCGCGGTCTGAAGCTGGTCTTGCAGATTTGCGATAAGTTCTTTCGTCTGTGAGCAGGTATCAGCGTATCCGTTCTGGAGTAGAAGTATCAAACTGACAAAAATGGCACTCTTGTGGGAGAGACTCATAATGCACCTCAAGCGCCCTGTCGGCTTTCGCAGTAAAAGTTCGAAATACCTTTCAGTCGACGCCAAACACCAGCTAGACCACTCGGTCGAAAATACAAGGGCTTCAGATCTTATTTAAATTTACAAATAACCTACGTCGATATGCCTGGGAAAGTCTTATCCAGGCACGGCGTGTACAAAAGGTTGAGTTGCCGGCGCCCGCTCAGCGAGGCGCGCGCGACATCTATGGGCGTCTGTCGAATTCAAGGTAGCGCCTCGATTACAATCCGGTGGGACCTCGATTTAGGTGGGTTTATAACGTGCGCCTCGATGACCGTCATGATTACCACTTTGCCTCCGCTATTCTTTACTGCGTCAGTAAGGATTGTCCGCTCGGACTGCCCCATAATGAGTTTGTTGGTCGTTTGTCCGGACGCCCTTAAACTGTTTAAAAGAAAGTTATCCGGATCTCTCAAAAAGTCAGCCTGCTGAGCAGCAGGGATCTCAAGTTTATACTTCAGAGTCTCGATTTCTCCGTCCGCTTCCTTCTGGATCGAATGAACAGGATTGTTATTAGTCGACACAATGCGTACTCCTAAAATTGAGAATTCGCCGTTAAATTAAAACGAGTCAACACTCTTCTGTGACGAGTACAATCGCTCCTCCCTCACCGGCCGCGAGATCGCGCGGACGCTGGGCGTTCGGCGAAGCTCTTATCGCGAATGATGTCGTCTGAATTATCATAGGCCTTTTCCAGCAATTAGCCATTGGCAATGCCTATTGCGTTAGATATTGCGAACAGGGTTGGACTGCCGCAAGCAATTATTAAAGTCATTTCGTCATTTTGTCACAGAGTTTTCTAGTCCCAGCGCGTGTACAAACATTCTGCATTGTAAATCCGACGCAGAAAACCTGATCGAGGCCTAGCCAACCCGCTTCAGGTTGTCGCGGACTTGTTTCTGGGATCTCGTCATAATGTGCCTATCCAGAGGCTACGCTGGCGCGAAGTTCAATTCTTGTCCTTTCCCTCCTTTTATACTGCCCTGTATCTGACCCGTTTCGTTTCCGGATCTTCGTGTACAACGCCTCGTAACATCTTTATCAGTTAGCAGGTCCCTGCTCTTATTTGTCTCGTGTCTTTCTTGAAAAAAGACGTCGCCTCAGGCTGCGATCAAGGCTTGCATACCACTCGTGCGTGGCCGTAGATGCCCATCAGCCGCCGCCCAAGGTATAAGAATTCGTTACTGCCACCCGAAGGTCATTTAGTGCAGGGCCGCTAGCTCGGCGGGTGGGCTATCGTTTCCGATGTCAAGCGTGTATTGAGATCTGAGGCGCCGGCAGCTTTTTGAACATTGCTCCACTTTTCCGCTTCGTTTATTTTACTCATTCTCACCTAGCCCGACTCTTATCGCTACCCACATATGTAGGCGGCAGCGCTGCTACATTTATATTTGCTCTTTAGGATTTCTCGAAGTGGCGAAGGCAAAGGGGTTTCGCCTGTCGTTGTCGATGCGTGCTACCACAGGGAAACAAGCAGGGAAGTGCATTCGTACCGCTACATTTGTGTACTCGCGTTCGAATAACGTCCTGCTATTCTGTTTGGATGTCTTGCTGCCGTATCCGCGGACAGCGACAGACTTAATCGAGCGGCGCAATGAGAGCGGCAGACCTCTGGGTGCGCAGACTTAGATCGGCGGATCAGGAGCGTGAGTTCCGGCTTGACTATGCACATCGCTTCTCCATGCAGCGAAGGCTCGCCATCGCTATCTTCACTGCGCTATGGATCTTTTTCTCCATCGTCGATTTCATGCGGCTCGACACACTCGATCCCGCCCATCTGCACCACAACGAACTCATGCCCGTGAGAACCGCCGCGGCGATCAGCATGAGCATTGCCGTCCTGTTGTGGACCCCGAGCACGCTAGACGAACGCTGGGCTGTCGGGCTGCTCTGCCTATGGACGCTCAGCGCCTGGCTCGCCACCCTGAGAATGATGCAGATTGAAGTCCCTCGCTTGCAGCACTCAGTCTACTCAATACTGACGCTTCCCCTGTTTATGATATTCATGGCCTTCCGACTTCGGGCGGTCACGACGGTGTGGCTAGTCGGGATTTGCGTGATGAGTTATCTGCTCATCTCTTCGTTGAGCCCCCGGGCGAGAAGTTCGGCATGCACCTGTCGTCGATGCTTGCGCACGGCCAGAGCCTGCCGCTGGCCTATTCAATCGGGGTGGTTGTCAGTATCCCGATGGAACGTTCGGCACGGCGCGAATTCATGTACCGGCGCAGCTTGCGCGCGGCCAAGGCTCGCGTCGTGGCGGCGGCCCGTGCGGTCAGTGACCAGAATCAGCAGATGCAGGAACTCGTCGAGGAAAAGGAACGGTTCTTCTCTTCGGCGTATCCCGACATCCAGCAGCCGCTCGCCGGGATCAATCTCTTCATCCGCAGCGCTCGGACGAAAATCAAGGATAAGGAGGTTGATCGCGACCTCGATGTCATCGAGGAGACCGCATCCGACATCCTCGACATGTCTAAGGAAATCCAGGACTATAGCGAGTTGGGCTCGAATGTTCCGCGACTTGCGTCGGTCAATACGCTCGTGTTGTTGACCGAAGTCCTCGCGGTTCGCATTCTGCCCGACACGCGATGAGTTTCGCGTCGGTCGAAGGGCGCGGATCGCGCTTTTCGCTCTACACGACCGTTTCCGCTTTGGCGCCGGCGACCAGGGCGAATCAGCATGGCAAGCGCGACCGTCCGGATCTCCATGGCACGTTCATGCTGTTGTGTGACGACGAACCGATTGTTCTCGAAGGCCTGCGGCGCCTTTTTTTGAGCGCTGGCGCACTCGTGTTGGCCGCGGAGTCGATGGCCGCGTTCGACCGCATTCTCGCCGAAGACAACCGCATTCCCGGTCTCATCGTCACCGATATGCCGTTGCGCGAAGGAGCCTCCGGCAAGGATCTGATGTACTTGCGCATTGTGATATTTTCGAGCCCCATTTTCGACGCGATCGTTTTAGAGGGGAGCCCGCGTACGAGCCACGTGAGCGTCGTCGGGCACCCGGCAGAGTCTTGTGATAGTACGCGCCAGCTACGTTTGGAGATAGGCGGCCAGGCAACCTTACGTCGCAAAAAGTACTCGTCGACCTCGGGTTTGGTTGAAAGAGTACTCGATCACTTTGGGGATTGACCGAGCCGCACCCGTTTGGTGGGCAAACGTACAGAGAGTTTCAAGAACACCCGGATGTGATTACCCGGTCAACTATAGTTGTTGCGGATGGCTAAGCGGTGCGGCGGGAGGGTGATCATGGGGCGGCCCACATCCACCATATACCCGGCAGAGTAGTTGCAATCATAGAAACTACTTGGGAGACAAATATGGGTACCTCCCGCAGGACGGTAATAAAGGGTACAGCCGTGATTGTCGGCGGCTCGATCATGCGTACGGGTGGCATAGGCGTGGCCGCCTTTATCGCAGGATGTGGCGGCGGTGGTGACGACGGCGGGTCAGGCGGAACACCGCCAACGCCAACAGCCGCACTGTCGATAACATCGTTGTCGAGCACTACACCTGTAGCGCTCACCCCACTCTCCATAGCTTCCGCCGGTCTGGATCCAACGAAAGCGTTCAACGTAACGCTCTCCAATTCCTCCGGCTACAAGGCGACACTTTTCGTTATTAGGACGCAGTCAGACGGCACTATTGTGGTCGCAACGCCGGCGTACCTGGATTCGAAGACCGGGAAGACCGCGCCGTTGATTGCTTCTCTGCAAATCACCCAAGGAACGTCCACTTCGAACAGCGTCCAGATAGCAATTGCGGATCTCCCAGCGTCGTCGACCTACGGTCAATCACCCGGTGCGATCTCCCGAGCGTTCATTAACGCCCAGGAAATCTATTTCGGCCTGACGATCAATGCGCTTCAGGCCATGCGGAAGCTGCCGACAAGTAAAACAAACACGAATACGGTCCAGCAGCGCCTCACCAAACAGCTGACAAGTACCATCGAGTCAAGGGCTAACATTGACCTCATCATAACCGGGAGCCAGAAGTCCCTGTTGCTCGGTACCGCAAAAGATGGATCAGCGATAGCCTTCGACAGCAATTCTGTCGATGTGATGGACCGGATCATCGCCATGTACCTGCAGTCGGTTGGGTACCTGTCATCGTCGATCTATCCTGCAGTGAAGGCCAACAACGCCGTCAGCAAGCAGCAAGTCGCCTCATCGGCGAGCGCGGCTGTTCCAGTCGCACGGCCGCTTAACGTCCCGCAGGCCATCACCGGACTGGGAACGGTTTCCGGGGCGGTGGGCGTGACGAACAACGCGATCCAGGCCAACGGTGCCGCGAATAGCCATAATGGTACGGATGCGATCATTGCTATCGGTCAGGGCGTGACGACGGCAGCCATTACGATCGGAACCCTGGCCATTGCTGTAGCCGGCGCACCAGAGGTCGTTGCGCTCGCGACGATAATGGGAACCATGTTTGCGGTGGGTTCCGTCGTAAACGATGCCTTTAAATGGAATGCCGCCTCAAACGCAGTGGACGCAGCGTTAGCGAATGGTGATGCGGCGGCACTTGCCACGGCAGAGCAGAACCTCACCTATGCCAAGGCCAACACCGCTATCGATGCGGTGGGAGCGGCACTCGGGATCTTTGGTTTTCCGGCAAGTGTCGCAGAAGCCGGCGGATTGGGGGAAGCCGTGGTTAATGCACTTAAAGTGGCACAAGAAACCCCTACCGGCGTCGCGGTGCAGGGACTGTCCCTCATCGACAATCTGGCGGGATTATATTCCACTGCAACCGCACCTTCGGAAGCCAGCGCCGATAGCCAGAGCATGACATCCTCTAATGCCGAAGTTCCTGTAGGTGCGAATTCATTCGGGCTCGTCGATGGCACGCTCAACATCTCGAACGCCAACAATCCTGATCTATGGCCGCTTGCAGGCGTATCCTTGACAGATCCCGGCTCAAACACGGCCTTCACCACAATGGCCGATTCGGGTGGGGACTACAGCTTGATCGTGCCGCTGGGCGTGCCTGGACTCGACTACCCACAAATGAGTCTACAACCCTTTGATCCAATATCAGACGTGCCGCTCGCGCCCTCGACTTCAATCAACCTGTCGGGCCTGACCGCGACCTCGCCACTCACGGTCAAGCCAGTTGCGGGAACTTGCGTCGATACTGACGCCGCAGATCCTGACTCTGACGATCCAGATTGTGACTAACTTGATTCTAGCCATCAGGGTGATCTGCATCGCGTTGTTTGCGATCACCTTGGCGACGGCCGCGGCGTTTCTCGCTCACATGGAAAGAGGCGCCTCTCTCAAGCTGCTTGGGATTTCAGGCGTTTTGATTGCTATCGCCGCACGTCCGACAGAGCTTCCGTTTTTTTCCAAGAACGCGGCAGCCCTCCTTTTCTATCGGAACGCCTTTCTCACTGTGGCAGCAGTGCTACTTGGAGTAAGCATATTCATCGTCGGCTGGATCCAGATACCTCACGAGCGGCTACCCCGTTTTGAAGGCACGGTTATTCGGTCTGTGGACGTTGAGGGTCAGCGTGTGCCAGAGGTCAAATATCGGGACCCAACCGGTGCGGTAGTCGTATTCGACGACAGGCTGGCGAACGTACGATTTCCCGGCCGCATCTTCACGGCGGGCGAGAAAGTCCCCGTGCTCGCAATGACGCGAGAGAACACACACATCGACCATACCTTTCTTTCTCGTTGGGACGCGGCGATATTCCTCGCGATTCTGACCATCACAGTTTTCGCGTGCTCCGCTGTCTGCCACGTCCGGGCTCATATGTTCTGGGATTAAGCTCCCCGGCCTGAAGGCGGAAAGACATACCCGGTGGCAGCGGTGCGAGCCGGTCTCAACGACACGGCAAAACCTCGTGATGGTGGGCGCGAGATACGTCTGGAAGTGGCGAAGCACAACAACGAAAGGACGGCTGCAGCTCCGTCATTTCCTCTGCCGCTCGCACAGGACCCGCGACATCGTCCTCAACCCGTAACTTCGAGAGGCTTGAGTCTGAACGCTCGATATAGGAATCGCACCGCAACGACCAACACGCAAAGCATAAGGCTCAACAAAAGGATTTCAGCGGTCAATTCGATCCACAACCGCGCTGCGACGGTTCCCCCTTGATCGATCAGGTTGAAACAGCCATGGAGGGAGGCCGATATGTATCGCGGGTCGCCCGGAGCCGCGTTCGGGATTGTAGGCGCCGCTCATCACGACCGCCACCAACTCAAGGGTTGCCATCACAGACTGACGCCCGGTGAAGTGACCGAGGCTTTGGCTGTTCGCGCGGTTGCGAAGCGTCGGCAACGCGAACAGGCCGGACTTGAAGACGAGGTGACGTCGGCCGAACTGGCGCTTGAGACAACCAAAGCAGAAATGGCGCAGTTTCAGCGCCGGTACTATCAGACTGTCGGACGTCTGTACGCGTAACTCGACGAACTGGACTTCCATATCGCCAATGCACTGGCACAGCGACGCCCAGAGGACGCTGTTGCTCAGGCGACAGCCAGAGCGGCTCGGGACCAGGCCAGAAAATCCGCCGAGGAAGCTGGCTTCATCGAGGCGCAGACTACTCGGGCGGAAATTACGCCTGAACTCAGGCAAGCCGCCAAGCTGATGCACCCAGACCGGACAACAACGGATCATGAACGTCAACGACGCACGGCGCTGATGACGGAGGTGAGTCAGGCATACGAGCGTGGCGACCGGAAAGCCATTGAGAAGATGATCGCAGTATTTGGTCAGGATCCGGAGGCGATCGCGGGTGCTGAAATCGCTTCGCGTTTTGTCAAGGCCATCCGGAGGATCGCGCAGTTGCGGTGACGGCTGGCAGAGGGTAAGCGTCGCGTGAGAGCCGTTTAGATTCTCCTGGACAGACGTTAAGCGCTGCACCTGCGCAGTGACGCCCGGCAGAAGGGTTCAAAGGTTGAGCGTTGCAGGCCTGTGCAGGTGCTTCGCGACGTTCCAAGGCAGCAATTCGTCGATGCGGTTGGCCTGATGATCTGCGATGTGCGTGAGCACGTATTCCAGGTAGGTGCGTGGATTGACGTCGTTCAATTTGCACGAGCCGATGAGGCTGTACATCGCGGCGGCTCGTTCACCACCACTGTCTGAGCCAGCAAACATAAAATTGCGCCGACCAAGCGCGACGCATCGCAAAGCGTTTTCGGCAAGGACGTTGCTTATCTCGGCCCGGCCATCATCACAGAATAGCGTGAGTCCGTCCCAGCGATTCAGAGAGTAGTTAATGGCTTCAACTAATGGCGCCTTTGGCCATAGCGTCGCTAGCTTCTCCCTCATCGACGTCTCGATGCCATCGAGCAGCGGTTGCTCTTCTCTTGCCTGACGCGTTGCCGCTCATCGGGTGGCTTACCGCGGATAGCAGCCTCGATTTCGTAAAGATCGCCGATCATGTCAAGCCATCTTTTCTTGGTGTCCGATGGGGCCGTCTCGTGCACATTGAACACGTATCGTCGGGCGTGATCCCAGCACGATGCCAGTCGAACTTTGCCGCTTTCGGTTATCTCGTTGAAACCTGCATAGCCATCACCCTGAAGGACACCTCGGAATTCGGCAAGATGGGTCTGGGGATGGATGCCTTTGCGGTCCGGCGAGTACGCGAACCAGACCGCAGCGGGTTCGCTCGAACCTGAGCGTCGATCGTCACGCACGTAGACCCACAACCGACCCGTTTTGGTTTTCTTGTTGCCGGGCGCGAGCACCGGGATCGGTGTGTCGTCCGCGTGGAGCTTCGCAGTCGCCATCGTGTAGCGACGCAGGGCTTCGGTCAGCAGTCGACACAGTTCTTCGCATTGCCCGACCCAACGTGCCATGGTCGCTCGATCGAGACGGACGCCGTCGCGCGCCGCGATCTCGGACTGCCGATACAGCGGCGTATGGTTCGCATATTTCGCAACAAGGATCTCGGCCAGTAAGCTCGGATGTGCGATGCTGCGCTCAATCGGCAGCCCGGGCATGGGACGTTGCTCGATATGGCCGCAGTTGGCGCACACCCGTTTGCGACGGATCGTGCGGATCACCTTGAACATCGCTGTGACGCGCGCGAGTTGTTCAGATACATCCTCGCCGAGCAGGTCCATGCCGATGTCGCATTTCGGGCAGATCGAATTGGGCTTAAGCACGCGTTCTTCGCGTGGAAGATGCGGCGCTAAGGCTTCCTTCGAGGATGTGGCAGACGCGCCTGAACTCGATGCACGAGCACGCGCGCGACGAACATCGGCGACGCCGCTACCCGCTGCCAGATCCTCAAGTTGAGTTTCGAGCCGATCGATATGCCGGTCGAGTTGTTCGGATTTGCGACCGAAGTGCATGCGCCTGAGCTTGTCGATCTGTGCCTTCAGGCGATCGAGCTCCTGGTCTCGCTCAACGATCTCCCGGTCGCGTTCGGCGATCTCCTGACGCATCTTCGTCATTGACGCCTGCTGCTCGAGCACCAAGGCGCGGAGCTCGGCAACGGTGTCCGGAAGAGGAGCATGACCGGGCATGCACGGCAGTTTACGAGCCTTTGACTTGGTTTACAACATCGACAACGCGGCCGTGCGACGGGGTTGTCGCCAGTCGATGCCTTCCAGCAACATCGATAGCTGCGCCGACGTCAAATAGATCTTGCCGCCATCGGCTTGGGGCCAGATAAATCGCCCATGCGAAGTCGTTTTGCAAGCAGTCATAGTCCGTCATCGGTTGCCCAAAGGATCTTTACGAGATCGCCGCGACGCCCCCTAAAAATGAACACGTCGCCACCCAGCGGATTGTCTTCAAGTGCGGTCTGCACCTTCGCGGCCAGCGCCGGAAATCCGCTGCGCATATCAGTCACACCTGCTGCGATCCACACGCGCGTACCCGTTGGAAGCCCGATCACGATCGCACACTCTTCAGTACCGTACGTAGTGTTTCTGCGTCGACCGCTCCATCGACCTTGACCACTGCACGTCCGATCCGAACTTCGATCGTGCCCACGCTCGCGGCGGGCTTTACGATTAGCTGTTCCTGTTGGACCGAGGGTGTCGGAGTGACTGTGCCCGGCGCGTCCTCCACGACCGTCACCGGAACAAGCTCGGTTGATACGGCGAGCTGCTCGGCCCGATATCGACGTCGCCACTTGAACAACATATTGGCGTTGATGCCATGCTCTCTGGCGAGTTTCGAAACCGAGACGCCCGGCTCACACGCCGCTGCAGCCAGACGGCGTCGAAATTCAGGGCTGTGGTTTGGGCTTCCTCTACGCGTTCCTGAGGCCAGCTTCTCTTCCGATCCCAAAGTGGTTCCCGCTACTTGAAGTGGTGGGAACCACTTTGGCGTCTCTGATTGCGCGAATCAAGACGGCCGTGCCGCGACGCTTACGTTGCTCCCTCGTCTGCTGGAACATCTTCAGACGGACGGAGCAGCCTTTTTGAATCCGTCTCTTAGGGGAGGATGCGGCGGCAACGTCGCATCCTTACCCGACTTCTTGCATTCTGGCGGTTTTCACGCAAAATCTCATTGGGATCAGGTAGTGGAAAATCGCCAAGCTTCGGAAGGCTGAGAGCCTGCGAAGCCTTGCTACGAGATGCTTCTTATGCCATAAGCACCAGATTTTTCGTCGATAGAACGGATACCCCATGTCCCAAGTCGCTGCTCCTTCAATGACCAACGCTTTTCATGACCTCGGCTATGAGCAGAAGCGCCGCCACCAACGATACGCCAAGGCTGCCGTAGGCGAGTCGCATCACCTTGCTCTGACGCAATCCGATCTCGACAATGGACGCTGCGAGCGCCGCTTGCGCACTTTGCGTCGCCGCGCGATGCTCTTCGTTTTGGTGCGCCAACGCAGCGACGCACGCTTCCATCCGACTGCGTAAGGTTCCGCTTTGTTCATCCAGCTTGTCGTTCAACCGGTCACCGCGCACGCAAAGGTCCTCGTCAAGCTTGTCCACGCGGGCAATGGATCGCGCATCCATCGCCTCTACCCGGTTCAGCAACTGCTCGACCTGACGCTCGCATGCACGAATCCCGTCTCCTATGCGCGTATCCATGTTTCCGGCATGTTCGACGATAGACGCCTCGATGGACGACAAGCGCGTATCCGCTCTCGCGCGATGAAGCTTCGCGTCGTCGACGAAGACCGTGAAGGAGTCAAAATGTCGGCCCATCCGAGCGTTCAACTCATCGTGTTGCACGGTCAATCGGTCAAAGCTCGTTTCGCCGTTTTTCGCTGAAGCATGGCTTTCCGCACGCGCTTCCGCGATCGCCTCAAAAACCTTGCACTGCTCCTGCGCTGCAACGTCCTGCAATCGCGCGATGTCCGCAATGCTCGGCACGACTTGCTCAGCCAGCTCCCTGGAAAGCCTGCGGAGCTCGCGGTTCACGCCGTCCCCGACTTCGGACAGTTTGTCGGCCGAATCGTTTTTGATCTCGCTGACGCCGCGAGCGACGGACTTCCTGATCTCATCGACCGCCGTATCGACCTTAACCCTGACTGTCCCAGCCTCACGCGACACCCGCTCGCCCACGGGCTCGTTGATAAGCCTCACCAACAAATCGTTAAGGCCCGCCTCGGCGGCGGCGGCTTCCTGCATAATCATGTGCTCTCTCCATTCATAAGATTCCTCAGTTCCCCCTCGATCAGTCGCTCGAACATTAAGCGATAGAACTGTCGCACCGGATCCGGTTCTTCGCGGAAGCGCTGTTGTGCGTCGTCGAGCGCGGCATCGTGCGCGCGTTGCATGTGAGCTTGAAATTGCCTGCCGTGCTCGATGCTGCGTTGCATGCGCCTCTCGAAGTTTTTACGTTCGGCGTAAGCGCTCGCGCGTTCCTTGCACACCGCTTCGAGCGACGCACGCCTCTTCTTCAGCGTGGCGGCCGCCATCTTGCGCTGCGCTTCCTGCATGCTCAATTTCCTGGCGAGCGCGTCGCTTTCCTTGTGCGCCTGACCGGTGATCGACTCGACGGCGGCCTTGACGAAGCGCTTCCGCACGGCGCGAACCGCATCGATGAACTCTTCGTGATCTTTTTCCAGGGCCGAAAAAACCGGCGAGTACCAGTCGAACAAATAGCCGTCCAGCCTGTCGATCAACTCATCGATTTCGCGGGCGGCGGGAGAAGACCCCAGTCTCGCATCCAACTGCCAGGCGAGATCGGCCTCCGGCCCGGTCTCGCGCGCGCCCGGACGGTCGAGTTCGACGCATTTCGTGCTTTGATTGACCCATGCCTGCACGAGCGACTGGCGTGCCGCATCAGCGGCATCACGCACGCTGGAGGGCCGCTTGAGCGACGCTCTCGGCGGCACCGCGCTGTTGCTCGACGGAAACTCCCCGTCCAGCCTTGATTCGAGCCACGCTGCGTCATCGACCGATGCAAGCGCGCGCCGACGCCGTTCGAGCGCGATCGACGCTTCAGTCAGCGCTTCGAGATGCGATTCGAGTCCCGACACCGCGCCTGACTCCGCGTCGATGCGCTCACGCAACGCCTGTCTGCGCTGCATGCTGGCCGAGCGAAACTTCCTGATCTTCAAGTCGGCGGCCTGCTGGATGCCGAAAGCCATTCTCACGCGTGAATACGGATTCGCGGCGCGTCGAACGCTGTCCATGAAGTCGGTCCAGAGCTCGCCAGCCATGCTTTTTGCGCGCTCGAAGTATGCTCCCTCGGCCTGCTCGAGCGCGGCCCACGATTGCCCGAATTCGAGTGGATACACGTAGCGCTCGGCGCCTGGCGACAACTCGATATCGTGGAGTTCCAATTGCTCGACGAGCCGTTTGCGGACCTGTTCGACAGTGCGCGCGTTCTCGTCGAACCATTCGCGAAAACTCGCCGATGAAAACGAATACGTGAAGACGACGCGAAACCGCATCGGATAACTCGCCCAATCCTGCAGTTGCGGAAGCTGTAGCTCGACGGGCCGCAAAAAGCCCAGGTTATTGATCCGCCCGACGAGCACGATCAGATCGGCGTTGAGCACGTAGGTCTCGGCGATACGTCGAACGTGCGCTGCTTCGTTCGCATTGGCCGCGTTCAGGCCCGGCAGGTCGAGCAGGCGGATGTCGGACGCGAACGCCTCGCTCCCGGACGAGAAGAAGCGGCGCGGAATGAATACGTCGATCACATCCGGCGTGGTGACGGAGCCGTCTTCGACCTGCTCGCGCAGCGCGCCGAAGGCGTCGGTCGCTTCCGCGTTTGTAAGCGATCGCCCGTTCACGCCGATGCGCCAGCCGTCGTCGGAAGACTTGCGGTAGCGCAGCGCCGTGACGGTCGACGACGTGCCGATCTTGCGGCCGCCGCGCAGCACCGCGCCGACTTCGGCAGCATGGGCGGGCTCGATACCGAGCATGTCGAGCATCAGCGTGGTCTTGCCGACCTGCGTCGAGCCGTAAACGACGACGGTCACGTGCTCGGAACGGCCGTATCCCGAGGTGAGCTCCGGGTCGATGTCCTTCACGAAATCGGAAAACGCGTCGTACGCCCACTGACGCCGCGCCTCGTGCAGATCAAGCCAGAACTTGTCGATCACGGACATCACTCATCAGGTTGAGGCGCGCGCGCTCCACCGCGGCCAGACAGCGCAGCAAATGGTCACGGAAACCGGCGGATACATCCAGGCGATACGCCGCAGCAAGCGCCCGGTGCATGCGCTCACCGATCCGTTCCATCAACTGATCGAAGACCTCGAGCTGATGCGCGACGTGCTCGTTGCTCAGATGATCCATCACGGTGTTGATATAGCCGGAGCGCGCGGCATCGTACTGGTGGACTTCCCTGATCGCCGAATGAAGCAGGAAGCCCGCGGCCAGCACGCCCGACGCGATCAGCGAGGCCGTGGCTCCCGCGCCCGCCGCGGTGGTTGCCGTGCCGAAGATGGCGTCGATCAGGCTCGGAACCGTGTCGACCGTTCCGTCGATCGCCACATCGACGGCGAGAATGCATCCGACCGCGCGCAACATGCGCTTGAGAGAGTCGTTGAGTTCGACCTGACCACGGAGGTTGCGCGCGGCGTCGCCCAGCTTTTGCGCCGCAGCGGCCTTGTCGGACGCCTGCAGCGTGTCGAGCCGCGCCCGAAGGTCCGGTTCCGACACGATCATCGCCTGGTTGATGCGGACGAACTCCATCGTGATCGCCGGAATGAGTTCGACCACGCGCTGCAGCGCCTCATGTTCGTCGTGGCTGATCGCCGCCGGAACGGCTGCGTCCTTCCGGGGCAGGGTGAGCACGCGCCTGAGGCCCGCCGGCACATGCGGCGCGGTCCACGACGCCGCATCCGACGACGTGACCTCGCCGTTCTTATAACCGAGCAGCGGCAACATGCTCGTGTCGGTAATCCGTCCGTCAGCAGCCGGAGAATCGATCTCCAGATGCGACTCCGTCATGCGCGAAAGCACCCCGAAATCGCTTTCCAGGAGGCTCTTCACTCCTTCTCCACCCGGATCGCGCCAGCTATCGACGATCCGTCGGATGTGCGCCTCTTCCCTCGCGCCCGAGCGCAAGCTCAGAAAATTCTTGAGGTGGCGGACCTTGTTGCCGATTCCGACCTCCTCCTGCTGATAGCGCGCCCTGGCGGTCTCTCGCGCGCGATTCGCATAGAGGCGGGTCTGAGTGCGCAGTTCCCTTTCATAGTTGCGCCGGTACTTCTTCGCCGCCGCATCAAAATGTTCGACGATGACCGACCGATGACGCTCCGCGACGGAGTTCCCCAGTTCCTTGTCGACGAGCGAGCTTTCGATGAGCTCCTGCAAACCGGGCAATTCGACGTCGAGCAGATCGAGCAGATCATCGATGCGCAGCTCCGTCGAGTCCGCGGCGCGCAGCGCATAGTGGCCCAGACCCGCAATGAGCGCGGCCGACCAATCCGCGACGTACGCGGCGCCGACTCCGGCGGTCACGATGCGATTGCGCTCATGTTCCGGCACGCCAAACACCTGCGCCGCGCGCTTGGCGATGTCCGCGCGCGCGACCGGTGTGAGATTCTCGGTCTTGCTCGCCACGATCATCGGCTTGCGCATGGCGAGACAAGTCCGGGCGAGATCCTCCGCGATTTCACGCTGGCTGCTTTCGGCGAGGCGCGCCGCATCCGTGACGACGACAGTGCCGAGGGCGAGCCGCAAGGTACGGCGCATCAGCTTTTGCCATGCCGTGTTCTGTTCGTTTTCGATCTCGTAGCCCGGCAGCAGGACGAAGCCTACTTTGCTGCCGTTGAAATGCCGGCTCGGCACGAGCAGCCTGGGCAGAAGTTCGTTCTTGCCAGAATCGTCACCCCAGCCGGTGATGCGCGCGCGGAATTCGGCCGGTTGCAGCGGCTTCTCATACAGATGGCCGGTTTGCGGATCGATGCACTGCACGACGCCCTGAGGCACATCGATGCCTTCCTGCTCGACGATGAACACCGGCATCTTCTCGCCGCGCCCTTCGTTATCGTCGAGCCATGTGCGGTCGAGGGCGTAAAGCTCGCGCATCAGACGCGTCTTGCCCGCGCCCTGACTGCCCGCGACCGCGATGTAATAGCGCTCGTTGAGTTCCCGCACGATCTGCAGCTCGCGGATGACTTCCATAATGGCCGGCGCGACGGCTTTGTCGGCGGCCGCGCCATCGCTTGCCTTCAAAACGTTGGACAGCGCGCTCGTCAGCTTTTCGATCGATCCTGTATTGAATGCCATGTTTTCTCTCGTGCCTCTTGGGATTATTCGAGCGCGGCCAGCGGCTGCCTGTGGTGCAGGCATTGCGCGCGGCCGCGCGAACCTTCATTGAATCGGGACGGGCTCACCTGCTCTCAACAAGCAGCACCGATGACGACGGCATGGTTGGCGGCGTCATGCGCGACGCGCGCTCTTCGGGTGCTGGCGGAGTGAGTTCATCCGGTGGCGCGAAATCCGGTGCCGCGCCATTGATCGACCTGATTTCCGCTTCGAATCCTGGCGACGCCTGCGCCACGTGCGGCGGAATCACGACGCCGTGCAATTGCGCCCGCAAGTCTTCCCAGCGGCTGCGCAACACGGCCCAGTTGACTTCGTCGTAGGTGCCCTTGAAGACGATCGGCCGCACTTCGATCTGCGCGACCGACGCGGCATCTTGCGGATCGCGCATCGCATCCTGGATCATCGATTCCCAGAGACTGCCGAGCCTGTCGACCCGCCCGATCTGCTGCTCGACTACGCCCGGATTCCATTCCGGATGCAGCAGCACGACAGTCCGGCATGCCTTGTGAAGGTTCAGGCCTTCGCGGCCCACCATCGACTGCGCGACGAGCACGCGCGGAAAACTGTGCGCGCGGTTGAAGGCGAGTTGCAGCATTCTGCGCGTCTCGGGCCGCGTCTCGCCGAACATCAGGCGCGCGAAGCCGCCCTCGGGGCGGTTGTATTCATCCTTGAGACGCTCCTCGACATCGGCCCACGCGGCATCGAAATCGAAACCGGCGAGGTCGTGGCCATCGTCTGCGTCCTGCGCGTCGGGGCTGTCGACGTCGCGGTCGCTCGTGGCCTCCATCAGTTCGATGAACGCGCTCGCATGCGATGCGGCGTCCATGTCTTCCGAATCGCCCGCGTGCAATTCGTGCATCGCCCGCGCGACCAGCGCCAGCGCACTCGCGCCGCCCGCGTCGGCGCGCGCGTCTCCGAGCGAGCGCCTGAATGCATCGAACATGCCGCGCGCGAAGCGATGCGCCGGGTCGTCGGCCAGGCCCGCCTCGATTTTCGCGATCAGATGTGAACGATAGCGCTCGCGTTTCGCCTCGAGCTTCACATACTGGCGATCCAGCGCCGCGTCGATCTCGCCGCGCACCGGTTCGCCCGGGCGCTGCAACTGACGATGTGCCGCCACAACGGCCGGCCATTCCGCATCGTGCACCTTGCGCCGCGGCCAGAGCGTCCCGTCCTTGCCGTCCAGGCAGCGCAGCATGGCGCGGGCATTGAGCAGGTCGACGAGACTTCTGAGCGGCCGCGTGAAGCGGCCGAACACGAGCACCTTCTCGCCACGCGAAGCCGTCGCTTCGATCACCCCGATCGCGGCGAGAATCGCCGGGTGCTCGTGCAGCGCGTCGTCGCTGCGGAGGAAGGCGCGCGTCGCCGCGTCGAGCCACCATTGCGCGCGCTGCCTGGCCTTGTCGTCGGGTTCGGTCTCGAGGACCGCCTCGGCGCCGTTTTCCTCCGCCTCCCGCGCGTTCAGTTCGTCCTCCTGAAGCCGGTCGGAATTCTCGTCATAGGTCGCACGGTCGATCAGACTGGCGAGGCCGTGGCCATTGCCCACCGTCAGCCGCAGCCGCCTGGCTTGCCTGCTCCACTCGAGGTCCGAGCGCACGCTCACGAACGACAGCGCCTCGGCCGCGCATACGGCCTGTTTCCACGCGGGAGGCAGCGTGGCCGGATCGACCAGAATCTCCTCCGTGCGTCGATACGCGTGATGCAGCTGTCCCGAGAGGCGTTCGAACTCGCGCACATGGATGTCCTGACGCTTGTCGCGACGCAGGACGTAGCGCGCGAGCGCCTTCTGAAAGCCGCTCGCCGCATTGAAATAGCCTTGGCGAGCATCCTCGCTGCCGATGCACTGACGCACGCGCACCACGGCTTTCGAGTAGCGCTCGATGGGATCCTGAACGTCGTCGACGGGCGCGCCGATGCGACGCAAAGCCTGCGTCCATTGCGCGGCGTCCAGTTCGACCGGCGTCGCCGTCAGGGCCACGCGCCGAGCGTCCGCCGCCGCGACGATCACGCTTTCGAGTAGCCTCGACAGGCTGCTTTCGTCGCCGCGGCTCTTGTGCGCCTCGTCCATGATGACGAGATCGAACTCGCCGAGGCCCGCGCCCACCGCGCGCGCCAGCAGCGGACGCAGCGCGCCGCCGCTGTGATAGGCGGCCCCGCTCATCAGTGCGTTGAACTTCAGATCAGGAACGACCGATCCTTCGACAAACTCATCGAGCCACCTGGCGATCTGCCCGCCCGGCTCGGCCACGCAGCGCCCGATGATGTGCCCGGCGGCACGCGCGACATAAGGATGCGCCGCCTTGCGCTTCGGGCCGCGGCACTTCTCGCCACGCTGTGTGTTCCTGTGCTGCTGCCACTGCGCGAAGAGTTCCGGAAGCAGGCGCCAGCGCCAGCCCACGCTGTCCTCGCCGAGCGACCATCTGGTGAACGCATGCGAAATGAGCACGGCGCGTTCGTTGGACCAGGGTTGATGCGCCGCGGGATCGTCGGCGCTCCATGCCGAGAGGAACTGCCAGAGACTGCGCAGCAGCATCGGCGATTTCACCTTGCCCGCGCGCAATTCGGCGCGCCACTGAAAACCGAGACCGGGCGGCACGACGATCGCCACCCGGCCACCGCATTCGATCACCGACCGCGCGATCGTCACTGCGATGCGCGTCTTTCCCATGCCGACTTCGTCCGCGATGATCACGCCGTTGTTCGGCAACCGCTCCGCGACGGCCCGAAGGCTCGCGCGCTGGCCGCGATTGAGCTGCCAGCCCGCGCCCGGCTCGCCCCCGGCTTCCATATCGCGCAACGTATCTGCATGCTCCAGCAGATGCTTCTGTACCGCCAACCAGCCTTCGAAGGACTTCTTCACACCATGCTCCCCAAAGTCCCGCACGATTCGATGCCCCACGCTTCCTCGATTCTTTTCAGCACCGCCTCGTAGCGCGCACCGGGTTCGTCGACGGCGGTTTCCGCGAACGGCGGCCTGAACGGCCGTGCGCGCAACGGCGCGAGCGGATTGAGGTCGAGCTGCGCGAAAGCGGCAACGCCCGGCCGGCTCGCGGCGCGGCTCAAAGTCTGTTCGAGCCGGTTGCACCACGCATTCCAGTCCGCCTGGTCGATACACGTCTGCCGCTGCGCGACGTTCTCGACGAGTTCCATGACCTGGCGGATGGGATAAGTCCGGCCCGCCGCGGCCGATGCGTTCACGCCCGAGACGCCCGCGGCGTCGACGCCTTCGCCGTACGGGTCCGGGGTGTCCTGATCCGGCGCCAGCGGAAAGTTCGCAAGCTGCCACCACACTTCGTCGATATCGAGCGCCGACAGCGACGTCGCCGCCACGCGGCCGAATTCATCGAGCACGGGCACGAGCGCGTGACGCACGTCGCCGCTTTCAGTCCATCGCACATTCACCATGCGCGGGCGCTCTCCCTGCCACGCGAAGCCGCTCGCCGAGCGCACGCACGCTTGCTCGTTGCGGTCGAGCACGACGAGCCCGGGCACGCTGTTCATCGGTTCGGACGGACGCAACTCGACAGAACCACCCGCCTGTGCGTCATCCACGCTGCACGCGGTCATCCAGGCGATCGGCGAGGCCAGATACGCAGGCGGCCGCTCGGGCATGTCCTGTCCGGCACTCAGCGCGGCTTCGTCCATGACGGGAGCGTGCGGATCGATCGGCAGCACGTTGCTGACGACCCGCGCGGCCGGCACGCCCCGTTTCGCGCTCCAGTACAGCCCCGGGGCGGCAAAGACCACGCCGGCTTCGAGATTGCCGACGCCCGGGCTCGCCGCCGAGGTGAAGCCGGGCTTGGTCAGATTGCCGGAGCCCAGATAGAGCCACGCGCGCCTGCAATCGTTGGAGCCGTCGCGTCTGCTTGCCGCGAAGAGAAACTTGGCGTGCAAGGTGCGCGGGTTCTCGCTGCTCGCGCCGAATACATCGGCGGGCGTGGGCGCGCGGCGCACCGTCACGCCGCGCCGCGCGAGTTCCCCCGTCGATTGCGCGACGGCCTGACATGCGTGAGGATTGACGAACAGATCGATCTTGCAGCCCTTCATGATCTGCTCGCTCTCCACGAGTGTCTCGATGATCTTCAGCAATGCTTGCGGCGTCGCGCCGTTCGCGGCGGACTCGAAAAAACCGGAGCCCATCGCGAGTCGGTTGCACTTTCCGCCGTCCGTCGCCCGATTGACCTTGCGGGGCAACTGTGCGAGCAAGGAATTCTTGCGATTGTCGATGAATCGCGCGGGCTCGCCGCCCGCCGCTTTCGCGCACGCGGCGATCCAGCCGCTCAGCAGCGCATCCGCATCGGCGGCTTCGCCCGGCGACGCGATCAGGCGGCAATCGAAGTCGGGCTTCAGGTATTGCATGAGTCGCCACGCCGCGTGGATGTCGGCGCAGTTCTGCCGTAGGTCGTCCGCGTTCGCCGCGATGGCGGCGCTCGACACGTCCACGGTAAACGCGAGGTCGAGACTTTCTTCGAGCGTCTGCCGGGTCCAGTTGCCGGTCGACACAATGAGCCGCACGAGCCACTGCGACGCATCCGTCGGATGGCGATATCCGAGCAGCGCGACCTTCGCGTGCAACAGTCGGAAACGCCGCGGCACATCCGCGCGCATGGGCAGGTGCATCAATCCGGGAACGTCGAGCACGGACAGCATCGGATTGCCCGGGTCGAGCATCATGGCGAGCGAGATGCGGCCGCTCTCGGCGCGCCGCGCGTGGCTCTGACCCGTGAAGCGCTCGATCGCGTCGTCCATGAACGGCGCGTCGGCGGAGTAGCCGCACAGCCAGCCGAAGTGCCCGATCCATGCATCGGGCGCATTGAAGTGCTGCGTCAGCGAAAGTCGCCTCGCGGATTTTTCCTTCGTGTTCATGTCGCCTTCCGTCTTATTGTGTGGCTAGCCACTGATCCAGCTCGCCGCGCAGATCGGCGTTCAGCAGGAACAGATTGCGAATGCGATAGGAGATGCCTTCGGGCCACGTGCCCTGCGCGTGCGAGTACGGGACGGGCTCGTCGGGATCGGCCGCGCTCGCGGGCGTCATCGCGCCACGAAACGCCGGTCCAGGGACGATTTCGCGCGACCTGAGCCGCAACACGCGTTCATCGCGCGTTACGATCGCGGCGAGGCGTTCGGTCCGGTCGGACTCCGCGCACTGCTGACAGAACTCATTCGCATCGGCGTCGTGGTGACGTTCGTCGATGAAGCGACGGGCGGCGGCTTGCAGCGCGTCCAGCCGGTTCGCGACCCGTTCGGGAAGCGCGTCGCCGAGCACGAAGCGCTGCGCGCCGCCGCTGTTGCCGATATGAGCTTCAATCGCATCGAGTGCCTCGAGCGCCGCGTCGCGTGCGAGAAAGAACCGCGCGCCGGCGCGAAGGTCGGACCAGTGAGGCTCGCTGATGTGCTCGTGCGGGCGTTGCTCCCACCTGGGCTCGCTCGCCTGATTCCGGCGCACCGCTTCGACCCAGCGCAGCGCCGCGCCGCGGCGTTCCTGCTGGCTATCGGGGGCGCGATCGCCGCTGACGAGCAATTGCTGCTCGATGATCGCGCGGGCATCGGGCGTCATGGGAGCAAGCGGCGACAATGCTTCGCGAAGCTGTGCCTTGTCGGTCAGGCAATCGCCGCTCTGGATCCAGTGCACGAGATACTCGATCACGCCGCGACTGTAGTGACACGGTTCAAATGCGCTCGCCTGCGCCTCGAGCAAGGCATCGGCGAGCGGCGTGCTGCGAAACGCGTTGAAGCGGCTGGCGCCCGCTTCGACAATTCCGAGCGCGGGCAACGCCTGGACGATCGACATGCGCATCGGCTGACTGACATAGAAGCCGGACCTGCGCACCTGCGCGAACGTCAGACCCGTCATGCCTTCGAGTTTGCGATGTCCTCGAAGGCGAGCGTCGGGCGCATGGCCGTTGCGGGCGAAGCCCATCCAGCATGCGATCGCCTCGATGGCGTTGGCTGCTTCGATGTTTGTCACCTTGACGCGCTTTCGTCGCGCGGTCTCCGCGACGCGCACGCCGAGCGCGGCGAGAAACAGTTGCTTCGCGTACCATGCGCCGCCCAGGCCGGGAACGGCCAATTCGTTGAAGGCTCGAACCGATGCACCAAGATTCAACGTACGCGTGCGACGTTCGGTCACCAGCGTTTCCGGGCCGAGAAGCCCCCAGCACAGACTCATCTACTCGTTCCGTTGTTTTTGTGATTTTGTGTTTTCGTGAAACGGATGATCGGCCAACATGCATTCGCCCGGCAGACCGTGCGGTGTCGGACGAACCACCTCGCTCTCTGATTCACTTCAAGATACGCGCAAACGTGTCATGTAAGCGATTGTGCCAGGCGAATCGGACAGATCATGTCTTGAACAACATCAGCTATCGAGCGCTTTGCCACTCCGGGAGATCAGCGATCTCTGGTTATCGGCATGACGGGCATCTTCTTAAGTGCAAAGCACTTAGTCTGTAAGTCCAGCGAACCCGTCTTGACGAACGATGGGCTAGGCGGCAGATGTGAGAGGCTGCCAGTTGTGATGCAGCAATGCATCGATGTCGCTTGCCCTGTGGGTCGGTAGGCGTGTCTGAATGTCTTTCAGATAGCCTCGTCAAGCAGGCTCATCTGTTCGTTGTTGAGCTGCTCGCTGCGCCGGCCAAACTGCTAGCGCCTGAGGACGGAGATCTCGTGAGTCAGTTGGTCGATGCGAGTTTGCCGGTAATGCAGCTCCCGTTCCAACTCCATCGACTTCCTGCGTTTCTCCGTCACCTCCTGGCCCTTCGCGTGGACCTCGGCGAGCAATTGCGCTGCAAGGGCACGCAATTGCTCTGGACTGAGGTCGTCGAGGTCGGCAGGCGAGTTCATGCAGACCAGTCTGCCAGAACCCTGGACACACGAGAAGCAGAACTTTTTGCTCAAAGCGTGGCGCCCCGATGAAACCGAACGCGAGCGAGCAAGCCGGCCCGATCGCGCAGCGGCCTTGAAACAGACACACTCGAACGCGCCTGTCTTTCAAAAGTGGAGTTCGGCCGCCGATCGCGCGTATCGGTGCTGCGCTTCTCGCCAGGACACGAGCTTCCCCTTGTATTCCAAGATCTTCTCACCGGCACGAATCCGGGTGAGCGCAAAGACGCCGAGTCCATGGACGGGCGAAGAACGTACAACGATACGGCGCATGACCCTACCCTTCCCTGTGGCTGTGAAGTGACGATCTAACGACACGCTGGCACGCGCACCGCGCCTTGGCATAACGCGAACGACGCAGCCGCTTATACCCGCCCATGCCCTCAACGACTGGTGCCCGCCGCATGAAACGCAATCCGCCACGTGGGACCCTCGTGCGCTATGAAGACCGCATCGTCGAGGTGTTGGGTGAAGCACGTGGGCAGCGCATCATGATCCGATCCATCCACCCGGACGGGACGGAACGTCTCACGGCAGTCAAGCTGAACAACCTACGACCGTTGGACGATCAACTCTTTTGACGTGGCGGCGGGGAACCAATCTGCCTTCTCTCACGAGTGATTGACGGCGTCCTTGAAGGCCTTACCTGCCGTGAACTTGACTGTTTTGGCCGCAGCAATCTCAATCGTCTCCCCTGTCTGCGGATTCCGACCGGTCCGGGCAGCGCGTTCGCCGGTCCCGAACGATCCAAAGCGGATCAGTTGAATGGTGTCGCCCGCAGCCAGCGCTTTCGAAATCGTCTCAAACACCGCATTGATGGTCTCCTCCGCGGCGATTTTGCTCGTGCCGGCTTCGAATGCCACAGCGTCAATCAGTTCCTGCTTGTTCATGGACTTCTCTTCCTCTCTATTGAAAACGAACCCGATCTTACCGAATCGCTACGGAAACGCAGAACCGCTGCCTCTACAAGGCAGCATCAGCCGCATCCAGGTCGAACAGATCCGAGGTCGTGCTGTATGCAGCGAGCAGCTCCGGCAAATCCCCATTTCGAAACTTGGCCAGCGTGTCCGACGACAGCCAGATTTCTTCCATCACGTCGATGCCTTCCTCGATCATCCGCTGCGGAGGCCTCTGCCCACAAACGCAACCGCTGTTCGATGACGGGGGCGACGCACACTGCCACGACCCGCAACTTGTTCTGTGCTGATCGTCTCATCTGTTCCGCTCCTTTTGGCCGATGGGGCAACTCGGAGCATGAAACGATCGTGGATTGCGCCACTTGTTGGAAAACGGGAACCAATTAATCGCGCAGGACGACGGTATTTACAGCTTTATGGAAGTCGAACAGTTCAGGTGTTTGTGCCCGATTTAGAGGATCCTCAAGCTCCTTTGCTGTGATTATCTCGCCCTTGCGAGCCAGCGCCAGTTTGCCGTCATGGATTTCCTGGTATAGCGAGGGTACTCGGCTTTCTCCGTATCTCAGCCACTCCTCCAGAGTAATTATTCCGTCGCCATTCAGATCGGCCTTTCGCAGGTCAAGTCCATCATGTACCAACGCGTAGGTCAGTAGCCCTTCCCCGACTTTCTCGCTTTCCAGCGCGACATCGCCAGCTTGGGTCGCAGCGAGGATCCGCATACCCTTATCATATGCAAGTTGACCCAAACCGCGATCTCCCATCGGTCCAGGCTTGAATTCGCCCTCTCCATTGACAGTCGCGCCGGCTGCATGACAGGTATCGAGGATCATGACCATTTGGCCGGCATCTGCCTCTCGGAGCCATTGGCTCAGTTCCTCGCTTGAGATTAATTTCGGCAAATCCTCGGGGGCGATCGTATCGTTTGTGCCGGAGTCTGAGGGAAGTAGATAGAACCTGCCGTCCTGCTCTGTATGCCCGTGACCGGAAAATGCAAGAATGACCAGATCGTCTGGATTGACCTTGGACAGCTTGTCGATTCCGACGCCAATCGTATGTTCGAGCCGCTGGCGCTCCATCTCGCCATGACCCGAAAGCAGTTCCAACACTGCGCGGATGTTTCCCTTGGTCGCCTGGTCCTTAGTCGCGGCATCACCACCGATCCCTGCTCGCTCAGAGAGCAGGGAAACCAATAAAACGTCGTAGCCTTTTATCGCCTTCAACGCTGACCCCAAAGCCCGTGCATCTTTCACGGCATACTCAAGATCGCGCCCCGGATTTTGATACGCATTGATTCCCACCGTGATCACGTAGGCCCGAGGTCTCTTGCGCACCACGTCCAAAGGTACAGTGAAACTGCGACCAGTCACCGTCGCGCTCTTTACGCGATCCTCATTAAATGCATAGGCCGAAAATACCACTGGCCGGCCCTTATTCTCGCTAGCAAGTTGCACCGCAAAGCGGTGTACGAAAGGTGGCGTCCCAGGCCCCACTACTAAAGCATTCTTGCGCCAACTCGCGATGTCCGCCTGCGCACCACCCACGTAATTTGGCGGTTTCGGCCACTGTGCGACGAGTTGACCATTTCGAAAAAGCCTTAGATCGTATGCCCCAGTTACCGTCTTACCGTTTCGCTGCGACGAGTCGACCTTCCCGGTCACAGACACATCGACAAAGGCTTCGTTCGAGACCGTTCCCCGCTGAATTGACAAAATCTTCACAGTCGGCTGGACCCGGTTTAACTCGGACAAGTTGCGCACTTGTTGAAACGCCTTCTCCCCTCCGGCCAGCAAGCGTGGCAACAGCCTCGGTTCGTAATAGTCCCGCATAAAAATCTCAGCGGTCATCGGGCGATATGGGTCATCAGGCATCAGCCACTGGATGTTCCTGGCACCATCGATAGAATTAGTGTCGAAGTGCCCTGCGGGTGAAGATAATAGCCAATTGTTTTGATCAAATGTCACAAGACTCGCTAGCTCGCGATTTTCTCCACGTGTCCAAATTCGAGCTGCTCCATCAGCGCTACCTACGATCATCATGCGTCCATTTTGGAAGAATGATACGGAGGTCACCCAAAAAGTGTTACCTTGCAGACGCTGAAGTTCAACTCCGGTCCCGCTATTCCACAGTCGGGCGGTCGTATCCGACGATCCTGTTAATACTGTCTCGCCGTCGGGCGACCAGGCAACTGATGATATCGACGCAGAGTGTCCGTTTAAGCGAACCGTCTCTTCACCGGTTTCAACAGACCATATACGAACTGCCCCGTCGCCAAATCCAGCAATAATGCGCTTCCCATCAGGGGAAAAGCGCGCAGAATTAACATAACCATTTTTATTTCTTATTGACCTTACCGAAATTCCATGTTTGTCATATATTCGAACGATACTATCTTTTCCGAAGACTAAAATTGCTTCGCCGTCTTTCGAGTAATCGGAACCAAGGACATCGGTGAGGTCGAGGTCCCGTTGTCGCTTCCAGTCTATTTTACCGGTTCGTCGATCATAGCTTATTAGTGCGCCGTTCCCAGTGATTGCGATGATTTTTTCACCATCAGGCGAGACCGACATCGGAGTAATTTGATCAATCTCACCTTTTGGATAGCTATTGCTAAGTTGAATGGCGGAATCTGAAGTACATTCAATGATGGTCAGGTGATCGTCGAAATCGACGCTAAAGACAAATTTACCCTGTGCCGTTAAAAAATGCGCAGAGGAAGATAATCTCATCGCCCTGTAAGGCGCGCCGCTCTTCAAACTCCATCCCCAAACGCCATGACCCCAATCACCAACAAAAATCGTTCCGCAGTTGTCGGATGCCGCAATAGACGTAACTCGCAAATCTAGGCCTCCTAAATCGCCATCCCATTTATTTTCTTGGATTTTCCAAATTGATACTTTATTGTTAGTTTCAAACGCCGTAAACAACTCCTTCCCGTCGGAGGATAACGCGAAAACGTCGATGGCTCCGCCGTCGCCGATCCCCATCGAGACAGAGTTGCAGCTATTGATGGGCTTACATTGAGTTAAAATTCCATCCCAACTGGCAAGTAGAAGCGTTTCGTATTTCTCATCGAATGAGGCCCATGCCACTTTCTCCGGTGTTTGTATTTTCAATTTCTGAGCAACTTTTTCATTCGTGTCCCATAGTAAACCGCCGGAGGAGCATATTATTAAAAGGTGACGGGAGTCAATAAACGCCAAAGCACCAATTTGTGTATTTTGCGAAGCAAAATGCTTTCTCTCCTTTCCTGTTGAAATACTCCAAATTTGGACGAATCCTTCATCATTGGCGGTGGCCACCTCGTAATTTTTGTTTAATACATAGAGAAGAGCACGCGTGTCCAAGGTAATTAACGTTCGCTGCGCCGCAGTTTCAGTGCTCCAAATGCGAATCGTGCTTTCCATTGCATCATCCCCAGATATCGCGAATCTTCCGTTTTCGATGAAATTCACATATTTAACAATGCTTTTGTGCTCTTTAAAGACAAGCAATTGTCGCCCGGTCGCGACGTCCCATATTCGCGCAGACCTGTCGGCGCTTCCCGAAAGAAGTTTTTTACTATCAGGCGAAAAGGCTAAAGCTTCCACATCCTTTTCATGGCCCGATAGTACCTTAATTAGTTGATGGGTTTGTCGATTCCATAAGCGAATCGTAAAATCACTTCCCCCAGTCGCGACGAGCAAGCCATCAGGAGAAAACGCGATTGACTCAACCTGTCCTGAGTGTCCTGTTACGGTCTGAAGTTCAGGTCGCGCGAACGAGCGAAAACTTTCAGACTCGGAAATAGCGGATCCAAGTTTTTCGCCGTTTATCGAAAAACTAACGATAAGAACAAGCATAAACTTAACGGATGTGTTCCACATACTCGATCCCTTAAAGGATTTTTTGCTAACCTTGTAGCGGTGTCTCGCTGTCGCAAGTTATCACTTGTCCTCCTCGGTAAAACGGTTTTGCGGGAGCAGCCGAATCGCTTGGTCTGTAACATCTTGCGGCGTGGCGCTCATCGACGATGTTGTCGCCACATTGAGGCAGCCGAGAGGCTGTATAATGCGAACAGGCTAGACCTAATCCACGCAGTCCCCGCCGTTAGTTCGAACTGGTGCGTCATGTCACTACCGGGTCA
>LRBF01000241.1 GCA_001580565.1 Caballeronia megalochromosomata | reverse complement strand
AATAAACCGACGCGAAAACGGGATCCAGCGAGCGAGGTCAAAAACGCTCTAACCCAGCCGATGATCGACGATCAACCGCCCCACCTGCCCAATAACCTGCTCAGGCGAAATCGCCGAACTGCATTGAAAGCGCCCGGGTGTGCCGCCGCGTCGCGGACACCACAAAAAATCCCGGTCATCGAAGTCACAGGTCGTGTCATTGAAACAACTGTTGCACGCATGAAAGTTGATCACACGATACGGCGTGCGGAACTCTGTATGCGGATGACTGAAGCCGCTGATCATCACCACCGGCGTGCCCGCCGCCCACGCGAGCCACGACAGCCCGCTGCCCAGTCCCACAAAAAAATCCGCGTGCCGCAGCAAACTCACCCGCTCTTCGAGCGGACGATTACCGGTGAAATCCTCGCAGCCTTCCGGCATCGTGTTGACGACGCCATCGGCGCCGTACTCGCGATGCTGATCGATACAAAGCACGCGATATCCCAGCGATTTCAGATGCTCGATCAGCACCGGCCAGCCACGCGGATTGTTCCAGTACTTGCACTGCGCCGTCGATTGCGTCGCGATGCAAACATAGCGCCCGGCCACGGCACGCGCCGAATCCTCAACGACGATGTTCGGCCGCCGCTCCTCGCATGGCACGCCGAGCAGATAAGCAGCCGCGTCCTGCAGGCTGCTCACGCGCGGATCCGTCGGCTGGTGATCGCGATCGGTGTACGGCGAGAAATAGCCGAGATGGTAGGTGGCATAGAACGGTTCATCGAGCGAATCGGTGGATTCGGGCAACACGAAGCGGATCGCCGGGTAGCCCTTCACGAAGAGCGCGCGCAGATGCGCGGGCAGCACGACGTGAACTTCGCACTGCTCCTGCAACCGGAAGGCTTCGATGGCCGGCATCCACGCGAGCGTGTCGCCGAGCGCCGTGCCGGACGGACGGATCAGGACGTGTCGGCCGCGCGCGTCGTACGCGTGATGGAAAACGAGGCGCTCGCCGTCGAACACCTGCAGGTCGAAGCGCACGAAATATTTGCGCCTGCTCGTGACGATCGAATTCGCTTCGACGGGCTCGTCGAAAACCTGGCTGAACGTGTCCAGGTCGACCATGCGGACGCGCCAGCCGTCGACCGGAACCTGCACCCGGCAGCCGTAGTTGAAATCGAAGAGGATGCCTTCCGGCCCGGCGAGTTTCGGAAGCGATGGCCGGACGAACGCGCTTTCTGCAAGTCCGCGCTGCGTGCTTGCCGGCGAAGTGACGATGCTCAAGTGACGATCCGATCCTGGATTGCGGAAGGATCGGACAGCTTAAGTGGCTCGTCCGTACGGCGGCCTAGGACGTGACCGAATTAGCGCGCCGCTTCCCACAACTTCACGTTTCCGCAGACGGGGCAATCCGGCTGCCGCGCGATCTTCATCGTGTTCCATTCCATGCGCAGCGAATCGAGCATCATGAGCCGCCCGGCAAGCGTCTCGCCGAAGCCGCCGATCACGCGCAGCGCCTCGGCCGCCTGCATCGCGCCGATGATGCCGACCGTCGGCGCGAACACGCCCATCGTCGAGCACGCGACTTCCTCGAAGGGCTCATCCGGCGCAAACACGCAGGCGTAGCAGGGCGAGTCCGGCGAGCGAAAGTCGAAGGTGCTGATCTGACCGTCGAAACGCAACGCCGCGCCTGACACGAGCGGCACGCGATGCGCGACGCAGGCCGCATTGATCGCGTGGCGCGTCGCGAAGTTGTCGCTGCAATCGAGCACGACGGACTTCCCGGGCACGTTGGCGTCGAGCCAGCCGGCGTCCGCGCGCGTGTCCACCGTGATGACTTCGATGCCGGGATTCAGCGCGTTCAACGTTTCACGCGCCGATTCCACCTTGAGCGTTCCGACCGATCGCGTCATGTGCACGATCTGCCGTTGCAGATTCGTGAGATCGACGGTATCGGCATCGACCAGCGTGATCTTTCCGACACCCGCCGCCGCGAGATACATCGCCGCGGGCGCGCCCAGGCCGCCTGCGCCGATGATGATCGCGTGCGCGTCGAGAAAGCGCTGCTGCGCCTCGATGCCGATTTCATCGACGAGGATATGGCGGGAGTAGCGGAGGAGTTGATCGTCGTTCATTGCGGAAAGAATCGGCTTGCTCGAACGAAGCATTCTAAGCGCGCAAAAGAGAAAAGGCTTCGCAACGTCATGTTGCGAAGCCTTTTGCAGGCACTACAGGCAGGTTACTTCGACTGCTGCTGCGCGGTCGGCGACGAAGCCGGCTGCGCGCCCGACGCCGGCGCGGAACCCGGCGTGGCCGGCAGCGCCGGCGGCGCGACGACCGGCGCGGACGCCGAGCGCGGCGGCTTGTTCTGCGCGAGCTTGCGTTCGCTGTACGACTTCGACTCGACGACCTGCTTGCCTTCGAGCTTGTTCAGCCCCTGCTGGAGCATGAAGTCGTCCGAACTGCCGAACTCGACCGGCTTGCGCTCGCGATCCTTGCGGCGCTGCTCGGGCGTCTTCTTGTCGTTCTGCTCTTCGAGAATGCGCAGTTGCTCCAGGCGATCCGCCTCGCGCTGTTCCTGCTCCTTCTTCTCGTTCGGATCCTGCGTGTTGGCGAGGTGGTTCGAGTAATCCACTTCGCGCGTGACGAGCGCGTCGTCCGGATCGCCGTCGGCGTACTGATCGACGGGAACGTCAGGACGCACGCCCTGGTTCTGGATCGATTTGCCGCTCGGCGTGTAGTAGTAGGCGGTCGTCAGGCGCAGCGCGGAGTCGGCGGTCATCGGGCGAACCGTCTGCACCGAGCCCTTGCCGAACGTTGTCTTGCCGACGATCAGCGCACGATGATGATCCTGCAGCGCGCCCGCGACGATCTCCGACGCCGACGCCGAGTATGCATTGGTCAGCACGACCATCGGCACCTTCTTGAAGATCTCCGGCACGCTCTTCAGCGGATCGGAATCGAAGGACGGCAGGCGATAGTTGTCGTAGGTGTCGCGGAAGGTCTGCTTCGCGTCCGCGATCTGACCGTTGGTCGACACGACCACCGCGTTGTCCGGCAGGAATGCGCCCGCGACGCCGACCGCGCTCTGCAGCAGACCGCCGCCGTTGTTGCGCAGATCGAGCACGAGGCCCTTCAGATTCGGCTGCTGACGCGCGAGATCCTGCAGCTTCGCGGCGAGATCCGGCACCGTGCGCTCCTGGAAGCTCGTGATGCGAATATAGCCGTAGCCCGGCTCCGGCACCTTCATCTTCACCGACTGCACGCGAATCACGGCGCGCGTCACGGTGAGCGGGAAGGTGCGGTCGTCGCTCTTGCGGAAGATCGTGAGCGTGACCTTCGTGCCCGGATCGCCGCGCATCTGCTTCACGGCTTTATCCAGCGTCATGCCGCGCACCGGCTTGTCGTTGATGCGCGTGATGAGGTCGCCCGGACGAATGCCGGCGCGGAACGCGGGCGTGTCTTCGATCGGCGAGATGACCTTGATGAGCCCGTCTTCCGAGGAAATCTCGATCCCGAGGCCCGCGAAGCGACCCTTGGTCTGCTCCTGCAGTTCCTCGTAATCGGTCTTGTCGAGATAGGACGAGTGCGGGTCGAGGCTCGACACCATACCCTTGATGGCGGCGGTGAGGAGCTTTTTGTCGTCGACGGGCTCGACGTATTCGTGCTTGATCTGCCCGAAAACTTCGGCGAAAAGCCGCAATTGTTCGAGCGGCAGCGGCGAGGAAGCGGATTGCTGTGCGGATGCGGAAATCTGCAGCGTTGCAAGTGCGCCGGCAGCAACGCCGACGGCGATCAGGCCGAAATTTTTCAGGTTCTTTCGCATAAAGGGTGCGGTCGGAATCGAATGGGCAGCAACGTAGGTGACGGGCCAGTATACCCGCTCGCCTCGATTGACGACTTAAACGCAACTTAAATGCCAGAGGCTTTGACGCCTCGCAGCGTAGGGTTGCGCACGTTTAAACGAGAATATGTCGATGCCGCCGGGAGGCCGTCAGCCACGCGTCATATGCGGCGAGGGCGCTTTTCACGGCGCCCTCGTCGTGCGAATCGCCTCGCGCGCCAGACCTCGTCCGGCCCGCGATGGCGAACTCAGCCCGCCTTGCCCTGCTTGGCGACGGCGGCTTGCGCGGCCGCGATGGCTTCCGGATCGCCCAGGTAGTAGTGCTGGATAGGCTTCAGGTTTTCGTCGAGTTCGTAGACGAGCGGCACGCCGTTCGGGATGTTCAGCCCGACGATGTCCTGGTCTGAGATGTTGTCGAGATACTTGACCAGCGCGCGGATCGAGTTGCCGTGCGCCGAGATCACGACCTGCTTGCCCGACTTGATGGCCGGCGCGATCGACTCGTTCCAGACCGGCAGCACGCGCGCGACGGTGTCCTTCAGGCACTCGGTGAGCGGCAGTTGCTCGCGCGGCACCTTGGCGTAACGCGGATCGTTGAACGACGCGCGTTCGTCGCCCGGTTCGAGCGCGGGCGGCGGCGTGTCGTAGCTGCGGCGCCAGACGAGCACCTGATCGTCGCCGTACTTCTTCGCCGTTTCGGCCTTGTTCAGGCCCGCGAGCGCGCCGTAGTGGCGCTCGTTCAGGCGCCACGAATGCACGACCGGGATATACATCTGGTCCATCTCGTCCTGCACGTGCCACAGCGTGCGGATCGCGCGCTTGAGCACCGACGTGTAGGCGATGTCAAACTTGTAGCCCGCCTCCTTCAACAGCACGCCGGCCTGGCGCGCCTCGCGGTTGCCCTGTTCGGTCAGGTCGACGTCGACCCAGCCGGTGAACCGGTTTTCCTTGTTCCACGTCGATTCGCCGTGGCGGATGAGCACTAGCTTGTACATGATTTCGGTCGGTCAGTTGAGAAAGCGGGTGCGCCGATCGCACCCCGCCATTCTGCGCGTGCGGGCGGAGTGTCGCCATCGGCCGGACGGCAGTGCGCCATCACGGGAAACGGTTATTTTATAATGCTCCGATTGCCCTCATTTCCCTTTCTTCCTTTCCTACTCAATTTCGGCGGCCCTCGACGTGAAGTTTTTCACTGATTACACGAATATCGCACTCATCGTCATCGCGCTCGTTTCCGGCGCGCTGCTCCTTTGGCCCGCCATTTCGCGGCGCGGGCGCGGCGGCATTTCCGCCGCCGAGGCCACCACGCTCATCAACCGGCGCAACGCCGTGATCGTCGATCTGCGGCCCGCCGCGGAATTCGCGAAGGGGCATCTGCCGTCGGCACGCAATATCGAGGCGGCGGAGCTCCAAGCAAAAATCGGCCAGATCGCGAAGAATAAGAGCAATCCGGTCGTGCTCGTGTGCCAAACCGGTCAGGAATCGCAGCGGGCGAGCCGCACCGTGTCCGAGGCGGGCTACGCCGAGGTCCACGTTTTGCAAGGTGGAGTGGACGCCTGGCAAAAGGCAGGCATGCCGGTGGTGAAACAAGGAGCAGTCAAGTGAAGAAAGTGGTGATGTACAGCACGGTCGTGTGCCCGTATTGCCAGATGGCCGAACGTCTTTTAAAGTCGCGCGGGGTCGAATCGATCGAGAAGGTCCTGATCGACCGTGAACCGGGCCGGCGCGAGGAAATGATGACGCGCACCGGCCGGCGCACCGTGCCGCAGGTTTATATCGGCGAAACCCATGTCGGCGGCTTCGACGATCTGTCCGCCCTCGACCGCAAAGGCGGCCTCGTGCCACTGCTCGAATCCGCCTGAAGATACACTTGCGGCGCGCGTTGAACGCGAAGTACGCGCGCCGCACACCGAATTACCTAGGAAATCACTATGTCCGACGACAACAATCAGCCGTTTTTCAACATCCAGCGCATTTACCTGAAGGACATGTCGCTCGAGCAGCCGAATTCGCCGGCCATCTTCCTCGAGCAGGAAATGCCGTCGGTCGAAGTCGAAGTCGACGTCAAAGCCGACCGCCTCGCGGAAAGCGTCTTCGAAGTGCTGGTCACGGGCACCGTGACGGCGAAGGTCGCGGGCAAGGTCGCGTTCCTGATCGAAGCGAAGCAGGCAGGCATCTTCGATATCCGCAATATCCCGGCCGATCAGATCGATCCGCTCGTCGGCATCGCATGCCCGACCATCCTGTTTCCGTACCTGCGCTCGAACATCGCCGATGCGATCACGCGCGCCGGTTTCCCGCCGATCCACCTCGCGGAAATCAACTTCCAGGCGCTCTACGAGCAGCGCATCGCCCAGCTCGCAGGCGCCCAGGAAGGCGCGGCGAACGGCGCGACGCACTAACGCTCGCGCAGCCGGACCGGAGCCGAGCATGAAAGTAGCCGTTCTCGGCGCCGGCGCATGGGGCACCGCGCTTGCGGGCCACCTCGCGACCCGGCACGACACGAAGCTCTGGGCGCGCGACGCCGCGCTCATCGAATCCCTTTCCCGCACGCACGAAAACACGCGCTATCTCGACGGCGTGGCGTTGCCGCGCACGCTCGAATTCGAGGCGGATTTCGCCGTGGCGCTCTCGCATGCGGCGGCGCACGACGCGCTGTGTGTCGTCGCGACGCCCGTGGCGGGCTTGCGCGCAATGTGTCGCGCGATGCGGCAGGCCGGCGTCGTGCCGGCGCATATCGTCTGGCTGTGCAAAGGCTTCGAGGCCGACACGCAGTGTCTGCCCAATGAAGTCGTCGCCGCCGAACTGCACGAGCATCGCAGCAATGGCACGCTATCCGGCCCGAGCTTCGCGCGCGAAGTCGGGCAGGGCTTGCCGGTCGCGCTGACGGTCGCGAGCGCATCGGCGGACCTGGGCGCGCGCACGGTCGCGGCGTTCCATCACGGCGCGATGCGCATCTATACCGGCGACGACGTGATCGGCGTGGAAGTGGGCGGCGCGGTGAAAAACGTGCTCGCCATCGCCACCGGCATTTCCGATGGCCTCGGCCTCGGCCTGAACGCGCGCGCGGCGCTGATTACGCGCGGGCTCGCGGAGATGTCACGTCTTGGCGTCGCGCTCGGCGGCCGCGCCGAGACGTTCAACGGTCTGACCGGCCTCGGCGACCTCATTCTCACCGCGACGGGCGATCTGTCGCGCAATCGCACGGTCGGCATGCAACTCGCGAGCGGACGTACGCTCGACGAAATCCTCGCGGCGCTCGGCCATGTCGCGGAAGGCGTGCGATGCGCGCGCGCCGTGCTGGGTCTCGCGCAATCGCGTGGCATCGACATGCCGATCACGCAGGCGGTATGCCGTGTGCTCTTCGACAACGTGGCGCCGCGCGATGCCGTGCAGGCGTTGCTCAGCCGGGACGCGAAAGCCGAATAGCATCGCGTTCATCCGCAAGGAGGTGTGCGATGGTCAAGCTGGAAGCGCAGGTCGTCGACATCACCACGCTGGAAGTCGATGCCATCGTCAATGCGGCGAACCAGTCCTTGCTGGGCGGCGGCGGCGTTGACGGCGCGATTCATCGAAAGGCGGGGAAAGGCTTGCTGCGCGAGTGCGAGACGCTCGGCGGCTGCGAAACCGGCGACGCGAAAATCACCGGCGGATACGATCTCCCAGCGAAGCACGTGATTCATGCGGTCGGTCCGCGCTGGAGCGGCGGCCGCAAGAACGAGCCCGAACTTCTCGCGAACTGTTATCGCCGCTCGCTCGAACTCGCTCAGGCAGCGGGATGCGCGTCGGTTGCCTTTCCCGCGATCAGTTGCGGTATCTATCACTTTCCGCCGGAACAGGCCGTGCCGATCGCGGTGCGCACGGTCATCGAGACCCTCCATTCGACGCCTGCCGTGCGGCACGTCATCTTCGCGTGTTTTCAGGACGACATGCGCGCGCGCTATCAGGCCGAACTTGACGCTCAGGCGCCGCCTTCGAAGCCCGCCTGACGCCACGCCTCGAAAGTCACGATCGCCACCGTATTCGACAGATTCAGGCTGCGATTGCCGGGACGCATCGGCAGGCGCACGCGCTGTGCGGTCGGGAAATGCTCCAGCAACTCGGGCGCAAGACCACGCGTCTCCGCGCCGAACACGAACCAGTCGCCGGGCTGGAACGCGTGGTCGAAGAACGGCGTCGAGCCGCGCGTCGTGAACGCGAACATGCGCGTGGCATCGGGCGCTTCCTTCGCGATGAAGGCATCCCAGTTCGCATGCACGTTCATTTCGGCGTACTCGTGATAGTCGAGGCCGGCGCGGCGCATCTTCGTATCGTCGAGCGGGAAGCCGAGCGGCTCGATCAGATGCAGGCGCGCGCCCGTGTTCGCGCACAGGCGGATTACGTTGCCGGTGTTCGGCGGAATTTCGGGTTCGACGAGTACGACGTTGAACATGGATTGCCTGAAAAGAAGGTGAACTGGAGCGTGTGTTAGGTGCTTTCGCTGCGATGGGGACAAACCGTTCGTCGGATCCCGTTTTCGTGTCGGTTTATTGGCACTGCCCCTGTGCGGGGCGGCAGTGACTTTCTTTGCTGCTGCAAAGAAAGTAACCAAAGAAACAGCTTGTCCCATCCAAAGT
>LRBF01000240.1 GCA_001580565.1 Caballeronia megalochromosomata | reverse complement strand
CTTTGGATGGAACAAGCTGTTTCTTTGCCTACTTTCTTTGCAGCAGCAAAGAAAGTAGGTGGGTGCCGCCCCGCACAGGGGCAGTGCTAATAGACCGACACGATAACGGGATCCACCGAAAGCCTACCCAGCCGTGTTCCGCCTCCACGCAAGCAATCTGAAAGTATCGCAATTCATTGATGAAATTTCCGCATGACCGTCTTTATCGTTAGTACCGATTCAGCGCATGAAACGCGAGTGCTACTGTTTGTCGGCAAATCCTTAATTGCTGCATGTGTCTGGCTGGCGTCGCTCCACGATTCACTATAAAGAGGAGACTGATGATGTCCAAGGGCAAGACGTGGCGGGGAATCGGAACCGTCATCGCGCTGGGTCTGTCGGCTACGGCGCACGCGGCAGGCGAACCGATCAAGATCGGCGTCATCAGCGAAGAGTCCGCGGTGGCGGGCGCCTCGATCACCAAGGCGGCGCAGCTCGCCGCGGAAGAGATCAACGCCAAAGGCGGCGTCGATGGCCGGCCGATCCAGATCATCGCGTATGACGACCACTCGTCGGCGTCGGACGGCGTGCGCGCCTTCCAGCGTGCCGCGAGTCAGGACAAGGTGGTCGCGATCATCGGCAGCTATATCAGCGAAGTCGCGCTCGCGATGGAACCGTGGTCCGCGCGCTTGAAGATGCCGTTCATCACGCCGGGTGCGGCGAGCAATGAAATCTCGAAGCGCGTTCACGACGATTACAACAACTACAAGTACACGTTCCACGGCTGGATGACGTCCGCGTTCATCGCACAGTCCATCTGCGATTTCTCGCATGATGTGCTGGTCGGCGAGTTCAAGATGAAGACGACCGTGGTGATGAGCGAAGACGCCGCGTGGACCAAGCCGCTCGACGAACGCTACCTCGAATGCCTGCCCAAAGCGGGCCTGAAAGTGCTGGATCACATCCGCTTCAATCCGGACACGTCGGACTTCACACCGATCTTCAACCAGATCGAAGCGAAGCATCCGGACACGATCACGACGGGCATCAGCCATGTCGGCGTGCAGCCGACCGTGCAATGGCACGATCAGCAAGTACCGATTCCGATGTCCGGTCAAAGCTCGCAAGCCACGACGACGAGCTTCTGGAAAGACACCAACGGCGCGACCGAAGGCGTCATCACGGCATCGGCGGCGGCGCCTGGCGTTGCGATGACGCCGAAGACCGTGCCTTTCGTCGAGTCGTATCAGAAGCACTTCGCGGGCGTGTCGCCAGCCTACGACGGCTTCACGAGCTATGACCTCGTGTACATCCTCGCCGATGCGATTCATCGCAACCAGGGCTCGACCGATCCCGACAAGATGGTCGATGCACTGGAGAAGACCGACTATGTGGGCACCATCGGGCGCTGGCAGTTCTATGGCAGGAACGATCAGTTCACGCATGCGTTGAAGTACGGTGAAGGCTATATCACCGGCATCAACCTGCAGTGGCAGAACGGCAAGCAGGTGGCGATCTGGCCGAAGTCAGTGGCGAACGGGAAGGTCAAGTTTCCGGCCTTCGTGAAGGTGCAGGCGGCCGCGAATTAACGTGTATGCGTCGCAAGGCGCATGCGCGTCTTGCGACGCATGGTGTGCGGACCGGTTCCACTCGAGGCATCGACATATAAGGCCGCCATGTTGCCACTGCAGATACTCATCGATGGCTTCGCCATCAGTTCGCTCTACGCGCTCGGCGCGATCGGCTTCACGCTGATCTTCGGGGTCTCCGGCGTGCTCAATCTCGCGCACGGCGGCGTCATGCTGATCGCCGCGCTGCTCGGCTGGGCGCTCGCGGGTGAAGGGGGATTGGGAACGTATCTCGGCACGCCGCTCGGCGTGATCTGCGGGATGATCGCCGCGTATATCACCTATTTCATGGTGGTGCGGCCCATTCAACGCTCCACCGCGATTCCGCGTGAAGAGAAGGAGATCTTCGTACTGACGGGCACGTTGCTCTGGGGCATCATGATCCAGCAGGGCATGGCTTATCTCTTCTCCGACAACCCCGTCACGATGCGCCCGCTGATTCCCGGCGTCGCGAGCATCGCGGGCGTGCGCGTGCCGTACAACGAAATCATGATCGCCGTGGTGTGCTGGGTCGCGATCGGTTTGTTGTGGCTCTTCGTGAATCGCACGAAAGCGGGCAAGGCGCTGCTAGCGGCATCGATGAATCCGCGTGGACTCACGCTGCTCGGCTTCGAGCTGTCGCGCATCTATCTGCTCGCGTGGACCCTCTACGGCGTGCTCGCGGGCATCGCGGGCGTGCTGCTCGCGTCGTTTCTCGGCGTGAGCACGAACAACACCGGACAACTTACGGCGAGCGCGTTTTCCATCGTCGTGCTGGGCGGTCTCGGCAGCGTGTCGGGTTCGTTGATGGCCGCGTATGTGGTGGGCTATCTGGAGACCGTCACCGCGTATCTCATCGCGCCGACGCTGCGGCCTCTGCCCGCGCTGCTGCTGCTCGTGCTCGTCGTGTATGTGCGGCCGCAAGGCTTTCTCGGACGGCGCTGATCATGAAAGACATCGTTCGTTCGCGTCTTATAGGGTCCGCCGTGCTGCTCGCGATCGTCGCCGCGACGCTGCCGTGGTGGCTCACGGGCTATATCCTCGGCGTGCTGACCGTCGCGTATTACTTCGGCGTCTTCGCAATGTCGTGGGACCTGCTGTTCGGTTTCGCCGGCGAGGTCAACTTCGGTCCGACATTCCTGATCGGCCTTGGCGCCTATTCCGCTGCGATCCTGAACGCGCACGCCGCCGCGCCTATACCGATATGCGTGATGGCGGGCGGCCTCGTCGCGCTCGTCGGCGGCTTGCTGCTCGCGGTGCCCGCGTTGCGATTGCGCGGGCCGTACTTCGGCCTCGTCACGCTCGTCGCCGTGCTGCTGCTGCAGAACGCGATCGTGATCTTCGCGGGCATCACGGGCGGCGAGATCGGCATGATGGTGCCCGATGTGATGTCCGTCGACGCAAGCATCAACTACTGGATCGCGCTCGCGTTCCTGATCGGCTGCGCGATCATTCTGTTCGGCCTGTCGCGCTCGGCGATCGGTCTCATTCTTCAGGCGAGCGGGCAGGACACGGTCGGTGCGCAGGCGCTCGGCTTCAACGTCGTCAAGCACAAGCTCGCGGCGTTCTGCATCAGCGCGGTGTTCTCCGGCGTGGCGGGCGCGATGCTCGTGTTCTATCAAGGCACGGCGTCGGTCAGTACGGTGGTCGATATCGGCATCGGCGTGCAGATCATCATCGCGGCCGTGCTCGGTGGACGGCGCACGATACTGGGCGCGGTGCTCGGCTCGATCTTTCTCATCGTCGCGGGCGAATTCCTGCGTCCGCTCGGGCAGATCAATACATTCGTGGTCGCGGCCGTCGCGCTCGCGGTCATCCTGTTCTTTCCGGATGGGCTGCTCGGCAACATCCTGCGCGTGAGGGAGCGCGAATGAACGATTCACCTCTGCTCTGCGTGCGCGGCCTGACGAAACGCTTCGGCGGCCTCGTCGCGGTGAAGGACATCGGCTTCGATATCAAACCCGGCGAGATACTCGGCCTGATCGGCCCGAACGGTTCCGGCAAGTCGACCGTGATGAAGCTCATCATGGGCATCGAGCGGCCCAATGCGGGATCGATCAAGGTCGATGGCGTCGAGATGGCCGGCTGGCTGCCACATCGCATCGCACGCGCGGGTGTGGGCATCGTGTTTCAGCATTCGCGGCCGTTGCATCGGCAGACGGTGCTAGAACACATCAAGCTCGCGCTGTTGCCCGATTCGCTCGTGAAGCTCGCCGCCGATCCGCATGTCAATCGCCGCGCGCGCGAGATCGCGGAGCGCGTGGGTCTCGCCAGGGTGATGCATCGTCACCCGGCGACGCTGCCCTTCGCCGATCTGCGCCGCATGGAGATGGCCAAGGCGATCGCGCGCGATCCGCGCGTCGTGCTCGTCGATGAACCCTTCGCGGGTCTCACCGCGGCCGAGTCGGAAACCTTCTCCGAACTGATCCGCGGCTTTCGCGCGGAAGGGCGCGCGGTGCTGCTCGTCGATCACAACGTGAAGAGCCTCGCGGCGCTCGCGGATCGCGTGCTCGCCATGTATCTCGGCGAGTACGTCGCGGATGGCACCGCCGAAGAGGTGATGCGAAACGAAACCGTGCGGCGCGTGTATCTCGGCGGCAAGATCGAGGCGCGCGAGCGCGGCGTGGAAGTCGTGAACAGCAAGCCTTCGATTCTTCAGGTCGACAACGTCGGCGTGCTATACGGCAAGGCGCGCGCGCTCGACAGCGTGAGCATGCATGTGCGCGAAGGCGAGTTCGTGTCGGTCGTGGGATTGAACGGCGCGGGCAAGACGACGCTCTTCAACGCGATCTCCGGCCTCGTGCCATATGAAGGAACCATCCGCTACGGTTCGAAGGATCTGAAGGGCATGAGCGGCGCGGCGATCGCGCGCGGAGGCATCGTGCAATGCCCGGAAACGCGCGAGCTTTTCGCCGACATGACCGTGCGCGAAAATCTCGATCTCGGCGGCTACCATTTGCCTGACAAGACACGCGCCGATCAACTCAGGTGGCTCTTCGAACTCTTTCCGATACTCGAATCGCGTCAGGCGCAGACCGCGCGCACGCTCTCCGGCGGCGAGCAGCAGATGCTCGCCATTGCGCGCGCACTGATGATGCAGCCGAAGCTGCTCATTCTCGATGAGCCGACGCTCGGCCTCGCTCCGGTGATTCTGGAGCAACTGTCGAAGGCGATGGAACTGATGCAGAAGACCACGCCGATCACCGTGCTGCTCGGCGAGCAGAATGTCACCTTCGCGCTGCCTCATGCGGATCGAGTCTACGTGCTGGAGCACGCGCGCATCGTGTGGGAAGGCAGCCCTACGCGCTTCGAAAAGGAGATGGGGCGCGGGTTTCTCGAGACGGTCCCCGTCGAGCCGGTGCAGGCGAGAGCGTGACGCCTTCGACTGTTGCGCAAAAACACCACACGTATTGCACCAAACCACGCATCCCGAGAATTGATGTGTTAAAAAACCGCGTGCTTTCATGCGTCACGCCGACGCTGCCTTCATTCAGACAGCGGACTGAAAGGCGACGCATCGAAGTCCATTAAAAATCACTAATAACAGACGCCTCCAACACATCATGAAGACAATCACATCACGTGCCATCGCAGGTATGGGTGCATCTGTCATCGCGCTCGCCTGCCAGTCCGCATTCGCGCAAAGCTCGGTCACGCTCTATGGCGTCGCCGACGTGAGCGTGCGTTATCTCACGAACGCCAACGCCAACAACGACGGCAAGCTGTTCATGACGAACGGCGCGATCACCAACAGCCGTATCGGCTTCAAGGGCACGGAAGATCTGGGCGGCGGCCTGAAGGCGATCTTCCAGTTGGAAAGCGGTGTGGAACTGGAGAACGGCCAGTACTCGGACAGCGCGCGCGCATTCAACCGCGCGGCCTTCGTCGGTCTGTCGAACCAGTACGGCACGGTGACGCTCGGCCGCCAGAAGACGCCGCTCTTCGACATGCTCGGCGACACCTACGATCCGCTCACCGTCGGCAACTACTTCGAGAACGCGTGGCTGCCGGTTGCGCTTGGCGCGGGTCTCTATGCGGATAACGCGGTCAAGTACAACGGCACGTTCGCGGGGCTGACGCTCGGCGCGATGTACTCGTTCGGCACGAACTACACGTCGACCGGCGCGGGCGGCTTCTCCGGTCAGGTGCCGGGTCATATGGGCGCGGGCAACATGTACGGCTTCACGGCGTCATATGCCATGGGCCCGCTGTCCATCGGCGGCGGTTATCAGCAGAACAGCGACAACTCGTCGAACAAGCAGAAGATCTGGAACGCGAACGCGGTCTATACGATCGGCGCGGCGAAGCTCTATGTCGGCTATCTGCATTCGACCGACGACACCGGCTTCGTCGACAGCATCCTGCAGCAGCGCGGGCTCGTTGCGGGCACGGATATCCTGAAGGGCTCGGGCCGCCGTGACGACGGCCCGTTCACGGGCGTCACGTATCAGGTCACGCCGGCGCTGTTGCTCACGGGCGCTTTCTACTACGACCATATGAAGAACGCGGCCATCGGCGGCGGCGCGACGGGCAGCGGCAATCGCTACACGGGTGTCGCGGTGGCCGAGTATGCGCTGTCCAAACGCACCGAAGTGTATGGCACCGTGGACTTCAACAAGGTGACGGGCGCGGCCGATGTCGAATTGCCGGGCCGCTCGAACCAGACGGGCGTATCGATCGGCTTGCGCAACATCTTCTGATCGCGCGTCAGCGCACGCGCAAGGTGTAGCGCGTGCGCTGACGATACACCTCGTCAGGACGCAGCACGGCGCGCCCGCCGTCCATGTTGATCTCGTTCGGAAAGCCGCCCGCTTCGAGGCACAGTCCCGCATGCTTGCGATAGCGCGATCCATTGCGCGCGCTTACGCCCTCAAGATAATTCCCCGAATAGAACTGCAAGCCGCGCGCATCGGTGGCGACGCTCAGCTCGCGTCCGCTCGATGGCGCGAACAGCACGGCAACCGTGCGCGGTTCGCTCGCGTCGTCGTTCAACACGTAGCAATGGTCGAAGCCGCCCGCGAGCGCGAGTTGCGGATGAGATGCATCGAGCCGCGCCCCGATCGATGCGGGCGCGCGCAAGTCGAACACGCTGTGGGCTACCGCTTCGCGTGCAACGGGAATCGACCTTGCATCGATCGCGAAGTAGGTTTCCGATGCAATCGATATTTCATGCTCGCGAATGCTCGCTTCGTTGCTCAGATTGAAGTACGCATGGTTCGTCAGATTGACGGGCGTGGGCGCATCGGTGCGCGCTTCGTAATCGATCGACAAGGTGCCGTCATCGTCGAGTGCATAGCGCACGGTCACATCCAGATTGCCGGGAAAGCCCGACGCGCCCGCGGGCGAATGCAGCGTAATGACGAGCGCGGCATCGACTGCTTCCACGCGCCACATCTGCCGATGAAAACCCGCCGAAGCGCCATGCAGATGATTCGCGCCTTCGTTGCGCTCGACCTGATGCGTCATGCCGTCGAGCACGAAGCGCGCATCGCCGATGCGATTGGCCCAGCGCCCGATGATCGCGCCCATGAACGCGCTGCCGTTCAGATAGTCGGCGGGCGTGTCGTGACCGAGCAGCACGTCGGCGAAGCGCCCTTCACGGTCGGGCGCGAACCATGAGACGAGCGTCGCGCCGAGATCGCTGATCTCGACGCGCATGCCCGATGCATTGCGCAAGGTATAGAGACGCGCGTCGCCCCAGGGACGAATGTCGATGAGAGAAGAGGAGGTCATGCGCGGGATCATCTCATGGACGTGCGGCGACTTCATCGAGATGCAGCAGCAGATCCGCGGGATCTTCATACACGCGCAACGCGCCCGAGCGCTCCAGTTCGTCGCTGCCATAACCGCCCGAGAGCAGGCCGACGCCGAGCGAGCGGCAACGGCGCGCGGCCAGCATGTCCCAGATACTGTCGCCGACGACGACCGTATGCTCGATCGGCACGTTCAGGCGCGCGGCGGCGGCGAGGAAGAGATCGGGATCGGGCTTCGCGTACTTCACCATGTCGCGCGTGATGACCACCTGCTTCGCCGGATCGACGCCCAGTGCTTCCAGATTGACCTGTGCGGTTTCCATGCGTCCGCTCGTCGCGATAGCCCATTTCGTACCGGCCTGCGTCAGCGCGTCGAGCAGTTCGCGCGCGCCGGGCAGCGGGCAGACCTGCACGCGCAGCCGCTTATAGGCTTGCGCATGCAGTTGACGCAAGTGCTCGACGCGATCCGCGCTGATCTCGCCATGCGTTTCACGCAGCAACTGATTGGTGAAGAGGCCGCCGCTCATGCCGATCTTGCGATGGATGCGCCACACGGACAACTCGATTCCCTCGGCGTCGAGCGCTTCCTTCCACGCGAGCACGTGTTGATACACGCTATCGACGAGCGTGCCGTCCAGGTCGAACAGGAATGACGTTTCGATGCGCATGATCTGCTCCCTTCGAGTGGGTTCGAACGTGTTGCACGGACTTCATCATACGCACGATCGCGCGAATGGGCTGCTGCAAGTGCGATAATGGATGTTTGCGCCGCGCGGTGGATATCGCGCGGAAAATACGCATATAGTCCCTGAATCTTGCATCCATTACGCATGACGGAGCTTATCTTGACCCGTATCGACAATCCCTCCCGCGATCGGGAGGCAGGCGTGGCCGACTCCACGCAAGACACGACCCGCATCGACGATACGCGCATCGGCGCCGTGCGTCCGCTGATCTCGCCGGCCTTGCTGCTCGACGAACTGCCCGTTACGCCCGGCGTGCAGACGCTCGTCGAGGAAAGCCGCGCGGCCATCGCGAACATCCTGCATGGCCGCGATGACCGGCTCGTCGTGGTCGTCGGCCCGTGCTCCATTCACGATCACGATCAGGCGATGGAATACGCAGAGCGCCTGAAGAAAGTCGCGGACCGCGTGCGGGACGACCTCTTCGTCGTGATGCGCGTGTACTTTGAAAAGCCGCGCACGACCGTGGGCTGGAAGGGCTATATCAACGATCCGCGTCTGGACGGCAGCTTTCGCATCAACGAGGGCCTGCGCCGCGCGCGTGAGCTTCTGCTCGACATCAGCGGCCTGGGTCTTCCGACCGCGACGGAGTTTCTCGATCTGCTGAGCCCGCAATACATCGCCGACCTCATCGCGTGGGGCGCGATCGGCGCGCGCACGACCGAGAGCCAGAGCCATCGTCAGCTTGCATCGGGTCTCTCGTGCCCGATCGGCTTCAAGAACGGCACCGACGGCGGCGTGCAGGTCGCGGCCGATGCGATCGTCGCCGCGCGCGCAAGCCACGCGTTCATGGGCATGACGAAGATGGGCATGGCCGCGATCTTCGAGACGCGCGGCAACGACGACTGCCACGTCATTTTGCGCGGCGGCAAGCAGGGGCCGAACTACGACGCGCAAAGCGTCGCGGCGGCGTGCGGCGCGCTGGCCACGCTCGGCCAGCGCGAGCAAGTGATGATCGATTGCTCGCACGCCAACTCGAACAAGTCGCATCTGCGCCAGGTGGATGTGGCGCAGGACATCGCGCGGCAACTGGAAGCGGGCGAGCGGCGCATCACCGGCGTGATGATCGAGAGCCATCTGGAAGAGGGGCGTCAGGACCTCAAGCCGGGTGTGCCGCTGAAGCACGGTGTGTCGATCACCGATGCATGCCTCGGCTGGACGCAGAGCGAGCCGGTGCTCGAACTGCTTGCGCAAGCCGTGAGAAAGCGTCGCGCGGCGGCGAGGTAAGCGCTACCTCGCCACCGCCGCATTCAACGCACTCATCAGCGCCAGCGGATCGAATGGCTTGCGCACCTGAACGGCGTTCGGCAAGGCGCGCCGTTCGTCATCGCTGAGTGCGAGATCGTAGCCCGTCAGGAACACGACGCCGAGCCCCGGCGTCGTGCGACACGCGGTGATCGCCAGCTCCACGCCGGACTGGCCCGCAAGATCCACATCGGTCAGCAGCAATTCGAAGCGATGCTCGCGCAACAGCGCGAGCGCTTCATCGACGCTGGCCGCATCCATCAGATCCAGCCCGAACGTGCGCAACAACTCGGCGGTGCTCGTGCGCACCAGTTCGTTGTCTTCGACGAACAGCACGCGCATGCGCGACAGCGCATCGTCTTCTGCGACGCGCGGCACGCTCATGTCGAAATCCACCGCAACCGGCGCCGGCGCGCGTAGCCCCAGCACATGCCGCACCCTGCGCGCCAGCGCTTCGTGCGTGTAAGGCTTGCTCAACAGATCGATGCCCTCATCGAGCCGTCCCGCATGCACGATAGCGTTATCCGTATAGCCCGAAGTGAACAGCACCGCGATGCCCGGCACGCGTTCACGCGCCTTGCGCGCAAGTTCGGTGCTGCGCAAGGGGCCGGGCATCACGACGTCGGTGAAGAGCAGATCGACCGGCACGCCGCTCTCGACGATCGCAAGCGCGCTTTGCGCATCCTTCGCCCGCAGCACGCGATAACCGAGATCGGCCAGCAATTCGACGACGGTCGCGCGCACTTCTTCATCGTCCTCGACGACGAGAACGGTCTCGCTGCCGCCTTTGGCCGGGCCCGCGTCGATATGGGTTTCGAGATCTTCTTCCCCGCGCGCGCGCGGCAGATAGATGCGTACCGTCGTGCCGTGTCCTTCCTCGCTGTACACCTTCACGTGCCCGCCGGATTGCTTGACGAAGCCATACACCATCGAGAGCCCGAGGCCCGTGCCCTGGCCTTCGCGCTTGGTCGTGAAGAACGGTTCGAACGCGCGTTCCTGCACTTCCGGCGACATGCCCGAGCCGGTGTCCGTCACAGCGACCATCACATACTGGCCGGGTGAAACGTCGGCGTTGCGCATGGCGTAGGATTCGTCGAGCGATGCGTTGCCCGCTTCGATGGTGAGCTTGCCGTGACCGTTCATCGCATCGCGCGCGTTGATCGCGAGATTGAGCAGCGCGTTCTCGACCTGGAACGGATCGACGAGGGTGTTCCACAGACCGCCCGACACGATGGTCTCGATCTCGATCCCGTCGCCGAGCGCGCGGCGGAACATGTCGTCGAGGCCGCGCACGAAGCGGCCCAGATTCACGACCTTTGGCGCGAGCGGCTGGCGCCTGCCGAACGCGAGCAACTGCGACGCGAGATTCGCGCCGCGCGCGACGCCCGCAAGCGCGTTCCTCACGCGTTGCTCCGGCTTGTCCTTTCCGGCGACGTCCTTCGCGAGCAGTTGCAGATTGCCCCCGATCACTTGCAGCAGGTTGTTGAAGTCGTGCGCGACGCCGCCTGTCAGCTTGCCGATCGCTTCCATCTTCTGCGCCATGCGCAACGCTTCTTCGGCGTGGCGCAGCGCGTCGGCGGTTTCGCGGTCCGCGGTGACGTCGCGGCCTACGCCGTGAATGCGCCGGGTGCGTGGATCGAGCGATACCGTCCACGCAATCCAGCGCCAGCCGCCGTCCGAGCGGCTCAGCCGGCATTCGTAGCGCACCGGCAGGCCGCTCGCGCGCAGCTTGCCGAGTTCGGCGGTAGCGCCGGCCGCATCGTCGGGATGCACGAGGTCCATCACCGTGTGCGAATGCAGGCGCTGCGAATCGAAGCCGAGCACGGTCGTCCATGAAGGACTCACGCGCAACAGCGCGCCCTCGAAGCTCGCGACGAAGAACAGATCCTCGCTCAGCTCCCACAACCGGTCGCGGTCGGCGACGGCATCGGCCACGCGGCGTTCCAGGGTTTCGTTCAGATCGCGCAGCGCGTCCTGCGCCTTCGTGCGTTCGTCGATCTCGTCCTGCGCGGCTTGATAGAGACGCGCATTGTCGATGGCGATCGCCGCCTGCGATGCGATGCCCGTGAGGATCCGCTCCGCGCGCTCCGTGAATACGCCCGGCTCGGGATGGCCGAAGAAGAGGCCGCCGAGCACTTCGCCCGTGCGCGAGACGACCGGCGCGGCGAGATAGCTGCATACGGCGAGATGGCCCTTCGGCATGCCGTGATGCGGCGCGTTGTGTCCGTAGCGCGCATCTTTCGTGATGTCGTCGGAGCGCACGATGCCGGCGCCCGCGAAGGTCGGGCCGAACACGGCGGTGTTGCGCGGCATCGGGAATTGCGCGAACGTGTCCTTCGGCACGCCCGAAAGCGTGTAGAGCGTGTAGCGGCCGCCCTTGTCGTCGAGCACGTTGTAGAAGAACGAGCCGAAAGCGGCGCCCGTCAGTTCGGTCGCGGCGTCGACGACGACCTGCACCGCGCGGCTCAGTTCGAGCTCGCCCGCGACCGCCGTGCCGACGCGGTTGAGAATTTCGAGCGTGCGCGATTCCTCGCGCAGCTTCTGTTCGGTCGCGTGACGCAAGCGCGCGAGGCGCAGATTGCTCGCCACGCGTGCGAGCAGTTCGCGCGCGGCGAAGGGCTTGGTCAGATAATCGTCCGCGCCCGCTTCGAGTCCGCCGACGCGCGCTTCCTCGCCCGCACGCGCCGACAGCAGCACGACCGGCGTCTCCCGCAGCGCCTCGTCTTCGCGCAGCTCGCGCAGGAGCCCGAAGCCGTCGAGGCGCGGCATCATCACGTCGGAGACGATCACCTCGGGACGCACGTCGCGCGCGATCGCGAGCGCGGCTTCGCCATCGGCGGCTACGCTCACGTCGTGGCCCGCCGCGCTCAGCATGCGGCGCATGTAGTCGCGCAGGTCGGCGTTGTCATCGACGACGAGTACGCGGCCCGCCAGCGCGTCCGCGGATGTCGGCTCGGCGCCCGCGCTCACGCCGAGCGGCGTGTCGTCCTCGCTCTCGACGATGGACTGCTCATTCGAATCGGGCATCCAGCGCCTGGCTGCATCGACGTACGAGCGCGCGCGGATGCTCGCTTCGGCATGCGGCGCCGCTTCTGCATCGAGCGCGCTCTCGCGCGGCATGGGCAACGTCACGGTAAAGCACGCGCCGTCGCCGAGCGTGCTTTCCACATGGATCGTGCCGCCGTGCAGCTTCACGAGTTCCTGCACCATCGCGAGGCCGATGCCGCTGCCTTCCATAGAACGTCCCGCCGCGCCCGCGACGCGATGGAAGCGCTCGAACACGCGCGCGAGTTCCTGCTCCGGAATGCCGATGCCGGTATCGCGCACGCAGAGCTCGATGCCGTGCTGCGCGTTCGTGCGCAGCGAAATCCGGATCGCGCCGTCGAACGTGAACTTGAACGCGTTCGAGAGCAGGTTCATCACGATCTTTTCCCACATGTCGCGGTCGATATGCGCGATCACGGGCGTCGCTTCGATATCGATCTGCAGACGCAAGCCCGCCGTTTCGATCGCCGAGCGAAAGAGCGACGCGAGCTCGGCGGTGAACACGGCGAGGTCCGTCGGGTGCCGATGAATCTCGATGCGCCCGGCCTCGATGCGCGAGAAGTCGAGTAGCGCGTTGACGAGTTTCAGGAGGCGCAAACCGTTGCGATGCATGACCTCGATAATCCGCATGTCCTCCTGACTCACGCGGCCGGGGCTCGCGAGCAGCTCTTCGAGCGGGCCGAGCATCAGCGTGAGCGGCGTCCTGAACTCGTGGCTGATGTTGGAGAAGAACGTGGTCTTCGCACGGTCGATTTCGGCGAGCGCTTCGGCGCGCCGGCGCTCTTCATCGTAGGCGTGCGCGTAGCCGATCGCCGCGCCGATCTGGTTCGCGACCAGATTCGTGAACGCGCGATACCCCGCGTCGAAGAGACGGTAGGGATTGAGCGCGGCGATCAGCACGCCCGCGCGGCCGGTTTCGCCCGACGGTGCGATGGGCACGAGCACGGCGCTCGCCGGCGCGACGTTCCACGCGCCGGTGGGCAGCGGCGCGTCGACGAGGCGATCCAGATTCGTGACGACGCGCGCTTCATTGTCGCGCAGCACGTCCTGGAAGGGCCACGGGTTCGCGTGCGCCGCGTGCAGGATCGCGGGCGCGGCGCGATGCCCAGCCTCGATGCCGCACGCGCCGACGAGCGTCGCCGTGTCGCCGCCCGGCTCGATCGCATAGAGCAGCGCGAAGGGCATGTCGCGCGATGCGCTTGCGAGCGCGCTCATCGAGCGTTCGCACGCTTCGCGCCAGGTGCGCGCGTCGGCGGCCGAGGCCGCGAGCTCGCGCAGCACGTTCAACTGGCGCTCGCCGAGCACACGTTGGGTGTCGTCGCTGTTCGCGCAGATGATTCCGCCGGCGCCGCCGCGGTCGTCGGGAATCGGGCTGTAGGAGAACGTGTAATACGTTTCTTCCGGAAAGCCGTTGCGCTCCATGATGAGGAGCTTCTGTTCGACGTAGGTGCCTTCGACGCCCGCGAGCGCGGTGTCGAGCAGCGGGCCGATTTCGTTCCAGATCTCGCGCCAGACGACCGAGGTCGGCCGGCCGAGCGCCTGCGGGTGCTTGCCGCCGATGATCGACTTGTACGCGTCGTTGTAGAAGAAGAGCAGGTCCGGCCCCCAGCCGACCCAGATCGGCTGGCGCGAGGTCAGCATGATGCGGATGGCCGTCTTGAGACTTTGCGGCCAGTGTTCGGGCGAGCCGAGCGCCGTCTGCGTCCAATCGACACCACGGATGAGCGCGCCCATTTCGCCGCCGCCCAGGAGGAAGCTCGGGTCGCGCCCGTTCATCCTCGTATCCGCGATCAGATTGTCAGCTTTCATCGACGCCTGGTCTCCTTGAGTCGCTCGCGCGCCGCGCTGTCACGGCGCGTAAGAGCGCTTGTCGAATTCTCGCACGGAACGCGCTCCGTTTTGCAATGGCCGTGCGCGCGGCAGGCCCGCCTGCAAAGGCGCGGGCGATCGGAACGCTTTTTGCTGACCCGATGCCAACACACGTTGCGTCCTGACGCCGCCCCGACGATCGAGAACATGTCCAGAACGATGCCCAGAACCACGCCAATATCCGATGCAGGGACATACGAAGGCTTCGACATCTACGCATCGTACGTAGTCAACGCGACGGGCATGCACATCGGCACACTGAAGGTCGTGCGCAAGCGCGACAAGCGCGTGCTCTATCCATTCGACGGTTGCGCGACGATCGGCCCGTTCGAATCCAGCGAGGACGCGCGGCGCGCCGCCGAAGCGCTCGGCAGACGCATCGTCATGGCGGATATCGAAAATCCGGAGCCGTGATTGTCGTGCGCCCGGAAATTGTCCTATGACGCTTTCGCGTGGGTACGTCGTATGCGGCGATATCCACGCAGGCGGCATGTCTGCGCAGGCAACGCGGTAAGAAGCATCACGCCATCCGCAACCGATCGGCAAGAATGGCCCGTGCTTTCGGGAAAACCCCAGCGCTCCGATCGTCCTAGGACATGCGAGGCGTGCTGCATGCGTCTGTATCTTGATCTCAAGGCGGTGATGCACGTGAACGCGCGCAACACCGGGACACTGACGCATCCGGACAACGACCATGAGTGACGTGCATTCATCCACGAGGCAAGACGCGCAGTCGCGCGGGCCCATCAGACGCGCGATGGCGGCTTCGGCCATCGGCAACGCGACCGAGTGGTTCGACTACGGCATCTACAGCTACGGCCTCACCTATATTTCGGCCGCGCTCTTTCCCGGCAGCACCGCGCAAGCCACGCTCTTCGCGCTCGCGACCTTCGCGATCTCCTTTCTCGTCCGGCCGCTCGGCGGACTCTTCTGGGGCCCGCTCGGCGACCGCCTCGGCCGCAAGCATGTGCTCGCGCTGACCATCATCATCATGTCGATGGCGACGCTGCTCGTCGGCCTCTTGCCGTCGTATGCGAGCATCGGCCTGTGGGCGCCCGCGGCGCTCGTCGCGCTGCGCATGATCCAGGGCTTCTCGACCGGCGGCGAATACGGCGGCGCGGCGACCTTCATGGCCGAGTACGCGCCCGATCACAAGCGCGGGTTTTGCGGCAGCTTCCTGGAGTTCGGCACGCTTGCGGGCTTCTCGCTGGGTGCATTCCTGATGCTCGGCTGCTCGGTTCTGCTCGGCAACGATGCGATGCACGCGTGGGGCTGGCGTCTGCCGTTCCTCGTCGCGGCGCCGCTCGGTGTGATCGGCCTGTACCTTCGCTCGAAGATGGAAGATACGCCGGTGTTCCGCGAGTGCGCCGAAGCATCCGAACGCGAACATCATGCGGGCGTGCCGTTGCGTGAGCTTTTCGCGCACTACTGGAAGCCGCTGCTTCAGCTCGGCGGTCTGGTGGTCGCGCTGAACGTGGTGAACTACGTGCTGCTCGCGTACATGCCGACCTTCATGAAGAAGGAGCTCGGCATGAGCGACAACCTTTCGCTGCTGCTTCCCTTGATCGGCATGTTGTCGATGATGGTGCTGCTGCCGTTCGCGGGCGCTTTGTCCGATCGAATCGGGCGCAAGAGGGTGTGGTGGCTGTCGCTCGTCGGCATCTTCGTCGCGGCCGTGCCGATGTTCACGCTGATGTCGCACGGCATCGCCGGCGCGCTGATCGGCCTCGCCGTGCTGGGCCTGCTTTATGTGCCGCAACTCGCGAGCATCTCAGCGATGTTCCCCGCGATGTTCCCGACGCAGGCGCGTTATGCGGGCATGGCGATCGCCTATAACATTTCGACGTCGATCTTCGGCGGCACCGCGCCGATGGTCACCGACTGGCTCATCGGCCGCACGGGCAGCACGCTGGTGCCGGCGTACTACATGATGGGCGCCTGCGCGGTCGGCGCTGTCGCGTTGTTGTTCGTCACCGAGACCGTCGGGTGCTCGCTGCGCGGGCGGGAGATTCCTGGCGCGAAGACCGTTGCCGGATCGCGTCGCGAGGACGCTGCGCATGAGAGGCTGCCGGAGCATCGGCACGCCTGATGAATTGCGGTAGGCGACTCAACTGCGGCCCGATGCGATCGGGCCGTATTCATTTTCAGTGCGCCACCTTCATCGCCTTCTTCCCGCTCAACACCCGCGCCTGCAACACGATGACGAGCAACAGAAACAGCCCGCGAATCACCGACTGCCAGTAAGCCGAAAGCGAGATATACCCGAGCCCGTTTTCGAAGTTCAGAAGATTGAAGACGAGACCCAGCAGCGCGACACCAGCGATGGTCATCGCGATGGACCCTTCACCGCCCGTCAAACGCGTGCCGCCGAGCACCACGGCCGAAATGGCGAACAACTCCCAGCCGACGCCCTCGTTCGGCTGTCCCGCGCCGAACTGCGCGGCGAGAATCGCGCCCGCGATGCCGGCGAGCAAACCGGATACGGCATAGACGAAGACCAGCGTGCGATCGACGTTCAGGCCCATCAATCGCGAAGCCTCTTCGCTGCCGCCGATGGCGAGCGCATGCCGCCCGAACCGCGAACTGCGCAACGCGACGCACCCGATCACCGCCGCCGCCGCGCAGACGATTCCAGGAATCGGCAAGCCCAGAAAATCGCCTTGCCCGAACGCGGCGAAGTTCATGTCCGACGATATCGCCACCGCATCGTTATGACCGAGCAACAACGCGAGACCATGCGCGCCGAGGCTCGTCGCCAGCGTGACGATGAACGGCAGAATCCGCATATGCGTGATGACGAGTCCATTCAGCGCGCCGACCGCGAGCCCCGCGAACGATCCCGCGAGCACGCCGGCCCACGCGCCGTGCGGACTCGCCAGCGCCGCTACGACGCTTGCAAGCGCCGCCACCGCGCCGACCGACAGATCGATGCCGCCCGTGATGATCACGAACGCCATGCCGATGGAGATCAACAGGAACATCGAGTTGTATCGCCAGAACGACGTCACGTTATACGCGGACAAAAAATGCTCATAACGCGTGACGCCAAGCACGAGCAACGCGACGAGCGCAATCAGAATGGGCAGGTTCTTCTTCATAGCGCAGTCAGCCTCGCTTGCGTTGCACGTACACCGCGGCGATGATGATCGCGGCCTTGAGCACGAGCGCGGCCGCATCCGGAATGCCGTGCGCGAGCAGCGTGTAACGCAGCAACTGGATGATGAGCGCGCCGATCAGCGTGCCCGTGATATACGCCTTGCCGCCCGTCAACGCGGTGCCGCCGACGGCGACCGCCGCGATCGCATCGAGCTCGACGCCGAGTCCCACCACGTTTGCATCCGACGATGAATTCACCGAAATCGAAATGAGCCCCGCGAGTCCCGCGAGCGCCGCGCATACGGTGTACGCGATCATCTTCACGCGCGCGGTCGGAATGCCGGACAGATAGGCCGCCTCCTCGTTGCCGCCGGTCACGAGCAGATATTTGCCGAAGAGCGTCTTGCGCACGATCCATGTGAAGAGCGCGACGAGCACGAGCATCAGCAGGATCTGGAAGGGCACGCCCGCGATCTTGCCGAGCGCGATCCACTGAAACGCGGGATTGTTGAACGCCTGCAGGCTGCCATCGGTGACGACCTGCGCGATGCCGCGCCCCGCGATGAAGAGCACCAGGGTCGCGACGATCGGCTGCACGTTCAGACGCGTCACGAGAAAACCGTTGAAGACGCCACACGTGGCGGCGGCGATGATCGGCAACGTGAACGCGAGCAGAATGCCCAGCGGTCCGTCGATATTCATGAAGAGCATCGGCGCGAGCGCACCGGAGATCGCCATCGAGGCGCCGACCGACAAATCGATACCGCCCGTCGCGACGACGAGCGTCATGCCGATGCCGACGATCACGATCGTCACCACCTGCGTGAGATTCACGTTGAACGTCTGCAGCGAAAGAAAGTGCTGCGTGAAGATCAGGTTGAAGACGATCATCGCGACGAGCACGGCGACTTCGCGCTGGATCGCTACGCTGCGCTTCTTTTTCACGGGTGCCTGCACGATCGGCGCGGCGCGTTGCGTGTCATCGATCATGCTTTGCTTCCTCCACCGCTTCGGCGAGTGTCGACTCCGCGCCCGCGCCGTAAGCGATCGCGTCCATGATCGATGCCTCGTTCATTTGCGCGCCATCGAGCTGCGCGACCGTTTCGCCGTCGCGTATCACGACCGCGCGATCGGCCACCGCCGTGAGTTCTTCCAGTTCCGATGCGGACAGCAGCACCGCAAGACCTGCATCGCGCAGTTCGCGTACGATCTTCGCGACATCGGCTTTCGCGCCCACGTCGATGCCGCGCGTAGGTTCATCGAGCAGCAGGAGGCGAGGGTGCGTCGCGAGCCAGCGCGCGAGCAGCACTTTCTGCTGATTGCCGCCGGAGAGTTCACGTATCGGCTGATCGGGCGAGCGCAGTTTGATGCCGAGCGATTCGATGAAACCATCAACGATCTCGCGCTGCTTCGCGACATCGACCACGCCGCGCTTCGTCAGCGCGGGCAGACACACGAGCGTGAGGTTGTCGCGCACGGACAATTCCGGCACGATGCCTTCGGCCTTGCGATCTTCCGTCAGATAAGCGATGCCGCGCGCGATGGCGTCTTTCGGCGATCTGAACGCGACGCGCTCGCCGCTGACCGCGAGCGCGCCCATGGCCGGACGGTCCGCGCCAAAGAGCAGACGCATCGTTTCCGTGCGGCCCGAGCCGAGCAGACCGGCGAGACCGACGGCTTCGCCCGCATGCACGTCGAGCGATACGTCCGTGACTTTCGCGCCCGCGGCGAGCCCTTGCGCGGAGAGTGCAACGGCCCCGCGCTTCGCGAGATTGGCTTCCTTCACCGCGCTGTCTTCATGCACGACGGCGGCGAGCGTGCGGCCGAGCATCGTCGTGACGAGCTTCAGCTTGTCCATCTCCTGCATCGCGTTTTCGGCGACGGTCTGACCGTCTCGCATCACGGTAACGCGATCGCACAACGCATACAGTTCATCGAGCCGATGCGAGACGAAGATCACCGCGCGGCCGTCGTCGCGCAAACGGCGCACGACGGTGAAGAGCAGTTCGACTTCGCGTTCGTCGAGCGAGGACGTCGATTCGTCCATGATGACCAGCCTCGCATCCGACGAAACCGCCCGTGCGAGCGCAACCATCTGCTGGATCGCGGTGGAATACTCGCGCACGGGTTTCTTAACATCGATTCGCAATCCGAATGATTCGAGCAGTTCAGCCGCGCGCCGCTGCACCGTCTTCCAGTCGATGAGACCGAAACGGCGCGGTTCGCGTCCGAGAAAGATGTTCTCCGCGACCGAACGGAACGGCACGAGATTGATTTCCTGATAGATCGTGCTGATGCCCGCTGCGCGCGCGTCCTTCGGCGTGCGGAAATCGACCTCGCGGCCATCGAAACGGATCGTGCCCGCGCTCTTGCGATAGGCGCCGGTGAGAATCTTGATGAGCGTGGACTTGCCCGCGCCGTTCTGGCCGATGAGCGCATGCACTTCGCCCGCCGCGACCGAGAGGCGCGCGCGCTTCAGCGCGGCGACGCCGCCGAACGCGATGTCGATGTCCTGCATGTCGAGAAGGGGAGTCTGAGGCATGCCGTGAGTCCGTCGAAATGAAAAAGCGAGCGCCGTCGATCCGGCGCCCGCAAGTCACACACACTTCGCTCAGTACCCGTACTGCATGCTCGCGTCGACGTTGCTCTTGTCGTAGAAACGGTCCGAGACCTTCACCCACGGCGGAACAGTCTCGCCCTTCGCGTACTTTTGCGCGACGTCGCATGCGAGCGGCCCGAAGAACGGGCTCGACTGCACGCTCGCACCGAGCTCGCCCGCCTTGATCGCTTCGAGGCCGCCCTTGGTGCCGTCGATCGTCACGAGGACGATGTCCTTGCCCGGCTGCTTGCCGGCCGCCTTGATCGCGGCGATCGCACCGAGCGCCATTTCGTCGTTGTGCGCGTAGACCGCGGTGACATCCGGATGCGCCTGCAAAAGCGTCTCCATCACCTGTCGGCCCTTGTCGCGGGCGAAGTCGCCGCTTTGCGACGCGACGATCTTCATGTCAGGGTTCTTCGCGATGACTTCGTCGAAGCCCTTCTTGCGATCGTTCGCGGCGGAAGCGCCGGTCGAGCCCTCAAGCTCGATGATCGTCGCCTTGCCGTTGGTCGCCTTCACGAGCCAGTCGGCGGCGCGGTGCCCCTGATCGATGAAGTCCGAACCGATGAACGTGATGTAGTCTTTGCCCGCCTTCGCCATCGACTGATCGATGTTGCGGTCGACGAGAATCACCGGAATGCCCGCTTTCTTCGCCTGCATCACGACCGGCACGAGCGGCTTCTCTTCACGCGGCGGGAACACGAGCAGATCGACGTGCTGCGCGATCATGCTCTGGATGTCCGAGACCTGCTTGGCCGCGGAGCTGTTGGCGTCGGTCATGACCATCTGCCAGCCGCATTTCGCGGCGATGTCCTTGAAGCTCTTCGTTTCCGCGAGACGCCACGGGTTATTGCTCTCCGTCTGCGCGAAGCCAACCTTCAACGGCTTTTTGTTCGGGATCTTCGGCAGTGCGTCATCGGCCGCGTGGGCGGCACTCAGGCCGGCCGCGAGCGTCAGGGCGGTCAGTGCGGCAGCGAGCGGGCGCAGGCCCAGGCGCGATTTCTTCTCTAGCGACAGCATGTCTTCCTCCATGGAATGGTTTGCCTTTTTCTAGTAGTGCCGATGCTTGTGTTGCCCGGTCTGCCTGCTGCGAGAGTGGTAATGCGTACTGCGACTTCGGCGATTATTTCATCGCGTTTTATTAACGGTCAATCACTAATATTATTAGTTGCGAGCTGTCTGACGTCGGTAATTTCCCTGACCGAACCGCGCTCGATCAGCGGCCCGTCGAGTTTCACGGTACGGCGCCGCACCGGCGCGCCTGCCGCGCGATTCTCTTCTTCCTGGAGCAGCGTCTCGACCGCCCAGCGCCCGAGTTCATAGTTCGGCAGCACGACCGTGGAAAGCGGCGGATGCGTATGCCGCGCGATTTCCTGATCGTCATAGCCGAGCACGGAGACGTCGTCGGGCACGCGCAGGCCCAGTTGCTTCAGCGCCTCGATCGCGCCGAGCGCCATCAGGTCGTTCGCGCAGAAGATGGCGCTCGGCGGATTCGGCTCGCGCATCAGCGAGAGCGTCTGTTCGAAGCCCGTGCCCGGGCTCCAGTCGCCTTCGCGCACGAGTTCCGGCGCGAACGGCAGATCGGCCGTCGCGAGCGCGGTCCGATAACCCTTCAGCCGATCGCGCGCCGCGTCCTGCCACGGCTCACCGTTGATATAGCCGATGCGCTTGTGCCCCGCGGCCAGCAAATGGTCCGTCGCGGTGTGGCCGCCCGCGACTTCCGCGGGCACGACCGAGGACACGCTCGCATCGCTCGTATAGCAGTTGAGCAGCACGGTCGGAACCCGCGCGAGCACCGCGGGCAGCGTCACGCGGCGCGTATAGACCGTCGCGTAGATCACGCCCAGCACGTTCGGATTGCCGAGTGTCGCGTCGAGCACGCGCGCCTCGATCTCCGCGTTGCCGTGCGTCGAATAGACCGCGAGCATGCGGCCGTTGGCGAACGCGGCATCGCGCGCGCCGTCGATGCTGACGACCGGATGCGGGCTCGTCGAAATTTCGTCGGCGAGATAGACGATCAGATTGCGCTCGCCCTGATTCTCCAGTGCGGCGACCGGCTCGCGCTGCGTCATGCGATAGCCGAGTTCCTGCGCGGCGCGCAGCACCTTGTCGCGCGTGATGTCGGAAAACTTCGCGCCGCTCGCGTTGTTCAGCACGAGCGAGACCGTCGATTGCGAGACTCCGGTGAGCTTCGCGATGTCGGTCATCGTCGGGCGGCGTTGCGTGGATTTTTTCATTGCTCGTGTCGCGTGCGGCCTCTGAACGCTTCGCGGACCCTGTTCCGCGAGCCGGAGAAACTTGCTACTAATATTAGTGATGAATGACGCGGAAAGCACGCGGTTATTGGACATTTCAGATCGGGGTTTTCACCAGTTATTACTAATAATATTGACGAACGAATTACACGCATGCGATTCTGTCCTCGCACTCGCAACGAGGAGATCGCGCATGGCCAAGTACGACGAGAGCACGCGAGATGCGCTCGCCGAAGCGTTCGAACGAGACGGCTTCGTGTTGCTGCGCGACCATTTCCCGCGTGCGACGCTCGACGCCTGGCGCGATGCGTTCGCGCCGCTTCTGCAACCGCACGTCGATGCCGCGCGCGAAGCATCGACGAGCGGCAATCGCGGGCCGGGCCGCTACTACGTCACGCTGCCGTTCGAAGGCGAATTCGCGGACCCGTCGATCTTTTGCGATGAAGACATCGTCGCAATCGTCGAGCGCGTGGCGGGGCGCGATCCGGTGATGTGCCAGCTCGCCACCGATACGCCCGTGCTCGGCTCCGTGTATCAGGACTGGCATCGCGATACACCGCCGCTTTTCGACGATCAACCCGAAACGCCGTCATTCCAGCTCGCGGTGAATTTCCCGCTGGTCGATGTGGATGAGCGCAACGGTCCGCTCGAAACGACGCGCGGCACGCATCGCATGTCGCGCGACGAAGCGCTGGCCGGCCTGGAAGCAGGGCGCTTCGCCGCCGAACTCGTGCCGATGAAAGTGGGCGACGTGATGGTTCGCGATGTGCGCGGACTGCATCGCGGCACGCCGAATCTGACCGGCGAGCCGCGTCCGATGGTCGTGATCGGCTACAGCCGCGCGTGGTACTTCCGGCCCGAGGTGCATATCGACGTGCCGCGCGACGTGTTCGCCGAACTGCCCGCGCGCGCGCGGCGTCTGCTGCGCTTCAATCCATGGGTCGAAAAGACGGCGCGCACCTTCGACGAAAGCTACCGGCAGTTCGCATATTGAGCGCCGCGCCCTCCGATTCGCTCGTCGAGTTGCGTCATGGCGCACGCCGCGTGCTGCTCGCGCCGCATGTGGGCGGCGCGATCGCGGCCTTCGACGAAATGCGCGCCGGCCGTGCGACCGACTGGCTGCGGCCCGCGACGCCCGCCGCGCTCGCCGCGCGTGATCCGCTCGGCATGGCGAGCTTTCCGCTGTTGCCGTATTGCAACCGCATCCGCGATGCGCGCTTCGGATTCGAGGGTGAGCGCATCGATTTGTCCGGCGATGGCAATGCCTTCGCGCACGCGCTGCACGGCAATGCGTGGCGCCTGCCGTGGCAAGCGGGCGATGTTTCGAAGTCGCGCGCGCGTTTGCATTTTTTTCACGAGCCTTCGCGCGAGGCGGCGCGTCACTGGCCATTCGCGTATGAAGCGACGCAGGACATCGCGCTCGATGCACACACGCTAACGGTCACGATGTCCGCGCGCAACCTGTCCGATCGGCCGATGCCCATCGGCATGGGACATCACCCATACTATCCGCGCACGCGCAACACGCGCATTCATGCGCGCGTCGGGGCGATGTGGCACAGCACGCCCGATCTGCTGCCGACGCATGCGGGGCCGCATCCGTGCGTGGATGCGATGGCGTCGCAAGCGGGCATGTCCGCCGATGCGTTCGATCTCGACAACAACTTCGCCGGTTGGTCGCGCACGGCGACGATCGCCTGGCCCGACGAAGGGCGCGCGATCACGCTCAGCGCCGAGGCGCCGTTCGATCACATGGTGGTGTACGCGCCGGCGTCGCATCCCGATTTGCTCTGCGTGGAACCGGTGAGCAACGTGGCCGACTGGGTCAATCTCGATGTCGGATGCGCGATGAAGGGTGGCGCTGTGCTGCAACCGGGCGAGTCGGTCACCGCGACATTCGCGTGGACGACTCGCTTCGGGTAGGACTACGTCAGCTCACTGACCGAAGAAGACGTCGCAGCGGGGCATGTCGCGGCAGTTGCCCTGAGCGCGACCGCCAGCGGATGCGCTTGCGCCGGCCGTCGTGCCGCCGTACGCGGCGTCATCGGTTTGGGCCGCGGGCATCGCGGCGGTCTGCGCCTGCTCAGGCGTGGACTGCGTCATATACATCGGGCGCATCGTCTGAACGAGTTGCTGCGCGTCGGCGGGCATGCCCTGAGCGTGCGCCGCGCCGATGCTCGCGACGTTGGCGACGACCGCGCATGCGGCCATCATCGCGAAGAGTTTTGGACTGACTTTTGCCTTCATGCTCCGGCTCCTTGAAACGAATGCACAAGCAGCCGGGAACGCGATTCTCGGACTCCTTGCAGCTTTGTCGATGGATGGGATCGAGCGCAATGGCCGAATCGCCGACACATTCTTTGCCCGACGCGGCAATGGAAGACGCGTCGAACGCGACGGATAGCGCTCAGGAGTACGTTACGGCGATGCGGGAGCGGGAGAAATCCCTATCTCGCAGGGATGCTTTGGAGGGGACCGGAAAAGCAAAAGCGCGCCCGGGCTCACGAAAAGCCCGGGCGCGCGGAAACGTTTACTTCGGCACGCTTAGTCCGACTTGGCGGCGCCGCCGTTCGACATACTTGAGTTCGAACTGCTCTTCTTGTTCTTGTGCATCTTGTTGCTTTGAGACGAGCCCATTGTGTTCGCGCCCGATGCTCCCGAGGTCGAACCCGTCACACCGTTGGCGTTCGGCGTGCTCATGCCGGTGCCGCCCTGGCCGGCGCCGTTGCCGCCCGCCGTACCGCCACCGGCACCGCCGCCCGCGCCCTGCGCGAATGCGGCACCCGACAGACCTAGAATCATGGCCGAAACAAGCAGATTTCTCTTCGCGTTTTTCATGGTGTCCTCCCGTTGATCGATGTTTCTCGATGCGCGCCGCCTCGCACAATGCTGCGGCGTCGCGCTTTAGCTTGCGCAATCGCCGTGCCGCTCGCGAGCGCACGCGTCAGGCCATGCAGCGGGAAGAGGAGTAATCGCTAGGCCAGCGCCTCGTCACACCATTCGATAGCCCATGTCCGCGCGCAATGCACGGCATCCCATTCGCTCGGGAAGGCGTCGAGTTCGCCGGATTCGAAGACCTCGACGTGTGCCGTGTGTTCGTCGGGGAGATGCGTGATCTTTGCGTGGGCGTAATAGCTGCCGTCCTGGTCGTGACGCGCGGTGCAATCGATGTGAAACGCCTTGTAGTCGAATCGCATGAAGGGCTCCGAAAGAGATCGCTAGGGCAGGCGTGAAGTGTGCGCAAGCGTATTCGCGTTCCACCTCACTACTCTCGTGACATACTGTATATACATACAGTATCATACTCAAGATGGATCTCTCCGAAAAGCTCGAAATCCTCGCCGACGCCGCCAAATACGACGCGTCATGCGCGAGCGGCGGCGCGCCCAAACGCGAGTCGCGCGGCATCGACGGCCTCGGCGCCAGCACCGGCTCGGGCATCTGTCACAGCTTCACGCCCGATGGCCGATGCGTCTCGCTGCTCAAGATCCTGTTGACGAACTTTTGTCTCTACGACTGCCGTTACTGCATCAACCGGCGCTCCAGCAACGTGCCGCGCGCCCGCTTCACGCCGGAAGAAGTCGTCGGCCTGACGCTGGATTTTTATCGTCGCAATTACATCGACGGCCTTTTTCTCAGTTCCGGCGTAATTCGTTCATCGAACTACACGATGGAGCAGCTCGTCCTCGTCGCGAAGACCTTGCGCGAGAAGCACCAGTTTCGCGGCTATATTCATCTGAAGACGATTCCTGATGCCGATCCCGAATTCATCGCGCAAGCGGGCCGCTATGCCGACCGCCTGAGCGTGAACATCGAGTTGCCGACCGAAATCAGCCTCGAGCGACTCGCGCCCGAAAAGAGCGGCCGCACGATCAAGCTGGCGATGGGCAATATTCGCGTCGCGCGCGAGGAATCGGAAGCTGAGCCGCGCGCGCCGCGTTTCGCGCCGGCGGGGCAGAGCACGCAGATGATCGTCGGCGCGGATGAAACCGACGATCGCACGATCCTCGGCACCGCCGAAACGCTTTACGGCTCGTACCAGTTGAAGCGCGTCTATTACTCGGCGTTCAGTCCGATTCCGGACAGCCCGTCGGGCGTACCGTCGAAAGCGCCGCCGCTCTTGCGCGAGCACCGGCTGTATCAGGCAGACTTTCTGATGCGCGGCTACGGGTTCGCCGCCGCCGAACTGCTCGGCGATGCCGGCAATCTGCCGCTCGATGTCGATCCGAAGCTCGCGTGGGCGCTCGCGCATCGCGACCGCTTTCCCGTCGATCTGAACACCGCGCCTGCGCGCATGATCGCGCGCGTGCCGGGCATCGGCATGCGCAATGCGAAGCGCATCGTCGAGTTGCGGCGCGCGCGGCGCGTGCGTTATCAGGATCTCGTGCAGTTGCGCTGCGGCATGGCCAAGGTCAAGCCGTTCGTCGTCACGGCGGATTACCGGCCGCCGCTGGCCGAAACGCCGTCGGACAATCTGCGGCGCGCGCTCGCCACCGGTCCCGTGCAGCTTTCGCTGATCTGATGCACGTCATCACCATCGACGACGATTTCGACGCCTGGCGCGCCGCCGCACTCGACGCGCTCGCGCAAGGCACGCCGCCCGAAGCGATCGACTGGCGTACGGCGCAAGCGGAACCGGCGTTGTTCGACGGCGCCGCGCCATCAGCAAACGCCGCCGACGCGCCGCATATCCGCGTCTCACGCGAACTCGCTTCGCTATTGAAGGACGCCGCGCATTTTCGCGACGTGCGCCGCTGGAGCTTTCTCTATCGCGTGCTCTGGCGTTGGGCGCAAGGCGACCGCGCGGTTGCATCGCCCGCCGATGAAGACGGCGCGCGCCTCTACAAGATGGCGAAGGCGGTGCGCCGGGCGCAGCACGACATGATCGCGTACGTGCGCTTTCGACAGCGCGAGGCGTCGCTCGGCGCGCCCGAATATGTCGCGTGGTACGAGCCCGATCACGACGTGCTCGCCTGGGGTGCGGAGCATTTCGCGGCGCGCATGGGGCGCTCGACCTGGCTCATCGCGACCCCTGACGGCGCCGCGATGTTCGACGGCGAGCGCCTGCAACTGGAGCGCCGCCGCGCGCTTGCGTCGGACCATGCGATCGATACACCCGACGCCGCCGAAACGCTCTGGATGACCTACTACCGCAGCATTTTCAACCCCGCGCGCCTGAACGAATCCGCGCTCGAACAGCATATGCCGGTGCGTTTCTGGAAGAGACTGCCGGAGGGCGCGCTGATTCCGAAGCTCGTGAGCGATGCGCGCGGCGGCGCGCGACGCGTCGCGCAGGCGCAGCGCGTCGGCGCGCTCGGCGGCAAGGCGGTGCAGGTTCAGGCGCAGGATGCACAGCCCGAACGTGATGCGCCCACTTCACTCGACACGTGCCGTCGCTGCGATCTGTGGCGCAACGCGACGCAGGCGGTGCGCGGCGCGGGTTCGTCCGATGCGCGCATCATGTTGCTCGGCGAACAGCCCGGCGATCAGGAGGATCTCAAGGGCGAGCCGTTCGTGGGCCCGGCGGGGCAATTGCTCCACGAAGCGATGCAGCGCGCCGGCATGCCGCGCGAGCAGGTCTATCTGACCAACGCGGTGAAGCATTTCAAGTGGGAGCCGCGCGGCAAGCGGCGTCTGCACAAGACGCCCGCGCAGCAGGAAGTCGAAGCGTGCTCGTACTGGCTGGAACAGGAACTGCACGACGTGGGCGCGCGCGTGATCGTCACGCTCGGCGCGACAGCGCTCGCGGCGCTGCTGGGGCGCCGCGCGACGCTGTCGGACCATATCGGGCGCGTCGTGCCGTATCGCGACAAGTGGGTCGTCGCGACGTATCACCCATCCTATGCGCTGCGGCAGAACGACGAAGCCGCACGCGAGCGAACCGTCGCGGCCATCGTCGAGGCGCTCGAAAGGGCGCGCGAACTCGCCGGCCGATAAGCTCAGAACGCGGCCCGGACCACGCCGCCATCGGCGCGCAACGCCGCGCCGTTCGTCGCCGATGACAGTTCCGAGCACACATACGCCACCGTGGTGGCGATCTCCTCGGGCGTGATGAAGCGCTTGAGAATCGAGGTCGGCCGGGCTTCCTGGAAGAACTGCGTCTCGAAGTCGTGAAAGCTCTTGCCGCCCGACAGCTTTTCGACGAATTCGGTGACGCCTTCGGAACTGGTCGGCCCCGGCAGCACCGAATTGACCGTGACGCCCGTGCCCGCGCAGGTTTCCGCAAGGCCGCGCGCGATCGAGATCTGCGCCGATTTCGTCATGCCGTAGTGAATCATCTCGACGGGAATCTGGATGCCGCTTTCGCTGCTGATGAACACGACGCGGCCCCAGTTCTTCTCCTTCATCTTCGGCAGATACGCCCGCGACAGCCGCACGCCCGACATTACGTTGGCATTGAAGAAGCGCAGCCATTCCTCGTCGGAGATTTCCTCGAACGGCTTCGGATCGAAGATGCCCATGTTGTTGACGAGAATATCGACATGCGGGAAGCGCTTCACGAGCGCGTCGACCTGCGCGGCGTCCGAGACGTCGCCGGCGAAGCCTTCGGCCTGCGCGTCGGGCACGAGCTCGCGCAGCTTCGCGAGCGCCGCATCGACGGACGCCTGCGAACGGCCGTTGACGATCACGCGCGCGCCTTCACGCGCGAGCGCCACCGCAATGGCATGACCGATGCCCTTGGTCGATCCGGATACCAGCGCGAGCTTGTTGGCAATCTTGAGATCCATCTCCGCTCCTTTGAAATGTATGACGGGTTGCACCGCGCAAACGCGCGATGCGCTGGCGGAAGTTAACCAGAACCCCGCTAAGCCTGCAGCAACGGTGTTTCGGCGAGGCGCGAAAGGCACGTCGCGAATCCGCTGAAAGCCTTGTCGCATAAGGCTTTCACGGCGATGAAACCTCGCGACATAAATGCTCGATGGCGTCCTCCGGAGGCATCGAGCATAGTTGCGCCAGCGTGATCGAGAGCAGACGCAGCAACGAGATCAGAGAGCCGCATCACGCATCACGAATCCACTCATTCACGATTCCCGGCGTGGCCGGTACGGAGGTGCAACATGTCCAGCTCGATCAAATTCTCGTCGCTCCAGATGGTCTTCAAGAAAGCGCGCGGCGCGGCGCTCGCCGGACTCGTCGTCGGCACGGCGCTCCTTGCGGGCTGCGCGAGCAATCCCGCTCAGGCATCGGGCCAGTACGGCGGCCAGGCCATGCAGACCGTCGCGGCCACGCCCGCTGTGCGGCCCGACAACATCTACGTCTATGCCTTCGCCAGCGACGCGAACGACGTCAAGCTCGACAATCATGGCCTGATCTCGAAGATCGGCTCCGCGATGTCCGGCGATTCAGCGGCGCAGAAGCAGACGCAGGACGCCATCGCGGCGCGCGAGGAAGTCGCGAACGAGATCGTCGCGAAGCTCCAGTCGATGGGCCTGCGCGCGATCCGCGCCGACGTGCCGCCGCCGCAAGACCAGAACGTGCTCGTCGTCGAAGGCAGCATCAATTCGATCGATGCGGGCAATCGCCGCCGCCGCATGGTGATCGGCCTCGGCGCGGGCGAAAGCAAGGTCGGCGCGACCGTGCAGCTCGTCTTCAAGCCGGCGCACGGCGCGCCGCAACTGCTCGAACAGTTCGACGCAAAGGCCGACAGCGGCCACGCGCCGGGCGTCGCGGAAATGGCGGGCATCGGCGCGGCGGCGGGGCATGTCGCGAGCTCGCTCGCGGTGTCGGGCGGGCTGCATGCGGTGTCGGAGACGAAGCATGCGGGCGTGTCGTCCGATGAAAAGCGTCTGGGCGACACTATCGCCAAGCAGATCGTCAAGCTCGGCCAGCAGCAGGGCTGGATGCCGGCGAAGAGCTGAGCGCAGAAGTGACATGCGCGGTCCGGAACCTGCTTACACTATGGCTCCGGACGAATGTTCGCTTTGCGAGGCCCGCGCATGCCGACGATTGCCCTGATTGCCGTGATTGTGCTGACCGTTGTCGTGACGCTCGTCGTCGTGCTCGTGATCGCGAACCTGACGAGCGGCGAAAAGAAGATCGAGCACAAGATCGAACGGCTGTACACCAGCGACGACCCGCAGTTCATCCGCTCGATGGGTTTGCTGCTCGGGCCGCCCGTCGTCGGCGGCAACCGCTTCGAAGTGCTGCTGAACGGCGACGCGATTTTTCCGTCGATGCTCGAAGGTATCCGCGGGGCGCGAAAAACGATCACCTTCGAAACCTTCATCTACTGGTCGGGCGCGATCGGCGAGGACTTCGCCCAGGCGCTGTCCGACAAGGCGCGCGCGGGCATCCCGGTGCATGTGCTGCTCGACTGGGTCGGCTCCTCGAAAATGGACAAGCGCTATCTGCGCATGCTGCGCGACTCGGGCGCGGAGGTCATCCAGTATCACAAGCCGCACTGGACGGGGCTCGGGCGCATGAACGACCGGACTCACCGCAAGCTGCTCGTGATCGACGGGCGCATCGGGTTCACGGGCGGCGTGGGCATCGCGGAGGAATGGACCGGAAACGCGCAGGACGAGAAGCACTGGCGCGACACGCATTTTCGCGTCGAAGGCCCGGCGGTCGGCCAGATGCAGGCCGTCTTCATGGACAACTGGATCAAGGCGACGGGCAATGTGCTGCACGGCCCGGGCTATTTTCCGGACATCGATGCCGCGGGCGACGGCTGCGCCCACATGTTCAGCAGCTCGCCCTCGGGCGGCAGCGACGACATGCAGCTGATGTACCTCATGGCGATCACCGCCGCGACGCACTCCATCCATTTGTCGAGCGCGTACTTCGTGCCGGACAAGCTGACCATCAACGCGATCGTCGAGGCGGCGAAGCGCGGCGTGCGCGTGCGCGTCATCACGCCGGGCAAGCGCATCGACACGCACACGGTGCGCGAGGCGTCGCGCGCGTGCTGGGGCGACCTGCTCGCGGCGGGCGTGGAAATGTACGAGTATCAGCCGACGATGTTCCACTGCAAGCTCATCGTCGTCGACGAATATCTCGTGTCGGTCGGTTCGACCAACTTCGACAGCCGCTCGTTCAAGCTCAACGACGAGGCCAACCTCAACATCTACGACCGCGACTTCGCGCGCCGCCAGACCGCAATTTTCGACGACGACGTCCTCCACGCGAAACGCATCACGCTCGATGACTGGCGACGCCGTCCGCTTTCCGAAAAGCTGCTGGAACACGTCGCCGCGCTGCTCGATTCGCAGCTTTGACGTTTGCGCGAGACGACCGGCGAATATTTCTCATGCCGTGCCTAAAGATCGCTGTAAGTAAGCCGATAAGACGCTCACGCAAACGAGGCTTCGGCGACTGGCACTTATGCACGGCACCTACAACTTCTGGCTGGTCGCGGTATCGCTCGTAGTCGCGACGCTCGCTTCCTATACCGCGCTCGATATTTCGGGCCGGATCGCTTCGCTCGCGCAATCGCGCCTGCGGCATGTCTGGCTCGCGGGCGGAGCAGCGTCGATGGGCATCGGCATCTGGTCGATGCATTTCATCGGCGTGCTCGCCTTCGAACTGCCGATTCCGCTCGGCTACGACTTCAAGATCACCGCCGGGTCGCTCGGCATCGCGGTGCTCGTGTCGTTCTTCGCGTTGCACGTCATCACGAGCAGGCGGCTGACCGCGCGGCGCATCATCGCGAGCAGCCTGCTGATGGGCGCGGGCATCGCGGCGATGCACTACACCGGCGATGCCGCGATGCGCATGCTGCCGGCGATCCAGTACGATCCGCGCCTGTTCGCGGCGTCGATCGCGATTGCGGTGGTTGCATCGGGCGCGGCGCTGTGGATCGCGCACACGCTCTCGGACGCGAACCAGACGAACGTGCTGGGCAAGCGCGCGGGCGCGGCGCTGGTGATGGGCATCGCGATCACCGGCATGCACTACACGGGCAACGCGGCGGCGGAGTTCCTGCCGGGCTCGATCTGCGGCGCGGCCAACGACGTCGATGCGCACTGGCTCGCGACTACCGTCGTGCTCTTCACGCTGGCGATCCTGATCATCACGCTCGTGCTGTCGCGCTTCGACGCGCGCACGGCGCTGCTGGCCGGTTCGGTGTCGCGTCTGAATGGCCAGATCGTGCGCATGGCGACCTTCGACACGCTCACGGACCTGCCGAACCGCCGCACGATGAACGAGCGCGTCGATCGCGCGATCCGGAGCGCGAAGCACAGCGGCAGCGCCTTCGCGATTCTCTTCATGGACCTCGACGGCTTCAAGACCATCAACGATTCGCTCGGCCACACGGTCGGCGACGAGGTGCTGAAGGCGTTCGCGCGACGCCTGCAGGAATGTGTGCGCGGCGGCGATACGGTGGCGCGCCTGGGCGGCGACGAATTCGTCGTGATGCTGGAAAACCTGCACGCGCCGACCGATGCCGAGAAGATGGCGGAACGCATTCTCGACGCGATGAAAAAAGGCCTGGTCGTCGGGAATCACCCGTTACAGGTGATGCCGAGCATCGGCATTGCGCTCTATCCGCAGGACGGCGACAGCGTCGAGTCGCTGCTCAAGCACGCGGACGTCGCGATGTACGAAGCGAAGCGCGGCGGGCGCAGCACGTATCGCTTCTTCGAGGCGAGCATGAACGAAGCGGCCGTGCGGACCTTGCAGATTCAGCAGGCGCTGCACGAGGCGTTGAACGGCGGCCATTTCTATCTGCTGTTCCAGCCGAAGTTCCGCGGCAAGGGCGGCGAGCTGGCGGGCGCGGAGGCGCTGATCCGGCTGGATCATCCGGAGATCGGCACGCTGACGCCGCTCGAATTCATTCCGATCGCGGAGCGTTCCGGGCAGATCGTGCAGATCGGCTACTGGGTGGTGCGCGAGACCTGCCGGCACCTGGCGCACTGGCGCGCGCAAGGGCGTCCGCCGGTGAAGGTGGCGATCAACCTGTCGCCGCGCCAATTGCACGAGGCGGATCTCGTCGCGAACATCATCGCGATCGTGCGCGAGCAAGATGTCGAAAGCGAGCAGATCATGTTCGAAATCACCGAGACGGTGGCGATGCAGGACGCGCCGCGCACCATCGAGATGATTCGCGCGTTTCAGGACAATGGTTTCGAGATCGCCATCGACGATTTCGGCACGGGGTATTCGAGCCTCGCCTATTTGCAGCGTTTTCGCGCGAAGCAGTTGAAGATCGACCGCTTCTTCACGAACGGGCTCGACGAGAACGGGCAGGAAGGGCGCGCGATCGTATCGGCGATCATCGCGCTCGCGCATTCGCTCGATATGGATGTGGTCGCGGAGGGCGTCGAGACGGGCTCGCAGCTCAACAGGCTGCAGGACATGATGTGCGATGAGATGCAGGGGTTCTTGCTCGCGATGCCGCTCTCGGCCGATGCGTTCGGGGTGATGCTGGAGCGGGGGGAGGTGAACGCGTAGGCGGACGTGGTCTGGTTCGAGGCATCCTCGAATTCTGACTAACAATTTTACTTAGTCATCCTTTCATCTGTGTAAAAATCCTCACGCCGCGACGAGACATCGTCGTGGCGTAATCGACGAGGCTAATAAAACATAGGGGTCAGGATGGTCAAGGGAAATGCGCCGCATGTCTTGAGTTTCATCAATCTCAAGGGAGGCGTCGGCAAGACGACGACGGCGGTGGCGGTCGCGGAGATTCTCGCGCTCGAAGCGCGCCAGCGCGTGCTGCTGATCGATCTCGATCCGCAAACCAACGCGACGGTGAATCTGATCTCCGAAGACGAGTGGGGCAAGCGCGACCGCGACGGATGCACCATCGCGCAATTGTTCGACGACAAGATCAATGACCACCTCGAACCGAAATTCGATATCGAGCGCGCCATCGCACGCAAGGTCTCGACGGTGAATGGCGGCATCGAAGGGCTCGATCTGCTGCCTTCCAGTATCCGGCTGATCGAGTTGCAAGGTCACATTCCCGGCATTGCGATGAAGGGAATCTTCACCACCAACCCGCTCGATATTCTGAAGAAGGCGCTGGAGCCGGTCATCGACCGATACGACTACGTCATCATCGATTGCCCGCCGAGTCTCGGCGAGGTCACGCGCAACGGCCTGCGTATCTCGACCGGCTATGTGATTCCGACCATTCCCGATATCGTCTCGACGTGGGGCATCTACCAGATCGTCGATTTCGTGAGAGATTTCGCTGCCAGACTCGAACAGACGATCGAGCCGCTTGGGATCGTCGCGACCAAGGTGCAACACAACAACCTGCACGAGCGGATCATGAAGGATCTGGCGCGTGGCCGTTTGGGTAAATTCGGTGAGTCCGGCGTGCGGCAGCCGCGCTTCTTCGAGAGCAGCATTCCGCTGGCCGTGAAAGTCGCACAGGGCGCCGACCACGAAGCCGACTTGCGCACGCTGAACGGCAAATACGGCCCGCAAGCCTACGCGGCGTTGCAAGGTCTGACACGGGAAATCTGGGCACTATGCGAAGCGAACAGCCAGTGATCGCACTGTTGGATGGCCTCGTCGCCCTGATCAAGGACGAGGCAGCGCACAATCCCGCGTTCGCGGCGAAACTCAATGCGTTGCTTCAGCCGTTCGATGCTGCCACCGACGCGCGGCCGAAAGCCCCGAAGCCGCCGAAGCCGCCGAAGCCCGAAGACATCGACGTTCCGGACGTACGCGTCGAACTCGACGCGCGCGGCGAAGAGGGTTTCCGCACCTGGCTGCACGCGCAACCGTCCGACGTGCTCAAGGCGATCATCCGCCACGAGGGATTCGATCCCGCGCGCCGCGCCGCGAAATGGAAGGACGAGAAGAAGCTGGTCACCTTCATCGTGGACGCGCTGCGCGCCCGCATGTCTCGCGGCTCGGCATTCATCGGACGCAAGCACGAGTGGGGCGATCCGCCAGCCGGAAGCTGACGCTCAATCCATCGCCGCGTGCGCCACGGATTCATCGGCGGAAGTCTTCGCCGGCCGGATCAGCAACAGCAACGGCACCACCAGCAAGGTCGCAACGAACATCAGCTTGAAGTCGTTGAGATACGCGATCATCGACGCCTGCTGCGTGATGGTCTGATTGAGCATCGCCATGTCCTGCATGGAGCCGCCGGACAGGATCGATTGCATCGCCGGATTGAACGGCGTCACCTGCGCGGCGAGGTCCGCATGGGCGACCTGCGTGTTGCGCGTCATCAGCGTCTGCACGATCGAAATGCCGATACTGCTGCCGATATTGCGCATGAGACTGTAGGTGGCGGTGCCGTCGGCGCGCAGCTCGGGCGTGAGCGTCGAGAACGTCAGCGCCGACAGCGGCACGAACACGAGCCCCAGCCCGAAGCCCTGAATCACGCCCGGCCACACGATATCCGACTCCGACAGCACGATCGTGTAATGCATCATCTGCCAGAGCGCGAGCGCCGAGATCAGGAACCCCGACAGCAACAGCAGACGCGCGTCGATATGCTTCAGGAGCCGTCCCGCGACGAGCATCGCGATCATCGTGCCCGCGCCGCTCGGCGCTGTGACGAGGCCCGTCGTCGCAACCGGATAGTTCATCAGGTTCTGCAGCATCGGCGGCAGGAGCGCGCGCGTGGCGTACATCACGGCGCCGATCACGAAGATGAAGCACGTGCCGGTCGCGAAATTACGGTCCTTCAGCAACTGGTATTTGAAGAACGAGCGTGCGCCGGCCGTCGCCGTATGCGCGATGAAGAAGATGAAGCTGAGCGCGGCGAGCAGCGCCTCGATGCGGATCTCCATCGACCCGAACCAGTCGAGCTGTTCGCCGCGATCGAGCATCGCCTGGAACGCGCCGATCGCGAGGCCGAGCGTCGCGAAGCCGAATGCGTCGAACTTTACCGCGCGGCGCGCAACCTGCGCGGGCAGGAACGTCAATACGCCGAAGAGCGCGAACGCGCCGATCGGCACGTTGATGAAGAACACCCAGCGCCAGTTGTAGCTGTCCGTGAGCCAGCCGCCGAGCGTCGGACCGAGGATCGGCCCGACCATCACGCCCATGCCCCACACGGCCATGGCCTGGCCCTGTTTCTCGCGCGGATTGATGTCGAGCAGGATCGACTGCGACAGCGGCACGAGCGACGCGCCGAAAACGCCCTGCAACAGCCTCGAGCCGACGATTTGCGCGAGCGTCTCCGACAGCCCGCAAAACGCCGACGCCACCGTGAAGCCCGCAATCGAAATGCACAGGAGCTTCTTCACGCTCAAGCGGTCGGAGAGCCAGCCGGTGAGCGGCGTGGCGATCGCCGCCGCGACGATATAGGAGGTCAGCACCCATGTGATCTCGTCCTGTGACGCCGACAGGCTGCCCTGCATATGCGGCAGCGCGACGTTCGCGATGGTGCTGTCGAGCGTCTGGATCAGCGTGGCGAGCATGATCGAGACGGTCAGCATGCCGCGGTTCAGGGGCGCCGCGGCGCTTTCCGTGGAGACTTCGGAGGACATGGACGTGGCCGCGGGGCGGCGGCGTTTATAAGTAGGGTGATGATAAGCAGGCTTATTATACGGCGCATTTTGGCCGATGAACTGCTGCACGCGCGCAAAGCTCTTACCTATAATCGCGCGATGGAAACCCAACTCGACAAACGCTTCGGCTTTCTGGTCGCGGACGTGGACCGCCTGTGCGGCAATCGTTTCGACGTATTGGCCAAGTCATCGCTCAATCTCACGCGCGCGCAATGCCGCGTGCTGGCGTATCTCTCGCACTACGGCGAGGTGAATCAGGCGCGGCTCGCCGGGCTGCTGGAAGTCGCGCCGATTTCCGCCGGACGCCTGCTCGACCGCATGGAAGAGGGCGGCTGGATCGAGCGCCGCCTGAATCCGGACGACCGCCGCGAACGTCAGGTCCGCATGACCGCGAAGGCGGAAAAGGCGCTCGACAGCGCGCGGCGCGTCGGCGACGAGATCACGTCGGAGGCGCTGGCGGGCTTCAGCCGGCAGGAGAGCGAGCAGTTGATCGCGCTGCTGCAGCGCGTGCGCGGGAATCTGAGCCGGATAGTCGACCGCTGACCGGTGCTGAATACCTTCGCTGCCGGTTTCGGTGCGCCGTGCTAAATTGGATCTCTAAATCACGTACTAGATTTTGCGATTGGATCAGCCGCGAGAGCCTTCGCCAGGTAACAATTCGAGTAGCAACTGGTAACGCTCGGCAGTCGGCACGTCCGAATCCTTAGGCCATACGTGATATTCGACGTTGATTCTTTCGACTGAGACCCCGAGTGCGTGCAGGTAACCGATAGCCGACGCCACTCGCTTTCTTGTCAGGGTGACTCCGCCCGGTTGGGTCTCGTCGGTGTATGCGTAGACAACTATGGGTCCATTGTTCGCGAAGGTGCTTCGTGAATCGATCAATAGATTGGCAATCCCGAGCCGATTCTTGTTAGAGATCGACTCAGCCCCACGATCTATCATCACCGGATATTGAATGGTGTACCTGCGGGCCGTTGCGTCGCCCGCATGCAGGACCAGAGCGAATACAATGCTAACCGCCAGTGCTGCATATATACCAGGAAATGTTATCAGCGTTCCTGATCGCAATTTTCGGATTTTCTCTCGCAAGCCGCTTTGCCATGAACTGACCATAATATTTCCTCTCGTAGTCGATAGCCGAAAATGTGTCATCGAAGTGTGTACACTCATGTATCAGCGTCAGTAGCTTTGAATCCAACGTCCCACGGGGCATGTCGGGCAACGTGCAAAACTTTTCGTGAATTGCAATCGTGTGAGTTGCTGTGTCCGGACCGCATACGTGCGCCGCAGTACCGTCGTCCCGTCCATCGTTCGCCGGCACACAAGCGAGAACCCGCTCGGAGTCAGGATCGTTCCTGATGATATTTTCTGGTTTGAGCGCTTTCATTACACTGCGTAGTCTATATAGATTTGTCAGCACTTCCAGGCGTAAATCATCGTCGGTGCTTCCGAGCCATAATTTAAACCTTGGTTTTTCGCTTCTCTCTGACCAAAGTGTACACAGAGCCAGGATGCGAATATCAATGAGTCTTACCGATTCATCGCGCAATTTCAAAAGTGACGCCCTGAACTCCGGATTGCTCATATTCGGGCAGATCGGCAAATTGTTTAACGGCAGCTTGATGACTGATCCAGAGGCGGTGTTCGTAGTCAGGTCGCTGACCTTGACCCATTCTTGGTCGGGCATTTTCTTGAATTCCTTTGATATATAGTTCGAGCGCTTGTGCGGTACTCGTGTTGCCTCGCTCTTCTACCCAGAAGCGTCGGTTATTCCTTCAAAACCGCGCTTGATCTACTGATGAACCCGCAGCGTCGCCTTAACTTTCAGATTCCCTTGACGTACAGTTCGACGCTCTGTGCATCATCTGTCACGATTCTTAGAGTGCGTCCCTGGGAGTCCGTGACGCCACTCGCTAATATGCGATTCCCCGATAAGTACCGATATGAAATATTAGCCAACGGCGAGCCGGTTTGCGCGTCATACAACATGACGCATTCATCAAAGCGGCCTTTATACGCCCCAGCATTTCGATTTACTCCGGCATATCGTGCACCGGCTTGTTCGTAGGATTCGAAAGCGTGCCGAGCGCTATTCTGAGAGGCAAACAAGACGGGAGGCGGATCACATTTGCAGATGCAAATATCACCATCTAACGCCTGCTGCCTGCCGTTCATAGTCGCGGTCTGGTGCGGGCCCTTCCACCCGATCGTGCCTTCCGAGTTACAGCCATTGCACCATACTTTCGCGCCGATGAATGCAACCGGAGTGCCATGGTGCCTAACGTTCTCTGCACCTTCGATAATGACACCGCCGCTACTCGATTTGTCTCCCACCTTCAGCAAGGCTCGCCTCATCTCGCCTTCCGTGCCTGGTTGCGCTGCTTTTCGGACATTTAATTCTCCGTGCGGATAATTGTTTGCAGCCAGCCATTTCTGCGACTTGCCGCGCGACGGCCGTACCGTCACTGAGCCGAAATAATCCGTTGAAGACGACCGAGGCTGTTATCGGGTAAATCCGAAATTAGGGAAATTGCAATTGCTGATTGGCAGACTATGCGACTCGACATTTGACGAGTTTCTGACGTGACGGATTATCGGTTGCCAGCGCTTTTCTTTGCCTGACTTTTCGCTCACCACACGCTGCGGATCCTGCATTCTCTCGCTGCCGGTTTCGCCGCATCGTGCTAACTTCCCGCGCATGGATCGCCGATTGCTTACGCGATCCTCGCAAGCGTCGTCGTCAACTGTCGCCATCCATCCGGAGAAGATCGATCATGAACAAACGCACCGCACCGTTGGCCGTCATCGCCCTGTCCGTCGCCGCGCTCGTCGCGGTGCCCGCCGCGCAAGCGCAGGATGCGGCCACGGCCGCATCCACGCCGAAGGAGATCAAAAAAGCCCAGCGCAAGGAGGCGCGCGCGAAGAAGAACGCCGAGCTGAAGCAACTGGAGCAGAACGGCTACAACCCGGCGGGCGAACAGACGAACTATCCGCAGAATCTGCAGAACGCGCAGGCGAAGGTCAATGCGCAGAAGGCGGGCAAGCCCGCGCCGGCGTCGGCGCCGTGAGGGAACGGTCGCATTTTGACAACGCGGAACGCATCCCGCGTTGTCAATCGAGCTGATACGACAACGTTGCGTTGATCCGCGGACTGCGCGACGAACTCTCGACCGGCGCATCGCCCACGGCCTTCGCCATCGACAGATCGATGCTGTAGTGCTTCGCATCCGACACGCGAAAGCCGATCCCCACCGACGATAATCTGCGCGGATTGGCCGTTGCGCCATGCAGGAATACGCGCGCGGCATCGGCGATCACATACGGCTTGAAGCTTTTCAGATACGCGTCGACCGCAGCAAGTGGAACATGAACGAGCGCAATCGCGTGATCGCGGTGCTCGGCTGGAGAAGACAGGAAACCGTGCAGCATCTCGGCATCAGCCGCAAGGTGCTATGGGAGAAGATGCGCAAGTTCCAGATCTTCGACGAAGAGCCAGAGACACGGCCGATGTAACGGGGAGGTACGACCATGCCATGGCGATCGTGGCTGTTGATTTTCGCGTTGTGTGACGCGCACGCGGCATCGCGCTACACGGCGCCGATGACGTTCTATCCGCATGACGCGGTGCGTGTCTCGCGTTTCGCATCGCCGCCCGGCGCGATGCAGGTGCCCTACGGCGCCGGCGCGAAAGTCACGGAAGGCGACTTCTATATCGTCTCGAATGCGTCGTTCAAGGCCTTGACGGCCCAGGTGCAGCGCGATGGCACGATCGCGCTCGTGCAGTCGAAGTGGACGCCCGAACTTGCCGCCAGCCAGATCTGGACCATCGATAAAGAGGGCAGCGGCTTTCGCCTGTATTCGAAGCTCTACGGACGATACGTGACGCTCGGTGCGCGCGTGGATCTCGAAGCGCCATCGGGCGAAGCGCGGCAGAACTGGAGCATCGAGGCCGATGCGAACGCGGTGACCATCGCGGCGAGCGGCACGAAGACGGGGCTGGTGGTCGAGCATCGCGCCTTGCGCGATCGCGCGTTCGTCGAAGTGAGCGCGCAGGCCGGGCAATGGCGTCTCTACAAAGTGGACAACGAGAGCGCCGATCATGCATATCGCACGCTCGACGCCGCGCCGCAATCGACCTACGACAACGCGGCGAAGCGCTATCACCTGAGCGCGTTCGCGCCCGATGCGATCGAGGCTGAACGGCTCGGCGGCTTTCGCTGGACCGACTATCATCCGTCGGGGCTGTATGTGTCGAAGGGCGAGTCTGTCGTGATCGACGTCAGCGGTCTCGCCGACGATGGTCCCGATGGCCTCGTCATCATGATCGGCAACAAGAACGGCTTCTACAAGCGTCAGCCCGCGGGCGATCCGCAGATGATCCTCGCGACGGAAGGGCGTAACGAATTCGTCGCGTCGCGCGACGGCTTGCTGTACTTCGAGTACATCGACAGCGGCTTCAACGAGCGGCCGCGCACATCGATCGATGTTTCCGTGCGCGAAGGCGGCAAGACCGTGCCGTTCTATGTCGAAGGTGCGACGACGCTCGTCGAATGGCGCGCGATGCTGCAACGTTACGCGGATGCGCCGCTCGTCGAAATGGTCGGCCGGCGCACGATGTTCACCGTCGCGCGCGCGATGTACGACAAGGCGGGCGCGGCGGACCCGGCCATGCTGCTCGGCTACGTCGAGCGCATCATGGGCTATCACGATGAACTCTCCGGGCTCGATGGCTCGGACGTGCTCGATGCGCCGTCGCCGTTGCGCGTGCATTTCGTGCAGGACGCGATTTCGACGCACGCGGATTTGCAGAACACGTATATGTACGCGACGTATTACATGATCGGCCTGCCGTTGAGCAGCGCGGCCGAGACCTTGCTGCAGCCCGCGAAGGCCGATGAATGGGGCGTCTGGCATGAGATGGGCCACATGTATCAGCAATGGGACTGGACGTGGCCGGGTGTCACCGAGACGACGGTGAACCTTTATTCGCTGCACGCGCTGCAACGTCTGGGTACGCCGATGGCTTCGCCACTGCTGCAGGTCGTCGATACGCGCGGCAGAAAGAACCGGCTGGATCTCGCGGCGCTCTATCTTGCGCAGCCTTCACGCAATTTTCTCGACGATGCGTCGTTTCCCATGCCGTCCGAAGCGCTCTGGATCAGGCTCGTAATGTACGAGCAGTTGCGCCGCGCGCTCGGCGACGGCTTCTATGCGCGGCTGCACAAGCTGTATCGGCTGCATCCGCTGAACGAAAACGAAGGCGGGGACAGGAATGAAGTGCAGAAGTTCGTGCTGCGCGCGTGCATCGCGGCGAATCTGGATTTGCGGGATTTCTTCGATCGATGGGGATTGCCCGCGGATGCGCATACGCGCGCGGCGATCGACGGGTTGAAGCTGAAGGCGCCGGCGATGGATTTGACGCGGACGCGGATTTAACCACGCAAAAAAAGCCGACGCACGAGGCGCCGGCTAAGTTCTGGCTTACGAGGGCTGCCAGAAACGCTTGTGTCACTTCACGCCGCATCGGCGAGCCGGATGGTGCGCGGCTCATCGCGACGCGCCGGCGTGCGCCGCGTCATCGCGCGACCGATGCGCGCACCGGGCACGTTATCGATGCCGAATGCGGGCCTCGCGAGAAAGAAACCCTGCGCGAGCACATGCGGCCACTGCGCGATCCATTGCGCCTGCGCGGCCGTCTCGACGCCTTCGATGACGATCGCCACCTTCAGGCGCGTCAGCAGCGCGAGCACCGACGCAAACACCATGCGCGCATTCGGGCAGCGCGGCGCGTCGGCCAGCAATTCTTTCGCGATCTTCACCGTCCCGAAGTCGATTGGCCCGAGCGCGGCAAGGCACGAGTAGCCGGTGCCGAAATCGTCCATCGCGACGCTCACGCCCTTGTCTTTCAGATGCCGCACCACCTTCGGCATCGACGGCACGCGGGAAAGATCCTCGCTCTCCAGCAGTTCGAGTTCGATGCAATCGGGCGAGACGCCGTGCGCGCGGCAAATCGACTCCAGGCGCTCCGTAAAGCCGGGCAGCGCCGCGACCGATGGCGGCACGTTCACCGCGACCGAATAATGCGCGCCGCCGCGCGCACGCCACGCCTCGATTTCGGACGCGACAGTGTCCACCACGAACCATGTGAGTTCGCGCATGATGTCGGCGTCCTTGAACGCCTCGCTGAATGCGCCTGGCAGCAACACGCCGTACTCCGGATGACGCCAGCGAATGAGCGCTTCCATTTGCGCGAGTTCACCGCTGTCGACTCGGTAGATTCCCTGATAGGCGATGCAGAATTCTCCGGCCCTGAGGCCTTCGAGTATGCGATGCCTGAATGCATGAGCTGAGTTCGGCGCGGCTTTCGCGAGACGCGAGCCGTGTGTCGTTCTTTTCATGCTTGAGCCATCCCTCCCAGTTGGTCGTGGAAGCGGTTGCACGACTCGTGCCAGATGCGAACGCTCGGGGGCCATTCGAAGCGCGTTACGCCATTTGATAAGACACGACAACGTTTGCGCGCTGACGCAAGCTGTCACGATCGAGTCAAGGGGCATTACACGGCGATGAGCGTTACGTAACGAATCCGTGACGCGTTACGGACTGTGTGGGGTCGCGCACATAGGGCGATGTGGCATCCGGCAGCATCGACATGCCGTTTTGCAGTATGTGCAGGGCGATTCGGGAACATTTGTAATCCCGACCAGTGACGAATCTTCAAGAAGAGCTGATAGCGCATCTGCTCGCTGTCACCGCTCTTCGTCATGCGCCGCTCCGTGACGCGTCGGGCATGCCCGCGCCTATAACAAGTAGTGCTGATACGTCATTTCGGCCTGCGTCGCACCTGAGAAAGCGGACGTATATACGCCCGCGACGAGCGCTAGGCGGTCGCGGTCTGCGCGACGGGCCGCATGCGTTCGAGCGCGCTGCCATCCTCGCGAAACAGGTGCACGTGGCGGATGCTGAAGCCCGCGTTCAGGCGCTGTCCTTCCACGGCCGTCGATTCGCCCGAGCCCTTCACCTGAATCACGAGTTCGTTCGGCAGACGCACATGCAGCAGCGTCTCGCCGCCGAGATGCTCGATCACCATGACTTCGCCGGACAGACCGCTGTCGATATCGCCACCGAATGCTTCGAAGAAGTGCTCGGGCCGGATGCCGAGCGTGAGCGCTTCGCCCGCTTTCACCGATGCCGCCACGAACGGCAGCGTGAGCGGCTCGCCGCCGGGCAATTCGATGGTGACGCCGGTCGCATCGACGCGCATCACGCGCACGTCCATGAAGTTCATCTTCGGCGAGCCGATGAAGCCCGCGACGAAACGATTGTGCGGCGTGCGATACAGCTCCAGCGGCGAGCCGATCTGCTCGACGCGTCCGTGATTCAGCACGACGATGCGATCGGCCATGGTCATGGCTTCGGTCTGGTCGTGCGTGACGTAGATCATCGTCGCGTTGAGTTGCTTGTGGAGCTTGATGAGCTCTAGCCGCATCTGCACGCGCAACGCGGCATCGAGATTGGAGAGGGGCTCGTCGAAGAGAAACACCTTCGGTTCACGCACGATCGAGCGGCCGATCGCCACGCGCTGACGCTGCCCGCCCGACAACGCGCGCGGACGCCGTTCGAGCAACTGGCCGATCTGCAGAATTTCCGCCGCGCGATGCACGCGCTCCTTGATCTGGGCCTCGGGCAGCTTGAGCATGCGCAGCCCGAACGCGATGTTCTCGTACACCGACATGTGCGGATAGAGCGCATACGACTGAAACACCATCGCGACGCCGCGCTGCGAGGGTTCGAGATCCGTGACGTCTTCACCGCCGATCAGCACTTGCCCGGCGTCACTGCGTTCGAGTCCGGCGATGGTGCGCAGCAAGGTCGATTTTCCGCACCCCGAAGGACCGACGAAGACCATGAACTCACGATCGGTCACTTCGATGTCCACGCCCTTCAGCACTTCGGTGCCGGCAAAAGTCTTGCGGATCTGCTGCAAATGAACTGCGCTCATACGTTGTCTCCGGTGTGCGCTGCTGCGGCAGCGCAGCATTGGACGCATCGTCGAATTTGTTCTTGACAACCTGTTCGCGCCAAAATATACAATTGTAAAACCGAAATTACAAGTGAAACGACGCACGGCAAAGACGAATCCGCAAGCCTCACCCGCTCGATAAAAACCAAGGAGACAGGCATGAAGAAGCGCTTCATCCCGGCCACGCAGCTCGGCCCGATCAAACACGTCGCGGCCGTCGCGCTGCTGGCGGCGAGCGCGGCGTTGGCCGCATCGAACGCGCACGCCTGGACTCTGAAGGAAGCGGCGCAACCGTATTCGGGCACGACAATCAAGGCAATCTTTCTCGATCGTCCGGGCTACAAGGCCGCGCAGCAACTGATCCCGCAGTTCGAGAAAGAGACGGGCATCAAGGTGCGCTGGGAAGTGATTCCATACGAGAACACGCGCGAGAAGGAAGTGCTCAACTTCGTCGGCGGCGGCGATCAGGACATCGTGCTCGTCGATGTCGTGTGGATCGGCGAATTCGCGAGCAACAAGTGGCTCGTGCCGATCAAAAAGTTCACCGACGATCCGAAGCTCGCGGATCCGAACCTGAATCTCAAGGGCTTCTTCCCGATCCTGCTCGACTCGTTCGGCACCTGGGACAAGGTCGCATACGGTTTGCCGTTCGATAACTACTCGGGCCTCATGTTCTACAACAAGTGCATGTTGAAGGACGCCGGTTTCGACGAGCCGCCGAAGACCTGGGACGAGTTGCTCAACAACTATGCGCCGAAGCTCACGAAGGGCGACAAGTTCGCCTTCGCCTTGCAATCGCGGCGTGGCGAGACGCAATCCGCAGACAGCTTCATGCGCGTGCTGTGGCCGAACGGCGGCTCGCTGCTCGACGCAAAGTTCAAGTCGAATCTGATGTCGCCGCAGTCACAGGCGGGGCTCGAATATCGGCAGAAGCTGATGAAGTACATGCCGCCGGGCATCGTCGATTTCGATCATGCGGAAGCGGTGAACGCGCTCGCGCAGGGTCAGGTCGCGATGATCACGGAATGGTCCGCGTTCTATCCGACGCTGACCGATCCGAGCAAGTCGAAGCTTGGGAACTGTCTTGCGATCACCACCGAGCCGAAGGGTCCCGCAGGTCTGAAGCCCGCGCTCGGCGGCTTCTCGCTCGCGGTGAACGCGAAGTCGAACGCGAAGAAGCAGGCGGCGTCGTGGCTCTTCATCCAATGGATCACGTCGGAAGCCATGGCGAAGCCTTATCTCGAAGCGGGCGGCGTGCCGGCGCGCATGGCGATCTATCAGGACAAGGCCGTGCAGGACAAGTACCCGTTCGTGAAGCCGATGGTCGAATCGTGGCAGGGCGGCGTGCCGGATTATCGTCCGCGCTTCCCGGAATGGCCCGCGGTGTCGGAAGTCATCGGCGAATGGGGCAGCAAGATGATGCTCGGCCAGGTGACGGTGAAGGAGGGCGCGCAGACCATCGGTCAGAAGACCGAGGACATCCTGAAGAAAGCGGGCTATTACGACGGCAAGAAGCCTTTGCTGAAGTAATTTCGTTCAAGGAACCGGAGGCGATCGAATGGCTTCACCTGCAATGCGTGCGCGAGGACCGCGCAAGCCCGCGCGCTATTTCGGCATCGTGCCGCGTTCGCCCGCTTTCTGGTTCCTGATACCCGCGATCGCCGCGCTCGCGATCATCGGCATTTATCCGTTGCTGCTTGCGCTCTATAACTCGTTTCATCAATACAAGCTCGCGGATCTGGCTTCGGGCACGCCGTTCATCGGCGTCGACAATTACATCGCGACGCTGACCGATCCGAGCTTCTGGGGCGCGCTCGGACGCACGGCATTGTTTCTGTGCCTCACGTTGCCGATCGAGATCGCGCTCGGCCTGTTCGCCGCGCTGCTGCTTCATCGCACGGCGTTGCCGTGGATGCGCGCGGCCGCGCGCGTGAGCCTCGTCATTCCGATGGCGACCACGTATGCGGTCGTCGGCCTCATCGGTCGTCTGATTTTCAATCGTCAGTTCGGCGTCGCGAACTATCTGACCGGCCTCATCGGCATGCCGCCGCAGGACTGGCTCGCGGATCCCACGCTTGCGTTCGTCTCCGTGATGATCATGGATATCTGGCAATGGACGCCGTTCTGTGCGCTGATTCTGCTCGCCGGACTTTCGATGGTGCCGAAAGAGGCCGAAGAAGCCGCGCGCCTCGAAACGCCGAAGTGGAGCATGATTCTCTGGCATTTGCAGCGTCCGTATCTGCTTCCGGGTCTCACGGCCATTCTCATTCTTCGTTCCGCCGACATGCTCAAGATGTTCGACGCCGTGTTCACGATGACGCGCGGCGGGCCCGGCGCCGCGACCGAGTTCATCAGCGTCTATATCCAGCGCGTGGGCTTTCGACTCTTCGATCAGGGCATGGCATCCGCGCAGGCGATCATCCTGCTCATCCTGACGATCGTGCTGTCGCGTCTTTATATCCGTTTCGTGTATCGGGAGGCCGCGTGAGTTCACCGACTTTGCAGACCACGCAGCGCGCGAAGCGTGCGCGCGCGGCAAGAAAGCGCGCCACCGTATGGCATTTTCTCGGCCTCGTCGTCGTGTTCATGTCGTCGGTGTTTCCGTTCTACTGGATGGTCACGACAAGCCTGAAGAGTCAGGCCGACGCGCTCGCGTATCCGCCCAAATGGCTATTCTCGCCGACCTTCCACCACTACTCGGCGGCGCTCTTCGAGCATGATGTGGCGGGCAGCCTGCTGAACTCGCTCATCATCGCGAGCAGCACGACGGTCCTCGCGATCCTGCTCGGCACGCCCGCGGCCTATGCGCTTGCGCGCTACGAATTCCGCGGCAAGGAAGACCTGTGGTTCTGGTTCATCTCGAACCGCATGGTGAGCCCGGTCGTGCTCGCGGTGCCGTTCTTCCTGATCGCGACGAAGCTGGATCTCGTCGATACGCATATCGTGCTGATCCTGCTGTATCTGACGTTCTCGCTGCCGATCGTCGTGTGGATCTGCACGGACCAGTTCCGCAACATTCCGGTGGAACTCGACGAAGCCGCGCGTCTCGATGGTGCGTCGCCATGGCGGGTGTTCTGGCGCATCAACCTGCCGCTCGCGATGCCGGGGATCGTCGTCTCGGCGATCTTCGCGTTCATCTTCTCGTGGAACGATCTGCTGTACGCGCTCGTGCTGACGCGCAGCGACGCGATCACATCGCCCGTCGCCGCGACGAGCTACATGAGCGGCTACGAATTGCCCTGGGGCGAAATCATGGCGACGGGCACGCTGATCGTGCTGCCGATGGTGGTGTTCGCGCTGCTCGTGTCCGGCCGGCTGGTGCAGGGCCTGACGATGGGCGCGGTGAAATAGAATCGCGGCCTTTCATTCAAGAACGAAACGACATGAGCAAGAGCGCACCGCCCATCGCCATCGCCGAAGCGGACGATTCCATCGATTCGGAAGAAGAGTTGCAGGCGCGCGTCGCGTGGCACTACTACGTCGGCAATCTGACGCAGCAGGAGATCGCGCAGCGCATCGGCAGCAACCGCGTGCGCGTGAACCGGCTGCTTGCCGCGAGCCGCGAATCCGGCCTCGTGCAGATCACGATCAACAGCAAGATCGCGCCGTGCGTCGCGCTGGAAGAGGCGCTCGCGAAACGCTTCGGACTCGAATGCGCGGTCGTCGTGCCGACCGGCGCGAACAACGAAGCGAACAACGCGGCGCTCGGCATCGGCGCGGCGGCGTACTTCGCCAAGCAGATCGTTGCAGGGCAAACCATCGGCCTCGGCTGGGGCCGCACGATCCGCGCCGTGCTGCGCGCGATGCCGCAACGCACGTATGGACCCGTGTCGGCGGTGTCCTTGCAGGGCGGGCTGTCGCATTGCCCGAGCATCAATACGTTCGATATCGTGTCTGACTTCGCGAACATCTGCCGCGCCGACGGCTATCTTTTCGCCGCGCCGATCTATGTGAGCAGTCAGAAGGCGCGCGACGTGATCCTGCAGGAAGAAACCGTGCGCGAGACGTACGAACTCGCGCGCAAGTCCGACCTCGCGTTGCTCACGTGCGGCGATCTGACGGAATCGCTCGTCGTGACGTATGGCATCGACAATCCCGAGCAACTGCGCACGCTGGAAAAGGCGGGCGCGGTCGGCGACATGCTCGGCCATTTCATGGATGAATACGGCGAGCTGATCGATCATCCGCTGAATCGCCGCACCGTCGCGATCACGCTGGAGGACCTGCGCAAGATCAGGCGCGTGGTGCTCGTGAGCGGCGGCCAGAAGAAATTTCATGTGACGCGCGCGGCGTTGCGCGGGCGCTATCCATCGGTGCTCGTGACCGATGAAGACACCGCAAGACGTCTCTGCGACGAGCCTTGAAGACGACACCATGACAGCCATCGACAGAAATCGCGAGTTCGCGGGCAAGACCGTGCTTGTCACGGGCGCGGGCAAGGGCATCGGCCATGCAACGGTGCATCTGCTGATCGAGCGCGGCGCGCGCGTGATTGCGCTCAGCCGCAGCGCGGCCGATCTCGATGCGTTGAAGCAGGAGACGGGCTGCGAAACCATCGCCGTCGATCTCGCCGATGCGCAGGCCGCGCGCGATGCGGCACGCGCGGTTCAGCCGGTCGATCTGCTGGTGAACAACGCGGGCATCGCCGTGCTGGAGCCGTTTCTCGACACGACCGTCGAAGCCTTCGACCTGACGATGAACGTGAACCTGCGCGCCACGATGATCGTCGCGCAGGAATGCGCGAAGAGCATGATCGCGCGCGGCGCCGGTGGGTCGATCGTCAACGTATCGAGTCTGTCGGCGAATGTGGGTTTCGCGCTGCACGCGGCGTATTGCGCATCGAAAGGCGGACTCGACGCCATGACGCGCGTGATGGCCACCGAACTCGGTCCACATGGCATTCGCGTGAACGCCGTGCTGCCCACGGTCACGATGACGCCGATGGGCGAACGCGCCTGGAGCGATCCCGCCAAGTCCGGACCGATGCTCGCGCGCATTCCGATGAACCGCTTCGTGCAGCCGGTGGAAGTGGCGCGCACGATCGCGTATCTGCTCTCCGACGATTCGAGCATGGTGAGCGGCGTTAGTTTGCTGGTCGACGGCGGATTCCAGTCCTGTTGATACCGCCTGTATCTCTAATCAAAGGAACGACGATGGAAGCACTGGTTCTCGAGGAAGCAAGACGCATCAGTCTGCGTCCGTTCAGTCTGCCGCAGGTCGTGGGCCCGCGCGACGTGCGCATCAAGATTCATACGGTAGGCATTTGCGGCAGCGATATTCACTATTATCAGCACGGCCGCATCGGGCCGTTCGTCGTGAACGAGCCGATGGTGCTCGGGCATGAGGCATCGGGCACGGTCGTCGAAGCGGGCGAGGACGTGAAGCATCTGAAGGCGGGCGATCGAGTCTGCATGGAGCCGGGCGTGCCGGACATGGAATCGCGCGCATCGCGTGAAGGCCTGTACAACCTCGATCCGAAAGTGCGCTTCTGGGCGACACCGCCGGTGCATGGCTGCCTCGCGCCGTATGTCGTGCATCCGGCCGCGTTCACCTACAAGCTGCCGGATAACGTGAGCTTCGCGGAAGGCGCGATCGTCGAGCCGCTGTCGATCGGTCTGCAGGCCGCGAAGAAAGCCGCGATCAAGCCGGGCGACGTGGCCGTCGTGCTCGGCGCGGGCACGATCGGCATGATGTGCGCGCTCGCCGCGCTCGCGGGCGGATGCAGCCGTGCGATCGTCTGCGATCTGGTGCAGGAGAAGCTCGATCTGATCGGCGGCGTGCAGGGCGTGACCGCCGTGAACATCCGCGACCGGCCCGTGCGCGATGTAGTGAACGAACTGACGGACGGCTGGGGCGCGGACATCGTGTTCGAGGCGAGCGGCAACGAGAAGGCGTTCGACGGCATCGTGGATCTGCTGTGCCCCGGCGGCTGCCTCGTGCTCGTGGGCATGCCGCAGCGCGCGATCGCGCTCGATGTGGTCGCGGTGCAGATCAAGGAGGCGCGCATCGAATCGGTATTTCGCTACGCCAATATCTTCCCGCGCGCGATTCAGTTGATCGCTTCGGGCAAGCTCGATGTGAAACCGTTCATCTCGCGCACGTTCCCGTTCGCGGAAGGCATCAAGGCATTCGAGGAAGCGGCGAGCGGCGTGCCCACCGACGTGAAGGTGCAGATCGTGCTGGAGGAGTGAGTTCGCCGTTCATCTGACGCGTCGCGTGCGGCGGCGCGTCAGAAGGGCACTTCGGCCACATGCCACAACACGCCGGAAGGATCGAACACGAAGCCGACTTTCATTCCCCAGCTCTGCATCGCGGGCGCGCGTGCGGGATTGACGGGAAAGCGCTCGCTGAGCGTTTCGGGATTCATGTCGCGCCACCATGCGTCGACATCGCGCACGAGCATTTGCAGCATGCAGTTTTCCGCGAACTCCTTCACGTAGAGGTTCTGCAGTATGAAGCTGAAGCTGCCCGCTTTCAGCATCGCGATGTTGTCGTCCTGATGCGTGACGCGAAAGCCCAACGCTTCATAGAAGCGCCTGGACAGATCGAAGTCTTTGGCGGGGACGAAGGGGCGCAGCGCGAGGACTTGGCTCATCGGGGAGGTTCGAGTGAGATGGAAGACGTAGTGTAGTGCCGCAAGCGTGTCACGAAAGCGACACGCCCAGCAACTTGCCGAGACCGAACGTGCAGGCTGCCGCGACCATCCCGATCAGCACTTGCCGCACGGCGGAAAATATCGCGCCACGTCCATTGAACAGCGATGTGAACACGCCGATGCCCGCCAGCCCGAGCCCGCTCAGCACGATGCATTGCGCGATGCCGTCGGCGCCGCTCGACCACAGAAACGCAATCGCCGGAATGATCGCACCGACGGCAAACAACGTGAAGGAGGCGAGCGCGGCGGTCCAGGGGTTGCCGCCTCCGGACGAGCGAGCTCGACGAGTTCGAGCGGGCCGTCATGACGATCGAGAACGAGTGCTTGCATGGTGAACATCGACGTCTCCAGAAAGATTGAAGGTTGATTGCAATGCGCTCATACTCCGCCATGCACCCGCGCATGTAAATCGACAACACTGCACGACGGTCATACAAAAATGAATGGCTCGAATCTCGAATGGAGTGACGTGCGCGTGTTCCTCGCGATTGCGCGAAGCGGCACGCTGGGCGCGGCGGCGAGGATGATCGGTCAGACCCAGCCGACGATGGGGCGGCGCCTGCGCGCGCTGGAAGAATCATTGGGTCACGTGCTCTTTCAGCGTACCAGCGACGGTTTCATACTGACCGACGAAGGCGCGGCCGTGCTTTCGTATGCCGAACGCATGGAAGAAGAGGCACTCGGCTTCACGCGCGCGCTCGCGGGTCAGGACGCGAAGCTCACGGGTTTGCTGCGGGTTTCGTCGTCGGACTGGTTCGGCGTGCATGTGCTTGCGCCGGTATTCGCGCGCTTTCTCGCGAAACATCCCGAAGTATCGATCGAACTCGTCACCGATGCGCGCCGCTATAACCTCGCGCGGCGCGAGGCGGATCTCGTGTTTCGCATCACGCCGTTCGACGAACCGGACGTCGTGCAGCGCAAGCTCATGCATATCGATTACGCGCTGTATGGACGCGCCGATCTCGCACCGCCTAAAGCAGGTGACGGAAAAGGGCAAATGCTCATCAGCATGGACAGCGCATTCGATCAATTGCCGGACGTGCTTTGGGTAAAGCGCATATTGCCCAACGCGAAGATCGTCTTCGGCAGCAATAATCGCGACGTGCAAGCACATATGTGCGCGCATGGAGCGGGCTATGCGGTCTTGCCATGCCCCCTCGGCGATGCCGATACGCGCCTTGCACGTTTCGATCTCGGAGAAGCGCCGCCCGGACGAGATGTATGGCTGGGCTATCACCGCGATCTCAAGCGAGTCGCGCGCTTGCGCGCCTTGCTCGATGAAACCAGTTCAGCGCTCGGTGCAACTAACCGTCTCACCGATAAACCGCTTTGAATTGGAGTTTCAGGCAATCCTGCAAATCAAAAAAGCGCGCACCAATCCGTAGCAGAAAAATAAAGTTATCGGCGAGCACGCCGTCATTCAAGCCTGATTTTTTAAGCGGGGCTACAATCCCGTTGCCTGAAAACCGACTGCTGCCCCACGCAGTCGGCCATTTGCGATATCCGCTGAAACCCCTTATAAGCCGGAGCCGCTCATGACCACGCTTTCCATCAATGGCCAGAGTCATACGATCGATGCGCCGCCCGACATGCCGCTTCTCTGGGTATTGCGCGACATAGTGGGACTGACAGGAACCAAATTCGGCTGCGGCATCGCGCAATGCGGTGCGTGTACCGTTCATCTCGATGGCGTCTCCGTTCGTTCATGCGTATTGCCGATCGCAGCCGTCGGCGATCGCAAGGTGACGACGATCGAAGGCGTCGGCGATACGCCCAGTGGCAAGAAAGTGCAGGAAGCATGGCGTCGACTCGATGTCGTGCAGTGCGGTTATTGTCAGTCCGGACAAGTCATGTCCGCGGCGGCCTTGCTCGCGACCGTTCCTGATCCCAACGACTCCGATATCGATGCCGCGATGGCGGGCAACATCTGCCGCTGCGGCACCTATCACCGCATCCGCGCCGCCATCAAGCAGGCCGCGAAGGAGGCGTGACATGTCGCAAGGATTGATCGAAGCGGGGCGTCATGCGGCTCGCGCGGGCTTGTCGCGGCGCGCGTTCCTGAAACTCGGCATCACGGCGGGCGTGGCCGCAAGCGGCGGATTGCTGATCGGTTTCAGTCTCCCGGCCGCGAGCCAGGATCAGGGCAAAGGAAAATCAGTGATCGGCGGCGATGGTGTCGAGTCGCCGCAAGACGGCGTATTCGCGCCGAATGCATTCGTGCAGATCGACAAGAGCGGCAAGATCGTGCTCATCATGCCGAAGGTCGAAATGGGTCAGGGCGTTTATACGGCGCTGCCCATGTTGATCGCCGAGGAACTCGACGTGCCGCTCGACAGCGTCACGATCGATCATGCGCCGCCCAACGAAAAGCTCTTCACTGATCCGTTATTGGGCGGTCAGTTGACAGGCGGCTCGACCTCCGTGCGCTATGCATGGGAGCCGATGCGCCGGGCGGGTGCGGCCGCGCGCATGATGCTCGTCGCGGCGGCGGCGCAGCAATGGCAATGCGATCCGTCGTCTTGTCAGGCGCAGGACGGCAAGGTGATGCATGCATCGGGCGATCGCAGCGCAAGTTATGCCGATCTCGCCGAAGCGGCCGCCAAACTGCCTGTGCCGCAGGACATCAAACTCAAGGATCCGAAAAACTTCAAGATAGTCGGCACGCCGGTCAGGCGTCTCGATTCGCCGGAGAAAGTCGATGGTACTGCGGTGTTCGGTCTCGACGTGCGCCTGCCTGACATGGTGTACGCGGCGATCGTGAATTGCCCGGTATTTGGCGGCTCGCTCGCCTCCGTCGATGACACCAACGCGAAGAAGATTCCCGGCGTGCGCCAGGTGGTGAAGTTCGACAATGGCGTCGCGGTGATCGGCGATCATACGTGGGCCGCCAAGCGAGGCGCCGCCGCACTGCAGATCCAGTGGAATGAAGGCCCGGGCGCTACCGTATCGACGAAACAGATCGTCGATGACATGGCGAATGCCTCGCAACGCACGGGCGCTGTCGCGCGCAAGGACGGCGACGTGAACAACGCGTTTTCCGGTGCGAAAACGCGCGTCGACGCGGTTTATGTCCAGCCGTTTCTCGCGCATGCAACGATGGAGCCGATCAACTGCACCGTGCATGTGCGACCCGATGGCTGCGATATCTGGCTCGGCACGCAAGTGCCCACGCGTATCCGCGACGCCGGGATGAAAGCGACCGGCTTGCCGGCCGACAAGATCGTCGTGCATAACCATCTGCTTGGCGGCGGCTTCGGCAGGCGGCTCGAATTCGACATGGCCACGCAAGCGCTCAAGATCGGCAAGGCGCTTGGCGTGCCCGTCAAGGTCACATGGTCGCGTGAGGAAGACATTCAACACGACATGTATCGACCATGCTATTACGACAAGTTATCCGCGGGACTCGACGCGAATGGCAAGCCGGTCGCATGGACGCATCGCATCGTCGGGTCGTCGGTGCTCGCACGCTTTGCGCCGCCCGCCGTGAAGAACGGTATCGATCCCGACGCGGTCGAAGTGGCATCCGATCTGCCTTATGAACTGCCCAATCAGCTCGTCGATTACGTGCGGCTCGAACCGCACGATGTGCCCACCGCGTTCTGGCGCGGCGTGGGACCGACGCGCGGCACCTTCGTCGTGGAAAGCTTTATCGACGAACTGGCGGTGCAGGCGAAAGTCGATCCCGTCAAATACAGGCGCGATCTGCTCGGCAAGTCGCCGCGTGCACGCAACGTGCTCGACGTCGCGACACAGGCTGCAGGATGGGGGCAGCAAACCTCGCCGCAGGGGCAAGGACGCGGCGTGTCGGTCATGCACGCGTTCGGCAGTTTCTTTTCGATCGTCGCGGATGTGGCTGTCGACAAGGACGGCGCGGTGAAGGTGAACCGTATCGTCTGCGCGGTCGATTGCGGCATGGTCGTGAATCCCAATACCGTCGAAGCGCAGGTGCAGGGCGGCATCATCTTCGGCATCACGGCGGCGCTGTATAGCGAAATCACCATCAAGGATGGGCGCGTCGAGCAAAGCAATTTCACCGATTATCGAATGCTGCGCATTCATGAGACACCGCCGGTGGAAGTGCATATCGTCAAAAGCACGGAAGCGCCGGGCGGTATCGGCGAGCCGGGCACGGCGGCGCTCGCGCCGGCTATCACCAATGCGATCTATGCCGCGACCGGCAAGCGACTGAGGCAGTTACCAGTCGGCGATCAATTGCGTAGCGCTTGAGGAGGCCGTCATGAACAATGCATTCAAGCCTCTCCTTGCGGTTATCGTCGCTTTAACGTCCTCAGCCCACGCAGCCGGCGATGCGCTTACCGCACGTGGCGCGTATCTCGCCAAGGCGGGCGATTGCGTCGCGTGCCATTCGGCGCCACGCGGCAAGCCACTTGCAGGCGGTTTGCCGATGATGACGCCATTGGGCGCGATCTACACGACCAATATCACGCCTGATCCGGACACGGGTATCGGCCGCTATACGGAAGAAGACTTCGCGCGCGCGTTGCGTGAAGGCGTGGCGAAGGACGGCCACAATCTTTATCCGGCGATGCCTTATCCGTCTTATGCAAAGATCAACGACGAAGACATGCACGCGCTCTACGTCTATTTCATGCATGGCGTCACGCCGGTCAGGCAAGCCAATCGTGAACCGGACATGAAATGGCCGCTCAATATGCGCTGGCCACTCAAGCTCTGGAATGCGGTGTTTCTCGACAAAGGCGTTTATCGAAGCAAGACGGGGCAGGATGTAGCGTGGAATCGTGGCGCTTATCTGATTCAGGGTCTCGGGCATTGCGGGTCGTGTCATACACCGCGCGGCATCGCGTTTCAGGAAAAGGGACTCGACGAAAGCAGCAGCGCGTATTTGACGGGCGGCGTGCTCGATAACTGGTTCGCTTCCAATCTCACGGGCGAGCACAATACCGGACTCGGGCGCTGGTCCGAGCAGGACGTCGCGACCTTTCTCAAGACCGGCGCGAATGCGCACGCGTCGGCATTCGGCTCGATGACGAGCGTCATCAACAACAGCACGCAGGAACTGAGCGACGCCGATATTGCCGCGATGGCGCGCTACCTCAAGTCATTGCCGGCGTCGGGCGGCTATGGCGGCGCGCCGTATTCATACGATCCGAAAGCAACCAAAGTGTCATTGACACGTCCTGCCGCCACGGACTCGGGTGCGCGTGTCTATACCGCCTATTGCATGCATTGCCACGGCGCGGATGGCCGTGGCTTTGCGCCAATGCTTGCGCCGCTCGCGGGTAATCCGAATGTTCTGGAAAAGGATCCCTCGTCGCTCATCAACGTGACTTTGAACGGCACCGGCGACCTCGTGCTGCATGGCGTCCCCGCGCCTTATCCGATGCCGCGCTATGCACCCGTGCTGAGCGACCAGCAAACCGCCGATGTGCTGACTTTCATTCGCGGCGCGTGGAACAACAACACGCCGGCGGTGCAAGCCGAAGATGTGGCGAAGATGCGCAAGGCGACGCAGGCGGCGCGCTGATATGCACCGCGCGTGCGATGAAGGCTGCGTTCAGGAAGAAAAATCGATGACATCCAGATGAATCGAACTGGATGGATGCGCGAGAAACTTTCGATGCACGCGCGCACTGATGCGTTCATAGCCGTCGCTCAAGGCCTTGAGCAGGCGTTCGTCGCTTGCTCCGGCCGGCGCCCAGAAGCACTGCTCCAACGCCTTGCGCGTGATGTTGCATTGGATGGCCTGCTCGCGAGAGAACGCGACAAAGCTGACGGAGGCGCGGTCCGCGGAAATAGTGGCATGGATCGAAAGCTTGCTTGTCATGATTCGACAGGAGAAATGCGGTTCGCTGGTTTTATTGTGTCAGAAATCGGTGAGTTCGCGCATCCTCGATTCGGCGCGAAACGTGCGCAAGCGGGCAGAAGCGAACGTTCGTCGTGCCGTGGCAGTCAAGGCGCAGCGCAAACATCGGATGATTTATGCGAACGTTCGTTCGTGTCGAATTCGCATTAAACGTCTGCTGACTAATTCGAGGTGCAACCCACGGTCGCCGCACTGCGCGCGAATCCGGAACGCCAAAGCTGGCTTGCCTGTTCGAGTATGTCCAGGAAAAATGAAAAGAAAAGCATGCTCAGGTGTACTACTCTAGGAACGATCATCCGAAGCGGCGCGGCAGACCGGCTCAGGAAGCGGGTCATGCGGCGCATTCCCCGGAACTCCACTGGCGACGTCCACCCCGGCTTCTGTTGCGGCGGGCGTCGCCGCCAGCAGGAGCGGAACATGAAGCATCCATCGGTGATGGATCCCTGGAGCCGTACCCTGGCAATGCTCGACAGCCGTCCGAGCCGCCCGTCTGAAGTCAACGAGAGCCTCGCCCTGATGACACGATCCCTCGTGCGCAATATGCCGGTCAAGAGCCCATGCTTCGGAACCCCCGAAGGGCATCGCGTCAATATCCGCGTGCTGGAACGCCTGAGCGAATCGACGCTCGCGCTCTCCTGGCACGATCCCACGTCGTTCAATTACTCGGAGCAGGTCTGGGCCCTTTGCACCGCCCGCAAGCGCGGAACGTGCGCATTGAGCGGGCAGGCGATCAGGCGCGGGCAACCGGTCTACAGGCCGAGACGTGTCGGCAGTTCGGTGCCGCTCAATAGCGGCGCAATGATTCTGGCGCTTGCGCTGACGCCGGCCGAACAGGAATCGAGCCTCGTTTCCGAGTGATCGCTGTCTTCATCGCGTGACGCGTGCGTGACGCGCGCGTTTTTTGTCATTTGCGCATACGGCTGCTTGCGGGGGTTGCATCCCTCGCAAGCGATCGTGCGAACGCGCTTATGATATGCGCCGTGAAAAATGAAGTACTGGAAAGCAATCTTATTGGCTGGCGTTAGCCTAGCAAAGGGCTGCGCGCGCGGGAAAATCCGCTTGCGCGATCGTAAGCGAGCCCGAGCTGAAGCACGCCGAGATCGCCTTGCGTTGGGCCGATAATCTGCAATCCGGCCGGCAAGCCGTTAGCGCCAAAGCCGGCTGGCGCGCTCAACGCGGGCAACGAAGCCAACGTGGCCGGAACGACGGTTTCCATCCAGCGATGATAGGTATCCATCTCCCGACCAGCAATGGCATGCGGCCAGTCGAGCTCCGCATCGAAGGGAAAGACCTGGGCCGAAGGCATCACCAGATAGTCGAAGCGATCGAATAGCGCGTTGATCGCCTGATACCACGCCGCGCGGTCGCGAACCGCACGCGACACGTCTTCTCCCGATAACTTCAGGCCTCGTTCAATCTCCCATACGGCTTCGGGTTTCAGCAGCTTGCACTTGGTGGCGTCGCGATAGAGCGGGCCATTGGTGCCAGAGAACGTGAGGCTGCGCAAATCGATCCATGCATGCCAGAGACGGTCGAGATCGAAGTCGATCCTGGCCGCCTCGACCGTGCAACCCGCTGTTTCGAAGTGACGCAGCGCCGCTGCATACGTATCCATCAAACCTGCTTCTGTCGGCAGGTGGCCATTCAGATCGCCCAGCCAGCCGATGCGTGTGCCGCGCATGTCGCGCTCGAGCGCGTTGGCGAAATCGGCGGGCTTGTCGCTTCTGCGGGACAAAGGCGCGCGCGCATCGAAGCCCGCCTGCACGGACAACAGCAAGCCAAGATCGGGGATGGTTCGCGCGATGGGCCCGGCGACGCTGAATTGCTGGAAGAACACGTCGTCGCTGGGCGCATAGGGCACGCATCCCGGTGTCGAGCGAAAGCCGAAGACGTTATTGAATGCGGCGGGCGTGCGGAGAGACCCCATCATGTCGGTGCCGTCCGCGCACGGCAGCATGCGCAGCGCGACGGAGACGGCCGCGCCGCCGCTGCTGCCGCCCGCGGAGCGCGATGGCTCGAACGCGTTGCGCGTGGTGCCGTACACCGGGTTATAAGTGTGACCGCCGAGGCCGAATTCCGGCGAATTCGTTCGGCCGATGAATATCGCGCCTGCTTTGCGCATGCGTTCGAACACGACTGCATCGACCTGGCTGACTTCGCCTGCAAATATCGGCGAGCCTTTCGACGTGACCATGCCGGCGACGGGCAGGATGTCCTTGGGCGCTTGCGGAAAGCCGTGCAGCGGTCCGAGGCTTTCGCCTCTGGATAACTGTGCGTCGCGTTCGGTGGCGAGCGCGAGCAGGGCATCGCGATCCTGAATCGCGACGATCGCGTTGACCGCAGGGTTGAGACGATCGATTTGAGCAAGATACGCGTTCATGACTTCGACGCAGGAGACGTCGCGTGTCTGGATCGCCCGGGAGAGCGTGACGGCGTCGAGTGAAACGATATCGTCGTCGGGCGAGAAAGCGGAGTGTGCGTCGGGGGCGGTCATGGTTTTGTCGTGAATAAGCGAATGGATTCAGCGATGAAACTCGGGAAGCACATGGGCGGCGACTTCTTCGATGATATCGCGTGCAGGTCTTCGTTCCGATGTGATGTTGAGCGTCACGTGATGCGTACCGCTGTCGCGCATCGCATGCAGAAGCGCTACGAGCGCGCGACGCCCCGTGCGATAGCCGAGCGGAATATCGGTTGCGGGCTCGTCGGCATCTTCGGCGAGATCGAGCCGCATCGCGACGCCGAACGCGCGAAAGGCCCTGGACGCCGCGCGCTCGACCGCCGCGCGCCACATGGCGTATCGGCCGCGCTGCGCTTGCGGTTCGCGATGGTACGTCATCCAGCCAAGCGAATGACGCGCGATCCAGTCGACGCTCTGTCCTCCGGAACCGACGGCGAGCAGGGGAATGGAAGCGTTCTGGCGGGGCAGGAGATAGAACTCGGGCGCGCCTTCGGCGGCATGATCGGGGATCACGCGTGAGGGCACGCTAACGGCTGCGGCGAGGGTGTCCCAATGCTGTCTGTACAGATCGCGCCGCTCATCGGGATCGCGGCCGAAGGCTGCATATTCCGGCGGACGATCGCCTGAACCGACGCCGAGAATGAAGCGTCCCCGAGAGAGCGCGTCGACGGAGATCGCACCCTTCGCGACATGAAGCGGATGCCTGAGCGTCAACACGATGGCGCCACTGATGAGCGCGATGCGTTCCGTGTTCGATGCGAGCGCGCCGAGCAGCACCCATGGGTCGAGATGGCCGACCGGGTCGGGGTAATCGATGCTATTGAGTGGCACGTCACGGACCCAGACCGCGCGAAAGCCGAGCTGATCGGCGAGCCGCGCGAGTGCTATCTGCTCGTTGAAGTCGACGGCGCTCTGGTTATCGCGCGTGATCGGCAGTGTGATGCCGACCGAGAGCTTGTCTTGCGCAAACACCGCATTCGCGATGGAAGACGAGGCCAGAGTGTTTCCGCTTGCGGTCATGATTCGAGCGTCAAAGTATTCAAGCCGCGGATATCGCGCTGCGCCGCGTGAGCATCGAAACGACATACGTCACCACGATATTCACGACGAGTGCAATCAGGCCGATGTAGACCGGCCACGATGTGTCACCGAGATGCATCGCATAAACGGGCTTGAGTCCTTGCGAGATCGCGAGACCGGTGCCGAGTACGATGCCGAACAGCCAGCCGAGAAACAGACCGGGCGTCGTCAATCGGCGCGTGAAAAGCGTAAAGACGATGGCCGGGAAGATCTGCAGGATCCATACGCCGCCGAGCAACTGCAGATCGATTGCATACTGCGTTGGCAGAAACACGATGAACAGCAACGCGCCGAACTTCACGACAAGCGACACGAGTTTTGCGGTCGATGCTTCGGCTGCGGACGACATGTCGGGCGAAACGAGCGGACGCCACAGGTTGCGCGTGAACAGATTCGCCGCGCCGATCGACATGATCGCGGCCGGCACGAGCGCGCTGATCGCAATCGCCGCCGCTGCAAAGCCCACGAACCACGAAGGAAAGAGCGTGCCGAACAAGGCCGGCACGACATCCGACGGCGACTTCACATGCACGCCCGCCGCGATCGCCATATAGCCCAGCAGCGCGATCAGACCGAGCAGCAGCGTATAGGCAGGCAGAAAGATGGCGTTCTTGCGCACCGTCGTCGCGGACGATGACGAGAGCACCGCGGTCATCGTATGCGGATACATGAAGGCGGCAAGCGCCGAGCCCAGCGCAAGCGATGCATACGCGGTGAATTGATCCGGCTTGAGGATGATGCCCGTCGCACCGCCCTTCGCCTTGAAGTATTGATCGGCCGAATCGAACACATGCGCATAGCCGCCGAGCTTCAAGGGGATGAGCCACACCGCCGCGATCACGACGATATAGATCATGATGTCTTTCACGAAGGCAATCATCGCGGGTGCGCGCAGGCCGCTCGTATAGGTATAGAGCGCAAGAATCACAAAGGCGATGATGAGCGGCAGTTCACCCGTCACCCCGAGCCCCTTGATGACGACTTGCATGCCCACCAGTTGCAGCGCGATATAAGGCATGGTCGCGACGATGCCCGTGATCGCGACCGCTGCCGGAAACCATTTGCCGCCGTATTCACCCTGCACGTAATCGGCGCCGGTGATGTGATTCTTCGCGTGCGCGATCTTCCACAACCTGGGCATCACCGCGAACACGAACGGATAAACGATGATCGTGTAAGGCAGCGCGAAGAACCCATACGCGCCGACCGAATAGACGAGCGCCGGCACGGCAATCACGGTATAGGCGGTATAGAAATCGCCGCCGACGAGAAACCATGAGATCAACACGCCGAACTGGCGGCCGCCCAGGCCCCATTCGTGAAGCTGCGTGAGATCGCCACGCTTCCAGCGCGCGGCAAAGAAGCCGACCACGGTCACGAGCACGAAAAACGCGATGAAGATGGTCATCGCAACCGGATCGATTGGCGTGAGATCGTTCATTTCAGGCCCCTGTGGACGATATAAATCAGGAGCGAGGTGAGCGGCACCCACAGAAACTGATACCAGTAGAAGAACGGGAAACCCGCGAATGAAGGGCGCGTGTCGTTATAGAACGGCAGCCAGAGCAGGGCGACGTAGGGTATCAATAGCACGCCCCAGAGCCACGGGCTGCGAGGCGCATCGTTATTGGATTCCAAAGCTTTTCTCCTCGTGGATCAGCGCTGACGGAACGTACCGGCGCGCGGCCTCGACGTTCATCGTGCTGGTTCGAGCAAAGGCCGCGCCGCCAACGGGTGCGCATTATCCAACGTATTTTGCTTTGTTGCCCGACGCCTGAAACGACTGATGCTTACGATTGAATGACGGGTCGAGATCGAGCGCGCCTGCCGACGAGCATCGCGCGCTTGCCGCCGAAGCCCGAGACCTTGCGATATTCAAACCCGTGGTCGATGAGCGCGCGTTTGACATGCCCCGCGCTGGTATAGGTCGCGAATGTCGCATCGTCTCGTGCGATGCGCGCCAGCGACGCGAAGATGGCGGGTGTCCACATGTCCGGATTTTTGGCTGGCGCGAAACCGTCGAGATAGATGGCGTCCGCGGCGACGCCGTGATCGCCGAGGCGCGGCAAGACATCGCCTGCTTCGCCGAAAGCGAGTGTCAAGGACACCGCGCCCGCATCGAAATCGAGCCGATGCACGCCGGCCTCGAGCGGAGGCCAAGCTGAAACGAGCACATCGGCGAGCGGCGCGACAGCGGCGTCGTCGATGATTGCCGCGTGCGCGGCGCGCAAATCGCTTGCGCTGAACGGATGCTTTTCTATCGACACGAATTCAAGCGCCGGCGGACGATGCGCGTCGTCGTGCCATGCCGCCCATGTCGCAAGGAAATTGATGCCCATGCCGAAGCCGGTCTCGATCACGGTGAAGCGCGGCTTGCCGTGCCAGCGTCCGGGCAGGCCATTGCCGTCGAGAAAGACATGGCGCGCCTGAGCCAGCGCGCCCGCCGCGCTGTGATAGATGTCGTCGTGACGCGGCGAGTACGGCGTGCCGTCGTCGCGAAACACGAGCGGCGCGGAGATCAACGCCTCATCCATGGCTCAGGCATCGGACGACGTTTGATTCAAAGTAATACCCAATTCACTCGCCATGTGCTGAACCATGGCGCGCAGTTGCGCAACTTCGTGAGCAAGGCGCTTTTGCTCGGACTTCAGCGCTTCGAATTCGGAAAGCGAAAAGGATTCTCCGCCTTGCGCTTCGCGTGCAGGGAAGTCGCTTACGCTCACTTCGCCGCATAGCAGATGCGCCCAGCGGCTTTCGCGCTCGCCGGGCGTGCGTGACAGCTTGACGACGCGCGGTGGATCGTTTGCGGCGAGTTCGTCGAGAAAGCTTTCGACCGATGATATGTCCGCAAACGAATGCAGTCGCGCACTGTTCGCGCGCAGTTCCGCTGCCGTTTGCGGGCCGCGCAGAAACAACGTTGCAAGCAGCGCGACCGACTGGCTGGGCACGCCGAGCACGCGGTTCACGTTATGTTCGAAGCGCGGCACGCGGCTGCTGCTTGCTTCGATGACGATGCTCAGGCGCTTCAGGCCGTCGATGGTCGTCAGCACTTCGTCCTCGCTCACACTCATCACGGGCGAGCGCGCAGTCTTCTGATTGCACCCCGCGGTTAGGGAATTCAACGAAAGAGGATAAGTGTCCGGCACGGTATGCTGTTTCTCGACGAGCACGCCGAGCACGCGTGCTTCGAGAGGCGTGAGTTCGCGCAGGGCGGGACGGGGTGCGGCTTCGGAAGGCGTGTTCATGGGCGTGAGTGACGTGCGGTAAGACGCTTATGATACCGGCGCCGCGCAAGGTTCTAGTATTCCGCGCACCGTCATGCAGCATGAGACTCAACCTCTGGCTGTGCAGCGCTCGTCGGCGATGCGCTTTTTTGGTGCAGGAAAATGAAAATCGCGCGTCAGGACCTTGCTGAGATAAAGGAGGTGAACCGTTCAGACCATTGGCATTGAAGTTGCTTTTTCTCATTCGGCACTGGGCTGCCCGCGCAATCGACGCTCTATGACACGAAATGGTGTGAAAGAATGAGCGTCGCGCTTCGAGGTCGCCTATCGACGGATCCGGAACGCCGGACGCGTCGCGTCTTTCGGGCTCTTCGGGCATCTTGCGAGTGCAACCAGGAATACGAGCGAAGGGGAATCCCGCCCCGGCATGCACTTCATTTGGAAGACCGGCTATGACGCAAGCATTCTTCAACGAGATGTTCGAGCGCAGCGATCTGGAGGCGCGCGGCGTATCGGCAGTGGCATTTCGCGGCGTGGCCGATCCACGCACGCACTATCGCGACTTCATGACCTGGCTCTCCGCGCAAAGCGAGCAGCAGATCGATATCAAGCGCGCGGAAGCCGATCTCAACTTCAGGCGCGTCGGCATCACGTTCGCGGTCTATGGGACGAGCGACCTGCCGGGCATCATTCCCGAGCGCACGATTCCCTTCGATGTCATTCCGCGCATCTTTCCCGCCGACGAATGGCGCGCACTGGAGCGCGGGTTGCGGCAGCGCGTGAACGCGCTCAACCGCTTCATCCACGACATCTATCACGAGCAGGACATCATTCGCGCGAGCATCATTCCCGAGGCGCAGATTCTGGGCAACGCGCAGTATCGTCCCGAGATGCGCGGCGTCGATGTGGCGCGCGATATCTATGCGCATATCGCGGGCATCGATATCGTGCGTGCGGGGCAGGGCGAATTCTATGTGCTCGAAGATAACCTGCGCGTGCCGTCCGGCGTTTCGTACATGCTCGAAAACCGCAAGATGATGATGCGGCTCTTTCCCGATCTCTTCGCGCGCAATCGCGTTGCACCGGTCGCGCATTACCCGGACTTGCTGCTCGACACCCTGCGCGCGGCCGCGCCGGCTGCCGCCGAAAATCCGACCATCGTCGTGATGACGCCGGGGATGTATAACTCGGCCTATTTCGAGCACGCGTTTCTCGCGCAGCAAATGGGCGTCGAACTCGTCGAGGGGCAGGATCTCTTCGTCGAGAACGACTATCTATATATGCGCACGACACAGGGACCGCAGCGCGTCGATGTGATCTATCGCCGCGTCGACGATGACTTTCTCGATCCGCTCGTGTTCCGGCCGGACTCTGCGCTTGGCGTGCCGGGATTGATCGGCGCCTATCGCGCGGGCAATGTCTCGCTGTGCAATGCGGTGGGCACCGGCATCGCGGACGATAAGTCGATCTACCCCTATGTGCCGGACATGGTGCGTTTCTATCTCGGCGAAGAGCCGATCCTGAACAACGTCCCGACGTGGATGTGCCGCAAGCCCGACGATCTCAAGTACGTGCTCGATCATCTGCCCGAGCTCGTCGTCAAGGAAACGCACGGCGCGGGCGGTTACGGGATGCTGGTCGGCCCCGCGTCGACGGCGGCGCAGATCGCGGAGTTTCGCGCGGTGCTCGAAGCGCATCCGGAGAAATACATCGCTCAGCCGACGCTTGCGCTCTCCACCTGTCCGACCTATGTCGAGGCGGGCATCGCGCCGCGACATATCGACCTGCGTCCCTTCGTGCTGTCGGGCACAGAAGTGCGCATGGTCCCGGGCGGCCTCACGCGCGTTGCGTTGCGGGAAGGCTCGCTCGTCGTGAATTCGTCACAAGGCGGCGGCACCAAGGATACGTGGGTATTGGAGCGCTAAGGAAAGGTTCTGAAGAAAGCACTGCGCCACCAAAAGACAACGACAAACAACCGGAAACACCCATGCTGAGCCGTACTGCGGATCATCTCTTCTGGATGGCGCGCTATACCGAACGCGCCGAAAACACTGCCCGGATGCTCGACGCGAACTATCAGCTTTCGCTCTTGCCGCAGTCCGATGAATATGCGGAGCTCGGCTGGCGCGCAATGCTGTCGATATCGGAATTGAGCGGCATCTATTCCGCCGCGCACCACGGCATGAAAAGCCGCGAGGTGATCGACTTCATGGCGCGCGACTTGTCGAACCCGTCATCGATCGTCAGTTGTCTGCGGGCCGCACGCGAAAATGCGCGCGCCGTGCGCAGCTCGACCAATAGCGAGTTATGGGAATCGCTCAACACGACGTGGCTCGACTGTCAGCGCATGCTCGCAGACGGCATTCTGGAGCGCGAGCCTTATACGTTTTTCGAATGGGTAAAGTTTCGCTCGCATCTGTCGCGCGGCGTGCAGCTCGGCACGCTCGTCAAGGACGACGCGTTTTATTTCATGCGTCTCGGGACTTTCATCGAACGCGCGGACAATACGGCGCGCATTCTCGACGTCAAGTTCGAAATGATGGAGCAGCGCGCCGATACCTCCGCACAACCGTTCGATTATCACCATTGGGTGGCGGTGCTCAGCTCGGTGTCGGGGCTCGAGGTCTATCGCCGGGTGTATCGCGACGTCATCACGCCCGAGCGCGTGGCGGGTCTCCTGATTCTCTATGGCGACTGGCCGCGTTCGCTTGCGGCGAGCATTGCGGAAGCGGAGCAATTGATCGGTCAGGTGACGAAAAGGCGCGATACGGAGGCGACGCGGCTTGCGGCCCAACTGAGCTCGGAACTGAAGAACGGGCGTATCGGCGACATTCTGAAAGGCGGACTGCACGCCTATCTCGTCGATTTTCTCGCGCGCGTGAACGATCTCGCGGGCCGCGTCTCCCGCGAGTTCCTCTTGCCGATCGCGCCGGAGCCCGCGCCTGAACCTGCGCCCGCGCCGTCGCAAACGCAATCGCAAACGCAATCGCAGTCACAGGGCGAAGGCTGAGCGCGTGCTGTCAGCGCTTGGCGGCCGCCGCGACGACTCGATGCACGAAGCGCAGCTTGTCGATGACAGGCGGCGCGAGCGTGAACGGATAGCCGTCCGGCATGCCGAGGCTGCGATTCAGACTGTTCAGGACATACGTGAGCGGAAACCAGCGTTTCATCAGGTTATCGAACGTGGTTTCCTCGACCGGCGTCTGGTCGGTGAGCGTGGGCTCATGCGGGCTGTCGGGTACAAGCACGAGTCCGCACGATACGGCGGTATCGAGCGTATCGACGATATGCAGGTAATGCGCCCACGTTTCCGCCCAGTCTTCCCACGGATGCATCGTGGCATAGGCGCTGATGAAGTTGTCTTCCCACTGTGCGGGCGGACCTTCCTTGTAATGACGATCGACCGCGGCGGCGTAGTCGGCTTGTTCGTCGCCGAATGCGGTGCGAAACGGCGCGATGCGCGCGGTGTCGGCGATCAGGCGATCGAAGAAGTAGTGTCCGGATTCGTGGCGGAAATGGCCGAGCAAGGTGCGATACGGCTCGTGAAGCGCGGAGCGTGTTTTCTCGCGATGCGCGTCGTCGGCTTCAGCGATATTGAGCGTGATGATGCCGTTGTTGTGGCCCGTCATCACGCCGTGGCCCTGCGCATCGCCTTCGAGGAACTGAAATTCGAGGCCGCGTTCCGGGTCTTCCTGGCGCGACTTCACGACGAGGTCCAGCTCCGAGAACGTGTACAGCAGCCGGCGCTTGGCGGCTTCGATGCGATACCAGTAAACAAGGTTTTCCGGATTCGAGAGGTTGGGAATGGTGCTCGTCAACTGGCACGAGCAGCAGAGTGCGTCGGGCGAATCGGGCGCGGGCGCGGGGACGACCCAGTTGCAGACGTTCTCGACCGCGTAGTTGTGGCATGGCCGGTAGAAAAGATCGTTCGCGAGCGGGTGCAGGCTGCGCCAGCGGCCGTCGTCGGTTTCCTCGAATGCGCTGATCTGATTGATTTCGGGCACGTAGCCGAGCCGCGCGCCACAGTTTTCGCAATGCGTGTTTTCGAAGAACACGAGCTGGTTGCAACGGTTGCAGTGAAAGGTCTTCATCGTGTAGCCGGTGGGAGTGTTATCGCGCGATGTGCCGCGCGCTGTCGGCGGTGTAGACGCAATCATCATGCCGCGAAAGCGCCGTTTTTCCATGACAAACAGAAAACGCGTTGCAGCACGCATCGCGTGCACGGCGTCAATTGAACAAAGGAGTCCGGTGTGTCCATTCGTGTCGCGTTGAACCATGTCACGCATTACCGTTACGACCAGCTCGTCGGCCTGTCGCCGCAAGTCGTGCGCCTCCGGCCCGCGCCGCACTGCCGCACGCCGATCGTGTCGTACTCGATACGCGTCGAGCCCGAGGATCATTTCATCAACTGGCAGCAGGACGCATTCGCGAACTATCAGGCGCGCCTCGTTTTCCCCGAGAAAACGCGCGAATTCAAGGTGACGGTCGATCTCGTCGCCGAAATGGCCGTGTACAACCCGTTCGATTTCTTTCTCGAACCGGCCGCCGAAAAATTTCCCTTCGCGTATGCGCCCGAGTTGCTGCACGACCTGGCGCCCTACATGGTCAAGCGCGAGCCGACGCCGCGCTTTGCGGCATTCGTCGAAAGTATCGATCGCTCGCCGCGCGCCACGATGGATTTTCTCGTCGAGCTCAATCAGCGGCTTTCGCATGAAATCCGATATCTGATCCGCATGGAACCGGGCGTGCAGACGCCGGAGGAAACGCTCGAAAGCGCGGCCGGCTCGTGCCGCGATTCGGGCTGGCTGCTCGTCGAAACGCTGCGCCATCTCGGCCTGGCCGCGCGCTTCGTATCGGGTTATCTGCTGCAGCTCGCGCCGGATACCAAATCGCTCGATGGCCCGAGCGGCACCGAAGTGGACTTCACCGATCTGCATGCCTGGTGCGAAGTGTTTCTGCCGGGCGCGGGCTGGATCGGCTTCGATCCCACGTCCGGGTTGCTCGCGGGCGAAGGGCATATTCCTGTCGCGTGCACGCCGGAGCCGGACAGTGCGGCGCCCGTCTCCGGCGCGGTGGACAAATGCGAAGTCGAATTCGCTCACGCGATGTCGATCGAGCGCGTGCTCGAAACGCCACGCGTCACGAAGCCGTACAGCGAGGAAGACTGGAGCGCGGTGCTGCGCATGGGCGAACAGGTCGATGCGCAATTGAACGCGTCGGACGTGCGTCTCACGATGGGGGGCGAACCGACTTATGTCTCGGTGCGCGACCGCGACGAGCCGGAATGGAATACCGACGCGCTCGGACCGACGAAGCGCGCCTACGCCGTTTCGCTGATGGACAAGTTGCGCGCGCAGTACGGCGCGAGCGGCTTCCTGCACATCGGGCAGGGCAAGTGGTATCCGGGCGAGCAATTGCCGCGCTGGGCGCTGTCGCTGCTCTGGCGCGCGGATGGCGAACCGTGCTGGCACGATCCCTCGCTCTTCGCGGACGAACGGCAGCCCGCATCGTACACGTCGGACGACGCCGCGCGTTTCATTCGCCATCTCGCGGGCAAGCTCTCTCTGGATACAAAATTCATTCAACCGGGGTACGAGGACACGTGGTACTACCTGTGGCGCGAGCGCCGCCTGCCGGTGAACGTCGATCCGTTCGACTCGCGCCTTGGCGACGAACTGGAACGCGCCCGCCTGCGCCGCGTGTTCGATGCGGGTCTGCCGTCCGTCACCGGCTACGCATTGCCGATTGCCCGTGAAGACGGCCCGGAGACGCAGCCGCGCCACTGGGTGAGCGGACCGTGGTTCTTCCGCGACGAGCGCATGTACCTGGTTCCGGGCGATTCGCCGATGGGCTACCGCGTGCCGCTCGACTCGCTGCCGTGGGTCTCCGAGGGCGATTACCCGTGGCAGCACGCGCACGACCCGTTCGCGCCGTCCACGCCATTGCGCACGGCGACTGAATTACGCATGCAATATGCGGATCTGGATAATGAATCGCGCATGCAAAATGCCGGTTCGGACGTGATGGGGCACGCTGGAGCAGCGGCGGGGCACGCTGGAGCGGCGGCGGGGCACGCCGGAACAGCGGGTGAAGCGCGGGAGCGCAGGCCCGAACGCGGCGAGTCGGCCGGCTGGATCGCGCGCATCGCGTTGTGCGTGGAAGCGCGCGACCCCTCGCGGGCGGCCGGTCCCAAGGCGGAAGCCGATGCCCTCGAGAAGCTCGGCAACGGCAACAAGCTGATGCATGTCTTCATGCCGCCGCTCACCGAGCTCGATGACTATCTCGATCTTCTGGCTGCCGTCGAAGCGACCGCCGCCGATCTGAAGATTCCCGTGATCGTCGAAGGCTATCCGCCGCCGCGTGACGCGCGCCTCAGAATCTTGCAGGTGACGCCCGACCCTGGCGTGATCGAAGTGAACATTCATCCGGCGGCGAACTGGAAGGATCTCGTCGAGCACACGGAGTTTCTCTATAACGCGGCGCACGAGTCGTATCTGAGTCCGGAGAAGTTCATGCTCGACGGCCGTCACACCGGCACCGGTGGCGGCAATCACTTCGTGCTCGGCGGTGCGACGCCTCCGGACAGTCCTTTTCTGCGCCGTCCCGACCTGCTCGCGAGCCTGATCGCGTATTGGCACAACCATCCATCGTTGTCGATGCTGTTCTCCGGCCTTTTCATCGGGCCGACCAGTCAGGCGCCGCGCGTCGACGAAGCGCGCAATGATCAGGTCTATGAACTGGAGATCGCGTTCGCCGAACTGCAGCGTCAGCTCGACCTGCTCGGCGGCCGCGACAGTGCGACCGTGCCGCCGTGGCTCATCGACCGCATTCTGCGAAATATCCTGATCGATGTGACGGGCAATACGCATCGCGCGGAGTTCTGCATCGACAAGCTGTATTCGCCCGATGGCCCCACCGGCCGGCTCGGCTTGCTGGAGCTGCGCGGCTTCGAGATGCCGCCTCACGCCCGCATGAGTCTCGTGCAGCAACTGCTGTTGCGCGCGCTCGTCGCGCGATTCTGGGAGACACCCTATAAGGCGCGCCTCACGCGCTGGGGCACCGAACTGCACGACCGCTTCATGCTCGGCACCTTCGTGCAGATGGACTTCGACGACGTGCTCACCGACCTGCGCGACGCCGGCTTCGCATTCGAGCGGAGCTGGTTCGCGCCGCACTTCGAGTTCCGCTTCCCGCTCGTCGGCGCATACGATACGAACGGCATCGCGCTCACGATTCGCAACGCGCTCGAACCGTGGCACGTGATGGGCGAAGAGGGCGCAATCGGCGGCACGGTGCGTTTCGTGGATTCGTCCGTCGAGCGTCTCGAAGTGCGCGTGCTGGGCCTGAACGGCAATCGACACGTCGTGACCGTGAACGGCGAGACCTTGCCGCTGCAGCCGACGGGGCGCGTGAGCGAATACGTCGCGGGCGTGCGCTTTCGCGCATGGTCGCAGGCGGCGGCGCTGCATCCTACGATCGACGTGCATGCGCCGCTCACTTTCGATATCGTCGATACATGGACGGGACGCGCGATCGGCGGCTGCCGGTATCACGTCGCGCATCCGGGCGGACGCAACTATCAGACCTTCCCGGTCAACGCGTACGAAGCGGAAAGCCGCAGGCGTTCACGCTTCTTCGCGACGGGTCATACGCCCGGCGCCATGCACGTCGAAGCCCGCGAACGCGGCCTCGAATTTCCGTTCACGCTCGACCTGCGCTATCGTTGACGTGCAATCATCATTCGAATAAAGAACAGGGACGACATTGGCTTATCAATCGACCTTGCCCTTCGATATCGCCGCGGCGCGCATCGATGCGCTCGCGCTGCTGCGCACGCTGCCCGCGCGCGAAGGACATTGGGACGAACTGCGTGATGCAGCGGGCCAGCTGCGCGAGCCGTGGCGGCACTTCTTCGAGCTGCTCGGCGAAGAAGGCATCGCGCGGCTCGACGATGGCGTCACGGCCGTCGCGCAGCAGGTGCGCGACAACGACATCACGTACAACGTCTATGCCGATAACGGCAAGCCGCGCGCGTGGTCGCTCGATCTCCTGCCGCTCATCATCGATGAAGAAGAGTGGGCGTTGATCGAACGCGGTGTCGCGCAGCGCGCACGGCTGATGGAAGCGATCGTCGCCGATGTCTACGGCCCGCAGACGTTGCTGCAACGCGGGCTTTTGCCGGGCGCGCTCGTGTTCGGACATCCTGGCTATCTGCGCGCGGTGAAGGGCTTCGTACCGCCCTTCGGGCGCTTCCTGCAGATCGTCGCGGTGGATCTCGCTCGTGCGCCATCGGGCGCGTGGACCGTGATCGCGCATCGCACGGAAGTGCCATCGGGGCTTGGTTATGCGCTGGAAAACCGGCTGATCGTCGCGAGCCTGTTCGCCGATCCGTTTCGTGCGATGCGCGTGAGCCGTCTCGCGGCGACCTATTCGCAACTCATCGCGACGATCGCGCAAGCCGCGCGCGCGACGATGCGCGATGACGAAGACGGCCGCAGCGATACATCGAACGATGCGCCGCATATCGCGCTGCTGAGTCCGGGCCCGTTCAGCGAGACCTATTTCGAGCATGTGTTTCTTGCGCGTTATCTCGGCGTGACGCTCGTCGAAGGCAAGGACCTCACGGTGCGGCATGACAAGCTCTATCTCAAGACACTCGCTGGCCTGTCGCGCGTGCATGCGGTATTGCGGCGCCTGGACGACGCGTTTTGCGATCCCGTCGAGTTGCGCGCGGACTCGACGATCGGCGTGCCTGGACTCTTGCAGGTCATGCGCGCAGGCAACGTGATGGTCTCGAACATGCCGGGCGCGGGCTTCACGGAAACGCCAGCGCTCAATGCATTTCTGCCGGGCATCGCGAAGGCGCTGCTGGACGAAACGCTCGAATTGCCGACCGTGCCGACATGGTGGTGCGGTGAGGAAGCGGCGCGGCGCGAAGTCTTCGAGCGCGTCGACAGCGCCCTCATTGCACCGACATGGCCGGGCGCGCAGGCCGATCACGCGCCGGGCATCGATGCGGGCGTGCAGGAAATCGCTGCATGGCGCGAGCGCATCGAACGTGCGCCGGATGTCTTCACGGTACAGGAGAATCTGCCGTTTTCCACCGCGCCGCGCTTTCATGATGGCGCGCTCGGCTCCCGTCCGTGCGTGCTGCGTGCCTACGCGATCGCCAACATCGACGGAAGCTGGAGCGTGATGCCCGGCGGCTTCACGCGGCTCGCGGCCGACAAGCGCGCGACGGTCTCGATGCAGTTCGGCGGCAGCAGCGTGGATACCTGGGTGATGTCGAGTCAGCCCGGCGGCGCGGTGTCGTTGCGTCCCACGCCGATGAAGCCGGGCGATTTGCGCAAGCATCGCATCGTGTCGAGCCGTGCCGCGGAAAATCTTTTCTGGGCAGGGCGCTACGGTGAACGCGCGGAAAACAACGTGCGGTTATGCCGTCTTCTGCTCGGCATGCTCGATGGCAGCGATGCCGAAGAACTCTTCCCGACGCTCGCTGAACTCGCCTCGGAATGCGGGCTGATTCCATCGGCCGACACGCTCGCGCGGAGCACGCCGCAAGCGTTCGAGCGCGTGCTCGTCGCGGGACTGCCGGAAGCGGGCAGGGCGACGAGCATCGGCAGCAATCTCGCGGATCAGGCGCGCGCTTGCGGAGAGATACGCGACCGCCTTTCGACCGACCACTGGCGCACGATTCTCGCGTCGCGCAACGACTTTCGCGATGCGCTCGTGCGCCTCGTGCGCAGCGATACCGCCGACGAAAGCACCGTGCGCATCGGCCGCGATTATGATCGCCTGATGCTTGCGAGCGCGCTCGAACAGCTCGCGACGCAACTGTCCGCGATCAGCGGCGCGCAGGGCGATCGCATGACGCGCGACCAGGCATGGCGGCTGTTGTTCATCGGACGGCACATCGAACGCGTCTCGACCATGTCGACGATCCTGCGCGTGGTCGCCGAGCGCGGCACGCTCGCATCGCCAGCGGGCTTCGATCTGCTCCTGCAACTCTTCGACAGCACGCTCACGTATCGCTCGCTCTATCCGGGAAGGCTCGAAGTGCCGGCCCTGATCGATCTGATCGTAGTGGATCAAACGAATCCGCGTGGACTCTATGGCGTGTATGCGCGTCTGCGCACCAAGCTCGACGAGATCGCCGCGGCAGCGGGCGGCGCACGCCGCGCGCAAGCGACGCGTTTCGCGGACCTCCTCGTTCATCCCGATGCCTTGCCGGATCTCACCGCGCTATGCGACACGCACGAGAACGGCCGTCACGATGCGCTGATCGCGCTGTGCGACAGGCTCGTGGCCTCGGTCTGCGCGGCATCGAACGAGGTCAGTGCGCGCTACTTCAGTCACGCGAACACGCTTTCTGCGCAGGTGTCGTCATGAGTCTCAATGTGAACGATACCGTGCTCGCGGTCACGCATCGCACGACGTATCGCTATTCGACGCCGGTTGAGATCGCACAGCATCTCGCGACCATTCGTCCGTTGCATTGTCCCTGGCAGCAGGTGATCTCGCATACGGAGCGCATCGAACCGGTGCCGTCTTATGTGCATAGCCGCGTCGATGCATTCGGCAATGACGTGCTGTACTTCTCGCTCGATGCGCCGCACGAGCGTCTTTCGATGACGAGCGAAACCACGGTGCGGCTCACGCCACGCTGGAGCGCACTCGATGAAGACGCCACGCCGCCGTGGGAAGAGGTCGCGCAACGGCTGCGCTATCGTGCTGGCGAATCTTTTTTTCCGGAGAGCGAGTTTTGTTATGCGTCGCCCAATATCTCGCTCGATCATGAATTGCGCGCCTACGCGCAAGCGAGTTTCGATGCGGGCACGCCGCTCGTTGCGGGCGCCATCGATCTGATGCACCGCATTCACGAGGATTTCGAGTACAAGCCGTCGGCCACTGCATTCGATACGCCTGCTACGCGCGCGTTCGAATTGCGTCATGGCGTGTGCCAGGATTTCTCGCAGGTGATGATCGGTTGTCTGCGCGCGCTCGGACTGCCGGCGCGCTACGTCAGCGGCTATTTGCGCAATGATCCGCCGCCGGGGCATGCGCGGCTCATCGGCGCGGATGCTTCGCATGCGTGGGTGTCGGTGCATTGTCCGCAAAGCGGATGGATCGATCTCGATCCCACCAATGACGTCCTCGCGGACCTCGATCATGTCACGCTCGCGACGGGGCGCGATTACAGCGACGTGTCGCTATTGCGCGGGATGATTCTCGGCGGCGGCGCGCATCACGTGGATGTCGCGGTGAATGTGCTGGCATTATGAGATGCGGGTGTCTTGCCTGAAGCGTCGGCGGCTAGAATCGAACACAATGATTCGGTTCTAGCTAGCGGAGTTCACGATGGACCTTGGTATTCTGGTGTACGTAGACAACAGCGCAACGATGCTCGAAGAGTTCGACTGGCTCTATAAGAGCCTGATCTACTCGGACGTGATTTCGCGCAGCGGAATAATCGCGGTGTGCAATCCGGAGATCGTAGGTGCTTTGCCGCACGACGATCGCATCGTGATCATTCCCAGCGTGCCCCATGCGGAACGCCAATCCGAATGGAACGGCTACAAATTCATCAACTCCGTTGCGAACCTGATCGAGCAACCCGTGCTCGATGCGTGCGAGCGTTTCGAATTCATCCTCAAGACCGATTGCGATACGTTCGTGACGCCTGCCATGCGCGACTTCCGTCCATCGGGGTTATGCGCGGGTGTGGGCGGTTATGCGTATCGGGACGACGTGCGTGCGAAGTTATCGGAAGTGAGCGCGCGATGGGGTTTTCCGCATTCGGGCCTGCATAACGTCGGCGCATCGGTGCTCGGTCCGACCGACATGGTGAGGAATTTCATGATCGCGCAGATGGATGCATGCGATCGCCTGTGGCGCGAGGAGTTCCAGGACTACGATGGCGTGTGGCCGGGATGGTGCAAGCAGGTCGTCACGATGTATGCGGGCGAGCTCGCGGTTCGCTACACTTATCCGCAGCGCTGTTCGCTCGGGCTGCTGGATGCGTTTCCTAATGCTGACCGCAAGTTGTCGAGCGACGTCTTGCATATCCATGCATGGCAGACGGATAGCTACTGGTCCAAATACATTTATCGTGCCGGCGGTTATGCGCACATCGAGCTTGACAGCATCGATCGCACGATGCTCGGCGGCTATTGTCACTGGCTCGCGCAAGCCAGCATCGACGAAGTCAGGCGCGCGGCGCAGTAACCAGCGCGCGCCGCGCGATTGAATCCGCTTACTCTCCTTCCGGATAGTCCGCGCCTGCTGACACCGCTTCCCAGCCATCGAAGTCCTTGCGCAAGGCATCGATCTTGATGCGCGCATTGGCAAGCGCAGCCTTGCCGAGCAACAGACGCAATGGCGGATTTTCGCTTTCAACGGCTTTAATAATTGCTTCGGCGGCACGCACCGGATCGCCCGGCTGCTTGCCGCTGTAGCTGCGAATGGTATCGGTGCGGGCCTGCGCCGTGCTCGCGTAATCCGCGATGGTGCGCGGCGCCTCATTGGCCGAGCGTCCCGCCCAGTCGGTGCGAAACGGCCCCGGCTCGACGATCAGCACCTTGATGCCGAGCGGCGCGAGTTCGTGCGACATCGATTCCGACACGGCTTCGACAGCGAACTTCGTCGCGTGATAAAAGCTCACGCCCGGAAACGCGATAATGCCGCCGATCGACGAAATATTCACGACGGTGCCGCGCTTCTGCTTGCGCATTTCCGGCAGCACGGCGCGTGTCATGTCGACGAGACCCCAGAAGTTGATATCGACCATCTTGCGCACTTCGTCCATTTCGCTTTCTTCGAAGGAGCCGAAATAGCCGATGCCCGCATTGTTCACGAGCACGTCGATGCGCCCGAACTTCGCGATCGTCTCGCGCACGGCGGCCTGCACCTGCTCGGGTTTCGTCACGTCGAGTTGCAGCACGAGCGCGAGATCGCCGTATTGCTTCGCGAGTTCATCGAGCGCGGCAGGATTGCGCGCCGTGACGACCGTGGGATAGCCGAGGCTGAGCGTTTTGGCGGCAAGCTCGCGGCCGAAGCCGGTCGAGCAGCCGGTGATGAACCAGATGGGTTTGGATGTCGATGTCGTCATGAACGGTTCTCCTGCGATCGATGAAGAATGTCTGCGTTGCAGATTGCGTGCCCGCGCGATGAAAGCACGCCGTGCCAACCTGAGGTAATGTCTAGCGTTCCGCCTTCATGCGCAAGCATTCGCGCGCGCCTTTCGCTTTGCAAGGAGATTCGCACGATGGAATACGTGAAACTGGGTTCGACCGGCCTCGATGTGTCGCGGCTCTGCCTTGGTTGCATGACTTACGGCGTGCCCGATCGCGGCACGCATCCGTGGACGCTCGACGAGGAAAAAAGCCGCCCGCTCATCAAGGCGGCGCTGGAAGCGGGCATCAATTTCTTCGATACGGCCAACACCTATTCGGACGGCACGTCGGAAGAAATCGTCGGACGCGCGCTGCGCGATTTCACGAAACGCGACGATATCGTGATCGCGTCGAAAGTCTTCAATCGCATGCGTCCCGGGCCGAATGGCGCAGGGCTTTCACGCAAGGCGATCTTCAACGAGATCGATAACAGCCTGAAGCGGCTGGGCACAGATTACGTCGATCTCTATCAGATCCATCGGTGGGATTACACGACGCCCATCGAGGAAACGCTCGAAGCGCTGCACGATGTCGTGAAGGCGGGCAAGGCGCGTTATATCGGCGCGTCTTCGATGTACGCGTGGCAGTTCAGCAAGGCGCTCTACACGTCGCGCGCAAACGGCTGGACCGAGTTCAAAACGATGCAGAATCATTTGAATCTGCTTTATCGTGAAGAAGAGCGGGAGATGATGCCGCTTTGCAAGGACCAGGGCATCGGCATGCTGCCGTGGAGTCCGCTTGCACGCGGGCGTCTCACGCGCGAATGGGAAACGACGAGCGCGCGCCAGGAATCGGATACATTCGGCAGCACGCTTTATCGCACCGACGATGCCGATCGCGCGGTGGTCGAAGCAGTGGCCGCGGTGGCGAAGGCGCGCGGCGTGCCGCGTGCGCAAGTGGCGCTGGCCTGGGTCGCGCAGAAGGCGCCGGTGACCGCGCCGATCATCGGCGCATCGAAGCCGAATCATGTGAGCGATGCGGTTGCGGCTTTGTCGCTGAATCTCACGGCGGAAGAAATCGCGCAACTCGAAGCGCCGTATGTGCCGCACGCGGTGGCGGGCTTCAAATGATGCCGCTCACAACTGCGATTCGATCGGCAGGATGCCCAGCATCCAGATGCCCGCGCGCTTGAGCGCCGACACGTCCGGCTCGCTGTCGAGTTCGGTCGTGTTGCCATTGGCGTCGGTATCGATCCACACCATGCGCGTGCTGCCGTTGCCGTCATCGCGCAACTCGACGCGCCACGCGATGCGGTCGATATTCCTGCCGATGCCGTCCGCTACTTGCGCGGCCGCTGGCTCGCTTTCGCAATAGACGCCGATCTCCGTATTCAGTTGCACGGAACGCGGGTCGAGGTTCATCGATCCGATGAAGATGCGCGTGCGGTCGAACACATACGTCTTCGCATGCAGCGACGCCTTCGACGATCCGAACGTCGATTTTTTCGTGCTCTTGTCGCTATCCGTCGATGCCACCGGTTTCAGTTCATACAGCTGCACGCCCGCTTCGAGCATGTCCTTGCGATAGCGCTGATACCCCGCATGCACGGCGGCGACATCGGTGGCCGCGAGCGAATTCGTGAGCACGGTGACGCGCACGCCGCGCGATGTCATCGATCGCAGCCATCGCACGCCTTCCTTGCGCGGCACGAAATAGGGCGACACGATCAGCATCTCCTTGTCGGGATCGAGATTCAGCGCCTTGAATTGCGACATCAGATGGCCTTCGGTGTCGCCGGGCGCGCGCGTGATCTTCGCGGGATCGTCGTAGAGCAGCGTCGCCTTGCCCCACGAGAATTCGGTGTCGCGCTGCTGAATCACGCTCGCGAGACGCTCACGCACTTGCGCCACGTAAGGCGAATGCGATTCCGACAACAGATACGCGTCGAGCTTCGCGCGATAACCCGCCAGCGCGTCCGGATCGGCGTGACGCCGCATCAGCTCATCGATCGGATAGGCTGCATCCGAGTTCCAGTACAGATCGAATGCACTCGACACCTCGCGCACGACAGGCCCGTGCACGAGCACATCGAGATCGCCGAACGCGACCGTGCTCGATGCGCCGAAGTACTCGTCGCCGATATTGCGTCCACCGAGAATCGCAGCCTGGTTATCGGCGATGAGCGCCTTGTTATGCATGCGACGATTCACGCGAAAAAACTCGACCGCGGAGCCGAGCTTCTTGAACGTACGATTCGCCACCGGGTTGAACAGCCGCACCTGCACATTCGGATGCGATGCGAGCGCGAGCAGGAACTGATCGTCGGCGTTCGTGCCGAGGTCGTCGAGCAAAAGGCGCACGCGCACGCCGCGATCGGCGGCACGCATGACCGATGCGGCCATTTCGCGGCCCGTGAGATCGTCGTGCCAGATGTAGTACTGGAGATCGAGCGTGCGATCGGCCGTCTCACTCAGGATCACGCGCGCGATGAGCGCGTCCGTGCCATCGGGTAACAGGTGAAACGCATTGTCGCCGGGGTGGGCGGCTTCGCTCGCCGCGAAGCCCTTGCCGAGGCGGGTGCTGGCGGTGTCGGTCAGGGCGTGTGTTTCCACGCGTCCGGTTTGAGGCGGCAGGCTCGCGCAGGCCGTCATCAACAGCATCAACGTAACGGCGAACCATGTACGGAGTTTCATCGCGTGTTCTCGTTAGGCCATGGTCTTGTCGCGCCGCGACGCTTCGGTCAGACGCGCGCGCACGAAGCTCACATGTTCGCGCAGGACGTAGAGCGCATCGGCATAGGCGAGCGGCAGTCTGAGCGTATCGAGCGATTCCTCGATGTAATCGAGCTCGACGACCAGCGCGCGCCGCTCGTCTTCGCTGGTGACGCGCATCGCGCCACGCTCCACGGCGATCAGCGCGCCGTAATAGCGATAGATGCGCGAGCGCACGCGCCAGCGATAGAGCGCGGGCACGAGCCGCAGCGCGGGAAAGATCAGCACCGCGACGGGCAGCAACAGCACGAGCGCGCGATCCGCGATATTCGCAAGCCAGAACGGCAGCGTGCGATACAGGAAGCTCTTGCCGGAACGGTAATAGCGGCTCGCATCCTCGCTGATCGGAAATTCGTGCGCGACAGGACTCGGAAACTGACCCGCGCGCTGCAGCAATCCGGCCATGCCGTGCACTTCCTGTGCCGCTTCGATGAGCAGGTCGGAGAGCGCCGGATGCAGGCTCGGCCGCGCGATCAGTTCGACGGTCGGGCTGATCAGGTGCACGGTCTCGGGTGGAATGCGCCGGCCGAGGTCGAGCACGCCGGGGGGCAGCTCGATTTCGTCGAGATAGGGGAAAAGGCGCGTGTATGCGCGCGCTTCGTTGAAGTCCATCGCCGAGATGCCGGGCACGCGCAAGAGGCGCAGCATCAGGCTGCGCGTCGCGGAGTCGCCGGAGAGAAAGACCGCGTCGGCTTCATTGCTGACGAGTTGTGTCGCGGCTTGCAGGCCGTCCGTCGGCAGAAGCTGCGTGTCGCCACCGGGATAGATGCCGTTCGCTTCCAGCAAGTTCAGCGAGAGCATGCGCGTGCCGCTGCCTTCCCGGCCGATCGCGATGCGCTTGCCCTCCAGTTGCGACAGCAGCGTGAGCCCCTTGCCGCGATAGAACACGACGAGCGGCACATACGACACGCTGCCGAGCGACATCAGCTTCGACGCTTCTTCCTTCGTCGCGATGCCGCCTTGCACGAGCGCGAGATCGACATGCTGCTTCGGATCGAGCAGACGTTCGAGGTTCTGCACGGAGCCGTCGGAAGGCAGCACCTTCAGCGTGATGCCGCTGCGCGCGAGCAGTTTCGCGTACTCCTGCGCGATGACGTAGAACGAGCTGTCGCGCTGGCCCGCGCTCATCGTGATGGTTTTGGGCGGCGCGGGATCGACGAGCCAGTAGACGAGTGCGACGATGATCGCAATGACCAGCACGACGGGGCCAGCGGTCCACGTGATGTCGTGCAGGACGCCTTTTGCATGATCGCGAGGCAGATGCGGGCGCTTCATGCGATACCTCGTCATGAGCGTGCGGGAAAGACATGGAGCATGTCGTGCCTGTATCGGAAGCGGCGTTGATTCGCAGTGTAACGCGGGACGCAGACAAAACGAGAAGGCCGGCGCGCATGCGGCCGGCCTCGGGGATGTTGCGGTCCTTCGTTACGCCCAGTGCGCGGGAATCCAGAACCTGCCGACCCAGTGGCCCGGAATCAGGACCGCGCGGTGCGGCACCACATAGACGGTCTTCGCGGGCGGGGGCGGCGCGACATACACCGTCCGGACGGGAGCCGGAGCCGGTGCGACATACACGGTCTTGACCGGAGCCGGGGCCGGTGCGACGACCACGGCCTTGACCGGAGCCGGGGCCGGCGCGACCACGACGGTCTTGGCGGGCGGCGGCGGAGGCGGCGTGACCACGACCGTCGACGAAGCCGGGGGCGGCGCGACGACTACGGTAGTCGAAGGCGGCGGGGGCGGCGGCACGATCACGGGCGCGGCAACGACCGTCGTTCCGGCAACGACCGTCGTCCCCGTGACGACCGGCGTCGTGGCCACCACCGTCGTACCTGTCGTGACCGTGCCGCCGCCGACCACCGTCGTGCTGTGCGAGCCGTTCGTGACCGTCGCGCTGCCCGAGGTGGTGACTACGCCCGGCGCCACGCTCGTCGCGCTGCCCGAATGCGTCACCGTCGAGCCGTTCGCCGTGTTCACGGTGCCGGAGCGGTTGCACGTATAGCCTCCGCAGTTCGTCGATGCCGAATGCGTCGACGTGTTGCCGTTCGGTCCCGTCACCGAGCCCGTCGACGAATATTGTCCGGGCGCCGTGCGCGTGACGGTGTCGCTGCCGTTCGCGGTCTTGCCGTTGGGGCCGGTCGCGCTGCCGGTGTGCGAGCAGCTGCCGCCGGCGCAGCTCGTGTCGCCCGCATGCTGCACCGAGCGGCCGTTCGGGCCGTAGGCGGTGCCGGAGTTGGAGAACTGGCCCGACGAAGTGCGCGTCACGGTGCCGGAGTTGGTGGCGACGCGGCCCCACGGATTCTCGACGCCGCCCGCATGCGAGCAGCTGCCGCCGCCGCAGGAGCCGACGTGCGCGCCCTGATATTCGCCGCGGCCGGTGTAGGCCGTGCCGCCGTGCGCCCAGCCCGCGAAGGCGGAGCTGCTGCACAGCGTGAGGGCGGCGGCGGCCGCGGCGACGAGCAACTGGCGCACGCGGCGCGTGCCGGAACCCGCGTCGGAGGCGCAGGCAACGTGGACGTTTGAAGCGAAAGTCGATCTGTTTTTCACGGGATGTCCTTCTCGGTTCCTTAGGCCACGCTGCGTTTCGTGTGGCGACGGAAGTGACTATAGAGAAGGGGGCGCGCGAAGTCTCGCCGTAACTTATTTCACGCCGTGTCATGGCTTCGTGAATGGCGCCCGGCCTTGAGGAGCAAGGCTTTGCGGGATTTCGCGAGAGCCCGCGAAGGCCACGCGCGACATGAATTCGCGCATTGCGTCACACTGGCGGCTGCCGTTCGATTCATTCGTCACAACAAACGAAACCGTCATGGCCACATCCAATCCGATCAAGGTCGCCGTTCTCGACGACTATCAGAACGTCGCGCTTTCCATGGCCGACTGGTCGCCGCTCGAAGGGCGCGCCGCCATCACCGTCTTCAACGATCACATCGCCGAGCGCGGCGCGCTGCTCGAACGCCTGCGCCCCTTCGACGTCGTCTGCGCGATGCGCGAGCGCACGCCGTTACCGCGCGACATCATCGACCATCTGCCGAACCTGAAGCTGATCGCATCGACGGGCGCGGCCAATGCATCGATCGATCTAAGTGCCGCTGCCGAACGCGGCATCGACGTGCGTCACACGGGCTACACGTCCACGCCGACGATCGAATTCACCTGGGCCCTGATCCTCGCGATGATGCGCAACATTCCCGCCGAAAACCGCTCGCTGAAGGAAGGCGGCTGGCAGACCGGCCTTGGAACCGAACTGGCGGGCAAGACGCTCGGCCTGCTCGGACTCGGGCGCGTGGGATCGGCGGTCGGCGTGATCGGCCGCGCGTTTCGCATGAACGTGATCGCGTGGAGCCAGAACCTCACGCGCGAGCGCGCCGAAGAAAAGGGCGTGCAACTCGTCGACAAGGCCACGCTATTCGAGACTTCGGATGTGCTCTCGATTCACCTGCGCCTGAGCGATCGCACCCATCATCTCGTCGGCGCGCAGGAGCTCGCGCAGATGAAGCCGACGAGCCGCATCGTGAACACGTCGCGCGGACCGATCATCGATGACGCGGCGCTCGTCGATGCGTTGAAAGCGGGCAGGCTCGCGGGCGCGGCCATCGACGTCTACGACCAGGAGCCGCTCGCTGCGAACGACCCGCTGCGCGCGCTGCCGAACGTGCTGGCTACGCCGCATATCGGCTATGTGTCGGAGGAGCTGTATCGCACGTTTTATGGCGATACGGTGCGCAATATCGTCGAATGGCTCGATGCGCGCTCATGACGCTTTCGATTCGTCCGGCGGCAGCAGCGAGAACAAGGTTTCGATGGCGCTGCTCGCGCGGCGCTTGCCGTCGGTGCGGCCCACCGCGAGATCGATGACCGCAAGCCCGACGACGAGCGCGTGCACCATGGCCACATGCTCTTTCGTCACGGCGAGGCCCATTGCTTCGAGCATGCGCGTGATGCGCACGGCGACACCTTCCGCAAGTTCGCGAAAGAGGCTGCGTATGGTGGGCTCTTCGTCGGCGGCTTGCGCGAGCGCCATCAGCACGCGCGTGTTCTCGTGGCGTATCGCGACATGGGCGATGGATGCCGCCGTGACCTTGGGCGACGCTTCGCCCGCGAAGGCATCGACGGCGGCGAGCTGGCCGTCGATCGCGGTGCGTGCGACGGCTTCGATCAATGCGAGACGCGTTGGAAAATAGTACGTGAGATGACTCTGACGCACGCCTGCGCGCGCCGCGACGCGCGGTTGCGTGAAGCCCGAATAGCCTTCTTCGCGCAGAGCGGCGAGCGCGGCTTCGAGTATGGTCTGTCGACGATCCTGCACGAGGCGCGATCCCTGTTTTGGTTGATTTACCAAACCTTAGCGCGAGCGGTGCACGGCGTCAACCTCATGAATGCTTATACGAAGGCGGTTGCGGATTATGCGCGGGGTTGGTGTCGATCTTGCGGATCTCGGTGATCGCGTCGCTCGCGAGTGACTGAAGATCGGCTTCGAGTGCTTCGGCGAGCGCCTTGTCATAGACTTCGTCGCCATTCACATAGAGCGTGAACGCTTCGAGATATTTCGCTTTTTTAGCGAGATTTTCGATGGTTTCGCGCGTCCATCGATAGAGCGGAAAGTGCTCGACACCATCGCGCTCCGCTTGCGCCACGTAGTCGGCGAACGCGTCGTACTGGCATTTCAACTGGGCGTCGTGCCTGATGAGCAGCGCGTTGATCGGCGCGAGCGATTCACTCGCCGGATCCTGGCGCGCCATGGCCGCATAGTCGGGCGCAAGACGGATTCGAACCTGGTATTGCCATGTCTCGGTCATGATGTCCTTTCAGCATTGAAAGCGATAAAAGCACGCGCATGTGAATAATGCAGTTCATGCACTACACTTCCTCTCGCATCGCGAAGCAAGCCGACCATCGATGTTCATCATTGCAGGCGACGAACAAGAGGAGGGTAACAGTGAGTCTTCGACACTCGATGTACTGCCCATGTTGCGACATGACGCCGGGCGCCGCAAGCCGCCGGCGTTTTCTGGCGCTCGCGGGTCAAGGTGCGGCCGCGCTCGCGCTCTTTCCGCATCTCGCGTACGCCGACAATGACGTGCCAGCCATTGCCTACGATTCCGTGCTCGATCCGGTGCGCTTGCCGCGCGACGTGTATTTCGGCGAATGCTCCGGTGTTGCGCTCAATTCGGCGGGACATATTTTCGTGCTCTCGCGCGGCAATAGTATCGGTCCCGCGTATGGCGCGGCCGCGGCCCAGTTGCTCGAATTCGATCGCAATGGCCGTTTCGTGCGCGAGATCGGCCATAACCTTTATGCGTGGTCGTTCGCGCATACCGTCAAGGTGGATCGGCAGGATAACGTCTGGGTAACCGACAAGGGCTCGGACATGATCATCAAGTTCACGCCTGAAGGCCGTGTCGCGATGGTGTTCGGACGCAAGCAGGAAGCGTCGGACGAAGAAACCGCGCCGCTCAAGCATCCTAATCCGCCGTTGCCTTCCGAGCCCGGACGCTTTCGTCAGGTGACGGATGTCGCGTGGGATGCCGCGGGCAATACGTATATCAGCGATGGCTACATCAACTCGCGTGTCGCGAAGGTCGACAGGGACGGCAAGTGGCTCAAGTCGTGGGGCGAGCGCGGCAAGGAGCCGGGGCAGTTCCATACGCCACATAGCATTGCAGTCGACAGAAATGGTCTGGTCTATGTCGCCGATCGCAGCAATCGCCGCATTCAGGTCTTCGACGGCGAAGGAAATTTTCAGCGGCAATTCACGATCGACGTGCCCGTGCCGCCCGATGCGCGCCCGGCTATCGGCAACATGCCCGACGAAGCGGCGATTGCAGCGGGCACATTCGCGCCGGGATCGCCCTGGGCCATTTGCATTTCGCCGGGGCAAAATCAGGTGTTGTATTCCGCCGATGCGTTTCCCGGCCGGATTTACAAGTTATCGCTCGATGGAAAACTGCTCGGCGTGCTCGGGCGATCGGGCAAGCAATTGAAGCAGTTCGGATGGATCCATGAAATGGCGTGTCCGGCGGAAAATACGTTGTTTGTCGCGGAGCTGCTCAACTGGCGGATACAGAAGCTCGTGCTGCATGGGTGAGCGCGCATCGGCCGCGATCACTTGCGCGCAGCCTTCGGCCGCATCGACATGATCGGCCTCGGCTGCGCATCGCACCGGTTCTCGCGCCATGCGCGCAGCGTATCGAGCGCGACGGAATTGCGCACATAGCGGTGCCACACGAACGCGAGATCGAAGATCAGAATCGCGAGCCACCACGCATAGAGAAAGAACGCTCCGCCGAGCACGACGGGCCATATCGGCTTTCCGGCCAGATCGCCCCATAGCCTGACGCCGACGATCAACACCATCATCAGCGTGCCGAGCGCGACGAGAATGCGCCGCCCCCAATGCGGCTTGCGTGGCGCGAGCCAGCCGCTTGTCGCGCACACGAATCCCGCGAGTACGAAGACCGCCTTGCCGACGACAGGATCGGCGGCATCGCGATGCAGGATATCCGCGAACGGGCTCGCGAGAAACGCGGCTACGCCGCTCAGTAGCACGAGCCAGAAAACCAGCGCACCCGCGACGAACGCCAGAAGCGCGGCGATGCGCCAGCGCAGCCACGCGCCCGTGCGTTGTGCGCCGCGTGCCTTGACGAGACGCGGAAGGCGCGCGGCGACCGTCGTCCCCATCAACAGGCAGGCGAGCGCGAACACGGAGCGCGTCAGATAGATGAACTCGGGCGCGGTGCTCTCACCGCCCGCGCCCGAATCGGACGAAGCCGTGACGGCCTTGTAGATGAAGAACACCGCGAGAAGATGCAGCGCGAAGCTCAGCAGATAAGGAACGGCCGTGCTCACGATGCCGCGAAACTGCCTGTTTTTCGGGGCTTTCGCGGTGCGTCTGTCGAGCACGACGTTCTCGATGAAGTGGCCGAAGACATCGCCATCGGTCCAGTAGTCCGTATGCGCCTTGCCCGGCAGCCAGTAGCGCGAGAAACCGAAGTCATGCACCGGCTCGAATTCGAACGCGCGACAGCCGTGATGATCGAGATACGTCCGCGCCGTATCGAGCGCAAAGCCGACGGGATCGCCGTAGTCGTAATAGTTGCGCCACCGGATGCGCGAGGGCAGGGTGATCGGGCCGCCGGAACGCTCGGTTTGCGTCACGGCATCGCCCTGCATGTCGCTTTTCAGCACCATGCCTTCCCAGAGCTTCGGCCATAGCAGGATGTGCTTGTCGATCGGCGAGCCGATGGTCATGAAGCCGCGCAGACTTTGCACCCAGTCCGTGCTGATGATCTGCTTGCCGTCCTTCGGGTCCGACACGGTCGGTGTGGACAGCGCCTGCAGGATGCCGAGAAAGCTGATCACGGTCCCTTCGCTGTGCGCGACGATATAGACCTCGGGCGCGCACTGGCAGCGCGCGGTGGCGAGCGCGACGAGCCGCTCCATCACGCGATGAAAACGAAACACGATGGTCTCGCGATGCTGCCTGAAATCCGCGACGAGCTGCACGTCGCCGACATAATCGCGCAGCATGGGCGCGAGATCGAACTTGAAGATGCCGGCCTTCTCCGTCACCGCGAGCAGGCTTTGCATCACGGCCACGGTTTCGACGATCTCCTCGACGATACCCGACGCGAGCGAGAAGTCGGCGGGCTCGAGCTTGCGTTCATCGACGTTGAGCATATAGGCCGCCTGCGCGCGACTCACGATCGAAAGTCCCCACGCCTTGCTTTCTTCGAGCGTGTCGTCCTGCTTCACGACCTCGCGCGGAATGTCGGCCCAATACACTTCCGCGAAACCGAGCGCGGAATAGAAATCGCGCTGCTCGGCGGTATAGGGACCGCCTTGCGGAAGATCGAGCTGGCGGACATCCACTTCGCCGACGCCGGCGATGTCGAAATAGCCGAGCGGCATGACGGGCAGCGGCGGGTCGTAGCGCGCGCCGAACTGGCTCGCCACGGAACGCACCGTGTCGCTGTGCAACTGATTGCCGATGCCGTGTATGGCGACGACGATCTTCTGCACGCGCCGCGCGATGGGCATGTCGGGCGCGGGTGTCGTCGGCGATGCGGCGGGTTCGCTCTCGGAGTCTTGCGCGTCCAGGGACGATGCATTCATGAGCGTCTCCCGATGGCGTATCGCCAGCGCTTCTTCGTATTCCGGCCTTGCGCCGCGCGCGGGTCCGCGGCTCGGGCAGCGCCCGGCCTCTCGAAGCAGATTAGTTCATTTTTAGGACAATAGACGAAATGGTGGCCACGATGTTCTCTCTGCGCCGACCGTGCGGCCGGCATTTTGCATGCGAGATGCTGCACGCAAGATGCGTTCGCGTCGAATGCATGCGATATCAACCGCCGCGTGCGAGTCCGGTTTCCATCGCCACGCCATTCCAAAGATGCATTGCCGCGTAGGCGCGCCACGGACGCCAGCGCTCGGTGCGCGCGCGCTGCTGGGCGGGTTTTGCGAGCGACGGGTCGCGTCGCGCGAGCGCCTGCATGAGAACGAGATCGGCGTCGGGCCACGCGTCCGGATCGCGTAGCGCGCGCATCGCGACATAGCCGACGGTCCACGGCCCGATGCCCGGCATCGCGAGCATGTCCTGCTTCACGCGTTCGGGATCGGCGCCCGGTTCATCGAGCGGCAGCGCGCCGCTTGCGACCGCGTGCGCGAAGCGCTGCACGGTCTCGATGCGCTTGGTCGGCATGCCGATCTTCTCCAGATCGGCGGCGGCCAGCTCGGCGGGCGTCGGGAAGCGCCACGCCGTGCCTTCGTGCGGATGGCCTTCGATCCGTTTGCCGGCGCGCTGCACGATGCGGCTCATGATCGTCGATGCGCCTTTGACGCTCACCTGTTGTCCCACGATGGTCCGCACCACGAGTTCGAAGCCGGACCACGCGCCGGGCACGCGCAAGCCCGGCGCGGTCTCGACGAGTGGCGCGAGCACCGGGTCAGCGCCGAGGCATCGGGCGATTTCGCGCGGGTCGGCATGCAGATCGAACATACGCGCGAGCGGCGCGGCAAGCTCGCCGGCGTGGCGCGCGAGCGCACCCTCGACATTCACGACGAGGCGATGCCTGCGTTCATGCGGCCTGACTTCCACGGTGCCGTCGTCGCCTTGCCATTCGATCGCGCGCCGATACACCCCATCCTCGACCGACTCCACGCCTGCCGACGCCCGCCCGCCGATGAATTTCAGCATGCGCGTCCAGTCGAAAGGCCGCTTGAAGGGCAGTTCGAGCGTGGCGGTCGATGTGTCGATGGTCGAATGCATTTTGAATGCCGTTTGCGCGATGGCCGAATGAATGCCGATCTTACTCCGGCGGCCTGCATGACCGTCTCGCGGCGATGCTCATTCCTCGCTAACTTTCGGCGACGACAATGCCTCACATCGACAGCAGCGATCCAGCAACATCAGCCAGCCAAAGGAGCCGAACATGAACGCCATTTCGATCAGCATCGTCGCCATCGTCATCACTGCCGCGCTTGCGGCCATCGCGCCGGTCACGCGCTACACGCGCCATGAAGTCGCCGTGCTGAGCGCGCATGCGGCGAGCACACGCGCCGGGGTGCAACCCGGCGCGGGCAGCGGACTGTCGGCTTGAACGATGCGCGCCGGATCAGGGGCGTCGCGCCAGTTCCATCGTGCTCGCGTTCAGCATCTGCCTGAACTCGGGGTCGTGGGAAAGCGTCTGGCGCGCGCTCGTGACGAGTTGCGCACGGCGGTCCCATTGGTCGGAACGCACGACGCAGCGCGCGAGAACACCACTGTAGATGGGACGAAGCCCTTCGCGGTCGTGTACCGCGCTCAGTTGGGCGATGCGGACTTTTTCGTCGCGCGTGAGTCCGCGCGTGAGGCAGTCGACAGTCTGACGGTCCATTGCGGCCTGCGCAGTGTCGAAGTCCGACGAGTGATAGAAGGTAAAGCCTGTAATAACGAGCACCGCGCCGAGCGCGATGCATGCCCCTCGAATTCTAGTCAAGGTGTTCCCCGATTGAAGGCTCTGACGGCCGTTGGCCGGTATCGTACCCTACCTTCCGAGGAATCGCGCGACCGTTCTATTCGTTAGCGCTCATCCGGCGCCGACTTGTCCGCCGCGCGCTTTCTCGGCACGGCGGGTTTCACCGTGGTCAAGGTGCGCTCGGCGAGCACCGCATCGCGTTTGGACAGCAAATGCTTGCGCAGGATGTCCCCCATGCGCCGGCTATCGCGTGTCTCAAGCGCTTCGATCATCTCTTCGTGATCGCGGATGGCGCTGTCCCATTTCGGCGTCTGGAAATTGGAGCGAAAGCGCAGCGCCATGAGACGCCGGTTGATCGACACGTAGGTCTGCCGCAAGGCCGTGTTGCGCGCGGCTTCGTTGATCTTGTCATGAATGGCCTGATTGCGGCTGTAATAGCCGGACAGGTCGTTTTGCGCGCGGCACGCGAGCATCGCGTAATGCAGCGCCTTGATCTCGGCGATCTCCAGCGGCGTGATGCGCTCGCACGCCAGCTCGCCTGAAAACGCCTCCAGCCCGCTCATCAACTCGAACATCTCGCGGATCTCGAACTCGCTCATCTGCGATACCGACGCGCCCCGGTTCGGCGAAATCTCGATCAGTCCTTCGGCAGCGAGCACCTTCAGCGCCTCGCGCAGCGGCGTGCGGGAAATGCCGAGCGTCTCGCACAGCTTGCGCTCGTTGAGCTTGACGCCCGGCGCGAGCAAGCCTTCTACGATAAAGCCGCGCAAGTGATCGACGACGGTGTCGTGCAGGCGCAGGCGCTCGACCTTCGGCAGGGACGACGAAACGTGCGTTTCGGGTATATCGGGATTTTGCATTCAATACCTCGCATTCCATTTGCGGCAATTTTAACCCGGAGCTAGTGGAAAAAACCGCCAGCGGGTTATCCCTAGGCCGTTCGGCCTATGAATTCCTTTACGTGTTCTCGTCGCTGCGCTATTGTATTTTGCATGCAAAATTACATCTGAGGGGACGTGAACCCATGTTGAAGCTCGATTTCCATCCTGCTGGCCGACATTTCCTGCAGATCCCGGGGCCGAGTCCGGTGCCCGACCGCATCCTGCGGGCGATGAGCTATCCGACGATCGATCACCGCGGTCCCGAGTTCGGCGCGCTGGGTCTGAAAGTGCTCGACGGAATCAAGAAGATCTTCAAGACGAGTCAGCCAGTGGTGATCTATCCGGCCTCGGGCACGGGCGCATGGGAGGCGGCATTGTGCAACACGCTCAGCCCCGGCGACACCGTGCTGATGTACGAGACGGGCCACTTCGCGACCCTATGGAAGAAAATGGCCGAGAACCTCGGGCTCAAGCCGGAGTTTCTCGGTTTGCCCGGCATCGAAGGCTGGCGGCGCGGCGTGCAGGCCGACATGATCGAAAAGCGCTTGCGTGAGGACACGCAGTACGCGATCAAGGCCGTGTGCGTCGTGCATAACGAAACGTCGACGGGCGTGACGTCCGATATCGCCGCCGTGCGACGCGCCATCGACGCGGCGAAGCATCCCGCGCTGCTGATGGTGGACACGATCTCGGGTCTCGCATCGGCCGACTATCGCCACGACGAATGGGGCGTGGACGTGACCGTCTCCGGCTCGCAGAAGGGTTTGATGCTGCCGCCGGGGATCAGCTTCAATGCGGTATCGGAGAAAGCGCGCGAGGCGTCGAAACGCGCCACGTTGCCGCGCGCGTTCTGGGACTGGACCGACATCATCGAGATGAACCGGCAGGGGTACTGGCCTTATACGCCGAACACGAACCTGCTCTACGGCCTCTCGGAAGCGCTCGACATGATCCTCGGCGAAGGGCTGGAGAACGTCTTTGCTCGCCATCAACGGCTCGCGGCCGCGTGCCGCGCGGCGGTGACGGCATGGGGACTCGACATTCAATGCGCCGATCCCGCCGTGTATTCGCCGGTGCTCACCGGCGTGATGACGCCCGAAGGGGTCGATGCCGATGCGGTGCGCAAGCTCATCTACGAACATTTCGACATGTCGCTCGGCACGGGGCTCGGCAAGGTGAAGGGACGCATGTTCCGCATCGGTCATCTCGGCGATTGCAACGATCTCACGCTGATGGCCGCGCTCTCCGGCTGCGAGATGGGACTGAAGCTCGCGGGTATCGAACTGAAGGGCGGCGGTGTCGCGGCGGCGATGGACTATCTGACGAGCCACGTTGCGAAGCCCGCGCTGAAGGCGGCCGCATGAGCGCCGCGTTCGATGCCAATGCGCTCGCGCGGCTTTTCGTCGAGGCCCGGGCGCATCGCGCGAAGCTCGAGGTATTGCCGGAGGGCGCGCGTCCGCAAAGCGCCGATGAAGCCTACGCCGCGCAGGAAGCGACGCTGCGCGCGCTGAACGCGGACATCGGCGGATGGAAGGTCGGCGCCAAATCGCACGATGGCCCGATTCAGGGCGCGCCGCTTCCCGCCGATGGCGTGCATGGTTCGGGCGCCCGGCTCTCGATGCACGCGTTCGGCAAGGCCGGGCTCGAACTCGAAGTTGCCTTCAGGATCGGCCGCCACTTCGAACCGGGCAGCGGTCCCTATAGCGATGAGGACGTGATCGCCGCGATCGAATCCGTGCATGCGGCGATCGAAGTGGTGGCGAGCCGTTTCGCGGCCTGGCCCGATGTCGAGAAGCCCTGGCAGCTCGCCGACTTGCAGAATCACGGCGCGTTGATCGTGGGCGAGGGCGTGCCGTACGACGCGGCGTTTCCATTCGTATCTCCCGCCATGACATTCACGTTCGACGGCGCGCCGCTGTTCCAGCGCGCTCCGGCAAACCCGGCGGGCGACCCACGCCGCCTGCTCGCGTGGACGGTGAATCACAGCGTCGCGCGCGGGCTTGCCGTCGAACGCGGCACGGTGCTCACGGCGGGCTCGTACACGGGCATTGCGTTTCCCGATGTGTCAGGCATGGCCCTGGGCAGCATCGAGGGCTTGCCTGCCGTCGAAGTGCATTTCGCATAACGCATTCATAAGGCCACGAACCGCACAGCGCTCTGGCCCTCACCGACAGCGACGATGCTCAATTCCCCCACAGACCGGCTCGTCAAGCCGATCCATCTGATGCCCGCCTCCGCGCGTGCACGGTCCGCGTCCACGCCGACGCCGCTGCAGGCGCGACTGCAACGCGAACTGAAAGGCGATGTGCTGTTCGATCGCGCCTCGCGTGGGCGCTACGCCACCGATGCGTCGATCTATCAGATCATGCCGCTCGGCGTGGTCGTGCCCAGGGATCAGGACGATCTGCGCCTCGCCTTGCAGATCGCGCGCGACAGTCACGCGAGCGTGCTTGCGCGCGGCGCGGGCACGAGCCAGTGCGGGCAAACGGTCGGCGAGGCGCTCGTCATCGACACGACGAAGTGGCTCAACAACATCATTCATTTCGACAAGGACGCCCGCACGGTCACGGTCGAGCCGGGCGTCGTGCTCGATCATCTGAATGCGTGGCTCAAGCCGCATGGCCTGTGGTTTCCGGTGGATGTCTCGACGAGCGCGCAATGCACGATCGGCGGCATGGCGGGCAACAACTCGTGCGGCTCGCGTTCGATGGAATACGGGATCATGGTGCATAACGTCGATGCGATCGACGCGATCCTCGCCGATGGTCACGAAGCGCGCTTCGGCAAGCTCTCGACCATGTTGAACGATGCACGTACACGCGATCTCGTCGACGGCGTGCGCGGCATCGCGATGCGCGAGCAGCAGGAAATGCGCGAACGCATTCCCAAGGTGCTGCGGCGTGTGGCTGGCTATAACCTCGATCTCTTCGATTGTCAGAGCCCGCTCGCTTTTACCGGCGATGGCGAGCCGAATCTCGCCAACCTGCTGGTCGGTTCGGAGGGCACGCTTGCGTTCAGCCGCCAGCTGACCTTGAAGCTCGCGCCGCTGCCCGTGCACAAGACGCTCGGCGTGGTGAACTTCCCGAGCTTCTACGATGCGATGGACATGACGCAGCACATCGTCAGGCTCGGACCGGTCGCGGTGGAACTGGTCGATCGCACGATGATCGAGCTCGCGATGTCGAATCCCGCGTTTCGGCCCGTGATCGCAAGGGCTTTGGTCGGTGAGCCGGAAGCGATCCTGCTCGTCGAGTTCGCGGGCGCGGATCACGATGCGCAAGTCGCGAAGCTCGCGCAACTCGTCGAGCTGATGGGCGATCTCGGCTTGCCCGGCTCGGTCGTGCAGATGCCCGATGCCGGTCCGCAAAAGGCGCTGTGGGAAGTGCGCAAGGCCGGCCTCAACATCATGATGAGCATGAAGGGCGACGGCAAGCCGGTGTCCTTCATCGAGGATTGCGCGGTGCCGCTCGAACATCTGGCCGAGTACACGAGCCGGCTGACCGAAGTGTTCAGGAAGCACGGAACCGAAGGCACGTGGTACGCGCATGCGAGTGTCGGCACGCTGCACGTGCGGCCGATTCTCGACATGCGACGGGACGGTGCCATCAAGATGCGCGCCATCGCAGAAGAGGCCGCGGCGATGGTGCGCGAATACAAGGGCGCATTCTCGGGCGAGCACGGCGACGGTCTGTGCCGCGGCGAATGGGTCGCGTGGCAATACGGCCCGCGTATCAACGCGGCGTTTCGCGACATCAAGCAGCTCTTCGATCCGCAGAACCGGCTGAGCCCGGATCGCATCGTCGCTCCGCCGAAGATGGACGATGCGCGCAACTTCCGCTTTCCGCCTTCTTATCGCGAGCGCGCGGTGACGCCGCGGCTCGACTGGTCCGCCTGGAACGTGACGCGCGATCCGTCCACTGGCGAAGAGGGCGCGCCGGGATCGGGCGGCGACCTGTCGGGCGGACTCGCGAAAGCGGTCGAGATGTGCAACAACAACGGTCACTGCCGCAAGTTCGATGCGGGCACGATGTGTCCGAGCTATCGCATCACGAAGGATGAGCAACATGTCACGCGGGGCCGTGCGAACACGTTGCGGCTCGCGTTGTCGGGACAGTTGGGCGATGACGGCCTCGCGAGTCAGGATGTGAAAGACGTGCTCGACCTGTGCGTGTCGTGCAAGGGTTGCAAGCGCGATTGCCCGACGGGTGTCGACATGGCGCGCATCAAGATCGAGGCGCGCGCCGCGTGGACGGCGCGTCACGGCGTGCGCCTGCGCGAGCGGATGATTGCGTTCCTGCCGCGCTACGCGCCGTATGCGAGCCGCATCCCGGCGCTGTCGAACGCATTCGAAGCGCGTATGCCGGGCGTTGCGCGCTGGCTCAAGTCGAAGCTCGGCCTCGCGCCGCAGCGAGCCTTCCCGCGCTTTGCGAAACCCTTTCTCGCCGATGCATCGATAAGACCGGTTGCGCCTGCAACCAATGAAGTCCTGCTCTTCGTCGATACGTTCAACAACTACATCGAGCCCGAGAACGCGCGTGCCGCGAGGCGTGTGCTCGAAGCGGCGGGCTATACGGTTCATCTGAACATCAAGGCGGGCGAGCGGCCGCTGTGTTGCGGCCGCACGTTCCTCTCGGCGGGGCTTGTCGATGAAGCGAAGGCCGAAGCACGCCGCGCGCTCGATGCGCTCATGCCTCATGTCGAGCGCGGTGTGGCGATCGTCGGCCTGGAGCCTTCGTGCCTGCTGTCGTTGCGCGACGAGTTCCTCGGATACGGGTATGGCGATGCCGCTCGCAAGCTCGCGCAGGCATCGTTTTTATTCGAGGAGTTTCTCGTGCGCGAAGCGGCGGCAGGGCGATTGCAACTGTGGCTCAAGGCGCTCGATCAGGCGAAGGCATTGCTTCATGGCCATTGCCATCAGAAGGCATTCGACGCCGTGCGTCCCATCGAGACCGTGCTCGGCTGGATTCCGGGGCTCGATGTGAAGACCATCGAATCGTCATGCTGCGGCATGGCGGGCAGCTTTGGCTATGAAGCGGAGCATTACGACGCATCGCAGGCCATGGCGGAAATGTCGCTCCTGCCGGCGGTGCGCGCGGCTCCCGATGCGCTGATCGTGGCGGACGGCACGAGTTGCCGGCATCAGATCGCGGATGGCGCGCAAAGAGAGGCGCTGCACGTGGCGCGCGTGCTCGCGATGGCGCTCGATAAAAAGGACTGACGACAGCAGACGAGAGTTTCATTCACCGAAGCAAAACAGCGGACAGCAACGAGCCGCGACCAGGAGACGAGTCATGACATCACCGCGCAAACCACGCATTCGCAAGCTGCGCCGCAGAACGCTATAAGCGGGCTCATATCGAGCCGCAATCCTCATCCGACGTACCCAAGCGAAGTTCCGCATGCCGTGACACAGGCGCCGCTCGAGATCCGAAAGCGTCGCGTGCACGCACGCGGTCAACAAGGAGACGATGATGTTCCGTCGAGCCACGACGCGCGTTCTGCTACTGCTATGCGCGATGTATTTCATCACCTATATCGACCGGGTCAATGTCAGTACCGCGGCGGCCCAGTTCGGCGCGGAGCTTGGCCTTTCGCACACGCAAGTCGGCTTCGTGTTTTCCGCTTTCGCGTACCCGTATCTCGTGTTCCAGATCATCGGCGGATGGGTGGGCGACCGCTTCGGACCGCGCCGCACGCTCGCGCTGTGCGCGATCATCTGGGCCGGCGCCACCGTGCTGACCGGTCTCGCGGGCGGCTTCGTGTCGCTGATCGTGGCGCGCCTGCTGCTCGGCCTCGGCGAAGGCGCGACCTTTCCGACCGCGACGCGCGCGATGTCCAACTGGATGCCCGCCGACCAGCGCGGTTTTGCACAAGGTATTACGCATGCAGCATCACGCATCGGCAATGCGGTGGCGCCGCCGCTCATCGTCTGGTTGATGGTCGCGACGAGCTGGCGCGGCGCGTTCATCATCACCGGGATCATCAGTTTCCTGTGGGCGCTGGCGTGGGTTTACTACTTCCGCGACAACCCGCGCGAGCACCCGAGCATCACGGAATCCGAATGCGCGACACTCGCGACTTACTCGGGCGTGAAGCAACGTGCGCCGGTGCCGTGGCGCACGCTGCTCGGCCGCATGGCGCCCGTCACGGCCGTGTACTTTTGTTATGGCTGGGTGCTGTGGCTGTTTCTCGGCTGGATTCCGCAGTACTTCCTGCATAGCTATCACATGCAGCTCGGCAAGTCGGCGCTGTTCGCATCGGGGGTGTTCTTCGCAGGCGTGCTCGGAGACTGGCTCGGCGGTTCCCTCACCGACCGCATCCTGAGAAAGAGCGGCAACGTGCGCCTCGCGCGCAACGTGATGGTGGGCGTGTGCATGTTGCTGACCTTGCTGTCGCTCGCGCCGATCATGCTCATTTCCGACATTTCGATCACGCTTGCTGCGGTGTGTCTCTCGGCTGGTTTCTTCTTCAACGAAATGACGATCGGTCCGATGTGGTCCGTGCCGATGGACATCGCGCCGAAGCATTCGGGCACCGCGTCCGGCATCATGAATTCCGGCTCGGCGCTTGCGGCCATCATCAGCCCGGTCGTGGGCGGCTGGCTGATCGACCGCACCGGCAACTGGAACCTCCCGTTCACCGTGTCGATGATCCTGATGGCCGTGGGCATCGTCCTCTCGTTCACGATGCGCCCGGATCGCGCGCTCGAAGTCGACGACGACAAGAAAGACGCGGCGGACGCGCGCAAGTTCGTGTGATCGGGCGGCCGTGGCGGTCCAATGCATTTTGCATGCATTGAACCGCATCGGATAACGCATTCAGCATTCAATTCAAGGAGGCGACGTGGCGGAACCATCCATCCTGATCGAGCGCGATGGCGATATCGCGACGGTCGTGATCGACCGGCCCGAGAAGCTCAACGCGATGACGAAGCACTTGTGGCGCTCGCTCGGCGAGACCATCGAGACGCTTTCCGGCGACGATACCTTGCGGTGCATCGTGCTGCGTGGTGCGGGCGAGAAGGCGTTCTCGCCGGGCAATGACATCGCGGAGTTCCGTACGGATCGCTCGAATGTCGAGCAGGCGCGTGTATATGGCGCGATCATGCATCGCACGTTGAACGCGTTGCGCGAGTGCCGGCATCCGATCGTCGCGATGATTCATGGCATCTGCGTCGGCGGTGGCCTCGAGATCGCGGCGATGTGCGATCTGCGCATTTGCGGCGAATCGAGCCGCTTTGGCGTACCCATCAAGAATCTCGGCCTCGTGATGGCGCATGCGGAAATGGAAGGGCTCGTCCGTCTTGTCGGGCCCGCGGTCGCGCTCGAGATCCTGCTCGAAGGACGCATCTTCGATGCGCAGGAAGCGCTTCTGAAGGGACTCGTCACGCGCGTCGTCGCGGATGGGGAAGTGACCGCGCACGCCTATGAAACCGCCCGGCGCATTGCGGATGGCGCACCGCTCGTCGCGCGCTGGCACAAGCAGTTCGTGCGCCGCGTGATGGATCCCGCGCCGCTTACCGAAAAAGAGCGCGACGAAGGCTTCGCGTGCTTCGGCACTGCGGATTTTCGCACGGGCTATCAGGCCTTCCTCGACAAGATCAAACCGCAATTCAAGGGACGTTGACATGGCAGACACGAAACCGGCGGCCGCACCCGGCGCGGGACCGCTTGCAGGCATGCGCGTGATCGAGCTCGCGCACATCATGTCGGGGCCGATCTGCGGAATGATGCTCGCGGACATGGGCGCCGATGTCATCAAGGTCGAGAGGATCCCCAACGGTGACGATTGCCGGCGTTTCGCGCCGATTCTCCCGAGCGGCGAATCGGCGTCGTTCCTGATCGTGAACCGCAACAAGCGCGGCATCGCCCTCGATCTGAAGACGCAGGGCGGCAAGGAAGTGCTCAGGAAGATGCTCGCGAGCGCGGACGTGGTGACCGAGAACTACCGGCGCGGCACGATGGAAAAACTGGGCATGGGCTACGAAACGCTGAAGGCGGCGAACCCGGGCCTCATCTATTGCGCGATTTCGGGTTACGGCCGTAGCGGGCCGATGGCCGACAAGGGCGGCTTCGATCTCATCGCGCAGGGCCTGAGCGGCTTGATGAGCATGACCGGCGAGCCGGGACAGGCGCCGATCAAGGCGGGCTCGCCCGTGACCGACATCAACGCGGGCATTCTGGCGGCGCTCGGCATCAGCGCGGCCTATGCGAGAAAGCAGACGACGGGTCTCGGCCAGATGGTCGATACGTCGCTCTTCGAAGCCGGCCTGCAGCAGATGTACTGGGCCTTCGCCAACTATTTCGCGGACGGCACCGTATTGCCCAAAGCGGGCTCCGCCAATCCGACGAGCGCGCCGTATCAGGCGTTTCGCACGCGCGACGGCTGGATCAACATCGGCGCGGCGAATCAGAGCAACTACGAGCGTCTCGTCGGCGTGCTGAACATTCCCGGCCTCGCCGAGGACGAGCGTTTCCGCACCAATGCGGGGCGCCTGAAGCATCGTGAGGCGCTCGTCGAACGCCTGAGCGCGCGTCTCGTCGAGCGCACCACCGGCGAGTGGCTCGTCTCTTTCGACGAAATCGGCTTGCCGAGCGGCGCGGTGCTCGGCGTGCCGGAGGCGTCGTCGCACGAACAGGCGATCGCGCGCGGGATGATCGTCGAGACGGCGCATCCGCTCGCGGGACCGATGCGCGGCATCGGCTTGCCGATCCATTTCTCCGAGGGATCGACGAAGCCTTCGCGCCCCGCGCCGCTGCTCGGCCAGCACACTGCCGAAGTGCTCAATGAATACGGCTTCGACGATGCCCGCATTCAGGCGCTCAAGGACGAAGGCGCGATCCTGGAAACGGACGTTCCGGCATGACTTCGACGTGGGCTCAACCGGTTTTATGCATTCAACATGCAAAATTCGGCGCTATGATCGATGCCTGATTCGACTTCATCGACACGACCCGCCATGACATTCGCACCTCCGGCCGCCGCCCGCGTGGGCGACTTGCTCACATCCGTCGCCACGCCTTCGCTGACGATCGATCTGGATGCCTTCGACGCCAATCTCGCGGCGATGTCGGCGTTCGCGGCGCGGCACGGCGTCGCGTTGCGTCCGCATGCGAAGGCGCACAAGTCCAGCGAGATCGCGAAGCGTCAGATCGACGCGGGCGCGGTCGGCGTGTGCTGTCAGAAGTTGTCGGAGGCGTATCCGTTCGCGGCGGCGGGCATCGCGAGCATTCATGTGAGCAATGAGTTCGTCGGCGCGGACAAGCTGGCGATGGCCGTCGAACTGGCGTCGCATGTACGTCTTTCGGTCTGCGTGGATGCTTTGCCGCAGGTGCGGGCGCTCGGTGAGACGGCGGCGCGCGCGGGCGTGACCATCGATGTGCTGCCTGAAGTCGATGCCGGGCAGCATCGCTGTGGCGTGACGAGCGAAGACGCGCTGGTCGAACTCGTCGACGGCATCGCGTCACAGAGCGCGCTGCGTTTCGCGGGCATTCAGGCGTATCACGGCGGCATACAGCATGTAGCCGGCTGGGCCGCGCGCAAGCATGAGGCAAACCGCGCCGCCGACATTGCCGCAGGCTACGTGCGTGCGCTCGAAACACGCGGCGTGCGTTGCGGCATCGTGACGGGCGGTGGCACGGGCACCGTCGAGTTCGATGCCGCGAGCGGCGTCTTCACCGAACTGCAACCCGGCTCGTATCTCTTCATGGACGGCGATTACGGCGGCCTGAACTGGGACGGTGAATTGCGCTGGCGTCACAGTCTTTTCGTGCTCTCGACGATCATGAGCGCGACGCGTCCCGGTATGGCAGTGTGCGATGTCGGTTTGAAGGGGCTTGCGGTCGATTCGGGCTTGCCGCGCAGCGTGCATTGGGTCGATGCGGATGACGCACCGGCGCTGAGCTATGTCTCCGCGAACGACGAGCATGGGATGCTGCAGGCGCTGCGTGATGCTGAAGGTGACTTCGCGGGACGCGTCGGCAAGCGGCTTCTGTTGCCGCCGGGGCATTGTGATCCGACTGTGAATCTCTACGATGAGTTCGTGTGCCATCGGAACGGCCGCGTGGCGGATCTTTGGCCGATCGATGCGCGTGGGTTCTCGCGTTAGGGCATTTTTTGTTATTCGCTGGATCCCGTATTCGTGTCGGTTTATTGGCACTGCCCCTATGC
>LRBF01000239.1 GCA_001580565.1 Caballeronia megalochromosomata | reverse complement strand
AAGCGCAGAAGCACACGCACACCCGATTGACCCATCGGCCGCGCAGCCGGCTGGAGCTGTTTTGGCTGAACCAAATTGTTGTGTGGTGCGACGTGTCAGACCGTGCGCGGTCCAAGCCGCGCGAGTTTTGTGGGGGCACTCGCTACAGCCGGGCCATTAGGTCAATCGCCTGTGCCGCGGCCGGTGTGAGGCACTTTGGATGGGGAAAGCTGTTTCTTTGGTTACTTTCTTTGCAGCAGCAAAGAAAGTGACTGCCGCCCCGCACAGGGGCAGTGCCAATAGACCGACGCGAATGCAGGATTCCACAAAAGCGTAAGCAAACCGAAGCGTAAGCAAACCGAAACAAAACCAAAGCCATGCCCCGCCCAACCCCCGACGAACTCCTCGACAAACTCCACCGCGACGAAGAAAAGCGCCAACGCGGCAGGCTGAAGGTCTTCTTCGGCGCCTCCGCCGGCGTAGGCAAAACCTTCGCGATGCTGCAAGCCGCCCGCCGCCGCCGCGACGAAAACGTGGAAGTCCTGATAGGCGTGGCAGAAACCCACGGCCGCAAGGAAACCCTCGCCCTGCTCGAAGGGCTCGAAACATTGCCGCCTGCGCGCATCGAATACCGTGGCCGTCTGCTCGCCGAATTCGACCTCGACGCAGCCCTCGCAAGAAAGCCGCAACTGATTCTCGTCGATGAACTCGCGCATTCGAACGTGCAAGGCTCGCGCCACATGAAGCGCTGGCAGGACGTGCAGGAACTGCTCGACGCGGGCATCGACGTCTACACCACCGTCAACGTCCAGCACCTCGAAAGCCTGAACGATATCGTCGGCCGCATCACCGGCATTCGTGTCTGGGAAACCGTGCCCGATCGCGTCTTCGATCTCGCCGATGAAGTCACGCTCGTCGATCTGCCGCCCGAAGAACTGCTCGACCGTCTGCGCGAAGGCAAGGTCTATCTGCCGCAGCAAGCCGAGCACGCGGTGCGCAACTTCTTTCGCAAGGGCAATCTGATCGCGCTGCGCGAACTCGCGTTGCGCCGCACGGCCGACCGCGTCGATGCGCAAATGCGCGAATATCGCGCCGATCAGTCGATCGAACGCATCTGGCGCGCGCGCGAGCGGCTGATCGCGTGCATCGGGCCGGGACCGGAAAGCGCGACGCTCGTGCGCGCGGCCGCGCGGCTCGCGGCAGCGCTCAAGGCCGACTGGCTCGCCGTCTATGTCGAAACACCGAAACTGCAACGCCTGTCCGACGATCACCGCCGCCGCACGCTCGATGCGCTCAAGCTCGCCTCCGAACTCGGCGCGGAAACCGTCACGCTCGACGGCGCCGACGCCGCCGCGACGCTCATCGACTATGCGCATATGCGCAACGTGTCGAAGCTCGTGGCGGGCGCATCGTCGAGCGAAGGATGGCGGCGCGTCTTCGCGCGGCCGGTGAGCGAGCGCATCATCCGGCAAGGCTCGGATATCGACGTGACGCTCGTGTCGACCGGCGCGCGCGACGAAAAGCGCCGCACGCTCGCCGCGGCTTTCGGCACCTGGCGCGATGGCGCGCACTCGTCGCCGCGCGCCTATCTGTATGCACTCGCGATCGGCGGCGGCATCACGCTCGTCGCCGACATGCTGGCCGCGCATCGCTTCGCGATCACGAATCTCGTGATGCTCTATCTGCTCGGCGTGATCTTCGCGGCAGTGCGGCTCGGCCGCGGACCGGGCGTGATGCTCTCGTTTCTCTCCGTCGCCGCGTTCGACTTTTTCTTCGTGCCGCCCGAACTGTCTTTCTCCGTGACGGACACGCAGTATCTGCTGACCTTCATCGTGATGCTGCTGACCTCGCTCACGATTAGTCATCTGACGTCGAGCCTGCGGCGCGAGGCGCGCATCGCATCGCAACGCGAGCGGCGCACCGGCGCGATGTACGCGATGACCAAGGAACTCGGCGCCGCGTTGATGACCGAGCAGATCATCGAGATCGGCACGCGGCACGTCGCGGAAGTGTTTCAGTCGAAGGTCGCCGTGCTGTTGCCCGACGCCGCGGATAAAGTGCGGCAGAAAGTAGGCGAGCCGAACCCGGACGTGACGCTCGACGCCGGTCGTCTCGATCTCGACATCGCGCAATGGGTCTACGACCAGCAGAAGCCCGCGGGCCGCGGCACCGAAACCCTGCCCGCGAGTCAGGCACTCTATCTGCCGCTGAAAGCGCCGATGCGCACGCGCGGCGTGCTCGCGCTCGCGACCGAGCGCGAGGCCGAACTCGCGGTGCCCGAGCAGCGCCGCATGATCGAAACGTTCGCGTCGCAAATCGCGCTGGCGCTGGAGCGCGTGCATTACGTCGAGATCGCGCAGGACGCGCTCGTCAACATGGAATCGGAGCGCTTGCGCAACTCGCTCTTGTCCGCGATTTCGCACGATCTGCGCACGCCGCTCACGTCGATCGTCGGCTTCGCGTCGGTGCTGGAGGAACAGGCGCGCGAAGCGGGCGGCAACCCGGATGAATCGCAGGAACTCGTGCACGCCATTCACGAGGAAGCGCTGCGCATGAGCGGGCTCGTGACGAATCTGCTCGACATGGCGCGCTTGCAGGCGGGCGCGATTCGCCTGAACCGTCAATGGTCGATGCTCGAAGAAACCGTGGGCGCCGCGCTCGCGGGCGCGCGCCGCGTGCTCGCGGGACGCCCCGTGCAGGTGCGCGTGCCCGCCGATCTGCCGCTGCTGCAACTCGACGCCGTGCTGATGGAGCGGCTCTTCGCGAACCTGCTGGAAAACGCCGCGAAGTACACGCCGCCCGCAACGCCGATCCACATCGGCGCGGCGCTGGAGCACGACGGCGATACGCGCTTCGTGCGTGTGTGCATCGACGATGAAGGCCCGGGCGTGCCGCCCGGCATGCAGAACCGGCTCTTCGACAAGTTCACGCGCGGCGAGAAGGAATCGGCGCAACCGGGCATCGGGCTCGGTCTCGCGATCTGCCGCGCGATCGTCGAGGCGCATGGCGGGCAGATCGGCGTCGCGAATCGCGAGGACGCGAACGGCCGCATACTGGGCGCGCGCTTCTGGTTCACGCTGCCGGCGAACGATGCGCCGCCTGAAGACGTGCCGCCCGATGAGGATATCGAATTGAAGGCGGCGGCGCCGGGTGCGGGCGATGCCTGATACGGACGTTTCGGTCGTCGTCATCGAGGACGATCCGCAGATTCGCCGCGTCGTGCGCGCGACGCTGCAAGCGCACGGCATGACGGCGATCGAAGCCGATACGGCCGCGGCCGGCCTGCGCGAAGTCGCGACGCGCAAGCCCGATCTGATCGTGATCGACCTCGGCCTGCCGGATGCGGACGGTATCGACGTGATTCGCGAGTTGCGCGGCTGGACCCGCACGCCGGTGATCGTGCTCTCGGCGCGCACGAGCGAGCAGACGAAAGTCGCCGCGCTCGATGCAGGCGCCGACGACTATCTGACCAAGCCCTTCGGCGTGCCCGAACTGCTCGCGCGCATGCGGGCGCAACTGCGGCGCAGCGCGCACACGCAGGAAGAGACGCCGACCGTCCGCTTCGGCGATATCGCCGTCGATCTGGGCAAGCGGCAGGTGACGCGGGACGGGCAACCGGTGCGGCTGACGCCGATCGAATACAGGCTCTTGACCGCGCTGATGCGTCACGCGGGCTGCGTGCTCACGCACCGGCAATTGCTGCGCGAAGTGTGGGGACCGGAGCAGGTCGGGAATCCGCATTACCTGCGCGTTTACATGGGGCATCTGCGGCAGAAGCTGGAGCGCGACCCCGCGCAGCCCGCGCATATCGTGACGGAGACGGGTGTCGGATATCGGCTCGCGGGCGTCGGCTAGCCGGGCGAATTATGATGTCGTCTCACCGCAACCCTGCAAACGATCGATGAGCCAGCCGACCTTGAATGGGCAACGCGTGCAGCTTCGCCCGCTGCAACGCGAGGACCGCGCCGCCTTGCTGAATGCCGCCGCCGATGGCGAACTCTGGAGTCTCACTGTCACGGTCGTGCCGAATGAAGACACGATCGACCGTTATCTCGACACCGCGCTCGCGGGCCGCGATGCCGGCACGGTAATGCCGTTCGTGATCGTGCAGGCGGATGACGGGCGTGTGGTCGGCAGCACGCGCTACTGGAAGATCGATCGCGCGAACCGCAAGCTGGAGATCGGCCATACGTGGCTCGCGGCATCGACGCAGCGCACCGGCATCAACACGGAAGCGAAATATCTGCTGCTCGCGCACGCGTTCGAAGCGATGCACTGCGTGCGCGTGCAGTTCACCACCGACGAACTCAACGAGAAATCGCGCGCGGCGATACTCGGCATCGGCGCGACGCAGGAAGGTGTCGTGCGGCACGAGCGCATCATGCCCGACGGCCGCAAGCGCAACTCGGTGCGTTTTTCGATCATCGACGACGAATGGCCCGGCGTCAAAGCGATGCTGCTCGCGAAGCTCGACCGTCGGGCGTAGCGGCCGCCTTCAGTTCGCTCATGCGCGCTTTCATGAACGCGACGAAGCGATGCGTGACGGCGTCGTCGCGTTCGGCTTGCCATGCGAGGCCGACGCGCCATCGCGCGGGCTGATCGCGCAAGGTGAACACGCGCGCATCGCGCAGCAGATATTGCGCACGCGAGGGCAAAAATGCCGCGCCCACGCCGCCCGCCACGGAGGCGAGCACGGACTGGATATCGTCCGCTTCCTGAATCACGCGCGGCACGAAGCCATGCCCGGCGCACCAGCGCTCGATCTGTGCGGCGAGACCCGGCCCGCGCGTGCGCGACAGCGCGATGAATCCCGGCGTGTTCAATTCATTCAGGTCCGCGGGCAGACGCTTGTAGCGCGTGTGCTCGGGCACGGCGAGCGCGAGCGTTTCGTCGAGCACGGTGAAACCCGAAAGCCCGGCGCCGGCGGGCATGCGCATGAAACCCACATCGAGCTTGTTCGCGAGGATGCGGCGCGTCTGCTCGTGCGACGAAAGATCGTGCAGCGTGATGCCAACGTCCGGATTGAGCGCGCCGAATTCCGCGATCAGCCTGGGTACGTGCGTGAGCGTCGACAAGCACAGGCCGACGCGCAGAAAGCCGCGCGTGCCGCTCGCGGCTTCGCGCGCGCGGACGAGCACGGCGTCGGCGTCGCGCACGAGCGATTGCGCATCGGCGATAAAGCTCGCGCCGAACGTCGTCAGATCCGCGCCATGGCGGCCGCGTTCGAAGAGGCGCGCGCCGAGGCTCGCTTCGAGTGCGGCGATCTGCTTGCTGAGCGCGGGCTGGCTGAGGTGCAGGGCCTCGGCCGCGCGGCCGAAGTGACGCAGGTCCGCGATCGTGAGAAAGGCGCGCAGGAGTTTCAGTTCCATCGGCGTGTTCGATTCCGTTTGGCGATCGAATCGATCAAAACATTCATTTTACTTATCGATGCACGAACGGTTCAATGAGGCTATCTACCCGTTTCGCCGGAGCCTCTCGTGGATATCACTTCGTTTCGCATCGCCGTGATCGCGCTTGAATCGCAGCCAGCGCTGATCGCCGGCACGCTCGCCGACGCCGCGAGCCAGGGCGTGCAACTCGCGGTGTTTCCTCAATCGAGCATCGGCGCGCCGGACGACCTGTCGCGCGCCGAGCCGTTCGATGGCCCGTCGATCCGCGCGATCGCGGCCGCCGTGGACGATACCGGCGTGGCGGCGGGTGTCGGCTGGATCGAGCGCACCGAAGACGGACGGTTTTACGACAGCTACGCGATGCTCTTTCCGGGCGGCGCGCGCGTGCGCCATCGCAAGCTGCATGCGTCGCAGCGCGGCTTGCACGGCGGTAACCGCTTCACCGTGTTCGAGGCGCCGTTCGGCGTGCGCATCGGCATACTGATTGGCGATGACAACGATGTTGTCGAGAACGTGCGGATGACGGCGCTCATGGGCGCGACGCTGCTCATCGCACCGATGCGCGGCGACCGGTCCCATCGCGCGCCGCTCGCCGCGCGTGCCGCCGACAACGGCATGTTCATCGCCTGCAGCCACCCGTCGTGCGACGAAGCGCTGATCGCCGGGCCGGATGGCCGCGTGCTCGCTCGTCATGCATCGGCGAAGGGTGGTCTCATCGTCGCGGAGGTGAAGCCGGCGCTCGCCGAGGCCAGTATCGGGCGCAAGGCACTGTCCGCGCGCCGTCCCGATCTTTATGAACCGCTCGCGCGCGCGGGCAACGCCTATCCGCTCAGGATCGAAGCGGAACGCGCCATGCCGCGCGGTTCGCTGCCGCTTAGCTTCGCGATGGTCGGGCGCAATCGCGTGATGCGTTGAATCGAGTCCCGCACGGCTTTTCTGTCCCGATACAATCGAGCGAATACATCGGACGAACAGCCTGGGACGGAGGTTTCGCACATGGATTTGATCATTCGCCGCGCGGCGCTCGCGGGTTCGCGCGATCTCGTCGATATCGGCATGGAAGCGGGGCGGATCGCCGCGATCGAGCCGCATCTGACGGCCGCCGCGCGCGAGGAAATCGATGCGAACGGCGCGCTCGTCACCGCGCCGTTCGTCGATGCGCACTTCCACATGGACGCGACGCTTTCCTACGGCCTGCCGCGCGTAAACGCGTCGGGCACGCTGCTCGAAGGCATCGCGCTGTGGGGCGAGCTCAAACCCGACCTCACGCAGGAAGCGCTCGTCGAGCGCGCGTTGCAGTATTGCGACTGGGCCGTCGCGCGCGGGCTGCTCGCGATCCGATCTCACGTCGATGTGTGCGATCCGCGCCTCCTGGCCGTGGAAGCGCTCGTTGAAGTGAAGCGCCGCGTGAAGCCGTATCTCGATCTGCAACTCGTCGCGTTTCCGCAAGACGGCGTGTTGCGCAGCGCGGGCGCGTTCGAGAACCTGAAGCGCGCAATCGCGATGGGCGTCGATGTCGTCGGCGGCATTCCGCACTTCGAGCGCACGATGGCCGACGGCGCGGCATCGGTGAAGCTGCTGTGCGAATACGCGGCCGACCAGGGTCTGCGCGTGGACATGCACTGCGACGAATCCGACGATCCGATGTCGCGCCACATCGAAACACTCGCGGCGGAGACGCATCGGCTCGGACTGCACGGACGCGTGACCGGCTCGCATCTCACGTCCATGCATTCGATGGACAACTACTACGTCAGCAAGCTCATTCCGCTGATGCGCGAAGCGGGCGTCGCGGCGATCGCGAATCCGCTCATCAACATCACGCTGCAGGGGCGCTCGGATACGTATCCGAAGCGAAGGGGCATGACGCGCGTGCCGGAGTTGATGGCGGCCGGCATCACGGTCGCGTTCGGCCACGATTGCGTGATGGACCCGTGGTACAGCCTGGGCTCCGGCGACATGCTCGAAGTCGCGCACATGGGCCTGCACGTCGCGCAGATGACGGGCGTCGACGCGATGCGCGCGTGCTTCGATGCGGTGACGACGAATCCCGCGCGCATTCTCGGGCTGGAAGGCTACGGCATCGAAGTGGGATGCAACGCGGACTGCGTCGTGCTCGACGCGCGCGATCCTGTCGAAGCGATTCGCCTGCGCGCGGGACGCACGGCGGTTGTTCGACGCGGCAAGGTGGTGAGCCGCAGCCCTGCCGTTCGCGCGACGCTCGCGCTGGAGGGGCGGCCTTCGGAAGTGAACTTCAGGATCGACAGGCGATAAAAAACCCCGGCCGTTGCGGACCGGGGTTTTCTGGCCGGATGGATCAGTGCGCCGCCTGACCCGACATGCCGTTATGACGCAGCAATGCGTCGATGTCCGGCTCGCGGCCGCGGAACGCCTTGAACGAATCCATCGCCGGGCGGCTGCCGCCCACTTCGAGAATCTCGCGGCGATAGCGCGTGCCGGTCGTCGCGTCGAGCACCGAGCCGTTGCCGGCCTTCGCGGCTTCCTCGAACGCGGCGTAGGCATCGGCCGAGAGCACTTCAGCCCACTTGTAGCTGTAGTAGCCCGCCGCGTAGCCGCCCGCGAAGATATGGCTGAACGTGTTCGGCCAGCGCGAGAAGGGCGCCTGCGGAATCACATGGAACTTCTCGTTGATCGCGCGCGCGAGATCGTTCACGTTCTGCGTCGCGTTCGCCGGATCGTAGGACGTGTGCAGCACCATGTCGAACATCGAGAAGACGATCTGGCGCAGCGTGCCGAGACCGCTCTGGAAGTTTTTCGCGGCGAGCATCTTGTCGAACAGCTCGCGCGGCAGCGGCGCGCCGGTCTCGACATGCGCGGACATGTCGGTCAACACGTCCCACTCCCAGCAGAAGTTCTCCATGAATTGCGACGGCAGTTCGACCGCATCCCACTCGACGCCGTTGATGCCCGACACGCCCAGTTCGTCGATGCGCGTCAGCATGTGATGCAGGCCGTGCCCGAACTCGTGGAACAGCGTGATGACTTCATCGTGCGTGAAGCACGCGGGCTTGCCGCCCACCGGCGCCGAGAAATTGCAGGTGAGGTAGGCGACCGGGGTTTGCACGCCGCCTTGCGTGCGCTTGTGGCGCGAGCGGGCGTCATCCATCCAGGCGCCGCCGCGTTTGCCTTCGCGCGCGTAGAGATCGAGATAGAACTGTGCGACGAGCGTGCCGTCCTTGTTCTCGACGCGGAAGAAGCGCACGTCCGGATTCCACACGGCGGCCTCGTCGCGCCGGATCGACACGTTGAAAAGCGTTTCGGTGACCTTGAACAGACCCTTCAACACGGCTTCCTGCGGGAAGTACTGCTTCACTTCGTTCTCGGAGAACGAGTAACGCTTCTGGCGCAGCTTCTCGGCTGCATACGCAATGTCCCACGGCTGCAGCTCGGGCATGCCGAGTTCGGTGGCAGCGAACGCGCGCAGTTCCATCCAGTCGTTTTCGGCGTAGGGGCGGGCGCGTTTGGCGAGATCTTCGAGGAACGTGATCACTTGCGCGGGCGATTCGGCCATTTTCGGCGCAAGCGACACTTCCGCGAAGTTCTGATAGCCGAGCGTCTTCGCTTCTTCCTCACGCAGCTTCAGATGCTCGACGACATTGGCCGTGTTGTCCCATTCGGCCTTGCCGTCGCCATAGGTTCCGCCGAGCTCGGATGCGCGCGTGGCATACGCGCGATACATCGCCTCGCGCATCGGTCTGTGGTTCGCGTACTGGAGCACCGGGAAATACGACGGGAAATGCAGCGTGAACTTCCAGCCTTCCTTGCCGTCGCGTTGAGCGGCTTCGCGGGCCGCTTCGATCACGTCGTCGGGCAGGCCGGCAAGTTCGCTTTCCTTCGTGACGATATACGCGTACGCGTTCGTCGAATCGAGCACGTGATCGGAGAACGCCTTGGAAAGCGCTGCCTGTTCCTCCTGCAACTGCGCGAAACGCGGCTTGCGGTCTTCGGGCAATTCGGCGCCCGACAGGCGGAAATCACGCAGCGAATTCTCCAGGATCTTCTTGCGCTCGGCCGATAAGCCCGCGAATTCCTGTCCGGCGGCGATGGCCTTGTACTTCTCGTAGAGCGCGAGATTCTGACCGACGCTCGCGGAGAATTCAGTGACACGCGGCAGGTTTTCGGCGTGCGCGGCGCGCAGTTCGGGCGTATCGGCGACGGCGTTCAGATGGCCGACGATGCCCCACGCGCGCGACAGTTTCTCCGATTCCTGCTCGACCGCCTCGACGACATCTTTCCAGGTCGCGGGCGTGTCCGGCGCGGCCGCGCGATCGACGGCGGCCTTCGCATCGGCGAGCAGCACGTCGAGCGCCGGTGTGACATGGGCGGGCTGAATCTCGCCGAAACGCGGAAGATCGGAAAAATCGAGCAGCGGATTGGCCGCTGCCGTGGTGGACGTGGTTTCGCTCATGATTCTCCCGTGCTGGTGTTGGGTAACGCGCGGGCGGGTGTCGTACCCCGCGCCGGCTCTCTCCGAGATTATTGGGGCGGCCGGGGCAAATTCCAATCGATTGTTTTTAAGGGGCCGATTACCGCGGCCCCGCGCCGATGTTCACGCCTGCGCCGCGCGCTCGGCCGCCTCGATCGTGTTGACGAGCAGCATCGTGATGGTCATCGGGCCGACGCCGCCCGGCACCGGCGTGATGTAGCCGGCCACTTCCCGGACGCCCGCGAAATCGACGTCGCCGCACAGCTTGCCTTCGTCGTTGCGGTTCATGCCGACGTCGATCACGGTCGCGCCCGGCTTCACCATGTCGGCGGTCAGGATGTTGCGGCGGCCGACCGCGGCGACGATCACATCGGCGTCGCGCGTGTGCTTCGCGAGATCGCGCGTCTTGCTGTGGCAGATCGTGACGGTCGCGCCCGCTTCGAGCAAGAGAAGCGCCATCGGCTTGCCGACGATATTCGAACGCCCGATCACCACCGCGTTCGCGCCTTTCAGGTCGATGTCGTGCGCCGCGAACATCTTCATCACGCCGTAGGGCGTGCACGGGCGAAAGAGCGGCTTGCCGGTCATGAGCGCGCCCGCATTGGCGACGTGAAAGCCGTCGACGTCCTTCTCGGGCGCAATCGCCTCGATCACCTTGTGGCTGTCGATGTGCGCGGGCAGCGGCAATTGCACGAGAATGCCGTGGATCGAAGGATCGGCGTTGAGCTTTGCAATGTGCGCGAGCAGTTCGTTTTCGGCGAGCGTCGCGGGGAAGCGGTCCATGACCGAGTGCAGGCCGTTGTCCTGGCACGCCTTCACCTTGTTGCGCACGTAGACCTCGCTCGCGGGATTGTCGCCGACGAGCACGACGGCCAGGCCCGGCTTGTGTCCACGGGCGGTGAGGGCGGCGGCGCGCTGGGCGACATCGGCGCGAAGGGTCTTGGAAAGGGCGTTGCCGTCGATGAGTTGGGCAGTCATGGCGAATCGGATCGAGGATGGGCGAGGGCGCGCGAGGGCGTGAAGCCGACGCCGTGCCCGCCGCTTTCGTGCGGCAGCGGTGCGCGGCGCTCGCGCATGGTGCTGGGCGCCTGCTCGGCAAATGCGCGGCAAATGCGCCCCTGGGAAGGGCGAAATTATACCGCCGGGCGCTATCCCACGTTCCGGCTCGCCATCACCGCCACGTTGCTAGGACTCACGGGGTCACTACCTGCCACGTCGAATTCGGATCGAACGACTTGATCGCCGCGGCCGCGCGCGTGGACGCCGGGCCGAGATCCTTTTCGTAGATCTGCCCGTCCTGATTGACGATGAAGGTCATTACGCCGGTCTCGCCGTAGCGCGCGGGCGTCGCAATCACGCCGAAGCCCTGCGTCAGCTTGCCGCCCTGCAGATAACTCTTCGCGCCGCCCTGTGCGTTCGGGCCCTGCGACGTCAGGATGCGGTAGTGGTAGCCGTAGTAGCCGTCCTTGTCGGTCGGCCTGTTGGGCATGGTCGCGGCGAGCGGGCCGAGCGGGCTGTCCGGCTCGCCCGGTGCGGTATCCCAGTAGAGGCCGTCGTGCTTGCCGGCCGTGCTCATGAAGCGGTCGGCGTAGCGGCCGGCCGTCTGGTGATAGTCGCTTTGCGCGGAGACCACCGCGAGCGCGACCTGCATCGCCGAACGCTCGTTGCGCCCGATACGCCGCGTCAGCACTTCGTCGCGCGCGGCGGGCATGTCGAAGCGCCAGCCTTTCGCTACTTTTACGAGCGGAATCGGCAGCGTCCAGCCGCTCGTGCCCGCTTCGATATGGGCGGCCGGGCGGCCATCGAGCGGTTGTGCATCCTCGACGATGCGATGCTGTTGCGCCCACGCGGCGAGGTACGCATAGATGTCCTCTTCGCCGATGCTGCCCTCGGGCACATAACGGCCGTGGTCCTTGCCGAGGACCTTGGCGAGCGCGGTTTCGTCATTGGTCGCGATGGCGTCGGTGAACGCCTGCGCGGCGGCTTCCGCGGTGGGATACACGGCCTGCGCGTACGCCAACGATGCGCCGAGCGCGAGCGACGCGGCAACGAGTGCGCGAAGGAATGGCTTTTTCGATGAGGCAAATGCTTGGGTAGGGGTCATCTCGGGCTCCTGAATCTGGCGTTCGACGCGTGCACGGCGCCTGGGCGATGAATCGAATCGATCATCAACGGCGATGGAAACCTCCGCCTCCGCCGCCGCCGTGAAATCCACCGCCGCCACCGCCACGCTGCACGCCGCCGCCGCCCGCACCGAAGCCGCCGCCCTGACGATGGGCGCCGCCTCCACCTCCGCCTCCATTGAAGCCACCGCCCGCGCCGCCGCCGGCCTGACGCTGCACACCGCCGCCGCCCTCGCCGACGCGATTCTGCGACTGATTGGCGAACGACTGCCGGCTCGCCTGTCCGCGCTGGGCGTCCTGACGCGCGCCGTTGCCGTCGCCCGCGCCGCGCAGCGCGTTATCGCGATTCACGTTCTGTGAGCGCTGACGCAGATCGTTGGTGTTGCGCGCGTTCTCGCCACCGCCCTGGCGGATGCTCTGCGCACGCTGAGTCGCCGACTGGTTGAGGTTCTGGCCGGTGCGCTGCTGCAGCGTCTGCGCCGCCTGCGCGCGCGCATCTTCGCGGCCGCGAAACTGGTTGGCGTTCGCGCCGCGATTCGCGTTGTTCAACGTGTTCTGCCGGTTCGCGACGTTGTTCCGGTTGAACTGCGGATCGTTGCGGTTCCAGCTCACGTTGTTGCTGTTCGCATTGATGCGGTTGCTCGTGTTGATGTTGTTGTACCGGTTGACGTTGACGTTGACATCGCCGTGCCCCCAGTTGCAATTGCCCCACAGCGAATTCGCGACCGCGACGCCCGCGCCGAACGCCAGACCGCCGACGAACGCCGACGCCATCGCATAGCCCGGAGGCGGCGGCACGTAGACCGGCGGATAGGCCGGATACGGCCACGTGCCGTACACGACCGTCGGGTTATACGTCGGCACATAGACCACTTGCGGATTCGCCGGCTCGATCTGAATCACCGTGGTGCTCGTGGTCGTGCTGCCCGGTGGCGGCGGCGCGCTCGTGACTTTTTGCTGCTCGTTCGTCTTGAGATTGCCCGCGGTTTGCGCCGCGCGCCGCAGACGCTGAACCGAGTCCATCACGTCGCTCGGTTGCGCGATGAAGGCGTTGCCGAGCTGCGTCACCCAGTCGATCTTGGAGGCCATGGTCGCGAGCGCCTGCGGGAACGCGACGAGCGATTGCACGCTCGGGTCCCACGGCTCGGGCTGCACGGCCTTGACCGCGTCGTCACCCTTGACGTTGGGATTCGCCTTCGACCAGGCGGCCGCTTCGGTGATTTGCGACGGATACGTCGACGCCATCAGCACCTGCGCGAGCAGCGCGTCGGGATAGAGCGCGACCGGCGCGGTGAGCGCGTCGAGCTGCTGGTTCGTGAGCTTCGGCGCGGTGCTCGCGGCGTCCTGCGTCTGTGCGTGAACGGGGACGGGATGCAGCGCCGCGAGCGGCAACGCGAGCGCTACGCTCATCGCGATGATGCGCAATGTGCGCGCGCGATGCCCGATGACGATGTAAGGGTTTCGTTTCAAGATCAAGTCCTCCGGTGCACGACGCTCGATGCGCGTGAACTGCCGATGCGGCGGGATGCGCCCGTTGTTTGCCGATAGGCAGCGAACTGATGCGCAGTGCTTGATGAAAGCGAGAGGGTCGATGAGCCGGCGTCTTCGGGGCGGAAAGCCGGGACGCCAAACGTTTGACAGTCGAGCAAGGACGCAGGAGCCGTCTTGTTGCGCATGACCGTTGTCCGGTAGTGAAGGTCACGCCAACTTACGGGCGAGCCTCAGGGTGTGTCAACGTGATTGAGGAAATATCACGTTTCACGCTTGCCGACAACGGGGGTTTCGGAAGGGGAAGAGCAAGCGCGAGTTTGCCGCGCGCCATGAAAGCGCGGCCGGCATGACGATGCCGGCCGCGAAGGGGAGAGGCGGAGCCGTTACTGCTGAGGCTTGTTCGACAGCGCGAGGCGCAGCAGATCGGCGACGGTGTTCACGGAGAGCTTCTCCATGATGTTCGCGCGATGCGCTTCCACCGTCTTGATGCTGATGCCGAGATCGTCGGCGATCTGCTTGTTCAGGCGGCCCGCGATGATGCGCTCGAGCACCTGATGCTCGCGCGCGGTCAGCTTGCCGAGACGCTCGGCGGCGGCGCGCTGCTGCTGCACGCTGGTGCTTTCGCTGCGCGCCTTCTCCAGCATGCGCTCCACGAGCTTGCGCAGCTCGGCTTCGTCGAAGGGCTTTTCGATGAAGTCCATTGCGCCTTTTTTCATCGTCGAGACGGCCATCGGCACGTCGCCGTGACCCGTCACGAAGATGATCGGCAAGAGCGAGTTCTCGGCGATGAGTTTCTCCTGCAACTCGAGCCCCGTCATGCCGGCCATGCGCACGTCGAGAATCAGGCAGGAGATCGCGCCGGAATGCGAGATCGGCAGATAGACGTCGAGGAACGATTCCGCGCTGGAGAAACACTGAACGCGATAGCCGTTTGCTTCGAGCAGCCAGCGCAAGGAATCACGCACGGCTTCGTCATCGTCGACGACGAAGACGGTTTCCTGAGTGGTGACTGTGCTCATAGTTCTCCCGTAACTGTTTGTTGTCTCGTATGTTCGTCCTGCGCATCCGTGCCGTTCGTGCCCGAGCTGCCGTCCACAGCGCCGATCGGCAGGCTGCAGTGGAAGGTCGCGCCGGTCACATGGCCGTCCGCTTCGACGTTGTTGACCACCCAAAGGCGTCCTCGATGCGACTCGATGATCGAGCGGCAGATGTTCAGCCCCATGCCCATGCCGTCGGACTTGGTGCTGTAGAACGGTTCGAAGAGGCGCTCGGCGGTCGCTTCGTCCACGCCCGGACCCTGATCGACCACGCTGATGCACACGACGCCGCCGTCCATGCGCTGGACGACGACACGTATCACCGGATCGATGGCGTTTGGTTTCGCATCATGCATCGCCTCGGCCGCGTTTTTCAACAGGTTGACCAACACTTGTTCGATCAAAACCGGGTCGACGTAGATCACCGGCATCCGCGAACGGATTTCGGTGACGATGCGAATCTTGCGTTTGCGCGCTTCGATCTCGGCGAGACCGACCGCGTCCGCGACGATATCGGCGACGCGCGCGGCCTGGCGCTTGGGCTCGCTGCGCTTCACGAACTCGCGGATGCGCTTGATGATCATGCCCGCGCGCACGGCCTGCTGCGCGGTCTTCTCCAGCACGGGCAGCAGCGTTTCCTGCGTCATGCGGCCGGACTTCACCAGCGCGACGCAGCCCGAGCAATAGTTGTTGATCGCGGCGAGCGGCTGATTCAGTTCGTGCGCGAGCGACGACGCCATTTCGCCCATCGTCATCAGGCGGCTCGTGAACTGCAGCTTTTCTTCCTGCTGATGCGCGAGTTCCTGCGCCTGCTTGCGCTGCGTGATGTCGGTTGCGATCTGCATCTGCGCGAGATGGCCGTCGACCCACTGGATGTACTGGCGGCGCACTTCGAACCACTTCTGGATGCCGTCGACATAGACTTCCTGCGCGTCCGCCGAGCTTTCGGTGAGCGCGGTGGCGGGCAGGCCCGCGTAGGTATCCACCATGTCGATGGTGTCCGACGAGCTTTGCGAGCCGCCGTCGAACGCGGCGCCCGCGAGCTCCAGATGCCCGTCCGGACGGATGCCGAACAGGTGCCGGTAATAGCGGTTCGCGAAGAGCAGTTCGGCTTCGTCGGCGGCGAGCACGGAGACGGCCGCGTCGAGGCTTTCGAGCACGGTGGTGAAGCGCTCGTGCGCGGCGGCGAGTTCTTCGCGCGCGCGCTTGGGCTCCGTGATGTCCGTCATCGACGACATCCAGCCGGTCTGACGGCCCGAACTGTCGATGAGCGGCGAGACGTACAGCCGCGCGTGGAAGAACGAACCGTCCTTGCGGCGCACGCGCAATTCGAAACCGGACGAGGGCGCCTTGCCGCGCAGGGTCATGTCGAGCTGGCGCTGCATTTCCGGATACGCGTCGCGCGGCCAGTACGGAAACGGCGCGTTCTTGCCGACGAGATCGCTCTCGTCCCAGCCCGTCATGCGGCAGAACGCCGGGTTCACGTGCGTGATGCGGCCGTGCATGTCGAGCACGCGCATGCCGATCAGCACCGAGTTTTCCATCGCGCGGCGGAAGAACGCTTCGGCGTAGAGCGCCTGTTGCGCCTCGAAGCGCTGGCGCGTGTGTTTCCACAGGCTCCAGAGACTCCACAGTACGAAGCAGGACAGACCGGCGACGAGCCACACGAGCGTGTTGTTGGTGAAGTTCGTGAGCTGCGGATACGAGTACACGCGCACCGACAGGCCTTGTCCCGGCGGATCGAGCGGCAGGTCGTAGAACATGTCGCGCGGCAAGCGCGGACGGCTCGACGTGGTCGCGAGTTCGCGGTTGTTCAGATCCGTGATGGAAATCTTGTATTTCGCCGACAGTTCGCTGGGAATGTCGTGCTTCAGAATGCCTTCGATCGAGAACACCGCCGCTATCGAGCCGAGGAACTCGCGGTCGCGGAAAACCGGCGTCTGCAGCGTGATATAGCCGTTGCCGAGGTCGTCGTAGAGCAACGGCGAGTAGACTTGGCGGCGGGTGGTGCGCGCCTCGTCGAACGCGGCCTGCACGGCCTCGTCCATCTGCGTTTCGTTCGGCTTGGCGAGCCGCGATCCGAGCACGGGCAGCGGCGTATTCGGCCAGCGCGGCTTATGCTCGCTCGTGTACCAGTTCATGTAGAGGATCTCGGGATGCCCCTGCATGATGTCCGTGGACGAGGTCTGGAAGGTTTGCGGGTCGCCGTGGCCGCTCGCGATGTCGCGCGCGAGCGCCTGGATCTGCTCCTGCGCGCCCGTCATGGAGAGACGGATTTGCTGCTGCGCCCACGCGACATTGCGGTAGAGCGTGTCTTCCTGCTGCTGTTGCTCGCGCCGGTTCAGACTCCAGAGAATCAGACTCATCACGACCAGAAATACCAGAATCGAAATGAGCGGCGTGAGTAAATAGGAGTTCGACCACCACGGGCCGTGGTGCCAGCGGGAGGGCGAGGCGTCGGTCGGCTTGCGCGCGTTCCTCGCCGAGCGTTTGATCAGCCGTTCGGTCAACATGGAAGCGATTGTAACGCAGCACCTGATTGTTAATTGGCGTAAAAAGACGGTAAAGAAGGTTCGATTGCGGGAAAAGGAGGAGAAACATCTGAACAAAAAAGTCTTGCCGGACGGTGCGTTGCAGCAATTTTTCGCATTATGAGATTAACTCTCATGATTTGAAAAATTCCTTGCGTCATGGTCTGGACCCTCTTTAGAATTGCCGGCACGCGGCCAGTGCCCGCCTTCGATCGGGCGTGCGCCGGCGGTTCTCAGAGTGTTCCTCACATCAGGAGACGAGCATGTCCGCTGTACCCGACGAAGTTCTCAAATATGTCGCCAACGCAAAGGACGACGATCCTCAGGAAACCGCCGAGTGGCTCGACGCGCTCGACGGCGTAATTTCCGCGGTCGGTCCTGATCGCGCGCACTACCTGATCGAGAAACAGATCGAATTTGCTCGTGTGCATGGCGAGCATCTGCCGTTCTCGGCGAACACGCCGTACATCAACACGATCCCCGTCGCGTCGCAGTCGAAGATTCCGGGCGATCAGGACATCGAACACCGCATTCGCTCGTACACCCGCTGGAACGCCATCGCAATGGTGTTGCGCGCGGGCAAGGACACGAACGTCGGCGGGCACATTGCTTCGTTCGCGTCGGCCGCGACGCTCTATGACGTCGGCTTCAATCACTTCTGGCATGCACCGTCGAAGGAACATGGCGGCGATCTCGTGTTCGTGCAGGGCCATTCGTCGCCGGGCGTGTACTCGCGCGCATTCCTGCTCGGCCGCCTGACCGAGAAGCAACTGAACAACTTCCGCCAGGAAGTGGGCGGCGAGGGCATCTCGTCGTATCCGCATCCGTGGCTGATGCCGGATTTCTGGCAGTTCCCGACCGTGTCGATGGGCCTCGGCCCGATCATGGCGATCTATCAGGCGCGCTTCATGAAGTACATGCAGGCGCGCGGCATGGCGAAGACGGAAGGCCGCAAGGTCTGGGCGTTCCTCGGCGACGGCGAGACGGACGAGCCGGAATCGCTCGGCGCGATCGGCATGGCCGGCCGCGAGCGTCTGGACAACCTCGTGTTCGTCATCAACTGCAACCTGCAGCGTCTTGACGGTCCGGTGCGCGGCAACGGCAAGATCATCCAGGAACTGGAAAGCGAATTCCGCGGCGCGGGCTGGAACGTCATCAAGGTCATCTGGGGCAGCCGCTGGGACGCGCTCTTCGCGCGCGACAAGACCGGCGCGCTGATGCGCCGCATGATGGACGTCGTCGACGGCGAGTATCAGACGTACAAGTCGGAGTCGGGCGCGTTCGTGCGCGAGCACTTCTTCAACACGCCGGAACTGAAGGCGCTGGTCGCCGACTGGTCCGATGAGGACATCTGGAACCTGAACCGCGGCGGCCACGATCCGCACAAGATCTACGCCGCGTTCGACGCCGCGACCAAGACGAAGGGCGCGCCGACCGTCATCCTCGCCAAGACCATCAAGGGCTATGGCATGGGCGAGCATGGTCAGGCGATGAACATCACGCACCAGCAGAAGAAGCTGCCGATCGACACGCTGAAGAAATTCCGCGACCAGTTCCGTCTGCCGCTCAGCGACGAGCAAATCGCCGACGTGCCGTACCTCACGTTCGAGGAAGGCTCGAAGGAACTGGAGTACATGCGTCAGAAGCGCATGGACCTGGGCGGCTACCTGCCGTCGCGTCGCGAAAAGGCGGAATCGCTGCCGGTGCCGGCGCTCGCCGCATTTGAGCCGCTGCTCAAGGGCACGGGCGAAGGCCGCGAGATCTCCACGACGATGGCGTTCGTGCGGATCCTGAACATCCTGCTGAAGGACAAGGCGCTGGGCAAGCGCATCGTGCCGATCGTGCCGGACGAGTCGCGTACCTTCGGCATGGAAGGTCTCTTCCGCCAGATCGGCATCTGGAATCAGGAAGGCCAGAAGTACATTCCGGAAGACTCCGACCAGCTGATGTTCTACAAGGAATCGGAAACCGGTCAGATTCTGCAGGAAGGCATCAACGAAGCCGGTGGCATGTGTGACTGGATCGCGGCCGCGACGTCGTACTCGACGCACGGCGAGATCATGATCCCGTTCTACATCTTCTATTCGATGTTCGGCTTCCAGCGCATCGGCGATCTGGCGTGGGCGGCGGGCGACATGCGTTCGCGCGGCTTCCTGCTGGGGGGCACCGCGGGCCGCACGACGCTCAACGGCGAAGGCCTGCAGCACGAAGACGGCCACTCGCTGCTGTGGGCGGCGTCGGTCCCGAACTGCGTGAGCTACGACCCGACCTTCGGCTACGAACTCGCCGTCATCATGCAGGACGGTCTGCGCCGCATGGTCGCGGAGCAGGAGGACGTGTACTACTACATCACGGTGATGAACGAGAACTACGAGCATCCGGCGATCCCGCAGGGTGACGCCGTGGCCTCGGACATCATCAAGGGCATGTACGCGTTCAGCAAGGCCGACGCAGCCGGCAAGGCGCACGTCCAGTTGATGGGCGCGGGCACGATCTTCAACGAAGTGATCGCCGCCGCCGACCTGCTGAAGAACGACTGGGGCGTCACCGCCGATCTCTGGAGCGTGCCGAGCTTCACCGAACTGGCCCGCGAAGGTCAGGCGGTCGAGCGTTACAACCTGCTGCATCCGACGGAAGAAAAGCGTGTGGCGCACGTCACGAAGCTGCTCACGGGCGCGAAGGGCCCGGTGATCGCATCGACGGACTACATCCGCGCACTCGTCGACCAGATCCGCGGCTACGTGCCGAACAAGTTCGTGGTGCTCGGCACCGACGGCTACGGCCGCTCGGATACGCGCGAGGCGCTGCGCCACTTCTTCGAAGTCGACCGCTACTGGGTGACGCTGGCCGCGCTGAACGCGCTGGCCGACGAAGGCACGATCGAGCGCAAGGTCGTCGCTGAGGCGATCAAGAAGTACAACCTCGACCCGTCCAAACCCAACCCGATGACCGTCTAAAGGCATCGCCCCCGAGCGGTTGTGACGCGGCCTCTTTCCGAAGCGGAAGGAGGCCCGCGTGCAACCCAGGAGACACTAATAATGAGTCAAGCGATCGAAGTCAAAGTGCCGGACATCGGCGATTTCAAGGACATCCCCGTGATCGAAGTGCTGGTCAAGGTGGGTGATACGGTCGAACCGGAGCAGTCGCTCGTCACGCTGGAATCCGACAAGGCGACGATGGACGTGCCGAGCTCGGCAGCGGGCACCGTGAAGGAGGTCAAGGTCAAGGTCGGCGACAACGTGTCGGAAGGCACGCTCATCGTCGTGCTGGAAGGCGGCGCATCCGCGTCCGCGCCCGCCGCCAAGCAGGAAGCGGCTGCACCCGCTCCGGCGGCGGCTCCCGCTGCGGCGCCCGCGGCGGGCGGCGGCGGTTCCATCGAAGTGAAGGTGCCGGACATCGGCGACTTCAAGGACATTCCGGTCATCGAGATCGGCGTGAAGGTCGGCGACAAGGTCGAGAAGGAGCAGTCGCTCGTCACGCTCGAATCCGACAAGGCGACGATGGACGTGCCGAGCCCCGAGGCGGGCACGGTGAAGGAACTGAAGGTCAAGATCGGCGACACGGTTTCCGAAGGCTCGCTGATCCTCGTGCTGGAAAGCAGCGGCGGCGCGGCAGCACCCGCTGCGGCGCCCGCGCCCGCGAAGCCGGTCGAAGTGCCGTCCGATGCGCCCGCGAAACCCGCGCCGGCGAAAGAGCCGCCGTCCGCGCTCGCGCAGGCGCCCGTGATGCCCGCCGGCGACGGCACGCGCACGTCGAGCCACGCGTCGCCATCGGTGCGCAAGTTCGCGCGTGAACTGGGCGTCGACGTGTCGCGCGTGCGCGGCAGCGGTCCGAAAGGCCGCATCACGCAGGGCGACATCACCGCCTTCGTCAAGGGCGTGATGTCGGGTCAGGGCGCGGCGCCCGCAGCGGCCGCTCCGGCCGGTGGTGGCGGCGGCGAGCTGGGTCTTCTGCCGTGGCCGAAGATCGACTTCACGAAGTTCGGCCCGGTCGATCCGAAGCCGCTGTCGCGCATCAAGAAGATCTCGGGCGCGAACCTGCATCGCAACTGGGTAATGATCCCGCACGTCACGAACAACGACGAAGCGGACATCACCGAGCTCGAAGAACTGCGCGTGAAGCTGAACAAGGAACACGAAAAGGCCGGCGTGAAGTTCACGATGCTCGCGTTCGTCATCAAGGCCGTGGTCTCGGCGCTCAAGAAGTTCCCGGACTTCAACGCGAGCCTCGACGGCGACAACCTCGTGTTCAAGAAGTATTACCACATCGGTTTCGCGGCCGATACGCCGAACGGCCTCGTCGTTCCGGTGATCCGCGACGCGGACAAGAAGGGCCTCGTCGATATCGCCAAGGAAATGGCGGAGTTGTCGAAGCTCGCGCGCGACGGCAAGCTCAAGCCCGATCAGATGCAGGGCGGCTGCTTCTCGATCTCGTCGCTGGGCGGCATCGGCGGAACGAACTTCACGCCGATCATCAACGCGCCCGAAGTCGCGATTCTCGGCCTCTCGCGCGGTCAGATGAAGCCGGTGTGGGACGGCAAGCAGTTCGTGCCGCGCCTCACGCTGCCGATGTCGCTGTCGTACGACCATCGCGTCATCGACGGTGCGGCCGCTGCGCGCTTCAACGCTTATCTGTCGGCGATTCTGGGCGATTTCCGTCGCGTCATTCTCTGATCTTGCGATCTGGCCGACGGCGGAACCTCGGGGCGTTGCCCTGAGGTTCCATCCGCACATCTCTTAGGGGACAACATGAGTCTCGTCGAACTAAAAGTACCCGACATCGGCGACTTCTCCGATGTCGATGTCATCGAAGTCAATATCAAACCCGGCGACAGCATCGAAAAGGAACAGGGCGTCATCACGCTCGAAACCGACAAGGCCACGATGGAAGTGCCCGCCGATTTCGCAGGCACCGTCAAGGAAGTGAAGGTCAAGCAGGGCGACAAGGTCTCGCAGGGCTCGGTCATCGCGATGGTCGAAACAGAAGGCGCGGGCGCTGCCGCGGCTCCCGCTTCCGCGCCGGCTCCCGCCGCTGCGCCCGCGAAGGCCGCGGGTGGCGCCGTGCAGGACGTGAAGGTGCCGGACATCGGCGACTTCAAGGACATTCCGGTCATCGAAGTGCACGTGAAGCCGGGCGATACGGTCGAGAAGGAGCAGTCGCTCATCACGCTCGAATCCGACAAGGCCACGATGGACGTGCCTTCGCCTGCTGCGGGCACGGTGAAGGAAGTGAAGGTGAAGGTCGGCGACAACGTGTCGGAAGGCACGCTGGTTCTGACGCTCGAAGGCGGCGCGGCGGCTCCCGCGGCTGCGCCTCAAAAGGCCGCTCCGGCTGCGGCACCGGCAGCAGCTTCGGCGCCCGCGCCGCAAGCGGGCAGCTATTCCGGCGCCGCCGATGTCGAATGCGACATGCTCGTGATCGGCGCCGGCCCCGGCGGTTACTCGGCGGCGTTCCGGTCCGCCGATCTCGGCATGAAGACGGTGCTCGTCGAGCGTTATTCGACGCTGGGCGGCGTGTGTCTGAACGTCGGCTGCATTCCGTCGAAGGCGTTGCTGCACACCGCGCTCGTCATCGACGAAGCGGCGGAACTCGCGGCGCACGGCATCAGCTTCGGCGAGCCGAAGGTCGATCTCGACAAGCTGCGCGGTTTCAAGGAAGGCGTCGTCAAGAAGCTGACCGGCGGTCTCGCGGGCATGGCGAAGGCGCGCAAGGTGCAGGTCGTGACCGGCGTGGGCAATTTCGTCGATCCGTATCACATGGAAGTGAACGGACCGGACGGCAAGAAGGTCGTCAAGTTCAAGCAGGCGATCATCGCGGCGGGTTCGCAAGCCGTGAAGCTGCCGTTCTTCCCGGACGATCCGCGTGTCGTCGATTCGACCGGCGCGCTCGAGCTGCGTCAGCTTCCGAAGCGCATGCTCGTGGTCGGCGGCGGCATCATCGGCCTGGAAATGGCGACGGTGTATTCGACGCTCGGCGCGGACATCGATGTCGTCGAAATGCTCGACGGCCTGATGCTCGGCGCCGACCGGGATCTCGTGAAAGTCTGGGAGAAGTTCAACGCCAAGCGCTTCACGAACCTGATGCTCAAGACCAAGACGACCAAGGCCGAGGCCAGGGAAGACGGCATCTACGTGACCTTCGAAGGCGAAAAGGCGCCGGCCGAGCCGCAACGCTACGACCTCGTGCTGCTCGCGGTCGGCCGCAGTCCGAACGGCGGGAAGATCGGCGCGGACAAGGCGGGCGTGGCGGTGACCGATCGCGGCTTCATCAACGTCGACAAGCAGATGCGCACCAACGTGCCGCACATCTTCGCGATCGGCGATCTCGTCGGCCAGCCGATGCTTGCGCACAAGGCCGTGCATGAAGGCCACGTCGCGGCGGAAGCGGCGCACGGCGAGAAGGCGTACTTCGACGCGCTGCAGATTCCGTCGGTGGCGTACACCGATCCGGAAGTGGCTTGGGCCGGCAAGACGGAAGACCAGTGCAAGGCCGAAGGCATCAAGTTCGGCAAGGCCGTGTTCCCGTGGGCCGCATCGGGCCGCGCGATCGCCAATGGCCGCGATGAAGGCTTTACCAAGCTCATCTTCGACGAAGAGACGCATCGTGTGATCGGCGGCGGCATCGTCGGTCTGAACGCGGGCGATCTGATCAGCGAAGTATGTCTCGCGATCGAGATGGGCGCGGATGCAACCGACATCGGCAAGACGATCCACCCGCACCCGACGCTCGGCGAATCGGTCGGCATGGCCGCCGAGTTGTACGAAGGCGTGTGCACGGACTTGCCGCCGCAGCGCAAGAAGTAAGCGCTCGCGCGGCAAGAAGTGAAAAGGCGCGCTCCTTTACCGGAGCGCGCCTTTTTTGTTTGCGCGGGACAAGAAACGAAAGAAACGCCAGACGACAAAAAACCCGGCGCGGTGGCCGGGTTCTTCTTCATGCGTGCTGCAGCTTGACCGGGCAGGGCCCGGCGGCAAACTTACGCAACCGACTTCTTGGCGGCGCGGCTAGCTTGCTCGGTCGCTTGCGTAGCGGCCTTCGTCGCAGCCGTAGCGGCAGCGTTGAAGTTGCTTTCAGCGATTTCGACAGCTTGCTTCGTTGCCTTGTGAACCGTTTCGTACGTCGTGTTAGCGGCGGTGATAGCCGACTTCATCACGGCGACAGCCGTTTCCGAACCAGCCGGTGCGTTCTTCGCGACGTTGTCGACGAGCGTTTGCACCTTGCGGTTTTGCTCTTCGTACTGCGCTTCCGCGACGCGGGCGAATTCAGCTTGCGTGGCCGACGCGATTTCATACAGGTGACGGCCATACGACAGCACCTTTTCCGCGACCGGTTGCGTCAGGCTGGCTTGCAGCGCGAGCAGTTCTTGTGCGTCCTTCACCGACAGCGCGCGCTGTGCGTTTTCCTGGCTTTCGGCCAGCGTGGACTTCACGACTTGCAGATTCAGTTCGACCAGCTTCTCGACGCCTTCGAACGCCTTGTTCGTCAGACCGAACAGCGTGTCGAAGTTGGCTTTCTGTGCAGCGGCGATTTGCTCGGGGGTCAACAGCGTCATCTCAGGCTCCTGATGGCCGACCCATCAAAAACGCGGGTCGTGGTTTGGGTAGATCCGGCGCGATGCAACCTGGCCGGCTAAGTGCAACTGCGATTGGTGCGTCGCAACATGAGACCCATTTTAGAGATATTCCTATGGATGTCAAGCGCTTTTTGTGCGCCGCACAATTTGTGGAAACCGTATGTTAAACAAGGACTTACTTGATGAGATCCGGCACGAAACGGGCATTGGTGAAAACCCTATGCACCCAGGCTGGGCACGCCCTGCGAGGCCATCTCGAGCGGGTCGTCATGCTTGATGAAAACACATCCGGATGAAAATTTGATGTTGGCGCCGCGCGCGACGCGAGCGTTCTATCGCGATGCAAAACAAGAAGTTTCTGAACGTTGTCTTATTTTTAAGATGTTGCCGTACACCAAATTGTTGAAGAAACGTTAACATTTCGTCTGTCCGATTTGCCGTGTGTTGGTCACGGCATCCGACCCAGCCCGTCCGTCGTTTCGAAACTCTGCGTTTTGTCCGATTCGGTTCACATGTTTGGCTAAAGTCGTGGAAAGTTTTGCCGATAGAGCGTTTGCCTTTGTGTAGAAAAGCGCGCTTTGGGCAGCACTGTTCCGCCGAATCGATCGTTTTTTCCGATCGAGGCGCGCTGTTGATCGGCAATTCGCAATCACGGCTTACAACTCGGTTTAACGAGTGCCGATAAGTGCTTAATATTGCTTAAATTTCGTAGCTTCACTACACTTGGCGGTACTCTCCAGCCGCCCAACAGAACACTAATGAAAACCGAAATGTTTTCGTCGTTGAAGGTGGTGCATGGCGTGGCAGTGCGCTCGGCACTGTCCATTGCTGTCTCCATCGCAGTAGCGACGTCCTTCGCAGCGGCTCCGGCTGAAGCCCTCGCAAAGACCACCACCACCAAAACCGCGAAGAAATCCGCCGCCAAGGCCGAGCCTGCGCGCGTGGCGAAAACCACCCTCAAGGCGCCGAAGCCGGCGAAGGCCGCCAAGGTCGCCGCCGCGGATGACGACGAGGATGCGCCCCGCGCATCGCGCAAGCGTCGCGTGTCGTATCGCATGGAGCCGCACGCGCGTCGCGCCGGGGTGCATGCGGTCGCGTTCCAGCCGCGCGCGACGTCGGTCGGCCAGGCGTTCGGCCTGCGTGACACGCCGGACAGTCTCGCGCTGCGCTCCAGCGTGGCTTATGTGGTCGACCAGAACACGTCCGAGACGCTCTTCGACAAGAACTCGCGCGCCGTCGTGCCGATCGCATCGATCACGAAGCTCATGACGGCAATGGTCGTGCTCGATTCGCACATGCCGCTCACCGACGAGATCAACGTCACCGACGAAGACCGCGATTACGAGAAGTTCACGGGCTCGCGCCTGGCCGTCGGCTCGGTGCTCAATCGCGAGGACATGCTGCATATCGCGCTGATGGCCTCCGAGAATCGCGCGGCGGCTGCACTGTCGCGCTTCTACCCGGGCGGCCGTCCCGCGTTCATCGCCGCGATGAACGCGAAGGCGAAGTCGCTCGGCATGACCGACACGCACTTCGAGAACTCGACCGGCCTGACGAGTTTGAACGTGTCGAGCGCGCGCGACCTCGTGAAGATGGTCAACGCGGCGTATCAATATCCGCTGATCCGCAAGTTCTCGACCGATCGCAGCTACGACGTCTTCACCGGCAAGCGCAACATCGCCTACAACAGCACGAATGCGCTGATCCGCAATGCATCGTGGGATATCGGCTTGCAGAAGACGGGCTTCATCAACGAAGCGGGCGAGTGTCTCGTGATGCAGGCGAACGTGAACGGCCGCCCGGTCGTGATCGTGCTGCTCGACTCGTATGGCAAGTATTCGCGCTTTGCCGATGCGGGCCGCCTGCGTTCGTTCCTCGATACGCTCGGCGAGCCGCATATCATGAGCGCGGACATGGGCAGCGGCGCGAATCCTTAAGCGCCGGTCTTTCGCTGATTCAAAAGGAAACGGGATTCGTCGAAGGACGAATCCCGTTTTTTCTTATGCAGCGAAAATCAGCGATGCGCGTGTTGCGCGGCCGCGGTCGCCTGCTCCGGGTCATAGCCCAGCGATTGCGAGATTTCCAGCGCCGTGTGGCTCAGTTGCTTGATCCAGGCGTCCTGCAAACGATCGGCGGGCGCCGAGAGCGACAGGCCGGCCACGAGTCGTCCGGTGTCGTCGTAGATGCCGGCCGCAATGCAGCGCACGCCGAGTTCGAGTTCTTCGTTGTCGCGCGCGCAGGCTTGCTGACGCACGAGCGACAGTTCGCGTTCGAGCTTCGAGAGATCGGTGATGCTGTTCTGCGTGTGGCCGGACAGCCCGGTGCGCATCGCGTAGGCGCGCACGCGCGTGGCTTCGTCGGCGGCGAGGAAGAGCTTGCCGACCGACGTCAGATGCAGCGGCGCCCGGCCGCCGATAGCACGCACGACCTGCATGCCCGAGCGTTCCGAATACGCACGCTCGATATAGACGATCTCGTCGCCTTGCCGCACGGAAAGATTGACGGTCTGGCCGGTTTGCCGATGGAGCTCGCGCATCGGCGGCATGGCGGCTTCGCGCACCGAAAGACGCGCCTTCACGAGATTGCCGAGTTCGAGGAGCCGCATGCCGAGCCGGTAGGTGCCGGGATCGGAACGGTCCACGAGGCGGCACAGCACCATGTCGTTCAGGATGCGATGCGCGGTGGACGGATGCAGGTCGGTGCTCTGGGCCAGCTCTTTCAGGCTGACGGGATCAGTGTGGTCGGCGAGCGCGTCGAGAAGACGCATCATGCGCTCGATCACCTGAATGGAGGTCTTGGATTCCGGGTTCGTATCGCTCATCGTGAAAAATCGGTTGATGCGTCAAACAGCGGAACTGCAATTGTATCTCATAATGTGAAAAAAGCGAACGCTGCTCAGAAACAATGGTTCCGCCGATGGCACGTGCGGACAGCGCGAGCCCGGCCGGGCGGGACTTTTCGGGGATAATCGCGATGCGTTCAGATCACTTCTACAAAACAGGAAACGCCCCATGCGAGTCGGACTATTCGTGACATGTCTCATCGACATGATGCGCCCGGAAATCGGCTTCTCGGTCATCAAGCTGATCGAGCGGGCGGGCTTCGAAGTCGTCGTGCCGCCGTCGCAGACGTGCTGCGGTCAGCCCGCCTACAACTCCGGCGATCGTCCGCTCGCCCGCGATCTGGCCGAAAAGACGCTGCTCGAATTCGAGCAGTTCGACTATGTCGTGGTGCCGTCGGGTTCCTGCGGCGGGATGATCCGCGCGCACTACGGCGATCTCTTTCGCGACGATCCGCAACTGATGAGCCGCTTCGGCCGCCTGCAGCCGCGCGTATTCGAACTGACGGATTTTCTCGTGAATGTCGCGAAGGCGCGCATGGAGCCAGGCGCCTTCGACGGCATGGTGACCTATCACGATTCCTGCTCGGGCCTGCGCGAACTCGGCGTGAAGTCGCAGCCGCGCGAGCTGCTCGCGCAGGCGGGCGTGCCGGTGACGGAAATGGCGGGCTGCGAGCATTGCTGCGGCTTCGGCGGCACGTTCGCCGTGAAGTATGGCGACATTTCGACGGCGATCGTCGACGAGAAGTGCGCGAACATCAAGGCGAGCGGGGCTGATACCGTGGTCCTCGGCGACCTCGGCTGCATGCTGAACATCGAAGGACGCCTGCGCCGCACCGGCGACACATCGACACGCGTGCTGCACATCGCGCAGGTGCTGGCCGGCGACGCGCAAGTCCGCGCCTGAGCGCATCCGAAAAGAGAGACCGCACATGCAAGTCCAGACGATGCACTTCAAGGCGCGCGCGGGCAGCAAGCTCGCCGACGAGCGCTTGCAACAGAATCTCACGAAGCTCTCGACCAAGTTCGTCAGCGCGCGCGCGAGCGCGGTGCGCGACATCGACTTCGAGGCGACCCGCGCCGCGTTGAAGGAGCGCCGCAATCGTGCGCTCGACAATCTCGACGTGTGGCTCGAAACCTTCGAGCGCGAAGCGACCCGGCGCGGCGCCACGGTGCTCTACGCCGAATCGACGCAGGACGCGGCGCGGCTCGTCGGGGAGATCGCCCGCAAGCACGACGTGAAGAAGGTCATCAAGACCAAGTCGATGGTCTCGGAGGAGATGCAGTTGAATCGCGTGCTCGGCGAAATGGGCGTGCAGTCCATCGAGACCGACCTCGGCGAATACATCCTGCAGATCAACGACAACGAACCGCCGAGCCACATCATCGCGCCGGTCGTCCACAAGGATAAGGAACAGATCGCCGATCTCTTCGCGAAGACGCACAACAAGCCGCGCCTGACCGATATCCCCGAGATGACGCGGGAAGCGCGCGAAGTGCTGCGTCCGCATTTCATGTCGGCGGACATGGGCGTGACGGGCGGCAACTTTCTGATCGCGGAGACGGGATCGGTGGCGGTCGTGACGAACGAGGGCAACGAAGGCATGTGCACCGTGATGCCGCGTGTGCATGTCGCGGTGACGGGCATCGAGAAAGTGTTGCCGACACTGGAGGATCTCGCGACCGCCATGCGTCTTCTGCCGCGCTCCGCGACCGGGCAGACGATCTCGAATTATTTTTCACTGTTGACCGGCCCGCGCGCGGCGGACGAATCCGACGGCCCCGAGCATATGTACTTCGTGCTGGTCGATGGCGGTCGCACCGGACTCATCGGCGGAGAGTTTCAGGAGATGCTGCGCTGTATCCGCTGCGGCGCGTGCATGAATCATTGCCCGGTCTATCAGAAGATCGGCGGACATGCGTACGGCTGGGTGTATCCGGGACCGATGGGCTCGGTGCTGACGCCGGCGTATGTCGGCATCGACAAGGCGCTCGATCTGCCGCAGGCCGCGACGCTCTGCGGCGAGTGCAACAGCGTGTGCCCGGTGGGAATTCCGCTTTCGGACCTGCTGCGCAAGTTGCGCGAGAAGCAGATGGAGCGTCGGTTGCGCCCCTGGAACGAGCGCGCCGCGCTCGCCGCGTGGGGCTTTCTCGCAAAGCGGCCGGCCGCGTACGCGCTTTTCACGAAGCTCGCCGTGCGCGTGCTCGAACGCATGGGCGGCAAGAAGAAGGCGATTTCGCGCTTGCCCTTGGGCGCGGGATGGACCGGCACGCGCGACATGCCCGCGCCGGTCGGGCGCACGTTTCGGGAGTTGTACAAGGCGCAGCACTCGCATCTCGGATAGAACAGGGCCGCGCCGGATCGTCTGATCTGGCGCGGCCCGTTTTTACGATGCCGTCTGTCGGATGAGGCTGTTCGCCGGCTTATCCGCCGTAGCGGCCGAGAAAGCCGCGCGAGTTGCCGCCGTCGCGGCTGTTGCCATTCGCCGATGGTGGCGGAGCGCGGTTCGGTCCCGGCGGTTGGCCGCCGACAGCTTTGGGCATCGGCGCAGCGCCGCCTGCCTGCGGAGGCGGGGGTGCGGGCGGACGACCGCCGCCGCCTGCCTGTGGCGGGGGACCGTTCGGGTGTCCGCCGCCGCCCGCTTGCGGCGGCGGTCCGCCCGGACCACGATCGTGCGGCTGACCACCATGCCAGCCGCCCGGCGGCGGCCGGCGCCAGCCGGGACCATCGTCCCAGTAGCGGCTCGGACCCGGACCGTAGTAAGCCGGTCCCGGACCGGAGTAATAACCACCGCCAACTACGACGCCGGGCTGAGCGACCGGCGGCCCGCCGTAATACCCGTAGCCCGGATCGTCATAGACAGCCGGATAGCCGCCGCCGTAATTCGATGCGTCGGGATAAACCGCGCAACCGCCGAGCAGAGCGGCGGACGATGCAAGCAGGACACCAGCGACTGCGGATTTCATGATCTTGAAAGAACCTGTGGAACCGTTACTCAATAAGACAACATCGGCACACGGAAGTCCCCAACAACTTTGTAAGCCTTTATGACGGCCGAATGTCATAAAGGCAGGAATGAGACCAGCGATTCACCTGGAACGCTTGTTGTCGCAAGTGCAACAATCCTTTGCTTTTCAACGACTTTTTAAGATTGGGACGATTCCGTATCATTCGAACTGTCCGCCAGTGGGTCTTCGACATGTGTTACTCGCTGCGACATATCGACTAAAGGCAGTCCCATGAAAAAGACAATATCGACCTACTGGCCCGTTGCCATCGTGCTTCCGATCGCACTGGCGTTCTGCATGCACGCCGGTGAAGGCGACAGCGCGGCCATGCACCGCGAGGAAACCAGCGTGGCGGGCGTGAGCGCCGAATTCGCCCGCGCTATTTCGCTCGGCTTCGTCGAGGACGACGACGCGACGCCCGCTGTAGCCTCCGCGCAAAAGACGCTCTGAATCGCCGGTTTTCGACGCCCACAAAAAATGGCGCCCCGCGAAGGGCGCCATTTTCATTTGGAAGATGCCGGGATGGCTTACTTCAGCACGGCCGCGACGGCGTTTGCGACGGCATCGAGGTTGCGCGTGTTCAGCGCGGCCACGCAGATACGGCCGGTGCTCACGGCATAGATGCCGAATTCTTCGCGCAGACGATCGACTTGCGCCGCCGTCAGGCCCGAGTACGAGAACATGCCGCGCTGCTTGTCGACGAACGAGAAGTCGCGATCGACGCCGTTCGCCTTCAGGCGCTCGACGAGACCGTTGCGCATAGCGCGGATGCGGTCGCGCATTTCGCCCAGTTCCTGCTCCCAGGTCGCGCGCAGTTCCGGCGACGCCAGCACGGCCGCGACGATCGAGCCGCCGTGCGTCGGCGGGTTCGAATAGTTGGTGCGGATCACGCGCTTGAGTTGCGACAGCACGCGGGCCGATTCTTCCTTGCCCGTCGTGATGATCGACAGCGCGCCGACGCGCTCGCCGTACAGCGAGAATGACTTCGAGAACGACGACGACACGAACACGTTGAGATCGGCGGCGGCGAACAGACGCACGGCGGCGGAGTCCGCATCGATGTTGTCCGCGAAGCCCTGATACGCCATGTCGAGGAAAGGCACGAGATTCTTCGCCTTCACGACTTCCACGATCTGCTTCCATTGATCGTCGGAGAGGTCCACACCCGTCGGGTTGTGGCAGCAGGCGTGCAGCACGACGACCGTGCCGGCCGCGTAACCGTTCAGCGCCGCGAGCATGCCGTCGAAGTTCACGCCGTGCGTGGCGGCTTCGTAGTACGGGTAATTGACGACCTCGAAACCGGCGCTTTCGAAGAGCGCGCGATGGTTTTCCCAGCTCGGATCGCTGATCGCGACGATCGCGTTCGGATTCAGGCGCTTCAGAAAGTCCGCGCCGATCTTGAGCGCGCCCGTGCCGCCGAGCGCCTGCGCCGTCACGACGCGGCCGGCGGCGATCAGCGGCGAGTCGTCGCCGAGCAGCAGCTTCTGCACGGCGGCGTCATAGGCGGCGATGCCTTCGATCGGCAGATAACCGCGCGGCAGCGCGGCGTCGACGCGCGCCTTCTCGGCTTCGCGCACGGCGCGCAAGAGCGGAATCTTGCCTTCCTCGTTCGTGTACACGCCAACGCCCAGATTGACTTTGGTCGTGCGCGTATCGGCGTTGAAGGCTTCGTTGAGGCCCAGGATCGGGTCGCGGGGAGCGAGTTCGACGGCAGAGAAAAGAGACATGATCTATCGGCAGTGAGGGAAGGACGTGCGGCGAAATGCAAACGGATGATGCGGGGGAACGGCTCGAAGCCAGCTCGAAGCCGCTGAGCCCAGTCGCACATTGTAGCGAATCCGGCGAGGCTTTTCGGACGAATATGGTGCGAATGCGCGTGCTTTTTGGCCCTTTTTTGTACCGGAACGCGCGAGATAGGCGATAAAAAAGGGCGCGAATGGGCCCGCTTGAGTTTGGCGATCCACGCCCAACCTGAGCGTGACGAAACTCAAGAATCCCCGTCACGTCGTGGCGAGCGCGCGCATTGCGTACAACGCTAGAATGGTTGTTTGCTCAGGCGTTGACCCTCTCGATCTCTCATGTCCGAAACTCTCATCGCATCACCCGAAGAACTGGACGAATCGAAGTTCGTCACGTTCGAAGGCTCGCCGTTTCAGCTCTATCAGCCGTATCCGCCCGCGGGCGACCAGCCCGAGGCCATTGCGAAGCTCGTCGAAGGCATCGAGGACGGCCTGTCGTTTCAGACGCTGCTCGGCGTGACCGGCTCGGGCAAGACCTTCACGATGGCGAACGTCATCGCGCGCATGGGTCGCCCGGCAATCGTCTTCGCGCCGAACAAGACGCTCGCCGCGCAGCTTTACGCGGAATTCCGCGAGTTCTTTCCGCGCAATGCCGTCGAGTATTTCGTCTCGTACTACGACTACTACCAGCCGGAAGCCTATGTGCCGCAGCGCGATCTCTTCATCGAGAAGGATTCGTCGATCAACGAGCACATCGAGCAGATGCGGCTTTCCGCCACGAAGAGCCTGCTCGAACGGCGTGATGTAGTGATCGTCGCGACCGTTTCCGCGATTTACGGTATCGGCAATCCGTCCGAGTACCACAAGATGATTCTCACGCTGCGCACGGGCGACAAGCTCGGCCAGCGCGACGTCATCGCGCGCCTGATCGCGATGCAGTACACGCGCAACGAAGCCGATTTCCAGCGCGGTTCGTTCCGCGTGCGCGGCGACACCATCGACATCTTTCCGGCAGAGCACGCGGAAATGGCGGTGCGCGTCGAGCTGTTCGACGATGAAATCGAATCGATGATGCTCTTCGATCCGCTCACCGGCCGCGTGCGCAACAAGATTCCGCGCTTCACGGTCTATCCGTCGTCGCATTACGTGACGCCGCGCGACACCGTGATGCGCGCGATCGAAACCATCAAGCTCGAACTGCGCGAGCGGCTCGAGTTCTTCCATGGCGACGGCAAGCTCGTCGAGGCGCAGCGCCTCGAACAGCGCACGCGCTTCGACCTGGAAATGCTTCAGGAACTGGGTTTCTGCAAGGGCATCGAGAACTATTCGCGGCACTTTTCGGGCGCGGCGCCGGGCGAGCCGCCGCCGACGCTCGTCGACTATCTGCCGCCCGACGCGCTGATGCTGCTCGACGAGTCGCACGTGTTGATCGGCCAGTTGAACGGCATGTACAACGGCGATCGCGCGCGCAAGGAAAATCTCGTCGACTACGGTTTTCGCATGCCGTCCGCGCTCGATAACCGCCCGCTCAAGTTCAACGAGTTCGAGCGCAAGATGCGTCAGGCGATCTTCGTCTCCGCGACGCCCGCCGACTACGAAAAGCAGAAGGCGGGGCAGGTGGCCGAGCAGCTCGTGCGGCCGACGGGCCTCGTCGATCCGGACATCGAAGTGCGCCCGGCGCGCTCGCAGGTCGACGACGTGCTGTCGGAAATCAACGCGCGCGTCGCCGTGCATGAGCGCGTGCTCGTCACCGTGCTCACGAAGCGCATGGCCGAGCAACTGACCGAGTTTCTCGCCGATCACGGCGTGAAGGTGCGCTATCTGCATAGCGACATCGACACGGTCGAACGCGTGGAGATCATCCGCGACCTGCGGCTCGGCACGTTCGATGTGCTCGTCGGCATCAACCTGCTGCGCGAGGGTCTCGATATTCCCGAAGTGTCGCTCGTCGCGATCCTCGACGCCGACAAGGAAGGCTTCCTGCGCGCCGAGCGCTCGCTGATCCAGACCATCGGCCGGGCGGCGCGCAACGTGAACGGCAAGGCGATTCTCTATGCCGACAACATGACCGACTCGATGAAGCGCGCAATCGGCGAAACCGAGCGGCGCCGCGCCAAGCAGATCGCGCACAACGAGAAGATGGGCATCACGCCGCGCGGCGTCGAGAAGCGCATCAAGGACATCATCGATGGCGTCTACAACGCCGACGAAGCCCGCGCCGAACTCAAGGAAGCGCAGACGCGCGCGAAGTTCGAGGACATGTCCGAGAAGCAGATCGCGAAGGAAATCAAGCGCCTCGAAAAGCAGATGATGGACCACGCCAGGAATCTCGAATTCGAAAAGGCGGCGCAGACCCGCGACCAATTGGCGCTGCTGCGGCAGCGCGTGTTCGGCGCGAATGTGGGCGATCATGTGAGCGGCATCGGCGGAAAGTAATCAATATGTAAGTGATTTTCAGGGGTAAATTCAAAAAGCGCGGCGGACCGGACGGTTCGTCGCGCTTTTTTGTCGCCTGCCGAAATCGCGTGATCCCGCGAAAAGCCTTATTGCGTCTGGGTCTGTAAGCTCCGCCAAATTGTTGCGGGTGTCGAAGGATGCTAAACTGACGAACATTGAGAATGGTTCGTATTAACGTTCACAGAGTTCGACTTTTACGCATCTCTGTATTCCCGTGGCAAGGCTCGCGTGGCACGCGCGCCAATCGATAAAAACAAGGAGTTTCTGATGGGTTCAACGTTGATGCGCGGCGTCGTCGTCGCCGCAGGTCTCACGGCGATGATGGCAGCATCGGCCGCCGAATATCCGATCGGCAAGCAGCACATCGAGGGCGGCATGGAAACGGGCGCCGTCTACCTTCAGCCGATCACGATGGCGCCGGAAGGCATGATGCGCAAGGCGTCGGATTCGGATATCCACCTCGAGGCGGACATCCACGCGGTCAAGAACAATCCGACCGGTTTCGCTGAAGGCGACTGGATGCCGTATCTGAACGTCACGTATGAACTCACGAAGGTCGGCACGACGCAGACGCTCAAGGGCGACCTGATGCCGATGGTCGCGAGCGACGGCCCGCATTACGGTGACAACGTGAAGCTTTTCGGCCCGGGCAAGTATCACCTGAAGCTGCACATCTCGCCGCCTTCGCAGGAAGGTCACATGGCGTTCGGCCGTCACACCGACAAGGAAACCGGCGTCGGTCCGTGGTTTAAGCCGTTCACGATCGAGTACGACTTCCCGTTCGCGGGCATCGGCAAGAAGGGCGGTTACTGATCGTCTGTCGCGCCCGGCATCCCGGACCGGGCGCGTCCTTTATCAGGAAGTACGCATGAAACTGAAAAAACAGGTGGCCGCGCTCGCGATGTCCGTGTTCGCCTCCGGGACCGCATTTGCCGCCGACCTGCCGACGTTCAAGCTCGAAATGAACGACGGCAAGCTCAACCCGGCGCGCATCGAGGTGCCGGCGGGGCAGCGCATCAAGATCGAAGTGCATAACGTCGGCAAGGGCGCCGCCGAATTCGAAAGCGTGCAGTTGCGCAAGGAGAAAGTGCTCGCGCCGGGCGCCGATTCGTTCGTCGTGATCGCGCCGCTGGACCCGGGTGAATACAAGTTCTTCGACGACTTTCATCAGAGCGCGCAGGGCGTGATCGTCGCGAAGTAACGCAACGCGCCGCGCAGGGACATCACGCTCGCGCGCGGCCGATCGAAGTGGAAATTGCTGGAGGTCTGGAATGGGGCAGGTACTTTTCATCGTGTGGCGGGAGAGCGTCGAGGCGTTGCTCGTCGTCGGCATTCTCTACGCGTGGCTGAAGAACGGCGATCATCAGGCGCGGCGTGGCCTGCCCTATCTGTGGGCCGGTGTCGTCGTCGGCCTGCTCGCTGCCGTGGCACTGGGCGCGGCGCTCATCGGTTTCACTGAAGTGTTGTCGGGCAATGCGCAGGATTACTTCCAGACCGCGATGGTGCTGGTCGCGTGCGTGCTCATCGTGCAGATGGTCCTATGGATGAAGCGCCACGGCCGCACGCTCAAGCGCGACATGGAATCGTCGCTGCAGAAGAGCACGCAGGACGGGCACTGGTGGGGCATCGCGCTCTTGGTCGCGCTCGCGATCGCGCGCGAGGGCAGCGAAACCGCCGTGTTTCTCTACGGCGTCGGCTTCGGCCAGTCGGGGCACGTGGACGTGTCGCAGTATGTCGCGATCATCATCGGCTTCGGCCTCGCGCTCCTGACGTTCTATGTTCTGCAGCTCGGCGGCAAGATCTTTTCGTGGCGCACCTTCTTCCGCGTCACCGAAATCATGCTGCTGTTTCTCGCGGCGGGTCTCTTCGAGATGGGCATCGACAAGCTGATCGACATGGAAGTGCTGCCGGTGATCGTCAATCAGGTGTGGAACACGTCGTGGCTGCTCGACGATTCGAGTACCTTTGGATCGCTGGTTGCTACACTCACCGGTTATCGCGCGCATCCGGCGGGCATGAACCTCGTCGCGTACGCGGTGTACTGGATCGTCATCTATCTTCTGATGCGCCATTCGAAAAACCAGATGGCGCAAAAACAAAAGGCGGCAAGCCGTCCAGCATGAGCTCCGTAATGCCTAGACCGGGCCGGCTGCAACAAGCCGGCCACTGGATGCAACGTCACGGCAGCGCGATCCGCATGATTCAGTGGGTCGTCGTTGCCGTGTATGCGTTTCTGATCCTCGTTCCCGCCGTGATGCCGCTGCCCGATGGCTCCGCGCATCTGTGGAGCAATCTCACGCTCGCCGCGCAGTTCGTGTTCTGGGGCATCTGGTGGCCGTTCGTGCTGCTGTCGATGGTCATGCTCGGCCGCGTCTGGTGCGGCGTGCTGTGTCCCGAAGGCGCGCTCTCCGAGTTCGCGAGCAAGTTCGGCCGCGGCTGGGCGATTCCGCGCTGGATGCGCTGGGGCGGCTGGCCGTTCGTCGCGTTCGGATTGACGACGATCTACGGCCAGATGGTCAGCGTCTATCAGTATCCGAAAGCGGTGCTGCTCGTGCTCGGCGGCTCGACCGTGGGCGCGATGATCATCGGCGTGCTCTATGGTCGCGAAAAGCGCGTGTGGTGCAAGTATCTGTGCCCGGTGAACGGCGTGTTCTCGCTGCTCGCACGGCTCGCGCCGTTTCACTACAAGGTCAGCGAAGACGCCTGGCGCCGCTCGTACAAAGAGGGCGAACACGGTCATCGCGTGATTCCGATCAACTGCGCGCCGCTCGTCCCGCTGCGCAACATGAAGGGCGCCGCCGACTGCCATATGTGCGGCCGATGCAGCGGCCATCGCGACGCGATCGCGCTCACGTGGCGCTCGCCGTCGGAAGAAGTCGTGAAGCTCGGCGACAAGGCCGCGAATCCGTGGGACACCGCGCTCATTCTGTACGGGCTGCTCGGCATCGCGATCGGCGCGTTCCACTGGACCGTGAGCACGTGGTTCGTCGACCTGAAGCAATATCTCGCGGCGTGGCTCATCGATCGCAACATTCTCTGGCCGCTCGATACCAACGCGCCGTGGTTCCTGTTCACGCATTATCCGGAGCAGAACGACGTCTTCTCGTGGCTCGACGGCACGATGGTGATCGGCTACATCGTCGTGACGGGGCTCGTGTACGGCACCGCGCTGCTCGCGCTCCTCGCGGGCGCCACGCGCATGCTCGGCAAGATGAACATGACGCGCCTGCATCACCTGACGCTCGCGCTGATCCCGATTGCGGGCGTCGGCGTGTTCCTCGGCCTTTCCGCGACGACGGTCTCGCTGCTGCGCGCCGAGCATCTGCCGTTGTGGTGGGTGCCCGGTCTGCGCCTCGGCTTGCTCGCCGCGGCGAACCTCTGGAGCGCGTGGCTCGCCTGGCGCGTGACGAGCCGCTATGCATCGGCTCTTGTTCCGCGCGCGCTCACGATGGTATGGTTTGTCGCTGCGCTGGCCGTCGCGGACAGCGCGTGGTACCTGATGTTCTGGGGCTTCACCCGATAAACCGTCCACGCCGTGTCGCACGGCAACGAGAGCGAGAAGTGAGAACCAAACCCGTACTGACCGACGAAGACGTCAAGGCCATGGCCGCCGCCGCCGAGGCGCATGCCAGGGAACACAACTGGAACGTGACGATCGCGATCGTCGACGATGGCGGGCATCTGCTGCATCTGCATCGTCTGGACGGGGCGGGCGCGAGCACCGTCGAAATGGCGACGGGCAAGGCGCGCACCGCCGTGCTCGGCCGCCGCGAGACCAAGGTCTACGAGGACACGATCAAGCAGGGCCGCACGGCATTCCTCAGCGCGCCGATGACCGCGATGCTCGAAGGCGGCGTGCCGATCTTCGTGGGCGCGGATATCGTCGGCGCGGTGGGCGTGTCGGGTGTGAAGTCGGATCAGGATGCGCAAATCGCGAAAGCGGGCATCGCGGCGCTGGGTATCGAAAACGTCTGATTGCCTGCCGTAAAGCAAAACGGCACGCCTTCTCGGGAAGCGCGTGCCGTTCATTCGATCATCATTGCGTGGCCTGTCTGTCAGGGCGCATCGCAAAAGCGCGGGAACCAAAAAAAGCGGCTTCGCTTGCTATCGACGACTGGCTGGTGTTTGCACGAAGGGGTCTAAATTCTCGCGTGCAAGTCGTCCTCGCTGGCTATGGCCAAACACCTCTTGGCGAGGTGGTCCCCACAATACCCGGTACGTACTGCGTGTTCTTTCTCGCGCGTTACTTCGTCAGGATCAGCTTGCCCAGACGCGTCGCGCGCAACTGATAGGTCTCCCCGTTGTGCACGATGCTCACGTGGCTGCGTCCCTGCAGCAGCGCGTCGCTCTTCAGCGACCGCTCGCTGTTGCTTTCCGCTGCATGGCCGACGTGAACCGTGGTGACGGTGGTCGCCTTCGGACGGGTGATCGCGCTGTCCCGGATTGCCGGGCGGCGCAGCCTGAGCGTGGAGGATCGCGGCGTGTCGGTCATGTCGGAAGTGTGCGTTCGTTGATTCGATGGGCCTATAGTAAATGATAACTATTCCTATTTGCAACTAGACTTTCCGATTGAAGCACAACTTTTGATAGCCAGTCTCGATGCGGCGGCGAAGCATCCGCTGCCGCATCGAAAATGCGCTCAATGCAGCGGGCTTTCGTCCTTGCGGCCGTGGACGAACTGGCGAATCAGCCGCACGGTGTCGATATCCGACTCGCGATAAGCCGACTTCACGATCTCCTGCGTCTGACGCTCGTCGGGCGTGGCGTTCTCGTTCTCGGGCAGTGTCGTGCTGTAGCTGAAGCGCAGGAATAGCTGCACCGCGTCGGGCTGCTCGATCGCCATCGTGAGCGAGCCACCGACGTACTCAGCGGTTGGCAGGATGTCGTAGCGCACGCTCGCGCCGGGCGTGAGCGTCACGCGGTCGCGCACGGTGGCCTGGCCGTAATGCAGCTCGCGCTCCATCGTGTCGCCATCGCGCGAGAGGATCTCGCAGCTATCCAGCCCGAGCACGAACAACTGCGGCTGCTCGGCGCGCAGAACGAGCCCTTCCCAAAGCTGCTCGGGCGTGAGCGACTCGACGAGCGGGTTGAGCGGATCGTTGATCTGGATCAGGTGTTCAAAATTCAAGACGACTTTTTCCTTGGACGTTCGTGGTGCCCGCGATGCGTCACTGCGGCGTGAGCCCGGACTCGATATGGATCGCGCCGGAGAGGACCTTGTGCATCGGGCACGCATTGGCAATTTGCAAGAGCCGTTCCCGCTGTTCGCCGGACAGCGCGCCCGTGAGCGCGATGCGGCGATCGATATTCGTGCCTTCCGCGGTGCTCTTCATCGACAACTCGACGTGCACCGATTCCAGCGGCCATTCCTTGCGCTTCGCGTACATCTTCAGCGTGATGGACGTGCACGCGCCGAGACTCGCAAGCAGCAGCGAGGCCGGTTCCGGTCCCGTGTTGCCGCCGCCGATGCTCGCCGGCTCGTCGGCGATCCACGAATGCGAGCCGTCGTCGAGACGGACTTGATAGTCGATGTCGCCGATCTCGGCGGTCACGGAAGGTCCGGCCATGCATTGCTCCTGGTTCTGGTTGGGGACGGCTGCACGAAAACGAAAACGGCGCGGCAGGAACGGTCATTGTGACGCAATGTGTCCGTTCATGCCGCACCGTCTCGCCGATTGCGCTGCGGTACGTGGGCGAGGGCGCTCAGTGCGTGATCGCGCCCATCCGGCCAGCCTGATAGTCGACCACCGCCTGACGGATTTCCTCTTCCGTGTTCATCACGAACGGGCCGTAGCGCACGACCGGCTCCTTCAGCGGCACGCCGCCGATCAGCAGCAGTTCGACGGGCTCATCGCCGGCGGCGAGCGAGATGGTATCGCTGTCGTCGCGAAATATCACCATCTGCTGGGCGCGCACCGGCTGGCTTTGCGGACCGTACAGCGCGGTGCCCGAAAGCGGATAGGCGAACACGCGGTAATCGCGCGGCACAACGAGTTCGATCCTCGCGCCGGGTTTCAACGAGAAGTGCTGATACAGGATCGGCGTGCGCGTCTCGATCGCGGCTTTCACGCCGAGCGCCTCGCCCGCGATGACCTTCACGCTGACTTTGCCGTCCTCGCTCGTCGCGACGGGAATCTGCGCCGACGGAATCTCCTGATAATGCGGCGCGACCATCTTGTCGCGCTGCGGCAGGTTCACCCAGAGCTGCAGCCCGTGCACGCGGCCGCCGCGGCGCGTGAAGTCCTCGGCCGGCATCTCGCTATGCACGACGCCCGCGCCGGCGGTCATCCATTGCACGTCGCCGGGGCGCAGCGTGCCTGAATGACCCGCCGAGTCCTTGTGGCCGAACTCACCTTCGAGCATGTACGTGACGGTTTCGAAACCGCGATGCGGATGATCGGGCGCGCCTTTCGCCTCGCCGGGCGCGTAGTCGGCGGGACCCATCTCGTCGAGGAGCAGGAACGGATCGAAATCCATCAGAAGACGGGTCGGAAACGGGCGGTGCACGACGAATCCGCCGCCTTCGACAGTGCGGGTCGCCGGAATGATGCGTTCGATGCTGCGGCTGGTGGACATGGTGGCCTCGCGTCGCGAATACAGCAGTAAGGGGAATAGCGATAAATTTGAAACACAGAGCTATTATATGGGCCGCATTTCGCGGTAAAAGACGTCGTGGCGCAATGGATTGTCGCGCTGGCGATAACGAACCGCGTCAACCTGAATCCCCAGCCTCGCCGAGCGACCATGAAAGCCGACTCGCATGACCTGAACGATCTGATGTATTTCTCGCACGTCGTCGAGCACGGCGGATTTTCGGCTGCGGAGCGCGTGCTCGGCATCTCGAAATCGCGGCTGTCGCGGCGCGTGTCGGAGCTCGAGGCGTCGCTCGGCGTGCGTCTGTTGCAGCGCTCGACGCGCAAGCTCGCGCTGACCGAGGCCGGGCAGCTTTTCTACCAGCATTGCCAGGCGATGCTCGCGGAAGCCCAGGCGGCCGTCAACGTCGTGCAGAGCCTGCGCGATTCGCCCCGCGGCACGGTGCGCGTGAGCGTGCCCGTGACGATCGCGCAGACGTTTCTCTCCGCGATCATGCCGGATTTCATGCACCGCTTTCCGGAAGTGCGCATCGTGCTGCGCGTGACGAATCGCGTCGTCGATCTGTTCGAGGATGCCATCGATGTCGCGCTGCGCGTGCGTTCGGAGCCGCCTGCGAGCTCCAACATCGTCGCGCGGCCGCTGTGGCGCACGGAGCAGATGCTCGTCGCGGCGCCGTCGCTCCTGAAGTCGAATGCGCCGCCGATGACGCCCGCCGAACTCGCGCAGTACGACACGATCGATATTCCCTCCGCCGATGGCCGTCACGTGTACCGCCTGATCGCGCCGGACGGCACGCGCCACGAGTTCGAGCACGAGCCGCGTCTCGTCACGGCGGACCTGTCGATGATCCGCGAAGCCGTCATGCGCGGCGTGGGCATCGCGGCGCTGCCCGAGATGATGTACGGCGCGCCGTTGCGCACGGGGCAGCTCTCGCCGGTGATGCCCGGCTGGACGTTTCCGTCGCCGCAACTCTACGCGGTGTTCTTGTCGCGCCAGGGCATGGTCCCTGCAGTGCGCGCATTTGTGGATTTTCTTGTCGAGTCGATCGGCAGCGGTCAGCGCTTCCCCGGAGAATGTCCTGTTCAGGAACAGCCGGAACGCGAAACAGTTTGACCCCATCGGCGTTTGTCATTGGTTTATGACATTGAAGCGCGCGTTTGCGATGGACAGATTCAATTGAACAGGACTACGCGCGGCGGTATATTGAAGCCTCCTTCGCTAAGGAGCTCCTTATGCGAAAACTCACGGCTGCTCTGATAGTTAGCCTGATAGGGTTGATTGCGCTGTCCGTGTCGACCACGGCTGCCGCATGCGGCGGGACTTCTGGTTCTGGCTATACGAACCCACAGTGACCGTCTCACCCGAATGCGCCGAGTGCGCACGAAAAAAGGCCTTCATCTGACGATGAAGGCCTTTTACTTTGAGGCTTGCGCGAGTGCTTACTTGACGCTCTTGGGCTCCGTGATGAAGCCGATCTTCGTCAGTCCACCGGACTGCGCCGCCGACATCAGATCTGCCACTTTCTCGTAGGCCACCTGACGGTCCGCGCGCAGATGAATCTCCGGCTGCGGATTCTGCTGTGCCGCTTGCGCGATGCGCGCGTTGAGCGTGGCTTCGTCGATCGGCTGATCGTCCCACAGCGTGGTGCCGTCGGCCTTGATCGCGATGTTCACGTGCGCGGGCTTCTCGTCCTGCGGCTGGCTGCTCGCGTGCGGCAGGTCGATCTTCACCGCGTGATGCATGGCCGGAATCGTGACGAGGAAGATGATCAGCAGAACCAGCATGACGTCGACGAGCGGCGTCATGTTGATCTCGCTCATCATGCCGTCGTCTTCATCTCCGGCAAAAGGGCTCATGGCCATTACGAGTCTCCCGGGCTTACGACGCGCGCGTCGCGAGACGCAGGCTGTCGGTCGAGCCGTTCGTCGCGCGCTTGGTCGACGAGAGCTTCGAGCCCGTGACGAAGAACGCGTGCAGGCCGTGCGCGAAGCGGTTCAGCTTCGTGACGATGCCCTTGTTCGCGCGGGTGAGCGCGTTGTAGCCGAGCACCGCCGGAATCGCCACGAAGAGACCGAACGCGGTCATGATGAGCGATTCGCCGACCGGACCGGCAACCTGATCGATCGAGGTCTGGCCCGTCGCGCCGATGGTCAGGAGCGCGTGATAAATACCCCAGACCGTGCCGAACAGGCCGACGAACGGCGACGTGGACCCGATCGACGCGAGCACCGCGAGACCCGACTGCATGCGGCCGACGCCTTCGTCCATGACGTCCTTGAGGCAGCGCGTGATCCAGTCCGACACGTCCATGCGGTCGTGCAGATGCGGCTGCGTCTGATGATGATGGTCGGCGGCTTCCTGGCCGGCGAGGGCGAGCGCGAGAAACGGGTTGTCCGCCGGGCTCGACGACTGGCTGCCGAGCTTCTTGATGCCGTCGCTGAAGTCGTCGGAGTGCCAGAACGCCTGCTCGGCGTTCTTGGTCAGGCGCTTCAGGCGCACGACATTCCATGCCTTCACGACGATCACCGTCCACGAAAGCACCGACATGATGACGAGCGCGAGCGCGATGCCCCGCGTCACGAAGTCGCCTTGCGCCCAGACGTGCGCAATCCCGTAGTTTTGCATTTCTCTTTCCTTATAGCTAAAAGAACCGATCAGTCGTTCAGACTGAAAACGAATGGCACCGTGGCGCTCGCGCGAATCGCTTCGCCATTTTCCTTGTACGGGCTGCACGCGCTGCCGCGCACGGCCTCGAGCGCAGCGTCATCGAGCCTTGATGAGCCGCTGCTCTTCTGCAGCGTGACGTTTTCGATCTTGCCCGAGAGGCCCACGGTCAGCCGGATGACGGCCGTGCCCGTTTCGCCGCGCCGCTTGGACATCGCCGGATAGTCTGGCTGCGCGATGTTGCAGCTGAGGTGCGCCACGTTCTTCGGCGCGGCGAGATCCATGCTCGGCTTGCCGATGGCGGGCGCGGCGGGCGGCGGGGCGGGCTGAGCCGGAGCGGGCGGCGTGGGTTCGGGCGCGGGCGCGGCAATCTGCGACGGCGCCTCGGTGACCGGCATCGGCGTGGGCTTCGGCTCGACTTTCGGTTTGACCTTCGGCTTGGGCTGCGGCTTCGGAACGGGCTGCGGGACCGGTTTGGGCGGCGGCGGCGTCTCGACCGCGACCGGCTGCGGCGCGGGCTGCGGCGTTTCGCTGATCAGTTGCGCGGTGATCGATTTGGCTTCGATCGGGCGCGGCGGCAGCTCGTTGCGCATCGTCAGCGCGACGCCCAGCAGCGCAGCGTGAATGGCGACGACGGCGGCGCACGCCGCGATGACGCGAGGATTGGCGTTCGCTGCTGGCGCCGTCCGGAAAGCGGCGGGAGTAGTGGTCGGGGACTGCATTGTTATTGGCTGCTTGTAATGCTGCGTGAGTGCTTGCTGATAACGCTGCCTTCCAGCTCGAGGCGCAACGACGGCACGGGCGCGGTGCGGAGGAAACCAGACGACGTCATTTTCGGAAAATAAGCAGGGAAATAAACAGGGTGGCCACGAAGCCGATCAGCAGTTCCATCTTTCCCTCCAGGGATAAGGGGTTGCGCGGCTGGCTAGAAGTGACCGAAATGCGAAGGTAATCTGGCTTGCTGGAGGCGATCAAACGACCGGAGGCCCGGCCGGAGAAGAACGGGCGCCACCGGTTGTGCGCGGCGCAGCGGCCGCGCGAGTTGCTTCAGGCGGCTTGACGCTCGTAGAACGTGAGCGGCGCGACATGCTCGCGGTGCTCGACGCCGCAGCGCGACGCGCAGACGCCGCTTTGTGCCATCACATCGCGAACGGTTTCCTCACACTTGCCGCAGCACAGCGCGACGCCGAGCTCGAATTGCAATTCGTCGAAGGTATCCACTCCTTCGGCGATGGCGGTTCGGATCTTCCGGTCGGACACTGACTTGCAGACACACACAATCATGATCGTTCGCAATAGTTAGCGTTAATGCGAATTATTATCATTCGGTATTGGCGCGTTTGCAAGCGGGGCTCGGTGTTTTTTGTAACAGAGCGCGCAAGTTAGCGGGGTTATTGCTAGAGAGCCTTGCCTGGCGGGGGAAAGCGCGCGGCGGGACCGGCGGCACGCGTGAAAAACCCTCAGACGATGTCGGGTTCAGCGAGGCGCGTGCGGCGCGAAGGGATGTCGACGTGCTCGACTTTTGCGTCGAGCTGAAGCAGGGCGGCGGCGAGCTGGCGCTGGGATTCGCCATCGGCGGTGGAACAGAAGCGCGGCAGGGTGTCGGGCGGCGCGGCGACGCTCTTCAGCGCGTGGGCGTCGAGCAGACGATCGAGTTGCCGCGCGATGGCAACGCTCGTATCGACGATCTGCAGCCGTTCGCCGGCGATGTCACGAATGGCGCGATCGAGAAACGGGTAGTGCGTGCAGCCGAGCACGAGGGTGTCGGCGCCGGCGTCGAGCATCGGCGCGATATAGATTTCTAGCAGCGCCATCAGCGCCGGCGACGATGTGTCGCAGCGCTCGACCGCCTGAACCAGCCCGTGTCCCGCCTGACAGATGAACCGGCAATCGCCCGCGTAACGGTCGAGCAGCGACTGAAAGCGGGCGGAGCGCAAGGTGACGGCCGTGGCGAGCACGCCCACCACACGCGTCTTCGACACGCTCGCCGCGGGCTTCACGCCCGGTTCGACGCCGACGAGCGGAATGGGCAGGCGCTCGCGCACGAGCGCGATCGACTGCGCGGTGGCGGTGTTGCATGCGACGACAAGCGCCTTCGCGCCCTGCGCGACGAGCCATTCGCCGATCGCCATCGTGCGGTCGACGATGAAATCGTCGTCGCGCTCGCCGTAGGGCGCGTGGAGCGAATCGGCGACGTAGATCAGCCGTTCGCGCGGCAGCATGGCGCGCACGGCGCGCAGCACCGAGAGTCCGCCGAGACCGGAATCGAAAATGCCGACCGGCGCGCTCGCGTCTGACGCGGCACGCTCGTTCGGTTTCAGAAAGGCTACTTCGCCGGACATCCGATTATTCGTGATCGCCCATCATGGTCTGCTGGTAGTTCTGGATGCCGACCTTGTCGATCAGATCCAGTTGCGTTTCCAGCCAGTCGATGTGCTCTTCGGTGTCGTGCAGGATCTTTTCGAAGATTTCGCGCGACACGAAATCACGCACCGACTCGCAATAAGCGATGGCTTCCTTGCACGTCGTCTGGGAAATCTGCTCGAGCTTCAGGTCGCACTCGAGGATTTCCTTGGTCTCTTCACCGATCAGCAGCTTGTGCAGGTCCTGAAGATTCGGCAGACCGTCGAGCATGAACACGCGCTGGATCAGCCAGTCGGCGTGCTTCATTTCGCCGATCGATTCGTCGTACTCGTGCTTGTTGAGCTTCTCGAGGCCCCAGTGCTGGTACATCCGCGCGTGCAGGAAGTACTGATTGATCGCGGTCAGCTCGTTCTTCAACTGCGCGTTCAGGTATTCGATGACTTTCGCGTCGCCTTGCATGATTTTGTTTCCTGTTCTTAACGTGGGGCTTTTGAAAAGATAAACCTTGAGCGTGACAATGCCAAGGTTGAGTAGAAATTTTTTGTTTCAGACGAAACTGAGAATGAAAACGTTTCTCACTGGCGGCGCTTCAAAGAAAAGAGCCGGGCAGTTTGCCCGGCTCCTGTCGATCACGCGTGGTAATAAATCGCAATCAGGCGGAGATCAGACCGTCGCGACCGGGATCTTGCCAATCTTCGCCTGCCATTCGGCGGGCCCTGTCTTGTGGACCGACGTGCCGCTGGAATCGACCGCGACCGTCACCGGCATGTCCACTACGTCGAACTCGTAGATCGCTTCCATGCCGAGGTCTTCGAACGCGAGCACCTTCGCCTCGCGGATCGCCTTCGACACGAGATATGCCGCGCCGCCCACCGCCATCAGATACGCGGCCTTGTGGTTCTTGATCGCCTCGATCGCGACCGGGCCGCGCTCGGCCTTGCCGATCATCGAGATGAGGCCGGTCTGCGCGAGCATCATCTCGGTGAACTTGTCCATGCGCGTGGCGGTGGTCGGACCCGCCGGGCCGACGGCTTCGTCGCGCACCGGATCGACCGGGCCGACGTAATAGATCACGCGGTTCGTGAAATCGACCGGCAGCTTTTCATCCTTCGCGAGCATGTCCGCGATGCGCTTGTGCGCGGCGTCGCGGCCCGTCAGCATCTTGCCCGACAGCAGGAGCGTCTGGCCCGGCTTCCACGCGGCGACCTGCTCCGGCGTCAGCGTGTTCAGGTCGACGCGTTGGCTGGTCTCCGTGTTCGGCTCCCAGTTGACTTTCGGCCAGTCTTCGAGCGACGGCGCTTCGAGCTTCGCGACGCCCGAGCCGTCGAGCGTGAAGTGCGCGTGGCGGGTAGCCGCGCAGTTCGGGATGATCGCGACCGGCTTCGATGCCGCGTGCGTCGGCGCCGCCATGATCTTCACGTCGAGCACGGTCGCGAGGCCGCCGAGACCCTGCGCGCCGATGCCGAGCGCGTTCACCTTCTCGTGCAGTTCCACGCGCAGTTCTTCGATCCAGTCCTGCGGACCGCGCGCGATGACGTCCTGAATGTCGATCGGGTCCATCAGCGATTCCTTCGCCATGACCATCGCTTTCTCGGCCGTGCCGCCGATGCCGATGCCGAGCATGCCCGGCGGGCACCAGCCGGCGCCCATCGTCGGCACCGTCTTCAGGATCCAGTCGACGATCGAATCCGACGGATTCAGCATCGCGAACTTCGACTTGTTTTCCGAGCCGCCGCCCTTGGCCGCGACCTGAACATCGACCTTGTCGCCCGGCACGATCTCGTAGTGGATCACGGCCGGCGTGTTGTCCTTCGTGTTCTTGCGGCCGCCTTCGGGCGGGCTCACGATCGACGCGCGCAGCACGTTGTCCGGGTTCAGATAACCGCGGCGCACGCCTTCGTTGATCATGTCGGTGACGCTCATCGTCGCACCGTCCCAGCGCACATCCATGCCGACCTTCACGAACACCGTGACGATGCCCGTGTCCTGGCAGATCGGGCGCTTGCCTTCGGCGCACATGCGGCTGTTGGTCAGGATCTGCGCGATCGCGTCCTTCGCGGCGGGGCTCTCTTCCAGCTCGTAGGCGCGGCCGAGCGCCTGAATATAGTCGAGCGGATGGTAGTAGCTGATGTATTGCAGCGAATCAGCGATGCTCTGAATCAGGTCTTCCTGCTTGATGACTGTCATGGCTTGGGCTCTGGGGGGACGAAATTTTTTGTGTGCGTTCTGTCGGACGCTTCAGTCGAGCGCGCCTTGGGGCGCGATGGTTTCGCTGTGAAAGTGCTTCGGATGCGTATGCGTGGTCAGCCGGTCGACCCACGCCATGATGAGCGCGGACACGAGGAAGGCGACGTGGATGATGACCTGCCACAGTACCGTGTGAAACGTGTGCTGATCCGGATTGATGAACGTCTTCAGCAGGTGGATCGACGAGATGCTGATGAGCGCCATCGACAGCTTCACCTTCAGCACGCCCGCGTTGACGTGATCGAGCCACTCGGGCTCGTCGGGGTGGCCTTCCACGCCGAGGCGCGACACGAAGGTTTCATATCCGCCGACGATCACCATGATGAGCAGGTTCGAGATCATGACCACGTCGATCAGGCCCAGCACGACGAGCATGATGTTGGTTTCGTCGAGCGTCATCGCGTGCGTGACGAGGTGCCACACTTCCTTCAGGAACAATACGACGTAGACCGCCTGCGCGATGATCAGCCCCAGATAGAGCGGCACCTGGAGCCAGCGGCTCATGAAGATGACTTTCGGCAGCACTTTCATCGGGCCGGGCTGAGAGGGCGAGGCGGGAGCATGCTTGGGAGCGGACATGGGTGGCTTTTCAGTCGGGGCGGGTCGGACCGGAAATGATGACGGGCGAACATGACGAACCAAAGCGTGCAATGCGCCGGCAAACGCGCGCATGGGCGCATTCGCGGTGTCAGGAAGCCCGATATTGTAGCGCGTCACCGGGCGGACCTGCCGAAAGCTTTCAGAATGCGCTGATAAACAGCCGGGCCGGTCCTAGACGCCCGTTTGCCGCGACACAGCGCCCGTGACGCGCGTCCTGAGGCTCGCGAGCGCGATGCCCGCCACGACGCACGCGAGCGCGACGCCGTGCGCGAGCGTCGGGCGCTCGTCGAGAAACACGATGCCGTAGAGCGCCGCCGCGATCGGCAGGACGGCGCAGAAGACGCCGGCGAGACTGCCGTCGACATGGCGGATGCCTTTCATCCACAGCCAGAACGAGAAGATGCTGGCCGAGAGTCCATACCACAGGACGAGCGCCCACGTGTCCCAGGCGACGCCGGCCCAGTCGAAGCGCGCGAGCGAGGCCGCCCCAAATCCGGCGACGGGCAGCATCAGCAGGAGACCGATGGCGTGCGTGTACGCGCAGATGTCGATGGCGGGCAGCGTCTGTGTCAGCCGGCGCGACAGGATCACGTAAAGCGACTCGCAGCACACCGCACCGAGCACCATCAGATTGCCGCTGAGCGAGCTCGCGCCCGTGTCGCCGGCCTGGGCGATGTTGATGACGAGCACGCCCGCGATCGCCAGTCCGATCGACGCGAACGCGCGTGCGCCCGGTTTCTCTTTCAGGAAGATCCACGCGAAGAGCGCGACCACGGCCGGGATCGTGCTCGTGATGACGCCCGCCGCGACCGCGCTCGTGCGTGCCACGCCGCCCAGCATCAGCAACGTGAAACCGAAGGTGCCGAAGAACGCCTGCAGGAAGAGATTGACCCATTCGCCGCGCGCCACGCGCTTCATCTTCGACCAGCGCAAAAGCGGCCAGAGCACCGCGAGCGCGATCACGAAGCGCAGCAGGGCGAAGAGCGGAACGGGAACGCAAGCGACGATCGATTTGCCGATGCCGACGTTGCTTCCGACGAGCAGCATGGCGCCGATGAGTAAGAGAGCGTAGCGATTCAAGCTGGATACCGCGCGGGTAGTTCAGTTACGATTGTGGGGACGCATTGTAGAAGGCGCGCGGACTCCGTGTATACCCCGTGCCCGTCGGGCAGCTCACGTAAGAAGCGGGTAAGTTGGGCGGCTTATCTTGAATTCAATGCAGGTTGTCATGGGCAGACGAATGCGCCGTGACATGCTTCCGTGCCGCCTCGGTACGGTTCAATGGAGACAAGGTTGGAAACGGAAACGCCGCGGGAACGCCGCGCGCCTGCCGTGTTCGAACCTCATAAACATGCGGCGCACGCAGCCCATTCAGCGATGCGCGCGCCGCCGGATTTTGGAAACACCATCAGGAGAGGTTGTCGATGTCTGCGATCGAATCGGTTCTTCAGGAAAAACGTGTGTTCCCGCCGTCAGCCAAGGCAAGTGCGGGTGCGGCAATCTCCGGCATGGACGCCTACAAGGCGCTTGTAGCGGAAGCGGAGCGTGATTACGAAGGCTTCTGGGCACGCCTCGCACGCGAGACGCTCACCTGGCACAAACCCTTCACGAAAGTGCTGGATGAATCGAAGGCGCCGTTCTACACGTGGTTCGAGGACGGCGAGCTCAACGCGTCGTACAACTGTCTGGACCGTCACGTCGAAGCAGGGCGCGGCAACGAGAACGCGATCATCTTCGAAGCCGACGACGGCACCGTCACCAACGTCACCTATCAGGACCTGCTCGAACGCGTCTCGCGCCTCGCCAACGCGCTCAGAAAGCGCGGCGTGAAAAAGGGCGACCGCGTCGTGATCTACCTGCCGATGTCGGTGGAAGGCGTGGTCGCGATGCAGGCGTGCGTGCGCATCGGCGCGACGCATTCGGTCGTGTTCGGCGGATTCTCGTCGAAGTCGCTCAATGAACGTCTCGTCGATGTCGGCGCGGTCGCGCTCATCACCGCCGACGAGCAGATGCGCGGCGGCAAGGCGCTGCCGCTGAAGAGCATCGCCGATGAAGCGCTCGCGGCCGGCGGCTGCGAGAAGGTGAAGGACGTCATCGTGTATCAGCGCACGGGCGGCAAGGTCGCATGGACCGAAGGCCGCGATGCGTGGCTGCACGAGATCGTCGAGAACGAATCGGCGCAATGCGAGCCGGAGTGGGTGAGCGCGGAGCATCCGCTTTTCATCCTCTATACGTCGGGCTCGACGGGCAAGCCGAAGGGCGTGCAGCACAGCACGGCGGGCGTGCTGCTGTGGGGCGCGCAGACCATGAAGTGGACCTTCGACATGAAGCCTGGCGACATCTTCTGGTGTACGGCGGACATCGGCTGGATCACGGGACATAGCTATATCGCGTACGGGCCGCTCGCGATCGGCGCGACGCAGGTCATGTTCGAAGGCGTGCCCACGTATCCGCACGCGGGCCGCTTCTGGGAAATGATCGACCGCCACAAGGTCACGATCTTTTACACCGCGCCCACGGCTATCCGTTCGCTCATCAAGGTATCGGAAGCGGACGCGAAGGTGCATCCGAAGAGCTACGACCTGTCGACGCTGCGCATCCTCGGCACGGTCGGCGAGCCGATCAATCCGGAAGCGTGGATGTGGTATCACGAGAACGTCGGACGCGGCCAGTGCCCGATCGTCGATACGTGGTGGCAGACCGAAACCGGCGGCCACATGATCACGCCGCTGCCGGGCGCGACGCCGCTCGTGCCGGGTTCGTGCACGCTGCCGCTGCCGGGCATCATGGCCGCGGTCGTCGATGAAACCGGCCAGGACGTGCCGAACGGGCAGGGCGGCATTCTCGTCGTCAAGCGCCCGTGGCCCTCGATGCTGCGCAACGTCTGGGGCGATCCGAAGCGCTATCAGACGAGCTACTTCCCGGAAGAACTCGGCGGCAAGCTGTATCTCGCCGGCGACGGCGCGGTGCGCGACAAGGAGACCGGCTACTTCACGATCATGGGCCGGATCGACGACGTGCTGAACGTTTCGGGTCACCGTCTCGGCACGATGGAAATCGAGTCGGCGCTGGTCGCCAACCCGATGGTCGCGGAAGCGGCGGTGGTCGGCCGTCCGGACGATACGACGGGTGAAGCCGTGGTCGCGTTCGTCGTACTGAAGCGCACGCGTCCGGAAGGCGACGAAGCGAAACAGATCGCGACCGAACTGCGCAACTGGGTCGGCAAGGAAATCGGTCCGATCGCGAAGCCGAAGGACATCCGCTTCGGCGAGAACCTGCCGAAGACGCGCTCGGGCAAGATCATGCGCCGACTCCTGCGCTCGCTCGCTAAGGGCGAGGAGATCACGCAGGACGTCTCGACGCTGGAGAACCCCGCGATCCTCGATCAGCTCGGCGAAGCGCGCTGATCCCGCGCCGGCCGCTGCCCGATGCGGGCGCGGTCGATCCTTATTGCCGATGCCATGCGGTTTTGGTAAATAACCGCATGGCCACCCCTCCCGCCGATTCTTCCAGTCAGACGCCCGCCTCGCCGCCGCCCGTATCGGCGGCGATGGCGCGCGCGCATCGACGCTACTGGCATTTCAACGTCGCGCTGATCGCCGTGCTGATGACGATCGGCTTCATCGTGTCCTTCGGCCTGCCGCTCTTTGCGCAACGCTTCGGGCACGTGCGCGTCGCGGGCTTTCCGCTTCCGTTCTACTTCGGCGCGCAGGGCGCGATTCTCGTCTATGTCGCGCTGATCCTCATCTATATCGTGCTGATGCAAATCGCCGATGCGCGTCTCCTGCGCACCGCGAGATCGGAGCAGGGCGGCGCGGCATGAAGCTCACGAACCGGCTCATCGTCTATTACGCGCTCTACACGCTCGGCTTCCTGTTGTTCATCTTCCTGATGGAGCGCATCGAGCGCACCACGGGGCCGGGCACGTGGATCGGCTACGTGTTCCTGTTCGTGCCGATCGCGGTGTATGCGGTGATCGGCCTGTTGTCGCGCACGTCCGATCTCGTCGAATACTACGTGGCCGGGCGGCGCGTGCCGTCCGCGTTCAATGGCATGGCGACCGCCGCCGACTGGCTCTCGGCCGCGTCGTTCATCGGTCTCGCGGGTTCGATCTACGCGAGTGGCTACGATGGCCTCGCCTACGTGATGGGCTGGACGGGCGGCTATTGCCTCGTCGCGTTCCTCCTCGCGCCCTACGTGCGCAAGCTCGCGCGCTACACGATCCCGGATTTTCTCGGCACGCGCTTTTCCAGCAATCTCGTGCGCGCGCTCGCCGCCATCGCCGCGATTCTCTGTTCGTTCGTGTATCTGGTCGCGCAGATCCAGGGCATCGGGTTGATCGCGTCGCGCTTCATCGGCATCGAGTTTTCGATCGGCATCTTCTGCGGACTCGCGGGCATTCTCGTGTGTTCGTTTCTCGGCGGCATGCGCGCGGTGACGTGGACGCAGGTCGCGCAATACATCATCCTCATCAGCGCGATGCTGATTCCCGTGTCGATGATCGCGCATCGCGAAGGGCTCGGCTGGTTTCCACAATTCAACTACGGGCGCGTGATGGAGCGCGTCGAATCGCTCGAACGCGCGGTCGCCGCGTCGCCCGACGAAGCGCGCGTGCGCGCCGATTATCAGCGTCAAGCTGCGCAGATGCAGCAGCACATCGATGCCTTGCCGCGTTCGTTTCACGACGAGCATGCGCGTCTCGTCGGCGAGATCGCCGAATTGCGCCGGCACAACGGCCCGCTGCGCGAGATCAACGCGCGTGAGCGCGAGCTCGCGGCCTTTCCACGCGATCCCGCCGATGCGCAGGCCAAATGGTCGCGCGAACGCGACGCGCTGATCGAGCGCGTCGCCGCCCCCGTGCCGATGGCCGAGGCCTTCGCGCCCGGTTCGTCCGGCGACGAGAGCCCGCGCGTGCATCAGGTGAACTTTTTGTCGCTGCTGCTGTGCCTGTCGATCGGCACGGCGAGCCTGCCGCACATCCTCACGCGCTACAACACGACGACGTCGGTGTCGTCCGCGCGGCGTTCGGTCGGTTGGACGCTGTTCTTCGTCGCGCTCTTCTATCTGACGGTGCCGGTGCTCGCGGTGCTGATCAAGCACGAGATATTGACGGGGATCGTCGGTCATCGCTTCGCGGATCTGCCGCAATGGGTCACGCAGTGGCGGCGCGTGGAGCCGTATCTGATCCGTATCAGCGATGTGAACGGCGACGGCATCGTGCGCTGGGCCGGCATCCAGATGCAGCCGGACATGGTGGTGCTCGCGGCGCCCGAGATCGCCGGATTGCCGTATGTCATCTCCGGCCTGATCGCGGCGGGCGCGCTGGCGGCCGCGCTCTCGACGGCGGATGGTCTCCTGCTCACCATCGCCAATGCGCTGTCGCACGATGTCTACTACTGCATGGTGGATCGCCGCGCGACGAGCCAGCGGCGCGTGACGATCTCCAAGATTCTGCTGCTCGGCGTGGCGCTGCTGGCGTCGTATGTGGCGTCGCTCAATGCGGGCAACATTCTGTTTCTCGTCGGCGCGGCGTTTTCACTGGCGGCGTCGAGTCTGTTTCCTGCGCTCGTGCTCGGCGTGTTCTGGAAGCGCACGACACAGCGCGGCGTCGTCGCGGGGATGATCGCGGGGCTCGTCGTGTGCGTGTACTACATCGTGTCGACATATCCGTTCTTCATGCAACTGACGGGCTTCGCGGGGCCGCGCTGGTTCGGCATCGAGCCGATCAGTTCGGGCGTATTCGGCGTGCCGGCGGGGTTCGCGGTGGCCATCGTGGTGAGTCTTTTCGATCGCAAACCGGACGCGTATACGCGCGCGCTGGTCGATTACATTCGTCATCCCTAGGGGCTGGCGCAGGCGCGGGAAGTTGGTATAATCGCGGTCTTCCGGAGAGATGGATGAGTGGTTTAAGTCGCACGCCTGGAAAGCGTGTATAGGGTAAAACCTATCGGGGGTTCGAATCCCCCTCTCTCCGCCAGAATCTCAAGCCCTTGATCTTCAAGGGCTTTTCTTTTTTCTGCGCGGTTCATCGACATGATCGGCGGCATTGGCGCGGCGCGCATACGTCCCGCGAAATATCCGACGCCACCGTTTCGACGTTTGCCCGATTCAATTCAGAAGCCCACGACTTTCGTCATTTTCCTAACGCTTCAAAGCAGCCGGGATTACCGCTCATCAAACAATTCGGATAACTACGCGAGTGCGTCCGCATGATCGCTGGCGAAGCGAGCACGCGCGTCGAGAAGCATCGTGATGGACAGGGCGAAGGGGGAAGACCGGCTGGAAGGGATGTCGTAAGAGGAGTGGGCGCCGGTATGGCTGCGCCTCTAATAATGCTCGATGAACTCTTGCACATGGCAGGGCGTAGCGGCCCATGCAACCCACCTCTTACGACATTCAGAAGGATAGTCGATGCCGGCAGGAAAGGAATCAGATTAGTCGGGTAATGCGAGTAATCAACCTTTCGACCGCAGGACCGCTCAGCGGCGCACCGGCTTACGTGCGAACGCGCCGATGGGATCGTCGTCCGCCGTGGTGACTTCGGTCTGAGGCGGATTCTTTTTGCTTTCTCGCGGCGCAACAGACTTTGGCCGATCGCGCGCGATTTCCGCGCTCGACATCCAGTGTTCGATATATCGCGCGCTGGCGGGTGCGGCGCTCCAGGAGAGCGCAAGGGCGACCGGTATCAGGAGAAAGCTGGGGATTCGCATGGTTGTGATGTGGGACCCGAACGGTAGGGCGTCGCACCGATCGCGCTCGCGCCGCCCGTAACGACACGCGAGCACGATTAAAAAACTCAGTGCGTGGAAATGATCATCTGAGCGGGTTGATTCTCCGCGTCATAGTGCAACGCGGAATTCGCTGCCTGCTCTTCGTGCAGCAGAACTTCGCGCGCCGCCTGAGCGCCGCGTTCATAGCCCGACTTCGCCGCGTGTTCTTCGAGGGCGGCGATGAGCGGCAACTGCTCTTCGGCGACCGAGCGCATCAGGTTCAGGATGTCGCGGCGCATCGCCTCGGGATACGCGCAGAAATGCTCGAAGCTGCCCGGCGCCGCGACGATATTCACGAGCGACGTAAGCAGACGCGCGCGATTGGCGCAATGCTCGCTGATCTGCACGGATTGCGAGACCGTCGTGTGGCCGTGTGCATCGACGGAAATCTGCAGGTCCTTCATCTTTTAATCCTTTTGTAAGAACGGAAGGTCTGCATTTAAGCGATTTCAGCGGTAAAAGACGCTGGGACAAATCCTATTAACTCGACGGGCGACGATCCTTTACGTTCGAATCCGATCGCAACTGTCGGCCGCATGACGGGCATCCCTTGTAGCCGAAGGTGCGACGCCTGCCTTCTCGCTACAATAGTTGACCGCAATTGCAGTGTCCCTTTTCACGATCAGGGCGCCTCGTGCGCCCGAAACGAACGCCATGTCAACCACGCCAGCCGCTTCCAGCCGTCCTCCGATGCTCGCCACCGCCGAGGCGCTCAGCCGTCTGCTCGACGCCGCGCGTCAGGTGGACGGTCGTGAGCGCGTTGATACGCTCGGCGCGCTGAACCGCGTGCTCGCCGCCGACGTGACCTCGCCGCTCGATGTCCCGCCGATGCACACCAGTTCGATGGACGGCTACGCGGTCCGCGCCGCCGATCTCGCCGGCGCGAGCGAAGGCGCGCCCATCGCTTTTGTGGTGTCGCAGCGCATCCCGGCGGGCCACGCGGCGGAGCCGCTCACGGCGGGGACGGCCGCGCGCATCTTTACCGGCGCGACGGTGCCGTCCGGCGGCGATACCGTCGTGATGCAGGAAATGGCGCAGATTGCGGACGACGGTCGTGTCGCGTTTTCAGAGACGCCCGCCACAGGCGAGTGGATCACGCAGCAAGGCGCGGACATCCGGCGCGATTCGGTGATCCTGCCCGCCGGCACGCGCCTCACGCCGCAGGCGCTCGGGCTGGCCGCGTCGGTCGGCTGCGCGCAACTCGATGTCGTGCGTCCGGTGCGCGTCGCGATCTTCTTCACCGGCGACGAATTGCGCATGCCCGGCGAGCCGCTCGAACCCGGCGCGATCTACAACTCGAACCGCTTCACGCTGCGCGCGCTGCTCGCGAAGCTCGGCTGCGCGGTGACGGATCTCGGCATCGTGCCGGACCGGCTGGACGCGACGCGCGAAACCCTGCGCCGCGCCGCGGCTGGCCACGATCTCATCCTGACGTGCGGCGGCGTGTCCGTCGGCGAGGAAGATCACGTGAAGCCGGCGGTGGAAGCCGAAGGGCGTATTTCGATGTGGCAGATCGCGATGAAACCGGGCAAGCCGCTCGCATTCGGCGCGGTGCGGCGCGGCGATGAGGAAAGCGAGGCGTTCTTCATCGGCCTGCCGGGCAATCCGGTGTCGAGTTTCTGCACGTTTTTGCTCTTCGTGCGGCCGTTCCTGCTGCGTCTTGCGGGTGTGAAAAACGTCACGCCGCGCGTCTACTCGATGCGCGCCGACTTCAGCCAGAAAAAAGGCGACCGCCGCAACGAATTCCTGCGCGCGCGTGTGAACGAGTCGGGCGGGCTCGATCTTTTCGGAAACCAGAGCTCGGCCGTGCTGACATCGACGGTCTGGGGCGACGGTCTCATCGACAATCCGCCGAATCACGCGATCAGCGCTGGCGAGATCGTGCGCTTCATCCCATTTTCAGAACTGATATGAAAGTCGAACTGAGGTTTTTCGCGAGCGTGCGTGAGGCGCTTGGCGTCGCGAACGAGACGGTCAGCGTGCCTGACACGGTGGTCAATGTCGGCGACGTGCGCGCCTGGCTGCGCATGCGCGGCGGCGTGTGGGAAGAGGCGCTCGCCGAAGGCCGCGCATTGCGCATGGCCTGCAATCACGTGATGACGAATCCGTCGCAGCGCATCACCGAGGGTTGCGAGGTCGCGTTTTTTCCGCCGGTCACGGGTGGCTGACATGTCGACGCGTTCGAAAATCCGCGTGCAGGAGGCCGATTTCGACATCGGCGCGGAAGTGGCCGCCCTGCGCGCCGACAATCCGAAGGTCGGTGCGGTTGCCTGTTTCATCGGCACGGTGCGCGATCTGAACGAGGGCAGCGCCGTCGAAACCATGGAACTTGAGCACTATCCCGGCATGACGGAAAAATCGCTCGAGGCGATCGCCGATCAGGCGCGCGAGCGCTGGCGCGGCTCGGACGTGCTGATCGTGCATCGCGTGGGGAAGCTCAAGCCGCTCGATCAGATCGTGCTCGTCGCCACGACCGCGATGCACCGCGCTCAGGCGTTCGAATCGTGCGCCTTCGTGATGGACTACCTCAAGACGCAAGCGCCGTTCTGGAAGAAGGAAAAGACCGAGGCGGGCGAACGCTGGGTCGACGCGCGCGAATCCGACGATGCCGCGCTCGCACGCTGGCGGGACGATCGGTCCTGACGGCGCTTACTGCTTGTCGGCGCCCGTGCCGATGAACTTCGCCGGAAACGGCTCGGCCTCCGGACGCTCGGGAAAACGCGGTTCGGGCGCGTCACCCGTGCGCTGGCGTTTGAGCGCCGCGAGCAGTTCCTGTTGCTCGACAGGAATCTGATAATCCCAGCCGAACTTGCTGAGTTGCAGGCTCTGCGCAATGCGCAACGCGGGCTCCATGAACTGCACGGCGGCGGCCGGTTCGTAGCGCGACTCGACGGTGTTCAGAAAGAGCGACAGCCAGCGCGCGAAATGGCGCGGCTCGATATCGTCGATCGGACGATGCGCCTCCTGAACGTTCCCCCTGTATTGCTTCGACCCGAGCACGAGGCTCGACCAGAAGGTCGTCATCTTCGCGAGATGTTCGTCCCAGCGTCCTGTGAGCGCGCGGGAAAAGATCGGTCCGAGGAGCGGATCGTCGTCGACGCGGCGATAAAAGGCTTCGACCAGCGCGCGGACGTTGGCTTCGTTGGGCTCGCGATCACGCGAAGCGTCGGCGGCGGGGTGTGCGGTGTTCATCGTCGATCTTCGGAAGAAAGAAGAGTAGATCAGATATTTTGGTGACGAAGCATATCAAGATGACGCAAAATGGCGTTTCCGTGCTCAGGCGAGACGCGCACGCCCTGAGTGGTCAGAATCGCACGATCGTTTGTCCGTATGCCGTCGCTTTCGATCGGTGCGACCCGCCCAAAGCGGGCGATATTAAATCAGCCGCGTCTTTTCAGGGTCTTGTCCCTCGCCAGTACGGATGTTTGACGAGTCGCGCGCTCCGTCAATCCACCGATGCGCTTTTGCATTCAACCCTGTTCGCGCGAAATCATGCGACTCACCGATTACACCGATTATTCGCTGCGAGTTCTGCTCTATCTCTCCGTTCGACCGTCCGGTCTCTCGACGATTCAGGAAATCTCGGATGCCTACGGCATATCGAAGAATCACCTGATGAAAATTGTCCAGCAACTCGGCGAACTCGGCTGGGTCGAAACCGTGCGCGGACGCAATGGCGGGCTGCGGCTTGCCTCGCGCTCGCGTGAGCTGACCATCGGCGACATCGTGCGCAAGACCGAGAGCGATTTTGCGGTCGTTGGCTGCTTCGCGGATCCGGAGGATGCGACGCGCAAGCCCTGCGTGATTCAGCCGACCTGCCGCCTGCGCGGTGTGCTCGCCGCCGCGCGCGACGCCTTTCTCGCCGAACTCGACAAGCATACGGTCGGCGAACTCGCGCATCCGGCGAACGATCTCGCGCGGCTGCTCGGCATCGTCAGCATCGCGCCGGTTCCGGCGGGCGCGTTCGTGCCGTTCCGCGCGTCGTCCTGAGCTTTCTGCGACTCGCGCACTGAACAAAACCCGGACGCCGCAGGTCAGTCCTGAAGCGGGTGACGGTCGCCGCCGTCGTTGTCGAAGAGCAAAAAATGCACTTTTCGAGCTAAACAGTGCTTGAAAGTGACAAAAAGCGCCTCATTTTGGTCGTATTCAGAATTGGAGCTTTCAAAAAATGAGAATCGACAAACTCACCACCAAATTCCAGGAAGCGCTCTCCGACGCGCAGAGCCTGGCAGTAGGACGCGACAACCAGTACATCGAGCCGGTGCACCTGCTTGCGGCGCTCATCGCGCAGCAGGACGGTTCCGCGCGCTCGTTGCTGTCGCACGCGGGCGTGCAGGTCCAGGCGCTGCAGGCATCGCTGAATGAAGCGATCAACCGTCTGCCGCAAGTTCGGGGCACGGACGGCAATGTTCAGGTGAGCCGCGAGCTCGCGGGCCTGCTCAATGCCGCCGACAAGGAAGCGCAGAAGCTCAACGACACCTACATCGCGAGCGAGATGTTCCTGATCGCGGTGGCGGACGACCGCGGCGAAGCGGGCCGTCTCGCGAAGCAGCACGGCCTGTCGCGCAAGGCGCTCGAAGCGGCGATCAACGCCGTGCGTGGCGGCGCGCAGGTCAACAGCCAGGACGCCGAAAGCCAGCGCGAGGCGCTCAAGAAATACACCGTCGATCTGACCGAGCGCGCCCGCGCGGGCAAGCTCGATCCGGTGATCGGCCGCGACGACGAAATCCGCCGCTCGATCCAGATCCTGCAACGCCGCACGAAGAACAATCCGGTGCTGATCGGAGAGCCGGGCGTCGGCAAGACGGCGATCGTCGAAGGGCTGGCGCAGCGCATCGTCAACGGCGAGGTGCCGGAAACGCTCAAGGGCAAGCGCGTGCTGTCGCTCGACATGGCGGCGCTGCTCGCAGGCGCGAAGTATCGCGGCGAGTTCGAAGAGCGCCTGAAGGCGGTGCTGCACGACATCGCGAAGGACGAAGGCCAGACCATCGTCTTCATCGACGAAATCCACACGATGGTCGGCGCGGGCAAGGCCGAAGGCGCGATGGACGCGGGCAACATGCTGAAGCCGGCGCTCTCGCGCGGCGAGTTGCACTGCATCGGCGCGACCACGCTCGACGAGTATCGCAAGTACATCGAGAAGGACGCGGCGCTGGAGCGGCGTTTCCAGAAAGTGCTCGTCGATGAACCGTCGGTGGAGGCGACCATCGCGATCCTGCGCGGCTTGCAGGAAAAGTACGAGCTGCATCACGGCGTCGAAATCACGGATCCGGCGATCGTCGCGGCCGCGGAGCTGTCGCATCGCTATATCACGGACCGCTTTTTGCCGGACAAGGCCATCGATCTGATCGATGAAGCCGCGTCGCGCATCAAGATGGAAATCGATTCGAAGCCCGAAGAGATGGACAAGCTGGACCGCCGTCTCATCCAGTTGAAGATCGAACGCGAAGCCGTGAAGAAGGAGAAGGACGAGGCGTCGCAGAAGCGCCTGCAACTGATCGAAGAGGAAATCGACCGGTTGAACCGCGAGTATTCCGATCTCGAGGAAATCTGGACTGCCGAGAAAGCGGCCGTGCAGGGCAGTGCGCAACTGAAGGAAGAAATCGAGAAGGTGCGCGCGGACATCACGCGTCTGCAGCGCGAAGGCAAGCTCGAGAAGGTCGCCGAGTTGCAGTACGGCAAGCTGCCCGAGCTCGAAGCGCGCCTGAAGCAGGTGACGCAGGCCGAATCGCAGGAGCAGAACAATCCGACGCGCCCGCGTCTTCTGCGCACGCAGGTCGGCGCCGAGGAAATCGCGGAAGTCGTGTCGCGTTCCACCGGCATCCCCGTGTCGCGGATGATGCAGGGCGAGCGCGAGAAGCTGCTGCAGATCGAGAGCAAGCTGCACGAGCGCGTGATCGGCCAGGATGAGGCGATCGGCGCGGTGGCGGACGCGATTCGCCGCTCGCGTGCGGGTCTGTCCGATCCGAACCGTCCGTATGGCTCGTTCTTGTTCTTAGGTCCTACGGGCGTCGGCAAGACCGAGCTGTGCAAGGCGCTCGCGGCCTTCCTGTTCGATTCGGAGGATCATCTCATCCGCATCGACATGAGTGAGTTCATGGAGAAGCACAGCGTCGCGCGGCTGATCGGCGCGCCGCCGGGATATGTCGGGTACGAGGAAGGCGGTTATCTGACCGAAGCCGTGCGTCGCAAGCCGTACAGCGTGATCCTGCTCGACGAAATCGAGAAGGCGCACCCGGACGTGTTCAACGTGCTCCTGCAAGTGCTCGACGATGGCCGCATGACCGATGGCCAGGGCCGCACCGTCGACTTCAAGAACACGGTGATCGTGATGACGTCGAACCTCGGTTCGCACATCATTCAGGGCATGGTCGGCGAGCCGCAGGAGAAAGTGAAGGACGCCGTCTGGGAAGAAGTGAAGCTGCACTTCCGGCCGGAATTCCTGAACCGTATCGACGATGTCGTCGTGTTCCATGCGCTCGACCGCACGAATATCGAGTCGATCGCGAAGATCCAGTTGCAGCGTCTGCAGGAGCGTCTCGCGAAGCTCGACATGCAGTTCGAGGTGTCGGATGCGGCGCTCGAGCAGATCGGCAGGGTCGGCTACGACCCGTTGTTCGGCGCGCGGCCGTTGAAGCGCGCGATTCAGCAGGAGATCGAGAATCCGGTCGCCAAGCTGATTCTCGCCGGGCGTTTCGGGCCGAAGGACGTTATTCCGGTCGATGTGCGGGAAGGGAAGTTCGTGTTCGATCGCGTCGTGCATTGAGACGCGAGCCGGTCGTCCCGGATGCGGGACGGCCATTCATACAAAAGGGCAACGAAGCGATTCGTTGCCTTTTTTTCGTTCGTTCGACACGCGATCCGACAAGCAAAAGCCCCGCGCGGCGTAATGCCGGCGGGGCTTTTTTTCGATGCAAATCGAAACAGCGCGCTTAACCCTGTTTCGGCTCTTCGCTCTTGCCGAAGAGACCCGCGAGGCCGCCGAGCGAGCCGAGTGCGCCGGTCAGATCGAGCTGGCCTTCGGGCGGCACTTCGCCATTGGGCGTCGCGCGATCGACGATATGCGGCAGCACCGCCGCCAGCATGCCCGAAAGCTGATCGCCCGAGACGCCGGCCTTTTGCGCGAGCGCGCCGACGTTGTCCTGACCGAGCACGTTGGTGAGCGTGTCGGGGCTGATGGGCTTGTTCTCGCCGGTGCCGATCCACGACTGGACGACATCGCCCGCACCGTGCTGCTGGAAGCGCTGGATCAGGCCCGTGAGGCCGCCCGGCTGGCTGTTGACGAATGCGAGCGCCGCCGCGATCAGCGCGGCCTGGCCGGACTGGCCCTGTTGGCCGCCGGGTTGTTGCGACGAATTGCCGAGGGTGGAGGCGAGGATATCGAGTAGGCTCATGGCAGTCTCACTACGAGAGGTTGCGGGGTGGGTTCGCTCGCGCCGCCGCGTCCGGCTACGAACCGGGCGCGGCGGCGCGGGCATCGGCCGCGAGCGGCCGTTCAAGGATGGTCAAACGAAGGCAAATGCCCTTCGACAAGGTTCCCCGAAGAATCACTGACTGGCAGCCGCGGCGCTGGCGGCCTTATCTTTCTTGCTGCGCTTCGATTTGGCGGGCTTCGCGTCGCTCGCGGCCATCGTGCCCGATGCGCTCGCCGTCGCTGCTGCCGCGCTGTCCTTCTTCGATTTCTTCGATGCCTTCGTGCCCGATGCGGGCGCGGCAGGCGTCGTGGCCGGCGTCTGCGCCGTGGTGGCCGCGGGCGACGTTGCGCCGGTGGCGGCCGTCGATGACTTGACCGTCGAGTTCGGCGCGGCGCTGCCGCTTTGCGTGGACGATGTCGCGGGCTTGGACGTTTTGCCCGTCGGCGGCAGCGACGAGCCGCCGATCGTCAGGCCGTTCTGCTCCAGATTCGCCACCGACTTGGTGCCGAGACCCTTGACGCGGGTCGCGAGGTCGTCGGCGTCCTTGAACGGACCGTTCTTCGTGCGCTCGTCGACGATCGCCTTCGACTTCACCGGCCCCAGACCCTTCACCGCTTCCAGCGCGGCCTGATCGGCGGTGTTGACATCGACCGCGGCGAAGGCAACACCCATCGACAGCATGAACGCTAAGCACAGCATCAGCAGCTTTTTCAGCATGACGCACTCCAGGCTTGAGAGAGAAAGGATGAATCGATAAGTTCGGGCCAATTGAGAAGATGCCGTTAAGGATAGTGTAAAAAAAACCGTCCCGAACGATAACGGTCCGCATTGTGCACGACCCCGCGGCGCGCACCGCGCTTTCCGCACAATCTTTAACGTTGCGCAACGCCGGATGGATGACGTCGCGAGTTTTGCCGGCTTGCGCGCCGCGCATCATTTCGACGTTTTCACAAAGGCGCCGCGAACCTCGAAGCCGACTTTGTCGACGATGTCGCCGTGTGCATCGACCAGTTCGAGCACGTGACGGCCCGGCCACGGCAGCCACGCCGCGCGGGCGTCGTGGCCGTAGGGTTTGCCGTCGAGCCGCCACGCGAGGGGCGCGCCGCTGTCCGCGCGCTCGAACCAGACGCGCTGCCGCGCGGGCGGAATGTCCGGGTCGAGCGCGAAGATGGTGCCATCCGTGGGTGCGCCGATGCGCGCGGCCTTGGCATCGGCATGCGCGCCGCGCGCGGTCTGCGACGCATTCGCCGTGAGACCGATGGCGCTCATCTGCGTGCCGCGCACGAACCACTCGCCGCGCGCGGGCTCGATGTCGTTCTGATACGTGACGCGCGTCGTCACGACGCCCGGTGGCGCTTGCGGTGGACGGCTATCCGATCGTCGGTTCAGATAGTTGACGATCGCGTTCCACGCCGGCGCCGCGCCCGTCACGCCTGAAACGTCCCACATCGGCGCGCCGTCCGCATTACCGACCCACACGCCCACGGTGTATCGCGAAGTGAAACCGACTGCCCAGTTGTCGCGCATGTCCTTGCTGGTGCCGGTCTTGACCGCGCTGAACGTGCGCGTCGCGAGCACGCTGTCGAAGCCGAAGGTGCGCGTGCGCGCGTTGTTGTCGGCGAGGATGTCGGTGACGATGAAGCTCGCTTCGGGGCTGAAGACGCGGGTGGCGGCGGGCGCCGGCCGATGGTCGGCGAGGTCGAAGAAGGGGCCGGCAATGCCGCCGTTCGCGAATGTCCGGTAAGCGTTGGCGAGCGTCGCGAGCGTCACGTCCGCGCTGCCGAGCGCGAGGCTGTAGCCGTAGTAATCGCCCGCTTGCGACAAGGGGATGCCGAGCGCAACCAGCGTCTTCGCGAAACGATGCGGCGTGACCATCACGAGCGTGCGCACCGCCGGCACGTTCAGCGACGAGCCGAGCGCCGTGCGCACGCTCACCCATCCCTTGAAATCGTGATCGTAGTTTTGCGGGATGTAGAGGCCGCCGCCGGTCGCGAGATCGAGCGGCGCGTCGTCGAGCAAGGTGGCAGCGGTGACGCGCTTCTCGTCGATGGCCTGCGCATAAAGGAAAGGCTTGAGCGTCGAGCCGGCCTGACGCGCGGCGAGCACGGCATCGACTTCCGGCGCGTTCGACAGACCGCCCGCCGAGCCGACCCACGCGCGCACATCGCCCGAGCGATTGTCGATCACGATGGCCGCTGCGTCGTGCACATTGCGCGGATGCGCGCGTGCGTTCAGTTCCGCGAGCGTTCGTGCGAGCGTGTCGCGCGTAAATCGTTGCAGGCGTGCGTCGAGCGTGGAGCGCACGCGCGCGCCCGCCGCCGGATGCACCTCGCTCGCGACGCGCCGCGCGAGATGCGGCGCGAGGGCGTCGTCGCTCTGGGCATAGGCTGAAGCTGCGGCGGTGCGCGCGAGCGTGATCTGAACGTAGCTGTCGAGATTGACGCAGGGATCGTTGCTTTGCGCGACGCCATGCAGCGCCCGCATGTCGCGCAGGATCACGCAGGTGCGCGCGGCGACTTTCGCATACGGCGCATTCGGCGCGCGCACGAGCGCGGCGGCGAGCGCGGACTCGCGTTCATCGAGCCCGGAAGGCGCCTTGCCGAAGAGCGTCTGCGACAGCGCCGACAGACCGACGATCTCGCCCCGAAACGGCACGAGATTCAGATACGCCTCGAGAATCTGATCCTTGCGCCAGCTTCGCTCGAGCCACAGCGCGCCGATCGTCTGCCCGGCCTTTTCGCCGATCGAACGCCGGCCTGCCGGCTTATCGGCATCGATCAAGCCGGTGAGCTGCATCGTGACCGTCGATGCGCCGCGCGTGCGCGTGTTCCACAGATTGCCCCACGCCGCCGCCGCTGCGCCGCGCCAGTCGACGCCCGCGTGCTCGTAGAAGCGCTTGTCCTCCGACACGACGATCGCTTCGCGCAATGCGGGCGACACATCCGCGAGTGCGATCCAGTCGCCGCGCCGCGCGCGCTTGTCCACGCGCGTGCGGGCAAGCGGCTCGCCGTCGCGCGCGAGCAGGACCCAGTCGGAGCTGCGCCAGGCGGCGCGTACCTCGTTGAAGTCCGGCGACGCATGCGCCGCCGCCGACAGGGCGCACGCGATGACGAACGAGGCGGCCCGTTTCATCGCCTTACTTCGCGGCAAGCGGCTTTACGACGACCGGCGCATTCGGCAACGCGCCGAACGACGATGGCGCGTAAAGCGCTTCGACGCGCGTAGGCGGCAGACCGAAGGTGCCGGGATTGTTCAGGCGCATCGTGTATTCGACCGTCAGCTTGCCCTTGGGCAGATAGTCGTAGTACGCGCGGTATCCATCGAAGCCGCGCTCGACGAACGCCGGCCACGCGCCGCGATCCTGTTTCTCGCCCGATGTCGCCGCTTCGGAGTCGCGTCCGAGTCCGGAGCCGAGAATCGTCGCGCCCGCGGGAATCGGATCGTTGACGACGACCCAGGTCATGTCGCTTTGCGCGTCGATGTCGAGATGCACGCGCACGATGTCGCCGCGCGACAGCACGCCTTTCACCGCCGGATCGACCGGCGTGACGGTCTTCGCGATGCGATAGCCCGCCGCGAACGGCGCTTTCAGCGCGATCGCCGCGAGACTTTCGATCGTCGCCCACGGTTTGCCGGTGCCGTCCTGCGTCAGCGTGAGCGAACCGGCCGACCACGGCAGCATCACGCTGCGCGTGTTCGCGGTCTTCGTCGCGGGTGTGGCCGAGCTGGGCGCGGACGTCGCCGCCGTGCTCCAGTTCACGTTCTCAGTCGACGTTCCCAGCTGAATCGACGTATGACCCGTGACCGGCGTGCTTTCGAAGAGCCGCGAGAATTTCCCGACCGCGAGCACGCCCCACAGGTTGGCGGTCGTCGTCTGCCACGCACCGTTCTTCTGCAGTGCGAGCAGGCCCGCGACGACGCGCGGCATCTCGTCTTTCCATCCGGGCGCGTCCGCGAAAATGAGCGCCGTGCGCGCGGCGTTGGTTTCGGTGCCGGTCATGAGCCACCAGAGATTGTCCTCGCGCTCGGTCGTGAAGGTGAGTTGCGTGCCCTGATACGTCAGGCGCGCGCGGATGACCTGTTCGGCTTGCGCGCGTTTCTCCTCGCGATCCGGAATGCCGTCGACGCGCGACAGGATCGCGTAGTAATCGAGCACCGACGATGTCGGCCACTGATCCGGCGCGACCGTGATCGAGCCGAGCATGCGCGGCTGCGCGAGACCATAGCGCGACAAGGCCTCGATCGCCGCGAGCTTCTCGAAATCGAGATCCAGGCGCGGCGACCAGAACTTGCGCTCGATCTTGCCGTCGATGAAATTCGCGAGGCCCGCCGCCATCTGGTTGCGCAGATCGGCGGGCAGGGCGAAGCGGCTGTCCGCTTTCGCGGCTTCATCCGCGACGGCGAGCAGATACGCGGTGAGCGCGGGGCTGCCGGCCGGACGCGCGTCGTCGGCGGGCGGGAAGTAGTTCGCGAGGCCGTCGCGGTCGAGATACGACGGCATTTTCGCAAGCACGGCCTGCCATTGCGCCGCGTCCATCAGGCCGAGCGCGCGTGAGCTCTGCTGTTCGAGGCAGTTGTACGGATAGCGCTCGAACCAGCGGCGCACACCGGGCAGGCCGTCCGCGAGCTTCGGCTGCAAGGACACGGCGATGCCGCCGCGCACGGCGCCATCGCTCGACGTGCTCGCATCGGCGGGCGGGGCGACGGGCTGGGTGAACGTGCCGTCGACCTGCGTGATGGTCGCCTGCTGCACGGTGACCGGAATCGCCGCGACGACTCTTTGCGTCAGTTTCACGGCGTCGCTGGCCTTGGGTCCGGCCTGTTCCGCCGCGCTGACTTCCCAGGCGAGACTCGCGGACGATCCCCCGCCGAGCACATCGGGTGTCGTCACGTCCCAGGCCACTTCCTGCGACGATTCCGGCGCCAGCTCTACCGTGCGCGCGTCGAGCGCGAGCGTGCCGGCGCGCGGCGTGACGACGACGCGCATCGTCCGCGCGGTCGTGTTGCGCAGCGTGAACTGCGCGCGGAACGCATCGCCGACGCGCACGAGCGGCGGCAATCCCGAAATCAGTTGCAAGTCCTGCGTGCTTTGAATCGACGCGCTGCCGGTGCCGAACTGCCCCGCGCCGACCGCCGCGACCGCGACGATGCGAAAGCGCGTGAGGGCATCGTTCAGCGGCACGTCGACGCTGGCTTCGCCCTTCGCATCGAGCGTGACGCGCGGATTCCACAGCAGGAGCGTGTCGAACAGCTCGCGCGTCGCGCTGTGTCCGCCGCCGCCGCCCGCGGGCACCGCCTTGCGTCCGAAGTGACGCCGCCCGATGATCTCCATCTGCGCGGTCGCCGTCTCGACGCCGTACGCGCGCTGTTGCAGCATCGCGTCGAGCACGTCCCAGCTTTGATTCGGCATCAGTTCGAGCAATGCTTCATCGACGGCCGCGACCGCGATCTGCGTGCCGGCGGGCACGGGCTTGCCATCGGGCAGCGCGACCTTCACCTTCACGTGCGCACGGCTTCGGACGGCATACGACTTCGCATCCGGACTCACGCTCACCGCGAGCCTGTGCGATGCCGTGCCGACCCTGATCGACGCGAGCCCGTAACGGAACGCGGGCTTCGACAGATCCACGAGCGGTGTCGGCGCCTGATACTGCCGGCCTTCGTACCAGAACGCGCGCGCCCATTCGACCGGCGCCTTCCATCCCCATGTGAAGAACGAATACCACGGCACCTCGCGGATGCGCCCGCGCAACGCGAGCACCGACACGTAGACATTCGGCCCCCACGCATTCCCGACCTTCAGCTCGACGGTCGGATCCTTTCCGTTCAGTTCGACGACCCGCGTCTCGACGATACCCTCACGCTCGACCGCGACGAGCGCCGTCGCCGAGCGGAAGGGCATGCGCACCTGAAAGCGCGCGGTTTCGCCCGGCTCGTAGGTCGTTTTCTCGGGCAATACGTCGATGCGGTCGGTGTTTTCGCCGCCGAACCACAACTCGTCCTCGCGCGTGACCCATACCGATGTGCTCGCGTTGGCCGCGCGGCCGTCGCCGTCCTTGGCGACCGCGATCAGATCGACGTTGCCGGGCTCCTTGAGCTTCGCGTCGCACGCGACGATGCCGTGATCGTCGCTCTTGCCGCTGCACAGCGTGCCGAGATCCTTGACCTCGGTGTGGTTGTCGTACGCGTAGAAGCCGCCCACCATGCGCTTCCTCGAACTCGACATCACGCGCGCGACGGCCTTGATATCGACCGATACGCCCGCGCGCGGCTTGCCCTGCAGATCGAGCGCGAGCGCCTGCACCGGCAGCGCGCCGCCCACCGACACCCAATGTCCCGCCTTCACGCCGACGGCGACCTCGGCCGGCCAGAGCGTCGTGCCGCCGCTGATGGTCTGAATCTCGCCGTTCGGATCGGCGAAGCTCGCTTCGAGCGCGAGACGCTTCGGCGATTCGACCGCCGGCAGCGGCTTCACCGTGACCTTGCCCGCGCCGTCCCGGTCGAGCGTGACGCGCAGCTTGTCCGCGACGAGCTTCGTCGTCGCGTTGTCCTGCTGCTCGCTGTCTTCGTCCTCGGCGGGGGCGCTGGCGCCGTCGTTCGTCGGCTTGCGATAGGGCGCGAAGCTGAACCCCTCGTACTGCGAAGCGAAGGGCGGCGCGACATCGCGCACGAGCGCGGACACCTGCACCGGCAGACTCGACGCCGGTCCCCCCTGCACGTATTCGAGGCGCACCGCGACCGGCGCTTCCTGCGCCGCGACGAGCCCGGGCGATTTGGGGTCGCCCGCGGTGATGGCGCCTTTGAATACCGGCAGGCGGAATTCCTCGACGCGAAAGCTCCCCGATTCATACGACTGCGTGACCGCGTTGTCGTTGTCGTCATCGTCGCTCGAAGCCGCCGCGCCGTTGTCGAGCGTCACGCTGTATTCGCCGAGCTTCGCCGCGACGGGCACAGTGAAGCTCGAATCGGCGCTATGGTCGGCGGCCCATTTGAGCGGCAGATGCCAGGTCTGTCCACTGCCGACGTGCCGGATCGTCACGCGGCTCGGATAACTCGACGGAAACGCGAAACCGTCGAGCGTCTCGACGCGCAGCAGATGCTTCATCGACACGGTTTCGCCCGCGCGCAGCAGCGTGCGGTCGAACACGGTATGCGCGCGCGTCGTGCGCGTCGCGCTCATGTCCGTCGGCACGTTGAAGCGCCACGATTCGATGCCGCGGTTCCAGTCCGACGTCACGAACGCCATGTCCGGGCCCGTGACCGCGTCGTTCACGCGCGCCGACACGAAGAAGCCGCCCCACGCGAGGCTGTGCTCGTTGCATTCGCGGGTGGCCGCGAGCGGCTTGCCGATCTTCGCGATGCCTTGCGCGTCCGTCCTTGCGGTGGCGATCTCGTCGCCATTGCAGTCGGTGACGCGCACGTCGGCGTTGGCGACGGGCTTGCCCTTGTCGAGCGTCGTGACCCACACGAGGCTGTTCTCGCGTCCCTGCTTGAAATGCACGCCGAGATTGGTGACGAGCACCGACGTGCGCACGTACATCGCCTGATTCTTGCCGAGCAGCGACGCGCCGAGCGCGGGCGAGGCCAGTTCGACGACATAGAAACCGGGCTTCGTGAGCGGAATGCCGACGACTTCGAAGGGCCGCAGCGCTTTCGGATCGGCGGCGGGCAGAGTGAGGGTTTCGACGCCGCGCTGTTTCGCCAGCATCGACAGCGAACGGATGTCGATTTGCGGATCCTTGGACGCCGAGCCGTCGCTGTTCGGGATGATGATCGGCGTGATGCCGTTGTCGAGCATCGCGGGCATGCGTTCCTCGACCGTCGAGCGCGGCATCGATATGCCGTCGAACAGGTCGACGGCGCGCATCCATTGACGAATGTCGGTGTCGGCGTCGAGCTTGAGCTTCGTGATTTGCGCGGTGCCCGAGTTGAGCCCTTGCACGTGCAGGTCCGCTTCGACGTGGCGCAGCGTGACCGGCAGCATCGCCGGCATGCCCGGCTCGGCGAATCGCTCGATGATGCCGAACGTGCCCGACGAAAACTTCGCGAGCGGCGGCATGGCGGCGGTCGCCGTCTTGAGCGGGAAAAGATCGGCGTTCGCGAGCGTGCGGCCGCTCGCGTCCTTCAGGTTCGCGGGGGCGTCGATGGTTAGATCCGCGCGTTCGGGCAGGGGCGCGGCGAACTCGACGGCGCTGACTTCGGCGTCCTTGTCGGTTGCGTCGAAATGCGGCGATGCGTTGCCCTTCGGTCCGCGCAGCACGAATTTCTGCGCATCGGCACGGCTGATCGGCGCGCTGAAATTCAGGCGCAGCGGGCGCAGCGGCGTGCACGGCGCCTTCGCGTTTTCGCGCTCGCACGAGAAGCTCGCCGTGAAGGGCTCGCGCACGTTGAAGTCGAAGCGCTTTTCGACGTCGTTGGCGATACCGCTCGGTCCCATTACGCCAGCACCGTACACGAGCTGCATCTTCGTCGCCGACGGCAACGTTTGCTGGCACGCGAGCGTGAGCACGCGATCGCTTTCCTTCTCCAGCCGGAAATGTTTGAGCAGGGCGGCGCGCGCGGCGTCATCGATCGTGCGCACCGGAATGCGGTTGCCGAGCGCGTTCGATTCGCACCAGACATGTTCGAGCACCGAGGCCTGCGTCGCGGGGCCGTTCAGGCGCAGCACGAAAGCCTGATTTTCTTCGATGTCGCCGTAGCTCGGCATGATGCGCGTGACGAACGGTCCGCCCGTCTGGAACGCGAAGTGGCGCGGGCCGGAAAGCGCATTGCCGGCGACGGACTTGAGGCCGTCCGAGAGATCGAGCGCGCAGCGCACGCCGGGCGGCAGATCGTGCTCGAAATCGTACGCCCAGGTTTTGGCGTCGATCCAGCGGCCCGAGCCCGCCGTGGCCGACGCGCTCGCGCCGCTACAGACGAGCTGGCCGGGCGCGCTCGCCGCCGCGCTGCCGAACGCGATCATCGGTTCGTCGAATTTGGCGACGACCTGCCGCACTTGCGCGACCTTGCCTTGCGGCGACACGCTCGCGATGCGCGCGGCGTCGGCTCGATGAAACGCGGCGAGCGTCCCGAGCGCGGCGATCAGCGTGGTTGCGGCCAGAATCCATTTTTTTTGTGACGTTGTAATGCGGCTCATCCACTCGCTCCGAGTTTCCCTCGACGCGAAATTCTACTGGAGCCTTAGGTCACGCTTTCCGATGATGCAAACCGATGATGTTTTTCCACACAAATCATCGAATCGGGTGCAAGCGGTTCAGGTCGGATCGACCCGGTTCAGATGCCGCGCGCTCACGCGCCGCCAATAGAGGAACAGGCCGACGCCCGCCACGCCCAGACTCGCCGAGTTGGCGATCCAGAAGCCGCGCGCGCCTTGCAGCCACTCGGGCACGCCGCCGCCCACGTCGAAGCCGAGCAGATAGCCGCCGCCGAGCCCGATGCCCCACAGCGCGATGGCGTAGATCACGGTCGGCACGAGCGTCACCTTGTACGCGCGCAGGATGAATGCGGTGGTGATCTGCAGGGCGTCGCAGAGGTGATAGAAGAAGATGATGAGCACGAGCGGCATCGCGGCCGCGATGACGTTCGTGTCCGGCGTATAGGCTGCGATCACGTGCGGCCGCGCCGCGACCAGGATCACGCCGTAGGCGAGCGCGAGCACGCACGCCATGCCGATGCCGTGCCGCGAGATCGAGCGGGCGTCATCGTAGCGACCGGCGCCGAGCGCCTGCGACACGAGCGTTGACGACGCGATGCCGATCGACAGCGGCGTCATGTACAGCACCGCGCCGAGATTGCCCGCGATCTGGTGGCCGGCGAGCGTCGTGGTGCCGAAGCGCGAGATGAAGAGCGCCATGAACGTGTACGACGTGACTTCGATGAGGTACGACAGGCCCATCGGAATGCCGAGGCGCAGGAGCGCGAGCTGACGGCGCCAGACCGGCCAGCAGAAGTGCGAGAAGATGCGGAACGGGCGGAAGAATTCGACCCTGAAGAGCACGGTCATCCCGACGATCGCGAGCACCCAGTTGATGAGCGTGCTCGCGAGCGCGCAGCCGGGACCGCCGAGCGCGGGAAAGCCCGCGCCGCCGAAGATGAACCAGGTGTTGAGCGGAAATTTGAGCAGCAGCCCGCCGACTTGCAGGAACATCACGAGCCGCGGCTTGCCGACCGCGTTGGTGAGCGAACTGTAGACGCGAAACACGAGGCTCGCGGGCAGGCCGAACGAGAGAATGCGCAGATAGTCGACCGTGCGGTCGTGCAGCGCGGGCGGACTTTTCGCGAGGGAGAGCAGCGGCTCGGGAAAGTAGAGCAGCACGAATCCGATGACGGTGAGCGCGGCGGCGAGCCACAGCGCCTGACGCGTTTCCTCGCCGATCTCGCTTTCGCGGCCCGCGCCGAAGAGTTGCCCGGCGATCGGCTGTAACGCGACGAGAATCCCCGTCAGGCCGATATACACCGAGATATAGACCGAGCCGCCGAGGCCGAGCGCGGCCAGATCCGTCGCGGAGAAGCGGCCGACCATCGCGGTATCGATCACGCCGAACGCGATCACCGCGAGTTGGCCGATCAGCACCGGCCACGCGAGCGCGGCGATCCTGCGCACGTCGCTCAGCATGCCGGTCGTGCGGATGGAGGTCGGCATCGCGCGCATGGCCTTACTGGGTCCGGCGCAGGCTCTTCGGACGCAGCGGTTTCTTCGCCGGCGGCGTGGGACGCTCGATGCGCACGTAGAGACGGAAGCGCTCGTCGCGGTCGGCGACGCGCCGGCCTTCCCACACGAGCTTCCACTGGAACGCGGACATCGACGACGGCTCGCCGTAATCCGCCGGATCCTGGCGCAGGATCACGTCGCAATCTTCGTCGAACGCGAAGTGCATGCCGCCGAAATAGGCGAAGGTGGCGATCTGCGCGTCGCCGAGACGCACGGGCGAGATGCAGGTGTAGTCGGGCGGAAGATGGTCGGCGATCTGCTCGGCCACGTCGCGATATGTCCGGCTGTAATTGACCACCGGCAACCACAGCGTCATGAGCAGCACCCACATGAGCGTGGTGCCCGCGCTCGACAGCACGACGCTGCGCCACAGCACTTTCGGATGACGCGCGAGCCGCCAGCGCGCGAGCAGGAACCAGCAGACCGTCACGGCCACCGCGCACCCGAAGGAGATCAGCTTGAATTCGGGATGAAAGCCCGGCGCGAGACGCGCGAGATTGCGGGCCATCGACGCGGGGAAACCGAACATGCCGGCGGTCCACACGAGCCACACCAGGGAGCCGATGATGGTGAAGCTCAGCATCGCGAACCAGTCGATGGCGTTGATCGCGCCGCGCTTCAGCGTGGGCAGCGCGAAGGTCGCGAGCACCGAAAGCGGCGGCAGCAGCAGCATGAAGAGCCGGTTGGTCTCGTGCGCCTGCAGGACGACCAGCACGAGCAGCGGCCCGATGATCGACAACGGCACGCCGACGTGCGGCGAGCGGCGTAGCCCGCCCCAACTGACGAACGCCCACACCGCGAGCGGCCACGCGGGCCACGTGAAGAGCGGCAGGTTCTTGATCGCGTAGCCGAAGACCGCGCCGGGCGTGCCGGAGAAGAACGAAAAGCTGTTGCGCCACCACTGACGCAGCCACCATTCGCCGTCGTCGGGGAAGTAATGCAGCGTCGGCAGCACCCACGCCGCGATCAGCACGATCGCGACCGGCAGGCCGTAGATCAGGAGCGGCGCGGCGCGCACCTGCTTCACGATGATCGTCATCGCGAGCGTGCAGAGCAGAAGCGCGAACACGAGCACCGGCGAACTGGACAGCCCGACCACGCCGATCGCCACGCCCCACACGATGCCGCCGTGGATCGGCTTGTCGAGGCTGCGCACGAGGCCGTAGAGCAGCATCGCGGTGCCGGCGAACTGCGCGAGCTGCGGCGTGGTTTCGTGGCCGCGCTCCGCGAGGCCGAAGCACGCGAGCAGGATGAGCAGCGCGCCGTCGGCGAGCGTGCGCCCGTAGTCACGCGGCTCGGGTTCGCCGCCGAAAGCGTATTTGAAGGGCTGCGCTTCGTCGCGCCGGCCGAGCAGATAGGCCGAATACCACACGAACGCGCAGGCGAGACAGAAGAGCAGACCCGTGACGACGCGCGAGGCGTTGCTTGCATCGACCCACGGACTCAGCAGCCGGATGGCCGATGCGCCGAGCCAGTACATCAGCGGGCCGTCGGCGGTGGGCGCCTTGCCGACGAGGTTCGGCAGGAGCCAGTCGCGCGCGTCGCCATTGGCCATCGTCCACATGACGCCGAAGCCCGCCGCATCCTCGTTCTTCCACGGATCGCGGCCGAACAGGCCGAACGACGCGTAGGTGATGCAGATGGCGAGCAACAGCCAGCGCGGCAGGGCGCTGGTGGCGGAGGCGGTCAGACGTACGACAGATCGCATGCGATAAGGCTTGATGGAAAACGGTGCGCTGATCTCGCGCAAAGCGAGCCCGGGGCTGGAGCAAACCGGCATTGTAGTCGCGCGGCGCGGTTAAGGGCGGTTCATCGATACCCGCGGTAACCGCGCGCAACAACGCTTACCGAATGCGACGAAAAACAGTCAGCGACAAAAAAGGGCAGCCAAAGCTGCCCTTTTTTCTTGAAACTCGAAGCCGACTTACTTCTTGGTGGAGAAGCGCGCGAACTTGTTGTTGAACTTCTCGACGCGGCCTGCCGTGTCCATGATCTTTTGCTGACCGGTGTAGAACGGATGCGATTCCGACGACACTTCGATCTTCGCGAGCGGGTAGCTCTTGCCGTTGAATTCGGCGGTTTCGCGCGTCTGGATGGTCGAGCGGGTCACAAACTTGAAGTCGTTCGACATGTCGACGAACAGGACTTCGCGATAATTCGGGTGAATGCCTTCTTTCATGGTCTTTCCTGATATCTGGCGGTAGCCAACCCGTTGCACTTTTTTGCAGTGCCGCGCGAGTCACTTGCCTAGGGTCGAAAAACGGCGATTATGCCAGAAAATCAGTCGGTTGACATCTTTTTTGGACGTTGCGGCGGAACTCACGCGACGAGCGCCCCGGCGCCCGCCGGGTCCTGCCGGTAATAGCGCGCGAGCAGCCGGTAGAGCTCGGGATATTCCGATTCGAACGCCTGCGGCGTCACGAAAAGGGCCTCGCTGCACACCGCGAAGAACTCCGACGGATGGTCCGCCGCATACGGATCGATCAGCGAATCGCGCTCGAAGCGGCTCCAGCGCCGCTCCGGCACGGCGTCCACGCGCGCGCAGAACTGGTCGTAGGCATTGTCGAAGACATCGGACCAGGCGGTGGTGTCAAGCGGTGCGTGCCAGCGGCGAAAGAGCGGAGGGTGACCATCGGCGACGCCGGTCACCATGTCGATCTTGTGCGCGAACTCGTGGATCACGACGTTGTAGGCGTCCGAGCCGTCGGCCATCTGCGCGTCTTCCCAGGAGAGCACGACAGGACCGCCTTCCCATGCTTCGCCGCTCGCATCGTGCTCGATCTCGTGCACGACGCCGTCTTCGTCTTCGACCGTTTTCCTGATGACGAACTCGCCCGGATAGACGATCACGCCGACCCAGCCGCGATACAGGTCGAGGTCGAGATTGAGCACCGGCAGACAGGCTTGCGCGGCGATCGAGACGATCATCTGATCGGTCAGTTCGAGATCGTGCGCGGTCGAGAATTCCTTTTGCGCGATGAACAGGCTCGCGGTTTCGCGCAGGCGTCCGAGGTCGTCCGCGCTCAAATGGGCGAAGCACGGGTACGTGTCGAGCGTGCGCTGCCAGAGCGCGTCGTCGATCGCGTATTTGCGCAGCGCGCGCTCGCGGCGTTGCGCGCCGAACCAGCGGGTGAAGAGGTTGGCCATGCGTCGAACGGGAGGACTGGAACAGTTGCGAATTGTACGCACGGCGCCAATAAAAAACCGCCTGACGAAGCAGGCGGTTTTCTGTGCTGAAGCAGCGATTCGGGATCAGCCCCCGCCGCGACGCATCATGTCGAAGAACTCGGCGTTGTTCTTCGTCTGACGGATCTTGTCGAGCAGGAATTCCATGGCTTCGACTTCGTCCATGTCGTGAATGAACTTGCGCAGCACCCAGACCTTCTGCAGCAGGTCCGGCTTGATGAGCAGTTCTTCGCGGCGCGTGCCCGACTTGTTCAGGTTGATCGACGGATACACGCGCTTTTCCGCGAGACGGCGTTCGAGGTGCACTTCCATGTTGCCGGTGCCCTTGAACTCTTCGTAGATCACGTCGTCCATGCGGCTGCCCGTTTCGATGAGCGCCGTGCCGATGATCGTGAGCGAGCCGCCTTCCTCGATATTGCGGGCCGCGCCGAAGAAGCGCTTCGGACGTTGCAGCGCGTTGGCGTCAACACCGCCCGTCAGCACCTTGCCCGATGCCGGCACAACCGTGTTGTAGGCGCGCGCGAGACGCGTAATGGAGTCGAGCAGGATCACGACGTCATGCTTCATTTCGACGAGACGCTTCGCCTTCTCGATGACCATTTCGGCCACCTGCACGTGACGCGCGGCGGGTTCGTCGAAGGTCGAAGCGATGACTTCGCCGCGCACCGAACGCTGCATTTCCGTCACTTCTTCAGGGCGCTCGTCGATGAGCAGCACGAACAGGATGACGTCCGGATGATTGGCTTTCACCGCATGCGCGATATGCTGCAGCATCACGGTCTTGCCCGACTTCGGCGACGCGACGAGCAGGCCGCGCTGGCCCTTGCCGATCGGCGAGATCATGTCGATGATCCGGCCGGTGACGTTTTCCTCGCCGCGCATTTCGCGCTCGAGGGGCAGCGGCTTGTTCGGATGCAGCGGCGTGAGGTTCTCGAACATGATCTTGTGTTTCGAGGCCTCGGGCGGCTGCCCGTTGACTTTGTCCACCTTCACGAGCGCGAAATAACGCTCGCCGTCCTTCGGCGTGCGCACTTCGCCTTCGATCGTGTCGCCGGTGTGCAGATTGAAGCGGCGGATTTGCGACGGACTGATGTAAATGTCGTCCGTGCTCGCGAGATACGAGGTCTCGGGCGAGCGCAGGAAGCCGAAGCCATCGGGCAGCACTTCGAGCGTGCCGTCGCCGAAAATCGTGTCGCCCGCTTTGGCGCGTTTTTTAAGAATCGCGAACATGAGTTCCTGCTTGCGCAGGCGGTTCGCATTTTCGATCTCGAGGCCGTTGGCCATCTCGATCAGTGCAGACACGTGCTGAGACTTGAGCTCGGATAAATGCATACGGATTTCCCGCCGGGGAGAGAGGTGCGACAGAAAGATTTGGGAGAAGAGGTGAGCGGAACCGCTCGAGACTTAATACTTCTTGAACTCTTGTGATTCTAGCATAGCACACGCCACACGAGCCTCGGGTTGGCTTTGGGCGGGGCTTTTAGGCCGATGTTGTCGTGTGACAACATCGGCTGCATGTCGCGACGGCGCTGCGAAAGCGCGAGGCGGGTGTCGGAGGAAGCCGACGCCCGCCGATGATGCCGTTACAGGTTGCTGTCGAGGAACGCGGTGAGTTGCGACTTGGACAATGCGCCGACCTTCTGCGCGGCCACTGCGCCGTTTTTGAAGAGGATCAGCGTAGGGATGCCGCGCACGCCGAACTTGACCGGCGTGGACTGATGCTCGTCCACGTTGATCTTCGCGATTTGCAGGCGATCGCCATAATCCTTCGCGACTTCGTCGAGGATCGGGGCGATCATTTTGCACGGACCGCACCACTCCGCCCAGAAGTCGAGCAGGACAGGTTTATCCGACTTGACGACATCCTGCTCGAAAGAAGCGTCGCTGATGTGCTTGATTGATTCGCTCATTGTCTGAATACCTCTATTGATTCGAGGCCCGCGTTTGAATGCTCGCCACGATACACCAAAACTGAAAAAAATTTTCGTCGCCAACGGGCAGGATTCGGCCCGCACGCCGTGCGCCAGAACGACTCGCGAACGGCGGCGAATGATCCACGGAAGGGCGAAATGCACCACATCCGGGTTATTCAAATGTCATCTTAGCCTACTTTGCTATCCGTTGCCGGGTACTGATAGGGCGCATCTGAGGGTGAAAACACGAAGCACAAGAGGGAACAGCGAAGGTCCGCACATTTCGTCGGCGCCTTCCGGGAGCGGGCGACCCCGTGGTATGATTCGACGTGACGGGCCTCCTCGCATGGTGGCGCGGTCAACCTGGTCAGGTCGGGAACGAAGCAGCCACAGCCGCTTTCCACCAGTGCCGAGGGTCGGGCTCGTCACCTTCCGCTTTTTTCTGTTGTTCCTTTCTCGTTTTCCCTGATTCGTTCTCCATCTTGCGCGCCGTCGCAAGGCGTATTTTCGCGCGTCCGCAGTTCTGGTCGCGGCGGCTCGGCAGCCTTTTGGAGCGGCGTTTGCGCGAGGTCGTTGCTGATACAATTTCGCGCATGACCTATCAAGTTCTCGCACGCAAATGGCGGCCGAAATCGTTCGAGTCGCTCGTCGGCCAGGAGCACGTCGTCCGTGCGCTCACGCACGCGCTCGACGGCGGCCGCCTGCATCACGCCTATCTCTTCACGGGCACGCGCGGCGTCGGCAAGACGACGCTCTCGCGCATCTTCGCGAAGGCGCTCAATTGTGAAACCGGCGTGACCTCGAAGCCGTGCGGCGTGTGCCGGGCGTGCCGGGAAATCGACGAAGGCCGCTTTGTCGATTACGTCGAAATGGACGCGGCGAGCAATCGCGGTGTCGACGAAATGGCGGCGCTGCTCGAACGCGCCGTGTACGCACCCGTCGATGCTCGCTTCAAGGTCTATATGATCGACGAAGTGCACATGCTCACGAACCACGCCTTCAACGCGATGCTGAAGACGCTGGAAGAGCCGCCGCCGCATGTGAAGTTCATTCTCGCCACGACCGATCCGCAGAAGATTCCGGTCACCGTGCTCTCGCGCTGCCTGCAGTTCAATTTGAAGCAGATGCCGGCGGGGCATATCGTGTCGCATCTGGAGAACATTCTTCAGCAGGAGAGCATCACGTTCGAGTCGCAGGCGCTGCGGCTTCTGTCGCGCGCGGCGGACGGCAGCATGCGCGACGCGCTCTCGCTCACCGATCAGGCCATCGCCTATTCGGCCAATCAGGTCACCGAGGAAGCCGTGCGCGGCATGCTCGGCGCGCTCGATCAAAGTTATCTGATCCGCCTCATCGATTCGCTCGCCGCCGCCGACGGCCCCGGCGTGCTCGCGATCGCCGACGAAATGGCGCTGCGCAGCCTGTCTTTCTCGACCGCGCTGCAGGATCTCGCGAGTCTGCTGCATCGAATCGCGTGGGGGCAGTTCGCGCCGACGTCGGTGCTGGATGAATGGCCGGAAGCCGCGGATATCCGCCGCTTCGCCGAAGTCCTTTCCGCCGAGCAGGTTCAGCTTTTCTATCAGATTGCCACGGTCGGGCGCAGCGAGCTCGGCCTGGCGCCCGACGAATATGCCGGCTTCACGATGACGCTGCTGCGCATGCTCGCCTTCGAACCGGCGGGTGGGCCGGGCGGCGGTGTTGCCGTGAGCGCGCCTTCGGGTGCCAAGCCCGCGCGCAGCGCGGCACTCGCGGGAGCGATGGCCGAACGCACCGTCGCGCCTGCGCCCGTGGCGAAGGCACCCGCTCCGGTCGTGGAAACCGTCATCGTCAAGGCGAAAGAGACGCCGCCGGTCGAGATCGCAGCCGAAAGCGCGCCGCCCGTCGTCGATGCGAGCGAGCCTGTCCCTGCGAAGCCTGCACCCGTGCCCAGCGCCGCGCGGCAAGTCGTGGAAGAAGCCGCGCCTGCCGCATCGCGCGCATCCGGGACTGACGCCGCGAACTCGCGCGCGGCCGGCGGGGCGAGTGCCGCGCTCGAAGTGCTGCGTAGCGCCGGCATGCGTCTTTCATCCGACCGCGGCGCGCGCGCGGCACCGGCTCCCGCAGCGCCCAAACCCGTCGCGAAACCTGCCGCCCAGGTTCAGGCGCCGGCACCACGCCGCGCAGCAGCAGCGCCTGCCGCGGCCGTCGCGCCCGAGCCGAAAGCCGCGGGCAAATCGAACGTCGTTCCGCCATGGGAGGAGATGCCGCCCGACGACTATCCGCCGGCGGGATCGGAAGACGAATACTTCATGCCGCCGGACGACGGCTTCGTGCCCGCGTTCGACAGCGGTCCCGACGACATGCGCTTCAACGCCGAGCCCGCCGCGAAACCCGCGCCGGTGATCGACACGACGCCGCTACCGCCCGCCGTGCCGCTCGATGCGCTCGGCGTGCCGGTCGAATGGCCCGCGCTCGCCGTCGATCTGCCGCTGAAGGGCGTCGCCTATCAGCTCGCGTTCAACAGCGAACTGACGGCCTGCGACGCGAATTCCGTCACGCTCGCGGTCGCGGTGCAGATGTACACCGATGCCACGCACGTCACGAAGCTAAAGACCGCGCTTGCCGAAAAGCTCGGCCGCGTGATCGAAGTGAGCGTCAACGTCGCGCCCGTGCGCCGCACCGCCGCCGCGCTCGATGCGGCCGACCGCGCGCGTCGCCAGCGGGAAGCCGAGCAGGAAATCAGGCAGGATCCGTTTGTCCAGTCGCTGATCCGCGATTTCGGGGCGAGCATCGTGCAGGGTTCGATCAAGCCGATTGCCGCAGCGGGCGCGAATCCGTCGTGAAGCGACGCCGCGCCTAGCCACTGAATTCCGAGCGCACGTATCGCGCGCTTTCGCCACACGTTTTCGAGTAAGGAGCCGAACCATGATGAAGAACCAACTCGCCGGGCTGATGAAACAGGCTCAGCAGATGCAGGAAAACATGAAGAAGATGCAGGACCAGCTCGCGCTGATCGAGGTCGAGGGCCAGTCAGGCGCCGGTCTCGTGAAGGTGACGATGACCTGCAAGAACGACGTCAAGCGCGTGTCCATCGACCCGAGCCTGCTCGCCGACGACAAGGACATGCTGGAAGACCTCGTCGCCGCCGCGTTCAACGACGCCGTGCGCAAGGCCGAGGCCACCACGCAAGAAAAAATGAGCGGCATGACGGCCGGCATGCCGATGCCGCCGGGCTTCAAGCTGCCGTTCTAACCGCGCGCGCCGAAGCGAATTCGGCGTGTCATGAGGACACATGAAACAACCTTCCGCCCTGTCGGCGCTGGTCGAGGCGCTGCGCGCGCTGCCCGGCGTCGGACCGAAGTCGGCGCAACGCATGGCGTATCACCTGATGCAGCATGACCGCGCGGGCGCCGAGAAGCTCGGTGCAACGCTCCTGTTCGCGACTGAGCATCTGCAGCACTGCGAGAAGTGCAACACCTTCACCGAAGCGCAAATCTGCGAAGTCTGCAGCGACGAGGAACGCGACCCGGCCTTGCTGTGCGTCGTCGAAACGCCTGCCGACCAGATCATGCTCGAACAGACGCTCACGTATCGCGGGCTCTATTTCGTGCTGATGGGGCGGCTGAGTCCGCTCGACGGCATCGGGCCGAAGGAGATCCACTTCGAGCGGCTCATCAGTCGCGCGCTCGACGGCGTGGTGCAGGAAGTGGTGCTCGCCACCAACTTCACGAACGAAGGCGAGGCGACCGCGCACTATCTCGCGCAGACGCTCAAATCGAAAGGACTGAAGGTGACGCGGCTCGCGCGCGGCGTGCCCGTCGGTGGCGAGCTCGAATATGTCGATGCGGGCACGATCGCGCGCGCGATGCTCGATCGCCGCTCGGTCTGAACGTCAGAAAGTCTGAACGCGGCCATCAGCAGGACCATACCCATGACAGAAACCGAAGCTCTCGCGCTCGCGACCCACCGTCACTACAAGGGCGGCCTTTATCGCGTGATCGGCGTCGCGCGGCACTCGGAAACCGAGGAAGCCATGATCGTCTACGAACATCTGTGGCCGCACGAACGCGGCTTGTGGGTGCGGCCCGCGCAAATGTTCAACGAGACACTCGCCGACGGCACGCCGCGCTTCAGGCCGCTCGACATTCCGCTTTAAAAACAACCAGCAAAAAAACAGGAGACGCGACCATGAGCGCAACGACGGGACCGCTCGCCGGCGTCAAGGTGCTGGAACTGGGCACGCTCATCGCCGGTCCGTTCGCGGCGCGCTTCATGGGCGAATTCGGCGCCGACGTCATCAAGATCGAAGACCCCAACGGCGGCGATCCGCTGCGCAAGTGGCGCAAGCTCTATCCGGAAGTCGGCGGCACGTCGCTCTGGTGGGCGGTGCAGGCGCGCAACAAGAAATCGGTGACGGTCAATCTCAAGGCCGAGGAGGGCAAGGAGATCGTGCGCCGGCTTGCGAAGGAAGCCGATATCGTCGTCGAGAACTTCCGGCCCGGTCTGCTCGAAAAGCTCGGGCTCGGCTATGAAGTGCTGTCCGCCGACAATCCCGGTCTCGTGATGGTGCGGCTTTCCGGTTATGGCCAGACCGGGCCGTACCGCGACCGGCCGGGCTTCGGCGCGATCGCCGAATCGATGGGCGGATTGCGGCACATCACCGGCTACCCGGATTTGCCGCCGCCGCGCATCGGCATTTCCATCGGCGATTCGATTGCGGCGCTGCATGGTGTGATCGGCGCGCTGATGGCGCTGCATCATCGGCAGGTGAACGGCGGCAAGGGGCAAGTGGTCGATGTCGCGCTGTACGAAGCTGTCTTCAACATGATGGAAAGCGTCGTGCCGGAGTACGGCGTGTACGGCATGGTGCGCGAGCGCACGGGCGCGTCGCTGCCGGGCATCGTGCCGTCGAACACGTATCCGTGCCGCGACGGCAGCATCGTGATCGGCGGCAACAGCGATCCGATCTTCAAGCGCCTCATGAACGCGATCGATCGCGCGGACCTCGCGGACGATCCCGCGCTCGCGTCGAACGATGGCCGCGTGCCGCGCACGCGGGAAATTGACGACGCCATCGCCGCGTGGCTCGCGACGCGCAGCATCGACGAGGCGCTCGCCGTGCTCAACGCCGCCGACGTGCCGGCTGGGCGCATTTACAGCGTCGCGGACATGTTCACCGATCCGCAATACATCGCGCGCCAGATGCTGCAACGTTTTCCTTGGCAGGACGGCAAGGACATCACGCTGCCGAACGTCACGCCGAAACTCTCCGAGACACCGGGCGAAACGCGCTGGCTCGGGCCGCAACTCGGTGAACACACGGATGAAGTACTTCAAACGCTCGGGTATGATGCCGACGATATTGCGCGGCTACGGGCGGCCAAAGTGATCTGACGCGCTCGCAGACAACAAGAATTCCAAGGAGACACACAACGATGAAACGCAGAACGTTCATCGCGAGCGGCGCCGTGCTCGCGGGTGGCGCGTGGTCGGCCATGCCGCTCGCGTTTGCGCAGACGAAGCCGGAGCAGGCCAAGGTATCCATCGCGGTCGGCGGCAAGAACCTCTTCTACTATCTGCCGCTCACGATCGCGGAGCGCCGCAACTACTTCAAGGACGAGGGGCTCGACGTCGAAATCGCCGATTTCGCGGGCGGCGCGAAGGCGCTGCAGGCGGCGGTCGGCGGCAGCGCGGACGTGGTGTCCGGCGCGTTCGAGCACACGCTTCTGCTGCAGGCGAAAAATCAGTATTTCCGCGAATTCGTGCTGCAAGGGCGCGCGCCGCAGATCGTGCTTGCCGTCTCGAAGAAGGCGATGCCGAACTACAAGTCGGTCGCGGACCTGAAGGGCAAGAAGATCGGCGTGACGGCGCCGGGCTCGTCGACCTCGATCATGGCGAGCTTCGTGCTCGCGCAGGCCGGACTGAAGGCGACCGATGTGTCGTTCATCGGCGTGGGCGCGGGAGCGGGCGCGATCGCCGCGCTGCAATCCGGCCAGATCGACGCGATCGCTAACCTCGATCCGGTGATGACCAAGCTCGAGCGCGCGGGCGATATCCGCATCGTGTCCGATACGCGCACGCTCGCCGATACGAAAACCGTGTTCGGCGGCAACATGCCGGCGGGTTGCCTGTACGCATCGCAGAGCTTCATCACGAAGAATCCGAACACGACGCAGGCGCTCACCAACGCGATGGTGCGCGCGCTGAAATGGCTGCAGACGGCATCGGGCAAGGATCTGATTGCGACCGTGCCGGAAGGCTATCTGCTCGGCGATCGCGCGCTCTATCTCGACGCATGGCAGCACGTGAAGGAAGCACTGTCGCCGGATGGCCTGATGCCCGCGGACGGCCCCGCGACGTCGCTCAAGACGCTGCAGGCCTTCGATGAAACCGTGAAGGGCAAGCCGATCGACTTGTCGAAGACATGGACCAACGACTTCGTCAAGAAGGCGCTCGCCACCGTCAAGGTCTGACCGATGTCGTCGACTTCGAAACACGCGCTCGCGCTCGCGGACGTCACCTGCACGTTCACGTCGCGCGAGCATCGCAAGGATCGCTATACCGCGGTCCGCAACACGAGCCTCGCGATCGCGCCGGGCGAGTTCGTGTCCGTCGTCGGGCCGACCGGCTGCGGCAAGTCCACGCTGCTCAACGTGTCGGCGGGGCTGCTTGCGCCTTCGTCGGGCACGGTGAGCGTGTTCGGCGAGCCGCTTTCCGGCATCAACCGGCGCGCGGGTTACATGTTCCAGGCCGATGGTCTGATGCCATGGCGTTCCGCGCTCGACAACGTGACGGCCGGCCTGGTTTTCCGTGGCGTGCCGAAGGCCGAAGCCGATGCGCGCGGCGATGAGTGGCTCAAACGCGTGGGTCTCGGCGGCTTCGGCGATCGTTATCCGCATCAGTTGTCGGGCGGCATGAGAAAGCGCGTCGCGATGGCGCAGACGCTCATTCTCGATCCCGACATCATCCTGATGGACGAGCCGTTCTCCGCCCTGGACATTCAGACGCGTCAGCTGATGGAAAACGAGCTGCTCGACCTGTGGGCCGCGAAGCGCAAGGCCGTCCTGTTCATCACGCACGATCTCGACGAGGCGATCTCGATGTCCGATCGCGTCGTCGTGCTGGCGGCGGGGCCGGGCACGCATCCGATCGGCGAATTCGCGATCGACCTGCCGCGTCCGCGCGATGTCGCCGAGATCCGCTCGCATCCGCGCTTCGTCGAACTGCACGCGCAGATCTGGGGCGTGCTGCGCGAGGAAGTGTTGAAGGGCTATCAGCAGCAGCTGAAGCCCGCCGCCGAATAAGACAATACGATCATGTGGAACAAGCTGCGCCCGAATCGAGCGAATCTCATCGTGTGGCAATGGCTGTTGCTGCTCGCGTGCTTCGTGCTGTGGTACGCGCTGACGAGCCCGACGCTCCTGCCGCCTTTCTATTTCGACGACGCCAACAAGGCCGCGTTCTTCTTCGGCGAGCCGCAGAAGGTGCTCGTGCGCATCTGGGAGTGGTTCACGAGCGGCGAGATCTACATTCATTTGTGGGTGACGCTCATCGAGACGGTGCTGGCGTTCGTGATCGGCACCGTGTCCGGGCTGGGCGTGGGCCTGTGGCTCGCGCTCGCACCGACGACGAGCGCGCTTCTCGATCCCTACATCAAGGCCGCCAACTCGATGCCGCGCGTGATTCTCGCGCCGATCTTCGCGGTGTGGTTCGGCCTCGGCATCTGGTCGAAGGTCGCGCTGGGCGTGACGCTCGTGTTTTTCATCGTATTCTTCAACGTCTATCAGGGCGTGAAGGAAGTGAGCCCGGTCGTGCTCGCGAATGCGCGCATGCTCGGCGCGAATCGCAAGCAACTGCTGCGGCACGTCTATCTGCCGAGCGCGACGAGCTGGGTGTTTTCCAGCCTGCACACCTCGGTGGGGCTCGCGTTCGTCGGCTCGGTGGTGGGTGAATATCTCGGCTCGGCGCGTGGCGTCGGATATCTGATCCTGCAGGCCGAAGGCACCTTCGACATCAACACGGTGTTCGCCGGAATTCTCGTGCTGACCGCGTTCGCGCTGGTGCTCGACGGCCTCGTCGCGCTGCTCGAGCGCCGGCTCATGAAGTGGCAGCCGAAGAGCGGAGAAACCGAGAAGCTCTGACGGGCGCTGGCGCTTCGAATATGCGGTAACACGCGTCAGACCGTTTTAGGATGTTCCGTTCTGGCAGGACTCCGCCGATCTCGCTATGATGCTTCGCTAGCCACGCCGGCAGCACATCAATTCGTAACGCAAGTCGGGCGACCTCCGTAGTCGGGCGCGATTGCCCGGTCTCTGCGCGGCGTTCATCCGCGCGATCCCGCGAGACCAGGAATGAAACTGCGAACTGACAGTTCGATTGCGGTGGTGTTGCCATCGCCGATCGGTGACAGCCTCATCGGGCTCGTCCTCGTCGACAATCTCATCCGCAACGGATATCAGCCTGTCGTGTTCGGCTGGGTCGCGGAGCAGCTCGCCGACTGGTTTCCTCAAGTGACAGTGGGACGGCCCGACGCCTGGCAGGGCGCGTTCGACACGGTGCTCGAGTTGCGGCCGACCGACTACGCATCGACGCTGAGCCGCTCGGGCAAGACGATCTGTCTCGCCGCGCTGCCGGAATACGGTGGCTCGAAACACATGGTGGACCGCATCGTCGATATCGCGACGAACGTGCTGGGCCTCGCCGATGTGACGCGTTCCAACGGTCTCGTCGTGCCGGCCGCCGTCATGCGAGGGCGTTTTGCCGATCGCGTCATCATTCATCCGACCGGCAGCCACCCCGAGAAAATGTGGAGCCGCAAAAAGTTTATTGCGCTCTCGCGCGTGCTCGTCCGTCGCCAGTTGCAGCCGAGCTTTCTCGTCGCACCAGCCGAGTTCGGCGTCTGGGGCGATATCGCGGAAGAGGGCTGCGAGGTCAACGCGCTGCCCGAGTTGAGCGAGGTCGCTGCGTGGATCGCAGAGTCGTCCTGGTTCATCGGCAACGATTCGGGTCTCGGGCATCTCGCGTCGTGCATCGGCGTGCCCACACTTTCGCTTTTCATGCGCCAGGGTCTTGCACGCTCCTGGCGTCCCGGCTGGGGACCTGGCGCGGTCGTGTTCGCGCCTTCCCTGTTGCCCTTCGGCGGGCTTCGCGAACGCTTGTGGCAACGCCTGCTCACCGTGCGGCGTGTGATGTCCGCCTTTCAGACGCTGCATGGCAAGCATGCGCGCCTGATGCATCATTACGCAGCGGCCGATTTCGGCGATGCCGGCACAACGCAGGGCACGCGCATCGGCATGCTGCCCGGCGCGCAATCGCGGCGCTTCCAGGTGCTTGTTTCAAGTCGCGAAGCGCGAGTAGATGCGCCAGCAGCGCAACGCGCGCCATAGCTCGCTCGCATTGGTTGCGCCCTTCAGCATCACGCGGATATAACCGGACTTCAGGAACTGCCGCGCGAAAGTCCTGCGCAGCGCCTCGTCGTGCAGACGCTTCCTGAGCACATGCAGCAGATGACCGCCCTCGCGGTTGGCCTGGCGCAACAGAATCCGGCTCAGACTCCTATCGGTGCGCGGGTCGAGCGCGGCCGTCACGAGCGCGTCGATCACCCGCAGATAACCCGCGGCGCGTTGCGCGACGGCAGCCTGCGACGGGGAATTCGTGATCGAAGCCGGATTGCGCCGATAACCATAGAAGGGCTCGCGCACGAAACCGACCCGCTGCGCGCGAAGCCCGACCTGCAAGGTCCAGATGATGTCCTCGTGCACGACGCCTTCCTCGAAGCGCAGGCCGTGCCTCTGCGCGAACCCGCGTCGCACGCATTGCAGCCATACGCAGACGACCCAGTCGTCGTTCGGCACGGTCCGCGTGAGCCAGGCCGTGCCGTCGCAGATCTCGCCCCAGGGCTGGCGTTGGTACATCGGCTGCGGTTCATCGGGTGGCGGCAGCGCGTCGAAGCTGAATCCGTTGCCGATCACGACATCGAGGTCATGCTGCTCGCCGTGCGCGATCCAGGTGCGCAATGCGCCGGGTTTCATCCAGTCGTCGCCGTCGGCGAACACGATCCACTCGCCACGCGCGAGCGTCAGCCCGACGTTGCGCGTCGCCGACACGCCGCGGTTCGACTGCGCCACCACGCGGATGCGCGCGTCGCGTGCCGCCATCGATTCGAGCACGGCGAGGCTGCCGTCCGTCGCGCCGTCACAGATCGCGATGACTTCGAGTTCGACGCCCTCCTGATCGAGCACCGAGCGCAACAGCGCCTCGATCCACGCCTCGCAGTTGAAGACCGGCACGATGACGCTGGCGTCGGGGCGGGTGCTCGTCATGGATCATTACGGAGGGGAGGGAAAGGGCGCGATGGTAGCAGGCGAGCGTCACGGCTCGATCACGATCTTGCCGGTCACGCGCCGGTTCATCATGTCGTCGAGCGCGCGTGGCGTTTCGTCGAGCGAATAGCGTTTCGTGACGACGGGGCGCAGCTTGCCCGCCTTGATCCAGTCGACCATCGTCGCGAATTCCTGATCCGCGAGCGCGTGCTCGCGCTGCATGTGTCCGCCCCAGAACACGCCCACGATGCTCGCGCCTTTCAGGAGCGCGAGATTGAGCGGCAGCTTCGGGATCTCGCCGTTCGCAAAGCCGACGACCAGATACCGTCCGCGCCAGCCGATGCTCCGAAACGCGGGCTCCGCATACGCGCCGCCGACGGGATCGAAGATGACATCCGGCCCGTTGCCGCCCGTCAGCGCCTTGATGCGCTCGCGCAAATCTTCGTGTGCGTAATCGATGACGTCATCCGCGCCATGCTCGCGGCAGAACGCGAGCTTCTCCGCGCTCGACGCTGCCGCGATCACCCGCGCGCCGATGATCTTGCCGATCTGAATGGCCGCAATGCCGACGCCGCCGGCCGCGCCGAGCACGAGCAGCGTGTCGCCGGCCTTGAGCCCGCCACGATCGACGAGCGCGTGATACGACGTGCCGTAGGCGAGCGTGAACGCGGCGGCGTCGGCGAAATCGACGTCATCGGGCAGCACGATGCAATCCGCTTCCTTCGCGCGCGCCTGCTCGGCGAACGCGCCCTGCGCGGTATAGGCGGCCACGCGCATGCCGGGCGACACGCGCGTGACGCCCGCGCCCACCTCGCGCACGATGCCCGCGAACTCCGCACCCGGCGTGAACGGCAACGGCGGTTTGAACTGGTACTTGTTCTGGATGATGAGCACGTCGGGAAAGTTCACGCTCGCCGCTTTCACGTCGATGACGATTTCGCCTGCTTCCGGGTGCAGGTCGGGCAGCGTTTCGATCGAAAGGGTATCGGGCAATCCGTGTTCGTTGCATCGTACGGCGCGCATCTCGTCTCCTGACTCGGCAAGCATTGAAGTGGCCTCAGTGTAGGGCAGGGACGGCGTCGGAAGCGAGTCTGCGAGTCGTCGTCGCGCCACTTTCCTCGGTTACAATCGTCGGATGCGAATCCTACTCAGCAACGACGACGGTTATCTTGCGCGCGGCCTCAATGTGCTGCACGACGTCCTGCAGCCGCTCGGCGAAGTCACGGTGATGGCGCCGGAGCAGAACTGCAGCGGCTCGTCCAACTCGCTTACGCTGTCGCGGCCCTTGAGCGTTCATCAGTCGCCCAACGGTTTCAACTTCGTGAACGGTACGCCGACCGATTCCGTGCACATCGCGCTTACCGGCATGCTCGAGCATCAGCCGGATCTCGTCGTGTCGGGCATCAACAACGGGCAGAACGTCGGCGAGGACACGCTGTATTCGGGCACGGTCGCGGCGGCCACCGAAGGCTTCATGTTCGGCATTCCGGCGATCGCGTTCTCGCTCGTCGGCCGCGACTGGCTCCATCTCGAAGACGCCGCGCGCGTCGCGGCCGAGATCGTCGCGCATTTCCTCGACCATCCGATGCCGGGCCATCCGTTGCTGAACGTGAACATCCCGAGCCTGCCTTACGATCAACTGCGCGAATGGAAAGTGACGCGCCTCGGCAAGCGTCATCCTTCGCAGCCGGTGATCCGCCAGAGCGATCCGCGCGGCAACCCGATCTACTGGATCGGCCCGTCGGGCGACGCGCTCGACGCGAGCGAGGGCACCGACTTCCACGCGGTCGCGAACGGCTTCGTCTCCATCACGCCGCTGCAACTCGATCTGACTCATACGAAGCTCATGGCCGAGACGCGCGAATGGGCGCGCGCGGGGAGCCGCCGCACATGAGCGACGAGCGCGCCAAGCGCTTTCCGCTGGCGCTCGCGGATCTGGTTCGCGAGCCGCGCAAGCCCGCGAACCGTACGCAGGATTCGCGCGGCAAGCAATCCACCGTTTCCGCGCTCAAGCCGTCGGTGCAGCCGGCGAAGCCCGGGCCATCGCGCGCGGCGAGCGCACCGATGAAAAATCCCGCGACGGCTGCGGCGTCCGCGAAGCCGGCCACCTCCGTTTTTCCGGCGCGTTCCGGCGCGAAGACGGGAATCGGCGCAACGAAACCGGTTCCGTCGGCGAGCAAGAGCGCCGCGCCGACGCATCATGCGTCGCACGCCGTGCGCACGAGCGCATCGCGATCCGCGCCGCGCGCTGCCGAACGTGATCTGAACGCCACCGCCACCGCGCCGAAAAAAGGCGCGCCCAATGTCGCGCTGGCGAGCACGCAGACGCTCACGTCGGAACGGGTGCGCGAGCGCATGGTCGAACGGCTGCGTTCGAACGGCGTGACCGATCCGCGCGTGCTCAATGCGATGTCGGTGGTGCCGCGCCACATGTTCGTCGATCCGGGGCTCGCCGCGCAGGCTTACGAAGATGCCGCGCTGCCGATCGGCCATCACCAGACGATCTCGAAGCCGTCGGTCGTGGCGCGCATGATCGAACTGGTCGCGACGGGGCGCGCATTGAACAAGGTGCTGGAGATCGGCACAGGCTGCGGCTATCAGGCGGCGGTGCTGTCGCAGGTCGCCGCTGAGGTTTATTCGATCGAGCGTGTGCGCCCGTTGTCGGAGCGCGCGAAGCTCAACCTTCGGCCGCTGCGCGTGCCGAACATCAGGCTGCATTACGGCGACGGCCGCCTGGGCTTGCCCGCGGCCGCGCCGTTCGACGCAATCGTGATCGCCTGTGCGGGCCTCGACGTGCCGCAAGCCCTGCTCGATCAACTGGCGGTGGGCGGCAAGCTCGTCGCGCCGGTCGGATCGCAGGCCGCGCAGTCGCAGGTGCTGACGCTCGTCACGCGCGTGTCGGCGACGCAATGGCGGGAAGAGCAGCTCGATCGCGTCTTTTTTGTACCCTTAAAATCCGGAGTGATTTGACCCGATGAGTATCCTGCGTGCTTTGCAAGAAGGAAGTGCGGACCAACGCCTGAGCGCGGCGCGGCGCGGCGTGTGCGTGCTGGCATTGTCCGCGCTGGCGGCGTGTTCGACGCGCATGGACATGGCGCCGGTCGTCGACAGAACGGGCGCGCCGATCAGCACGACGGCGGCGCAGACGCCGGACAACGGTCCGCCGCCGCCAGGCTATTACCGTGTAAAACCGGGCGACACCCTATATCGGATCGCCCTGGAAAACGGTCAGAATTATCACGATATCGCGACGTGGAACAACCTGACCAACCCGAATCAGATCGAAGTCGGACAGTTGATGCGCGTGGCACCTCCGGGCGCGAACGTCGCGGCGGCGACGCCTGGCGTGGCGACCGCGCCGATCGTGGGCGGCGGCGTGCAGACGCAGCCGCTCAACGGCGCGAACGCCTACGCTACGCCGCCGGGTGCGACCGCGCAGCCGCCGTATTACGGTCCGAATTCGGGCATGGGCGCGGCAGCCGGAGCCGCCGGTGCGGCGACGGGCATGGCATCGTCGCCGGGTGTGCCGGGCGCGGATGCGAACGCGGCGGCGCTCGCGGGCCAGCCGGCGTTCATCTGGCCGGCGCGCGGGCCGATTCTCGGCACGTTCGACGACGCGAAGAACAAGGGTTTGAATATTGGCGGGGCGGCGGGAGATGCGGTGAATGCGTCGGCGGACGGCCGGGTGGTTTATTCCGGAAATGGGCTGCGCGGTTACGGCAATCTCATTATCATCAAACATGATGCGACTTTTCTCACCGCGTACGCACATAACCGCGCTTTGATGGTAAAAGAAGGAGACGCGGTAACTAAAGGGCAGAAGATCGCTGAGATGGGGAACAGCGATTCGGACCGCGTGATGTTGCATTTCGAAGTTCGCCGGCAGGGAAAACCTGTTGACCCACTGAAGTATTTGCCGCCGCAATAAAGCGAAACCATCATGCCAAAAACGAAGCGCCGCCTGCCGCAAGCCGAGACTGAGACGATCAGCCGACCTTTGCAAGTGTCGGTGGAGGAGGGTGCTTCGACTCGTGATGACGACATCGATAACGTCGATGTCGATGTCGACTCCGAGGAAGAAGGCGGCAGCCGGGGAAAAGGAAGCGACGAAGCGGGAGAAGGCGCAAACGATTCCGCGCCGGACGCCGACGACTTCCGCTCGCTTCTGCAGGCCGAACTCACGGCCGACACCATTCAGCACTACCTGAACCGCATCAGCGTGAAGCCGCTGCTTACCGTGGAGGAAGAGCAGCGCTACTCGCGGCTCGCGAAGGCGGGTGAATTCGAAGCGCGGCAGGTGATGATCGAGCGCAATCTGCGGCTCGTCGTCAGCATCGCGAAGGGTTATCTCAATCGCGGCGTGCCGTTGCTCGATCTGATCGAGGAAGGCAATCTCGGCCTCATGCACGCCATCGAGAAATTCGATCCGACGCGCGGCTTCCGTTTCTCGACCTACGCCACCTGGTGGATCCGCCAGAGCATCGAGCGCGCGATCATGAATCAGGCGCGCACGGTGCGGCTGCCGGTGCACGTGATCCGCGAGCTCAATCAGGTGCTGCGCGCGAAGCGTCATCTGGAAAAAAATTCCGCCAATTCGAACGACAGCGTCGCGCCCGAGCGCCGCGACGCGAGCATCGACGATATCGCCTATCTCACGGGCAAGACGCCCGAGGAAGTCACCGATATCCTCGCGCTCAACGAGCACACGGCGTCGCTCGACGCGCCGCTCGACCTCGATCCGGGCAGCAGCCTGCTCGATCTGCTTTCCGACGACCAGAGTCAGTCTCCGGACGCGGAAGTGCAGCATCGCGAGCTCGAATCGCTCACGCGGCTGTGGCTGTCGCGCCTGTCCGATAAACACCGGCACGTGATCGAGCGGCGTTTCGGGCTGAACCATATCGAGCCCGCAACGCTCGAAGAACTCGCCGACGAAATGGGCCTCACGCGCGAGCGTGTGCGCCAGATCCAGCAAGAGGCGCTCGTGCGGCTCAAGCGCTTTTTCGCATCCAACGGCGTTCGCAAGGACGCTGTGCTTTAACGCTTCAGCGGCGCCCTTCAAAACGGGCGTCGCGTTCCAGGATTCAATGACACCGATTCTCGTTTTCGACATCGAGACGATCCCCGATGTCGACGGCATTCGCCGTCTCGAAGATCTGCCCGACGATCTCTCCGACCGCGAGGTGGCCGAACATGCGTTCGAGGCGCGCCGCGAGCGCGTCGGCAACGACTTTCTGCCGCATCATCTGCAGCGCGTCGCGGCGATTTCCTGTGTGTTTCGCGATAACAACGGCTTTCGCGTGCGCTCGCTCGGCACGACAGCCGACGGCGAGGCCGCGCTCATCCAGTCGTTCTATCGCGTGATCGAGAAATACACGCCGCAACTCGTCTCGTGGAACGGCGGCGGCTTCGATCTGCCCGTGCTCCACTACCGCGCGCTGGTGCACGGCATCGCCGCGTCGCGCTATTGGGATCTCGGTCAGGACGACCGCGAATTCAAGTTCAACAACTACATCGGCCGCTATCACATGCGGCACATCGACCTGATGGACGTGCTCGCGATGTATCAGGCGCGCGCCAACGCGCCGCTCGATGCGCTCGCGAAGCTGTGCGGCTTTCCGGGCAAGCTCGGCATGGACGGCGGCAAGGTCTGGGACGCGTATTGCGACGGTCAGATCGACGAAATCCGCAACTATTGCGAGACCGATGTCGTCAACACGTATCTGATGTACTGTCGTTTTCAGATGATGCGCGGCGGCTTCACGCCCGACGAGTACGCCGACGAAATCAACTTCGTGAAGAACGCGCTCGCGCAGGAATCGTCGCCGCATTGGGCCGAGTATCTCGCGGCGTTCGGGAAGTAGGCGCGGCGTCGTCGTGACGTTCGTCTACAATCTCGCCTTTGCCAATTCGTTAGCCAGGAAGTACGCAGGTGTCTGAAGCCGCTCGAAAAAACCAGAATCGCCGCCGCGCCGCGCCGGCGAAGTTCGTCACGCCCGATCCCGACTTCGTCGCACCCGAGCTCGAAATCGAATCGCTCGACATGGAAGCGCGCGGCGTCGGCCGCACCGTCAACGAGAACGGCGAGCCGGGCAAGGTCATTTTCGTCGAAGGCGCGTTGCCGGGCGAACGAGTGAGCTATTCGAGTTTTCGCAGGAAACCGAGCTTCGAGCAGGCGCAGGTCGTGAGCGTGCTGCGCGAGAGCGTGATCCGCGCGAAGCCGAAGTGCCAGTTTTTCGGCACCTGCGGCGGCTGCTCAATGCAACATCTCGACGTGCGCGCGCAGATCGCGGTGAAGCAGCGCGTGCTCGAGGACAACCTGCAACATCTGTCGAAGCTGCGCGCGGAAACCATGTTCCGGCCGATCCACGGGCCGTCGTGGGGATATCGTTATCGGGCGCGCCTGACGGTGCGGCACGTCGAGAAGAAGGGCGGCGTGCTGGTCGGCTTTCACGAGCGCAAGAGCAGCTACGTCGCCGACATGACGAGTTGCGAGGTGCTGCCGCCGCACGTTTCCGCGATGCTCGTGCCGCTGCGTCATCTGGTGGCGGCCCTGTCGATCCGCGATCGCATGCCGCAGATCGAGCTTGCGGTCGGCTCGGACGTGACGGCGCTCGTGCTGCGCATTCTGGAGCCGCTGACCGAGGCCGACGAAGCGCTTCTGCGCACCTTCGCCGACGAACACGGCGTGCAATGGTGGCTCCAGCCGAAGGGCCCGGACACCGTGTACCAGTTTTATCCGCTCGATACCGAGCTGGCTTATACGCTGCCGGAATTCGGCATCCGCATGCCGTTCAAGCCAACCGATTTCACGCAGGTCAATCATCAGATCAATCGTGTACTGGTGAGCCGCGCGCTCAGCCTGCTCGCGCCGCAGCGGTCGGATCGCGTGCTGGATCTGTTCTGCGGCATCGGCAATTTCACGCTGCCGCTCGCGCGCGTGTCGCGTGAAGTCGTCGGCATCGAAGGCAGCGAGGCGCTGACCGCGCGCGCGTTGGACAATGCGAAGGCAAATGGCGTCGACGGGCATACGTCGTTCGCGTGCCGCAATCTGTTCGAAGTCACCGCCGACGACCTGCGCGCGCTCGGCCACTTCGAGAAATTCCTCATCGATCCGCCGCGCGAAGGCGCACTTGCCGTTTCGAAGGCACTCGCCGACATCGCCCAAAGCGGTGACGGGCCGTTGCCGGAGCGCATCGTCTACGTGTCGTGCAATCCGGCGACACTTGCGCGCGATGCCGGCCTGCTCGTGCACGAAGCGGGTTATCGGATGAAGGGCGCGGGCGTGGTGAACATGTTTCCGCACACGTCGCACGTCGAGTCGATCGCGTTGTTCGAACGCGACTGATCGGGCGGCGCGGTTGCTCGCGAGCAAAAAAAACCGGCCCGAAGGCCGGTTTTTCGTTTCAGCGTCTCGACACGCCGATCGCGATCAGTTGCGATTGCCGCCGAAGATGCCGAGCAGCGCCAGCAAGTTCGTGAACACGTTGTACAGGTCGAGGTAGATCGCAAGCGTCGCGCTGATGTAGTTCGTCTCGCCGCCATTCACCACGCGCTGCACGTCGAACAGCATGTACGCCGAGAAGATCACGATGGCGAGCACGGAGATCGTCATCATCAGGGCCGGCAACTGCAGGAAGATGTTCGCGAACGCGGCGAGCAGAATGACGATCACGCCCATGAACAGGAACTTGCCGAGCCCTGAGAAATCGCGCTTGCTGACCGTGGCGATGGTCGCCATCGCGGCGAAAATCACGCCCGTGCCGCCGAACGCCATCATGATGAGCTGCGGCCCGTTCGAAAAGCCGAGAATGAAGCTCAGCAGGCGCGAGAGCATCAGGCCCATGAAGAACGTGAACCCGAGCAGGACGACGACGCCCATGCCGCTGTTCTTCGTTTTCTCGATGGCGAACATGAAGCCGAACGCGATCGCGAGGAACGCGATGAAGCTCATGGCCGGGCTGGTGGCCGCGAACAGCGAGAAGCCCGTCGTGACGCCGACCCACGCGCCGAGCACCGTCGGCACCATCGAGAGCGCGAGCAGCCAGTAGGTGTTGCGCAGCACGCGGTTGCGCACCTCGACCGAGGTGACGCTGCCGTTGCGGCCAAAGCTGTAGGGTGATTCGTTCATGGTTTCTCCTTGCTCCAATTGTCTGTCGTTCGGTCTTCCCGCGACATCCGTCACACACGAATGATAAGGTGCGCGGACTTAAACCAGTATTAGGACCGCCCGGGTGCACCTGCCGCCTGGCGCGGTTCCGTTGCAATGCAGCGATTGGCTCCAATATGGCCCCGGCGCGCGCGGAATTCAATAGTTCAAAAGGCTGATTCCGCCGTCCCGAAGGTCAAGTCCTCGCAGCGTTTGATTCTTACGGTGCCGTAAGGTTTCAATCGCAATCATACCTTGCTTCGTGCTACAATTGTCGATTCGTTTTAATCCGTAAACCGTTCATTTTTTGGAGTTTTTCATGGCGATCGAGCGCACCCTGTCGATTATCAAGCCGGACGCAGTAGCAAAGAACGTTATCGGCCAGATCTACAGCCGTTTCGAGAACGCAGGTCTCAAGATCATCGCGTCGCGCATGGTTCATCTGTCGCGCGGCGACGCAGAAAAGTTCTACGCCGTGCACGCTGCGCGTCCGTTCTTCAAGGACCTCGTGGAGTTCATGATTTCCGGCCCGGTCGTGATTCAGGTGCTGGAAGGCGAAAACGCAATCGCCAAGCACCGCGACCTGATGGGCGCGACCGATCCGAAGAAGGCGGACAAGGGCACGATCCGCGCCGACTTCGCTGACAGCATCGACGCGAACGCGGTGCACGGCTCGGACGCACCGGAAACGGCGCGTCAGGAAGTTGCATTCTTCTTCCCGGAAGTGAACGTCTACTCGCGTTAATTTTCGCGTTGTACAGCGCGGCGATCTGTTGGCCGTCGCGCGCATCGCGCCTCGACGCAGAATAGCGGTACGAAAAGAAGCAGGAATTGGCGCGAACGGTCCCGGACGAATACGTCCGGGCTTCGCAATCTGAAATGGCAGAACTCGACATGACGAGCAGTAGTACCGTCAATCTTCTCGATCTCGACGCCGCCGGGCTGACCGCGTATTGCGCGAGCCTGGGCGAAAAGCCGTTTCGCGCCAAGCAATTGCAGCGCTGGATCCATCAATACGGTGCCGCCGACTTCGACGGCATGACGGATCTCGCGAAATCGCTGCGCGAAAAACTCAAGGGCCGCGCCAACATGGCGATGCCCGAGATCATCAGCGACCACGTTTCCACCGACGGCACCCGCAAGTGGCTGATCGACGTCGGCAATGGCAACGCGGTCGAAACCGTATTCATCCCCGAAGAAACGCGCGGCACGCTGTGCGTGTCGTCGCAGGCGGGGTGCGCGGTGAACTGCCGGTTCTGTTCCACCGGCAAGCAAGGCTTTTCCCGCAACCTGACGACCGGCGAAATCATCGGCCAGTTGCGCATGGCGGAGTTCGCGCTGCGCAAGTCGCTCGGGCGTGAGGTCGGCGGGCCGGGCAAGGGCGAGCGCGTCGTCACGAACGTCGTGATGATGGGCATGGGCGAGCCGATGCTCAACTACGACGCCGTCGTGCCGGCCATGCGCCTCATGCTCGACGACAACGCCTACGGCCTGTCGCGCCGCCGCGTAACGCTGTCCACCTCCGGCGTCGTGCCGATGATGGACCGTCTCGCCGCCGATCTGCCGGTGGCGCTCGCGGTGTCGCTGCACGCGCCGAACGATCCGCTGCGCGACATGCTGGTGCCGTTGAACAAGAAGTATCCGCTGCGCGAATTGATGGCCGCGTGTCAGCGTTATTTGAAGGTCGCGCCGCGCGACTTCATCACGTTCGAATATTGCATGCTCGACGGCGTGAACGACACCGAGGCACACGCACGCGAACTGCTCGCCGTCACGCGCGACGTGCCGTGCAAGTTCAACCTGATTCCGTTCAATCCGTTCCCGGAATCGGGCCTGACGCGCTCCAAGAACGAGCAGATCAAGCGTTTCGCGCAGGTTCTGATCGATGCGGGCGTCGTCACCACCGTGCGCAAGACGCGCGGCGACGATATCGACGCCGCCTGCGGCCAGCTCGCGGGCGCGGTGCAGGACCGCACGCGTCTTGCCGAGCGCATGAGCCGCACGGGAAGCAAGACGATCGAGGTGCGGGCGATCTGACGGTGCGTTCGAACTGAAAAAAGTCGCAGAAAAAGGCGCAACAAGCGCCGGATGCGGCACTAAAACCCGAACATTTTGTTATAAAGCGGTCTGCTATGGCGCCGGGGTTGTATCGTTCACGTGGTTTTCGGACCGAACGACGCAACAGCGCTATATGAAAGAATCGATGCGAGGAATTTGGCATGAGTGAGCCGCAGCACCCGACGCCTTTCGGCAGTCATTCCGGCAACCGGTCCGGCAGTCAGTACGACGGTCAGGCCGGCGCGGAAGGGGCGGCGTCGAATGCGAGCCAGACGGGGCCTCTGGACTCGATACAGGCGGTTGGCGCGCGTCTCGCGCAGCTCCGCCAGGCGAAAGCATGGTCGATCGACGACGTTTCCGCGCGCCTCAAGGTGTCGCCGCCGAAACTGCTCGCGCTCGAAGCGGGCGATATCAGCCACTTGCCTGACCGCACGTTCGCCGCGGGCATCGTGCGCAGTTACGCGAAGATTCTGGGCGCCGATCCTGCGCCCTTCACGCAGGCGTTCCGGCGCGATGGCGGCGACATCGCGCAAAATCTGAAGGTGCCGTCGTCGGCGGGCGCGGGTCTGCCGCGGGCTCGCATGTCGGTGCCGCTCGGTAATTCGTCGGGCCGCAAGCGCTCGTGGATGTGGGGTGTTCTCGCCATCATCGTCGTGCTGGTGGCGCTCGTGATGTGGCATACCGGCGGCGATTCGAGCAACTGGCTCGCGCGCCTGAAAGCGACGACGGGCGTGGGCCTGTCGTCGACGTCGCCGTCCACATCGAACGAATCGGCGGGCGCATCGTCCTCGCCGACGCCCGACGAGGCCGCCGCGGCGAACACAGGCGAAGCGTCGCTGCCCGAAGTGGCGGCGGCGCCCGGCGAGCAGCCCATGCCGCGTCCGCTCGGCACGAACGCGCTGCCGGCTTCGTCGTCGACGCTGTCCGCGGTGCAGGGCGCGAGCGCGCCGGCAGTCGCGGCGAGCGCATCGGCTGCGAAGGCCGCCTCGGCGGTGACGGCGGCAGGCGCATCGGCTCCGGCCGTCGCGGGCAGCGGTTCGAGCGCAATCGAATTGAAAGTGAAGGAAGATAGCTGGTTCAGCGTGCGCGGCAAGGACGGCAAGGAACTGTATTCCGGCCTCGTCCACGCGGGCGGCACGCAGCGCGTGGAAGGCGAGGCGCCGTTCAAGGTGACAGTGGGCAACGTGAAGGGCGTCGAGTCGTTGTCGGTCGATGACGAACCCGTCGATGCCAAGCGCTATTCGTCCGCACGCGGCAACGTCGCGCGCCTCTCGCTTCCTTGAGTTCGCGAGACCGGTCGGCTTCAGTGCGCGACGGACAAGTCAGGGGCGTCACGGTGCAGGCCGTGACGCCCGTTTGAGGTTCCACTTACGCAACCCGCGCCGTATCGGCGGTCAAGGTTGCCAAAGGGTTTTTCGATGCAATCCGAAGCTCAATCCCTGATCAGCAGCAAGATTTGTTCGACCGAGCCGGTCTTCGGCGGTCCGTTGACGCGCCGCTCATCGCACGCGGTCGACGTACGCTGGGGCGGCCAGCTCGTCACGATCGGCGGCGACGCGCCGGTGCGCGTGCAGTCGATGACCAACACCGACACCGCCGACGCGATCGGTACCGCCATCCAGATCAAGGAACTGGCGCAGGCCGGCTCCGAGCTCGTGCGCATCACGGTCAACACGCCGGAAGCGGCAGCGGCCGTGCCGCATATCCGCGAGCAGCTCGATCGCATGGGCGTGACGGTGCCGCTCGTCGGCGACTTCCATTACAACGGCCATCTGTTGCTGCGCGACCATCCGGCGTGCGCGGAAACGCTGTCGAAGTACCGTATCAATCCGGGCAACGTCGGCCAGGGCGCGAAGCGCGATACGCAATTCGCGCAAATGATCGAAGCCGCGATCAAATATGACAAGCCGGTGCGCATTGGCGTGAACTGGGGCAGTCTCGATCAGGATCTGCTCGCGCGCATGATGGACGAGAACGCCGCGCGCTCGACGCCGTGGGAACTGCAAAGCGTCATGTACGAGGCGCTGATCCAGTCGGCGATCGGTTCGGCCGAACGCGCCGTCGAACTGGGTCTCGGACGCGACAAGATCATCCTGTCGTGCAAGGTCAGCGGCGTGCAGGATCTGATCGCCGTGTACCGCGAACTCGCGAAGCGTTGCAGCTTCGCATTGCACCTCGGCCTGACCGAGGCGGGCATGGGTTCGAAGGGCATCGTCGCGTCGACGGCGGCGCTTTCGGTGCTGCTGCAGGAAGGTATCGGCGACACGATTCGCATCTCGCTCACGCCTGAACCGGGCGGTGCGCGTACGGGCGAAGTCGTCGTCGGACAGGAAATCCTGCAGACGATGGGCCTGCGTTCCTTCACGCCGATGGTCATCGCATGTCCCGGCTGCGGCCGCACCACGAGCACGCTGTTCCAGGAGCTCGCGTCGCAGATTCAGACTTACCTGCGCAGCTCGATGCCCACCTGGCGCGACCAATACCCCGGCGTCGAGAAGATGCACGTCGCGGTGATGGGCTGCATCGTCAACGGGCCGGGTGAGTCGAAGCACGCGAACATCGGCATCAGCCTGCCGGGTTCGGGCGAGAATCCGGCGGCGCCCGTGTTCGTCGACGGCGTAAAGGTGAAGACGCTGCGCGGCGAGCGCATCGCCGAGGAATTCCAGCAAATCGTCAGCGACTATGTCGAGCGCACCTACGGGCAGGAAGCAGGCAAGCGCGAAGAGACGTCCACCGCAACCCTTTGAAGACAGATGACTGAACAGAAGAAACGGCTCGAGAAGCTGAGCGGCGTGAAGGGCATGAACGACATCCTCCCGCAGGATGCCGCGTTGTGGGACTTCTTCGAATCCACCGTCAAGTCGATGCTGCGTGCATACGGCTATCAGAACATCCGCACGCCGATCGTCGAGCATACGCAGTTGTTCACGCGCGGTATCGGCGAGGTGACCGATATCGTCGAGAAAGAGATGTACAGCTTCACGGATGCGCTGAACGGCGAGCATCTGACGATGCGCCCGGAAAACACCGCGGCGGTCGTGCGCGCGACCATCGAGCACAACCTGCTGTACGACGGCCCGAAGCGTCTGTGGTACGTCGGCCCGATGTTCCGCCACGAGCGTCCGCAGCGCGGGCGTTATCGCCAGTTCCATCAGGTCGGCGTGGAAGCGCTCGGCTTCGCGGGTCCGGACACGGACGCCGAGATCATCATGATGTGCCAGCGTCTCTGGGACGATCTCGGGCTCACCGGCATTCGCCTCGAATTGAATTCGCTCGGGCAGGCCGAGGAGCGCGCGGCGCATCGCAAGGAACTGATCGCGTATCTGGAGAAGCACGCCGATTCGCTCGACGAGGAAGCCAAGCGCCGTCTCTATACGAACCCGCTGCGCGTGCTCGACACGAAGAATCCGGCGATGCAGGAGATCGCGCAGAACGCGCCGAAGCTCGTCGATTTTCTCGGTGAGACGTCGCGCAAGCACTTCGAAGGCGTGCAGCGCCTGCTCAAGGCGAACAACATTCCGTTCACGATCAATCCGCGTCTCGTGCGCGGTCTCGACTACTACAACCTCACCGTGTTCGAGTGGGTCACCGACAAGCTCGGGGCGCAGGGCACGGTCGCGGGCGGCGGGCGTTATGACCCGCTCATCGAGCAGCTCGGCGGCAAGCCGACGGCCGCATGCGGCTGGGCGATGGGCGTCGAGCGCATCCTCGAATTGCTGAAGGAAGAGCAGCTCGTGCCGGAAGCCGAAGGCACGGACGTGTATGTCGTGCATCAGGGCGAAAAGGCCGCGGAGCACGCGTTCATCGTCGCCGAGCGTCTGCGCGACACGGGCCTCGACGTCATCCTGCATTGCAGCCCGGACGGCGCGTCCGCGAGCTTCAAGTCGCAGATGAAGAAGGCCGATGCGAGCGGCGCGGCCTTCGCGGTCGTGCTGGGCGAGGACGAACTCGCGCAAGGCATGATCGGCGTCAAGCCGCTGCGCCGTTCGGGCGACGAAACGTCCGACGGGCAAAAGAACGAGCAAGTGAACGTTCGGGCGGAAGACTTGACCGAATACCTAATCAATGCGATGGTTGCAACCGCCGATGACGAGGGTGCCTGAGATTCAGGCACATTGCCGCGCGCGGCGCTCGTTGAAGGAACTGAAACGCAGGAAGGAATAGCTGGACGATGAGCTATCACGACGAACAAGAATCACTTGAAAGCGTAAAGGCCTGGTGGGCCAAATGGGGTAACACCACGACATGGATCGTGCTCGTGGTGCTCGTCATTGGAGCCGGGTACAACGGATGGAATTTCTGGCAGCGCCGTCAGGCGGCCGAAGCGTCGGTGCTTTACGACCATCTGCAGCAGGCGGTGAACGGTAACGATCAGGCGCTGGTCACGCGTGTGGCGACGGACATGGAAGACAAGTTCGGCGGCACCGGTTACGCGCAGATGAGCGCGCTCGCGGCGGCGAAGTCGCTTTACATGGCGGGCAACACGGCGGGCGCGAAGACGCAGTTGCAGTGGGCCATCGACCACGCGAAGGACGACGAGTACAAGCAGATCGCGAAGCTGCGTCTCGCGCTCGTCCTGCTCGACGAGAAGAACTACGACGCAGGCCTGAAGCTGCTCGCGGATCAACCGCTCGACGCGTTCAAGGGCGTGATCGCGGATCGCCGTGGCGACCTGCTCGCCGCGCAAGGCAAGCGCGACGATGCGCGCGCGGCCTACAAGGTCGCGCTCGACACGTTGCCCGAGAACGACACGTCCGCGCGCCAGCTTGTTCAGTTCAAGCTCGATGCGCTCGGCGGCTGATCCGCATCGTTTCAATCGGTTTCAATCGATTCAGCCATCCGTCAATCAAGCCGCCCGCCACAGCGTCGCCATGCAGCGACGCGGCGGGCAGCGCCGATCAACCCAATTCACCCATTCATGTTGCGTCCACCGATGACTTTTTTGAAACGCTACGCCGTGCCGCTCGCCTGCGCGATGACCGTCTTGTTGGCCGCTTGCTCGTCGACCAAGGATGAGCGCCGCGTGCCGGTACCGCTCGTGGACTTCAAGCCGGTGCTGAACGTCAACCAGACGTGGAAGGCGAGCGTCGGCAAGGCCGGCCGCTATCTGTTCTCGCCGGTCGCTGTGGACGATTACGTCTTCGCCGCGGGCGCGAACGGCACCGTTGCCAAGATCGACGCGAAGACCGGTCAGGACGTCTGGCGCACCAAGCTCAAGGACGATCTGTCCGCGGGCGTCGGCAGCGACGGCAATCTCACGGCCGTGGGCGGTCTGAAGGGCCAGGTCGACGTGCTCGGCGCTGACGGCAAGCTGCTGTGGACGGCCACGGCGCCGGGCGAGATCGTCTCGCCGCCGCTCGTCGGCAACGATCTCGTGATCGTGCGCACGATCGACGGCAAGGTGATCGCGTTCAACGCGCAGACCGGCGAACAGAAGTGGATCTTCCAGTTGCGCGCCGTGCCGCTGAACCTGCGTGTGGCGGCGGGCATGACGTTCGCCGGCAATCAGGCGGTGCTCGCGGGCTTCCCCGGCGGCACGTTCGCAGCGATCAACCTGCAGACGGGCGACGCCTACTGGCAGGCGCCGGTGTCGTATCCGAAGGGCGTGACCGAAGTCGAGCGCATCAACGACGTGACCGGCGCGCCGGGCCTCGTGGGCGCGCAGACCTGCGCGGTGACGTTCCAGGGCCGCATCGGCTGTTTCGATGCCAACACGGGCCAGCCGGCGTGGGAGAAGAACTTCTCGAGCGACAGCGGCCTCGCGCAAAGCGAGCAGATCGTCGCGGCGGGCGACGACTGGTCGGTCGTCAACGCGTTTCGCGCGTCGGACGGCTCCCAGATCTGGAAGAAGGACACGCTGAAGAACCGCAACGTCAGCGTGCCGTACATTCTCGGCCGTGCGGTCGTCGTGGGCGACTATAAGGGCTTCGTGCACTTCCTGAACACGGAAAACGGAGAACTGATCGGCCGCGCGCCGACCGACGGCAGCGCGATCACCGCGGCGCCTGTCCTGGCGGGCAACACGCTCGTCGTGCAGACGCATGACGGCGATCTCTACGGTTTCCGTCCGGGCAACTGAGTGAAAACCGGCCGCGCGTGCATGACACGCGCTCGCGGCCTCGAGCAGCAAGCGCGCCGCCGATGTCCGGCGGTGCGGCAGGTTCGCCCACCACGAGCCGCACGAGAAAGAAGCGCTGCGCCGCGCGCGCATCGCGATAAAACCCGCATGCAAAAGCAGGGTCGCAAGTACGAAGCGCGCCGCGCGAAGGCGCCGCGCACAATGAGCCTCGACCGAGGCAAGACCGGCGAACGACCGCCGACGATTCGGCCGACCGACGCGCCTCGCGTGCGGCAAGCCGAATCCATGCTAATTTTCGACAAGCGCAGCCCTTGCGCGGCGTAGCGGAACGCAACGAGGCGTTTCTGCCGCCCGTTCCGCGTTCGCCTTGCGTTCAACCTTGAACAAAATCAGATGAAACCCGTGATCGCGCTCGTCGGGCGCCCCAATGTTGGGAAATCGACGCTTTTCAACCGGCTGACGCGCTCGCGCGACGCGCTCGTCGCGGACTTGCCGGGACTGACCCGTGACCGCCACTACGGCGAAGGTCGCGTGGGTGGCGAACGTCCGTATCTCGTCGTGGACACGGGCGGTTTCGAGCCCGTGGCGAAGGACGGCATCCTGCACGAGATGGCGCGGCAGACGCGTCAGGCGGTCGAAGAGGCCGATATCGTCGTGTTCATCGTCGATGGGCGCAACGGGCTCGCGCCGCAGGACAAGTCGATCGCCGACTATCTGCGCAAGACCGGCCGTCCGCTCTTTCTGGTCGTGAACAAGGCCGAGGGCATGAAGTACTCGGCGGTCGCGTCGGACTTCTACGAACTCGGTCTCGGCGATCCGCGCGCGATCTCGGCGGCTCACGGCGACGGCGTCGTCGAGATGATCAACGACGCGCTCGACATCGCGTACAAGGATCAGCCGGAAGAAACGGAAGACGAGAAAGCGCAGCACGGCGTCAAGATCGCGATCGTCGGACGTCCGAATGTCGGCAAGTCGACGCTCGTGAATACGCTGATCGGCGAGGAGCGCGTGATCGCGTTCGACATGCCGGGCACCACGCGCGATTCGATCTACGTTGATTTCGAGCGTCAAGGCCGCAAATACACGTTGATCGACACCGCCGGTTTGCGTCGCCGCGGCAAGGTGTTCGAAGCGATCGAGAAGTTCTCGGTCGTGAAGACGCTGCAGTCGATCGCGGACGCCAACGTCGTGATCCTTCTGCTCGACGCGCAGCAGGATATTTCGGAGCAGGACGCGCACATCGCGGGCTTCGTGGTCGAGCAGGGGCGCGCGCTCGTCGTCGGAGTCAACAAGTGGGACGGCCTGGACTCGCATGTGCGTGAGCGCACGAAGGCGGACCTGACGCGCAAGCTCAAGTTTCTGGACTTTGCTAAATTCCACTACGTTTCCGCGCTGGAGAAGACAGGCATCGGCGCGTTGATGAAGTCGGTCGACGACGCCTATGCCGCCGCGATGGCCAAGCTGCCGACGCCGAAGCTCACGCGCGCGCTCATCGACGCGGTGGAATTCCAGCAGCCGCGCCGTCGCGGTCCGGTGCGTCCGAAGCTGCGATACGCGCATCAGGGCGGGCAGAATCCGCCGATCATCGTCGTTCACGGCAACGCGCTCGACGCGGTCACGGAGACGTATAAACGTTATCTGGAAGGACGCTTTCGCGAAACTTTTGGACTCGCCGGCACTCCACTTCGCATAGAGTTCCGGTCGAGCCGGAATCCTTACGCGGACAAGGAGTGAGAACCGCGTGAAGCCTTACGCTCCGGTCCCTTCAGCCATTTGGCCGAGGGGTCGCGGAAACGTAAAACAGCGAAAATCGGCTATAGTGTAGCGATTGTCGGCGGATCTCTTTTTCTTCGTCCACAATACTTCCAACCTGCAAAAAAACACGGAGTTTGCTATGAGCAACAAAGGGCAATTGTTACAAGACCCGTTTTTGAACGCGCTGCGTAAAGAGCACGTGCCGGTCTCGATCTATTTGGTCAACGGCATCAAGCTTCAAGGGAACATCGAATCGTTCGACCAGTACGTCGTGTTGCTCCGAAATACGGTCACCCAGATGGTTTATAAGCACGCCATTTCGACGGTCGTGCCCGCCCGCCCGGTGAATTTCCACCCGGACGCTGAAACGTCCTAAACCTCGTCGCGGCCGGCGCGAATTGCCATCTCTAAAGCGAACATTAAGCAACTCGCCGGTCGCTTCAAAAAATTAAGCACATCAATTTGATTAACGCAGCGCTCGTCGGCATCGACTTCGGCAAGATCGATTTCGAAGCCAGTCTGGAAGAACTCAGCCTGCTCGCACAAAGTGCGGGCGCCCATCCCGCCGTCACGCTCACCGGCCGCCGTTCGAGCCCTGATGCCAAGATGTTTATCGGCAGCGGCAAGGTCGAGGAACTGCGCCTGCAGTGTGAAGCGAACGACGTCGAACTCGTCATCTTCAATCACGCGCTCGCGCCCGCGCAGCAGCGCAATCTCGAAGTCGCGCTGAATCGCCGCGTGGTCGATCGCACGAGCCTCATTCTCGATATCTTCGCGCAGCGCGCCCGCAGCCACGAAGGCAAGCTGCAGGTCGAGCTCGCGCAGCTGCAATACCTGTCGACGCGCCTGATTCGCGCGTGGACTCACCTCGAGCGCCAGAAGGGCGGCATCGGCCTGCGCGGGCCCGGCGAAACGCAGCTCGAAACCGACCGCCGCTTGATCGGCGAGCGTATCAAGGCGCTCAAGTTGCGGCTCGAAAAGCTGCGCCGTCAGCACGGCACGCAGCGGCGTCAGCGCGTGCGCAACCGCACCATGTCGGTGTCGCTCGTCGGCTATACGAACGCGGGCAAGTCCACGCTGTTCAATGCGCTCACGAAGGCGCAGGCGTACGCGGCCAATCAGCTCTTCGCCACGCTCGACACCACCTCGCGCCGTGTGTTCCTCGGCGAGGAAGCGGGGCATGTGGTCGTGTCGGACACGGTCGGTTTCATCCGCGAACTGCCTCACCAGCTCGTCGCCGCATTTCGCGCCACGCTCGAAGAAACCATTCACGCGGACGTGCTGCTGCATGTGGTCGATGCATCGAGCGCGGTGCGCCTCGATCAGATCGATCAGGTGAACGAGGTGTTGCGCGGTATCGGCGCGGACAACATTCGCCAGATTCTCGTCTTCAACAAGATCGATGCGGTGCCTGAACTCGCGGCCCGCGGCGAGGCGGTTGAAAGGGACGAGTATGGTAATATTTCGCGCGTTTTCTTGAGTGCACGCACGGGTCAGGGGCTCGATGCGCTGCGCGCTGCCATCGCCGAAATTGCCACGGCGGAAACCGGCGAAACCGATGCGGGCCTACCCAGCGTGCTCGCCGAATTTCCTGAGTCGCACGAGGCGTCCGAAGCAACGCAATCCACGCAGTCCGGGTCAGACGTCCTGCACGACGCGAACGCGCAGCCGGACGATCACCGGCAGGCCGTCGAACGTGACGATCACAAGGTCCCCGAGCACGGACATTAAGTTGCTTCGGAATTGCATCGACCCGGCGTCGACCCCCCCGGCTGTCTAATGGTGAATCACCGAGTGAACGACTACAAAGAGCGGACTAACCGGCAAGCTGAGCATGCCGTCTTTTCGATGAACGATCCGCGCTGGGGGCGGGGCGACGGCAATGGCGTGAAGAACGACACGAAGCGTCCGCAAGACGGCAAGCGCCCGAACGGCAAGGACGAAGGTCCGCCCGATCTCGACGAGATGTGGCGCGAGTTCAATCGCCGCATCGCGGGCGTGTTCGGCAAGAAGCCCGGCAACGGCGCGCCGCGCGAGAACGGCCGTGGCACGAAGATCGGCCTCGGCATCGTCATCGGCGTGCTGATCGCCATCTATCTCGGCAGCGGCGTGTTCGTGGTGCAGGACGGGCACGTCGGCGTTGTATCCCAGTTCGGCAAGTATCGTCAGACGGTGTCGCAGGGCATTCACTGGCGCCTGCCGTATCCGTTCCAGTCGAGCGAGATCGTCGATACCTCGCAGATCCGTTCCGTCGAAGTGGGGCGCGGCACCGCGCTGTCGCAAGGCAACGTGCGCGACGCGTCGCTGCTGACGAACGACGCGGATATCGTCGACGTGCGCTTTGCCGTGCAGTATCAGATCAAGTCGCCCACCGATTTCCTGTTCCGCAGCGTCAATGCGGACGACAGCGTCACGCAGGCCGCGCAGTCGGCGATCCGCGAGATCGCGGGCAGCCTCACGACCGACGACCTGCTCTACAAGGATCGCGAAGCGCTGCGCGCGCGCCTGACCGAGACGATCCAGCGCTCGCTCGACACGTATCGCACCGGTCTGCAGGTCACGGGCGTCGCGGTGCAAAGCGTGCAGGTGCCGCAACAGGTGCAGTCGGCGTTCGAGGAAGCGGCGCGCGTGCGTCAGGACAACGAGCGCGCCCGCGATACCGCGCAGGCCTATGCGGATCAACTGCTGCCGCGCGCGAAGGCTGACGCGGGCAAGCTGATCGACGAGGCACGCGCCTACAGCAACCGCGAGGTCACGCAGGCGCAGGGAGATGCCGAGCGCTTCAAGGAGGTGTACGCGGAATACGCCAAGGCGCCCGCGGTCATTCGTCAACGCATGTACCTGGACACGATGCAGCAGATCTACTCGCGCACTACAAAGGTGTTCGTCGACAGCAAGGCCGGCAATAACGTGGTCTATCTGCCGCTCGACAAGCTCATCGAAGCCAATCGACAGCAGGCGAAGGAGTCGGCGGAAGGCGCGAGCAGCGCGGTCGCGTCGGGCGCACCTGCCGCGACCGAAGGGCCGCAGGTGCGTGCACAGGGCGCGACCGTCGCATCGGCGCCGGCCGTGGCCGCACCCGCCAGCGCGGCAAGTGCCGCCAGCGGCGCGAGCGCGAATGCCGGCGGCGACGCGATGCGTTCGCGCGATGCGTTCCGCTCCCGCAGCCGGTCGGAAGACCTGCAATAAGGAGCGCGAACATGAATCGAATTTTTGCGCTCATCGTCGCGGTCGTCATCGTGTTGTTCATCGGCTCGTCGATGATCTTCACCGTCGACGAAAGACATGCCGCCGTCGTCGCCGCACATGGCGAAGGCAATCCGCGTCTCGAAGGCCCCGGTCTGCATTTCAAGCTGCCGCCGCCGTTCCAGACGCTCACGCTCATCGACACGCGCACGCTCACCATCGACGAATCCGGCGCCGACCGTTTCTCGACCTCCGACAAGAACGAAGTGCTGGTCAACACGGTGATCAAGTACCGCGTCGCCGATCCGTTGAAGCTCTTCGAAAGCAACGAGAAGAACACGCAGACGGCCGAGGAACGCATCACCGCGCTCTCGCGCGCGGCGCTCGCGAGCAGTTTCGCGAAGCGCGGGCTCACCGACGCGCTCGGCAATCAGCAGGCCATCGAAACCGACGCGCAGAAAAGCGTGGAGGGCGCGGCAGCGGGCTTCGGCGTGCAGCTCGTCGATTTGCAGATGACGCGTATCGACTTCCCGTCGGCGGTGGCCGATTCGGTCTACAAGCGCATGATCGCGGCGCGCCAGCAGGCGGCGGCGAACGAGCGCGCGAAGGGCACGGCGGAAGCGGACAAGATCAAGGCGGATGCGGAGCGCACGCAGCAGGCGATCGTCGCGGACGCCTACAGCCAGGCGCAGTCGATCAAGGGCGAAGGAGACAGCAAGGCGGCGGCCATAGCGGCCGATGCGTACGGACGCGATCCGCAGTTCTACCAGTTCTATCAGAGCCTCGAAGCGTATAAGAAGACGTTCAAGCCGGGCGACGTGATCGTGGTCGACCCGAGCAGCGATTTCTTCCGCTTCATGAAGAGCCCGACCGGCGGCGCGACGGACACGTCGGCTCCGGCCACGGCGAAGCGCTGATATTTCCGTGAATGCCGCGCGCCAGGCTGTGCCCGTCGCGTGGCATCAAAAAAATCCCTTGGACATGGCCGAGACGTTCCTGCTCGCTCTTGCGTTGATGCTGATCATCGAAGGCATGTTTCCCTTCGTTTTCCCGACGGCTTGGCGCGATACCTTTCGCCGCATCGCAGAGCGGCCGCTGCACCATATCCGCATCGGCGGACTGATCGCCATGGTGCTCGGCCTCATTTTGCTGCTGATCGCGACGTGAACCGCGTCCGGCAGCCCGCCGCCATTTCGCCTATCTTGTCCTTATCCTTTCGTCCCTGACCGTTCAAGTCCGTGAGCGCCGCGCGAGAAGCGCCGAGCCTTCCCGTCCCGTAGGAAACGTATCGATGTCCACCTGGTTACTTCCCGAGAATATCGCCGACGTCTTGCCGTCGGAAGCCCGCAAGATCGAAGAACTGCGCCGCCGCCTGCTCGACCGTTTCCGTTCGTACGGCTACGAGCTCGTGATGCCGCCGATGCTCGAGTATCTCGAATCGCTCCTGACGAGCGGCGGAAGCGATCTGAACTTGCGCACCTTCAAGCTCGTCGATCAATTGTCCGGGCGCACGCTCGGTCTGCGCGCGGACATCACGCCGCAGGTGTCGCGTATCGATGCGCATCTGCTGAACCGCCAGGGCGTGACGCGTCTGTGCTATGCGGGTGTCGTGCTGCACACACGCCCGCGCGGGCTGCATGCGACGCGCGAGCAGATTCAGATCGGCGCGGAAATTTATGGCCACGCCGGGCTCGAAGCGGATCTCGAGATCCAGCAACTGATGCTCGATTCGCTGCATCTCGCTGGTCTGAAGAAAGTGCGTCTCGATCTGTGCCACGCGGGCGTGCTCGCCGCGCTGCTGGAGCTGGAGCCTGCCGCGGCATCGCTCGGCGAAGCGCTTTATGAAGCGCTCGCGAGCAAGGACGTGCCGCGCCTCAACGAACTGACCGCGCATCTCGGACAGGTGCCGCGCGAGGCGCTGCGCGCGTTGCCGTCGCTTTACGGCGATGCATCGGTGCTGCAGATCGCGCGTGGCCGTCTGCCGAATCTGCCCGTGATCGCGCGCGCGCTCGACGATCTCGCCTTCCTCGCGGGGCAGGTCGAAGGCGCGGAGTTGATGATCGACCTCGCGGACCTGCGTGGCTATGCGTATCACAGCGGCGTGATGTTCTCTGCGTACGTCGATGGTGTGCCGAACGCGGTCGCGCGCGGCGGCCGCTACGACGATGTCGGCCTCGCGTACGGCCGTGCGCGGCCCGCGACGGGCTTCTCGCTCGATCTGCGCGAAGTGGCGCGCATTTCGCCCGTCGATGCCCGCGGCAGCGCGATCCTCGCGCCGTGGAAGCATGACGAGCCGCTGCGCACGGCGATTCTCGCGCTGCGCGACGCGGGCGAAGTGGTGATCCAGGCGCTGCCCGGCCACGACCACGATCTGGACGAATTCGCCTTCGATCGCGTGCTCGTCGAGCGTGAGGGCAAGTGGACGGTGGAAACGCGTCCCTGAAGCGGGCGACGAATACAGTCGCTTGATCGGCAAGGGATTTTGCTTAGCCGATTCCAATCGCGCGAGCGTGACGAAATCGCGAAACACGTCCCGAAAAGTTCGGAACCTTTCGCGAACATAGGTAAAATACGTTTTTAACCAGCTAACGAATCAACATGTCTGCCAGTGCAGTGAATGTGAACCCGGGGCGCAACGTCGTCGTGGTGGGCACCCAGTGGGGTGATGAGGGCAAGGGCAAGATCGTCGACTGGCTGACGGACCACGCCCAGGGCGTCGTGCGCTTCCAGGGCGGTCACAATGCCGGCCATACGCTCATCATCGGCGGCAAGAAGACCATTCTGCGCCTCATTCCCTCGGGCATCATGCGCGCGGGCACGGCCTGTTACATCGGCAATGGCGTCGTGTTGTCGCCGGAAGCGCTCTTCAAGGAAATCGACGAACTCGAAGCGGCTGGCGTCGACGTCTGCAAGCGTCTGTTCATTTCCGAAGCCGCCACGCTCGTTCTTCCGTATCACGTCGCCATCGACCAGGCGCGCGAAGCCAAGCGCGGCGCGGGCAAGATCGGCACGACCGGACGCGGCATCGGCCCGGCGTACGAAGACAAGGTGGCCCGTCGCGGTCTGCGCGTGCAGGATCTGTTCGACCGTGCGGTGTTCGAGGAACGCCTGCGCGAAACGCTCGAATTCCATAACTTCGTGCTGACGCAATACCTCGGCGCGAAGGCCGTCGATTTCCAGGAAACGCTCGAGACAATGCTCGGCTACGCCGATCGTCTCGCGCCCATGGTCACGGACGTTTCCCGCCGCCTTTACGACGAGAACCACGCCGGCCGCAATCTGCTGTTCGAAGGCGCGCAAGGCACGCTGCTCGACATCGACCACGGCACGTATCCGTACGTCACGTCGAGCAATTGCGTCGCGGGCGCGGCGACGGCGGGCGCGGGCATCGGGCCGCAGCGGCTGAACTACATTCTCGGCATCACCAAGGCGTATTGCACGCGCGTGGGTTCGGGCCCGTTCCCGAGCGAGCTGTACGACGCCGACAACGCTCAACGTCAGGACCAGGTGGGTCTGAACCTCGCGACCGTCGGCAAGGAATTCGGCTCGGTCACGGGCCGTCCGCGCCGCACCGGCTGGCTCGACGCCGCCGCGCTGCGCCGCTCGATCCAGATCAACGGCATCTCGGGCCTGTGCATGACCAAGCTCGACGTGCTCGATGGTCTCGACGAAGTGAAGCTGTGCACGGGCTACACGCTCGACGGCAAGCTGGTCGACATCCTGCCGCGCGGCGCGTCGGAAGTGGCGCGTTGCGAGCCGGTGTATGAAACCTTCGGCGGCTGGAAGGAAAGCACCATTGGGATCACGCAATGGGACAGCCTGCCGGAAAACGCGCGCAAGTATCTGTCGCGTGTGCAGGAAGTCGCGGGCGTGCCGATCGACATGGTGTCGACCGGTCCGGACCGTGACGAAACCATCCTGCTTCGCCATCCGTTCAAGGTCTGAGCGCCAAAAAGCCTCGACCGGAACCGGACGCTGTAAAGAATGTGGCCGCTCCTGCGGCCACATTTCGTATATAACCTAAGCATTTGAAAGAGCCTCACCATGATCGCGATGACGGACCCGCGCAACGACGACAAGAACCTCTGGGTCGGCTGGGATGAGTATCACCGGCTGATCGAACTCCTCGCACTGAAGGTGCACGAGTCGGGCTGGAAGTTCGACAAGGTTCTGTGTCTCGCGCGCGGCGGACTGCGCGTGGGCGATCAGCTTTCGCGCATCTACGACCTGCCGCTCGCCATTCTTGCGACGAGCTCGTACCGCGAAGCGGCGGGCACGGAGCAGGGCGATCTCGACATCGCGCAATACATCACGATGACGCGCGGCGATCTGTCCGGCAACGTGCTGCTCGTCGACGATCTGGTCGATTCGGGCGTCACGCTCGCGCGCGTGCAGGAGCATCTGAAGGAGCGTTATCCGGCGATCACGTCGGTGCGCTCGGCGGTGCTCTGGTACAAGGCGTGCTCCAAGGTCAAGCCCGACTATCACGTGCAGCATCTCGAAACGAATCCGTGGATTCATCAACCTTTCGAGGAGTGGGACACGGTACGTCCGCACAACCTCGGCGCGTGGATCAAGCGCGGCACGCAAAACGCACGCGGATGAACCGCAAGGCCTGATCGTTCGCATGACCGACGCCGTTACGCCCGGCACGCAGCCGGGCGTAACGGCGTTTTTGTTTTTGCGGGACGGCGCGACGAACGGCAAGGCATCGATACGCGCACGCCCGCCGACGCATGCGGGGCGCGATGCTACACTCTCACTCGCGTCTCTCGTGGCGCTGGAGCAACACGTGAGACGGCATCTTCGCGTGCGACGTTAGATAGAATGGCGTTCGTTTCTTTCCGCTCTGGACGGATATATCGCTTTTATGACTAACACGACTCACGCGCACGAGCATAAACAGCCTTTGCCCTCGCTTGCGCTTGCAGCGATTGGCGTCGTTTTCGGCGACATCGGCACGAGTCCGCTCTACTCCCTGAAAGAAGCCTTTAGCCCGTCGCACGGCATCGGCCTGTCCGAGGCGTCGATTCTCGGCGTCATCTCCTTGCTCTTCTGGGCGATCGTCATGGTGGTCGCCGTCAAGTACGTGCTCTTCGTCATGCGCGCCGACAACAACGGCGAGGGCGGCGTGTTCGCCATGACCACGCTCGCGTTGCGCAGCGTGAGAGAGGCGGGCAAGGTCTCGGGCGTGCTGATGATGCTTGGCATCTTCGGCGCATGCATGTTCTACGGCGATGCGGTCATCACGCCGGCGATGTCGGTGATCTCCGCGGTCGAAGGGCTCGAGATCGCGGCGCCCAAGCTTTCGCCGTACGTGTTGCCGATCACGATCGTCATCCTGATCGCGCTCTTCTGGATTCAGCGCCACGGGACGGCGGTGGTCGGCAAGCTCTTCGGCCCGATCATGGTCGTGTGGTTCGTGACGCTCGCGGTGCTCGGCGTCGTGCATATCGTGAAGGAGCCGCGCATCATCGCCGCGCTCAATCCGTACTACGCCGCTTCCTTCATGGCGCAGCACGTGCTGCAGGCGTATATCGTGCTCGGCTCCGTCGTGCTCGTGCTGACCGGCGCGGAAGCGCTCTACGCGGACATGGGCCACTTCGGCGCGAAGCCGATCCGCTACGGCTGGTACGGCCTCGTGATGCCGTCGCTGCTGCTCAACTACTTCGGCCAGGGCGCGCTGCTCATGCACACGCCGAAGGCCATCGAAAGCCCGTTCTTCCTGCTCGCGCCCGACTGGGCCTTGCTGCCGCTCGTGATTCTGTCGACGGTCGCCACGGTGATCGCGTCGCAGGCCGTTATTTCAGGTGCGTATTCGCTGACGAGTCAGGCCATTCAGCTCGGCTACGTGCCGCGCATGAAGATCCTGCATACGTCGGAACTCGCGATCGGCCAGATCTACATTCCGCTCGTGAACTGGATGCTGCTCTTCATCATCCTGTGCATCGTGGTCGGCTTCAAAAGCTCCGAGAATCTCGCGGCCGCGTACGGTCTCGCCGTCACCGCGACCATGCTCACGACCACCATTCTCGTGTCGGTCGTGATGGTGAATCTGTGGGGCTGGAACCGCTGGCTCGTCGGCGTCATGATCACCGTGTTTCTTGCCATCGATATCGGCTTCTTCGGTGCGAGCCTGCTCAAGATCGAGCAGGGCGGCTGGCTGCCGCTGTGCATCGGCGGGGCGCTCTTCTTCCTGCTGATGACCTGGTACAAGGGCCGCATGATCGTGAAGGATCGCACGGCCGCGGACGGTATCCCGTTGATGCCGTTCCTGCAGGGCCTGCTTGCGCATCCGCCGCATCGCGTGTCGGGTACGGCGATCTATCTCACCGGCAGCGACTCGCTCGTGCCCGTGAGCCTTCTGCACAACCTGAAGCACAACAAGGTGCTGCACGAACGCACCATCTTCATGAACTTCACGACGCGCGACATTCCTTACGTGGACGACGCGCATCGGCTCGAAGTGAAGGATATCGGCGGCGGCCTGTTCCTTACGAAGGCGGCCTACGGCTTCAACGAGACGCCGGATGTGAAGGCCGTGCTCGAGCAGATCACGCGCACGCACGCGATGACCTTCGAGCTGATGGACACGTCGTTCTTCATGGCGCGCGAGACGGTCGTGCCGACGGAGTTGCCGGGCATGTCGGTGTGGCGCGAACGCGTGTTCGCGTGGATGCATCAGAACGCCGCGAAGCCGACGGATTTCTTCAGTATTCCCGCGAATCGCGTGGTCGAGCTGGGCACGAAGATCGAGATCTGACGCTGCGTTTTTCAGACGCGCAAAAAGAAAACCCCACGTCCCAAAACGTGGGGTTTTTTGTTGGCAGCCTGACGCGTCAGCGTTTCAGTTTTGCGAACGCCGCGGCCATTGCGCCCGCCGGTTCCGGCTCACGACGCTGAGGACGTGAATCGCGTGCGCCGCCCGAACGCCGATCCTGCCCGCTGCGCGGTTGCGCGCCCGCATTGCCCGGCGATGCCGGCGCGAGGTCGTCGTCGAGACGCATCGTGAGCGAAATGCGCTGGCGCTTCACATCGGTTTCCAGCACCTTCACCTTGACGACCTGACCGGCCTTCACGACTTCGTGCGGATCCTTGATGAACTTCGTGGACAGCGCCGAAACGTGCACGAGACCGTCCTGATGCACGCCGATATCGACGAACGCGCCGAACGCCGCGACATTCGTCACGACGCCTTCGAGGATCATGCCCGGCACGAGGTCCGAAATCTTCTCGATGCCATCCTTGAACGTCGCCGTCTTGAACTCGGGGCGCGGATCGCGGCCGGGTTTCTCCAGTTCGGCGAGAATGTCGCGCACGGTCGGCAGGCCGAAACGATCGTCGACGAATTCAGTGGGCGAGAGGCCCGTCAGCGCTTCGCGCTTGCCGAGCACATCGCCGATATGCTTGCTGATCTTCGCGAGAATGCGCTGGACGACCGGATACGCCTCCGGGTGTACCGACGAGCGATCGAGCGGATTTTCGCCGTTGTTGATGCGCAGAAAGCCCGCTGCCTGCTCGAAAGTCTTGTCGCCGAGGCGCGGCACCTTCTTCAGATGCTCGCGCGACGGGAACGGCCCGTTGGCATCGCGATAATCGACGATATTGCGTGCGAGCGTCGAATTCAGTCCCGACACGCGCGCGAGCAGCGCGACCGACGCGGTGTTCGCATCGACGCCCACGGCGTTCACGCAATCCTCGACGACCGCATCGAGCGAGCGCGCGAGTTCGCGCTGATTGACGTCGTGCTGATACTGGCCGACGCCGATTGCCTTCGGCTCGATCTTCACGAGCTCGGCGAGCGGGTCTTGCAGACGGCGTGCGATCGACACCGCGCCACGCAGCGATACGTCGAGCTCCGGAAACTCCTTCGCGGCGAGTTCGGATGCCGAATACACCGACGCGCCCGCCTCGGACACGACGATCTTCTGCAGCTTCAGATCCGGATGCTTCGCGATGAGCTCGCTCGCGAGCTTGTCGGTTTCGCGCGATGCGGTGCCGTTGCCGATGGAGATGAGTTCGGCCTGCGTGGCGTGCGCGATACGGGCGAGCTTCGCGATTGAGCCGTCCCAGTCGCGGCGCGGCTCATGCGGGTAGATGGTGTCGGTTGCGAGCACCTTGCCGGTGCGATCCACGACCGCGACTTTCACGCCCGTGCGCAAGCCCGGATCGAGACCGATCACGGCCTTCGGGCCGGCGGGCGCCGCGAGCAGCAAGTCCTTCAGATTGCGCGCGAACACGCGAATGGCTTCGTGCTCGGCTTGTTCGCGCAATTGCGTGAGCAATTCGGTTTCGATATGCGGCTGCACCTTCACGCGCCAGCACCAGCGGCACACGTCGGAGAGCCATTTGTCGGCGGCGCGCCCGCGATTGGCGATGCCGACCTGCTGCGCGATCATCGCTTCGCACGGGTGCGGAATCTGCGCGTCGAGTTCCTCGCCCAGACCGAGCTTGACGCTCAGAACGCCCGCATTGCGGCCACGGAATAGCGCCAGCGCGCGGTGCGACGGCACGGTGCGGATCGTCTCGCTGTAGTCGTAGTAGTCGCGGAATTTCTCGCCTTCCTCGCCTTGCTTGCCGTCCACCACGCTCGACATGACGAGTCCCTGACCGAACAGATGCTCGCGCAGCTTGCCGAGCACTTCCGCGGTTTCGCCAAACTGTTCGGAGAGAATGTCGCGCGCGCCGTCGAGCGCGGCTTTGGTATCCGCGACGCCTTTCTCCGCGTCGACGAACTTCGCGGCTTCGGCTTGAGGATCGAGCGTGGGATCGGCGAGCAGAGCGTGCGCGAGCGGTTCGAGACCGGCTTCGCGGGCGATCTGCGCGCGCGTGCGGCGCTTGGGCTTGTAGGGCAAATAGAGGTCTTCGAGCACCTGCTTGCTGTCCGCGCCTTCGATGGCGCCGCGCAATTCGTCGGTGAGCTTGCCTTGCTCGTCGATGCTTTGCAGGATCGTCGCGCGGCGGTCTTCGAGTTCGCGCAGATAGAGCAGGCGCTCTTCGAGCGTGCGCAACTGGGTGTCGTCGAGATTGCCGGTGACTTCCTTGCGATACCGGGCGATGAACGGGACAGTCGAGCCTTCGTCGAGAAGCTGCACGGCGGCCGCGACCTGACGCGGCTGCACGGTGAGTTCGGAGGCAATGCGCTGTACGATCTTGAGTGCTACGGTTTCCGTCATGGTTCTGCGCTGTCTGCGGCTCGCCGGCGAGATCCGCATCGCGTGGGCAGGCTCGCGAGAGCGAGACGCAGCGGGCGGGTGACCGTACAACGAGCCAGGTTCGGACCGGGTTGCTTGAGCGGGGCATTTTGCCATAAATGGCAGAGCGCTCCGGCGCGCGGTGATAGAATTTGGGCATCGCACAGGCCGTTTTGCACCTGATTCTTTATCACGTTGCCGTTCATCCATTTGCCCAACTTCCGCCTTTCAAACGTGCCGGTTGCCGCGGCGGTTTCGCTGCTGTGCGCAGCGGGCGCATTCGCGCCGCAGCACGCGCTCGCTCAAACCGCCAGGCCGATCGATCCCGGCACGTCCGTGAGCGCACGTCCGCTCGACGCGCCGGCCACACAGAATGCCGACGACGCGCTGAAAGCCGACTTCACGCAGCGCCAGAAGGTGCTCGACCGTCGCACCGAAGAAAACAATTACCGCTACGGCGTCAAGCAGCACAACTGCTACAGCAACTTCTTCGTGAATCACTGTCTCGACAACGCGCGCAACGAAATGCGCGAAACGCGTCAGCAGATCCGCCAGGAACAGCTCGCGCTCGACGACGAGCAGCGCGCCGAGCGGGCAAAGGAACGCGACCAGCAGACGGCGATCAAGCGGGCGCAATACGAAGCCGAAGCGCCGCAGCGCGCGGCGAGCGAGAAGGCGAGCCAGCAGTCCTACGAGGACAAGCAGCGCCAGAACGCGCAGGCCGCCGCGCAGCGCAACGCCGACGCGCCGCAGCGCGCGGCCAACCAGGCGGCGTACGATCGCAAGCAGGCGGACTACCAGAAGCAGCTCGACGATGCGCGCGCGCGCGGCGTGCAGGATGCGCAGGAACGCGACCAGAAGGCGCAGCGCTACGAGCAGAAGCAGCAGGAAGCCGCGCAGCACCGCGCGGAAGTCGAGGCGCGTCAGAAGGAAGCGGCCAGAAAGGCGCAGGAAAAGGCGCAGCAGCAGGAGCAGGAGCGCCAGGAACAATTGAAGTTGCAGCAGCAATCGCAGCAGGGTAAGTAGTAGGGCAGCCGGGTTCGCCGTGCGGCCCCGGGCAAAGTGGATGAAAGGAGGCGAGCATGCAGCAGCGCTTGACTGAAACCCCGCACGCACCCCGACAACCCGCCATGGATGCCGCCGTGCTGCGCGATCGCATCGCGCAATTGCAGGAAGAGCATCACAGTCTGGACACGCTGATCAACAAGCTGTCCGGCATCGACGACCTGGAGTTGAGGCGCCTGAAAAAGCGCAAGCTCAAGGTGAAGGACACCATTCTCCTGCTGCAATTGCAGCTGGACTCGGACGCGCACTGAACGCAGCGCGCCGGCCGCGGGCTCACGCTGGCGTCGGCGCCTCGCGCGCGTGGCCGCGTCGAAACCCGCAGGATTTAGCACGCCTTGAACTCACCCGCACACCCCAGTGACGACGCCCCCGCGCCGCTCGCGTTGACCGACAAGCGCGGCGTCGAGCTCGACGCCATTTTCGCCGCGCAAGGCCTGCTCGCGCGCGCAATCGACGGCTATCGGCCGCGTGCTTCGCAGATCGAAATGGCGCGCTCGGTCGCGGCCGCGATGGAAGCATCCGGCCGCGCGATGCCCGAGCCCGCCATGTTCGAAGCGCAGCGCCGTCCCGCGCGCAAACTCGGGCCTTCCGACAAACCCTACGCGCCCGACGAGCAGCCGGCCGATGACATCGGCATCGCGACGGCGAAAGCGGCGATCGACGGCGGCGAGAACACGCTCATCGTCGAGGCGGGCACGGGCACGGGCAAGACCTACGCGTACCTCGTCCCGGCCATGCTGTGGGGCGGCAAGGTCATCGTGTCGACGGGTACGAAGCATCTGCAGGATCAGCTCTTCCAGCGCGACATCCCGACCGTGCGCGACGCGCTCGCCGTGCCGGTGTCGGTCGCGATGCTCAAGGGCCGCGCGAACTATCTGTGCCATTACTATCTGGAGCGCACCGCCGACAACGGCCGGCTGCCGTCGCGCCAGGACACGTCGCATCTGCAGGAAATCATCCGTTTCGCGAAGATCACGCGCACCGGCGACAAGGCCGAGCTCGCGAGCGTGCCGGAGAATTCGCCCGTCTGGCCGATGGTCACGTCCACGCGCGACAACTGCCTCGGTCAGGAATGCCCGCAGTACAAGGAATGCTTCGTGATGCAGGCGCGCAAGGAAGCGCAGCAGGCGGATATCGTCGTGGTGAATCACCATCTGTTTTTCGCCGATGTGATGCTGCGCGACACCGGCATGGCCGAGTTGCTGCCGACGGCGAACACGATCATCTTTGACGAGGCGCATCAGTTGCCCGAGACGGCGACGCTCTTTTTCGGCGAGACGCTCTCGACCACGCAGTTGCTCGAACTCGCGCGCGATACCGTCGCCGAAGGGCTCTCGCACGCGCGTGACGCCGCCGACTGGACCAAGCTCGGCGCAGCGCTTGAGCGCGCGGCGCGCGATGTGCGGCTCGCGTTCAAGGAGGATTCGGTGCGCCTGTCGCTCGGGCAGTTGCCGGACGGGCATCCGATCTTCGAGGCGCTCGACACGCTGGAGACGCATCTTTCGGCGCTCGCGGCGGCGTTGTCGGCGCATGCGGAGCGGGCCGAATCGTTGCAGGCGCTGGTGCGCCGCGCGCGCGAGTTGCAGGACCTGCTCGCGGGCTGGACGACGCCGCCGACTTCGCTCGAACGTGCCGTCGTCGAGGACGAAGACACCGCAAAGAAAGCCGCCAGAGAAGAGCCGAACGAGATGGTGCGCTGGATCGAAGTGTTTTCGCACACGGTGCAGTTGCACGAGACGCCGCTGTCGGTCGCGCCGATCTTCGCGAAGCAGCGCGCGGGCGTGCCGCGCGCGTGGATTTTCACGTCGGCGACGCTTTCGGTGCGCGGCGACTTCACGCATTACGCGGCACAAATGGGCCTGAACGCACGCCGTTCGATGACCTTGCCGAGTCCGTTCGATTATCCGTCGCAGGGTTTGCTGTACGTGCCGCGCAATCTGCCGCAGCCTTCGTCGCCGCAGTTCACCGATGCGGTGTTCGAGGCGGCGCTGCCCGTGATCGAAGCGGCGGGTGGCGGCGTGTTCGTGCTGTGTACGACGCTGCGCGCGGTGGATCGCATCGCGACGCGCCTGCGCGACATCATCGAGCGGCGCGGCTGGGACAATCCGCTGCTCGTGCAGGGCGATGCGAGCCGCACCGAACTTCTCGACCGCTTCCGCGCCTACGGCAACGCGATTCTGGTGGGCAGCCAGAGCTTCTGGGAAGGCGTCGATGTGCGCGGCGATGCGCTGTCGCTCGTCGTCATCGACAAGCTGCCGTTCGCGCCGCCCGACGATCCGGTGCTCGCCGCGCGTCTCGACGCGCTGACGAAAAAGGGCCTCAGCCCGTTCGCCGTGCACCAGTTGCCGCAGGCGGTCATCACGCTGAAGCAGGGCGCGGGACGCCTGATTCGCGCGGAGACGGATCGCGGCGTGCTGATGATCTGCGACACGCGGCTCGTCGACAAGCCTTACGGCCGGCGCATCTGGCAAAGCCTGCCGCCGTTCAAGCGCACGCGCGAACTCGACGTGGTGCGCGAATTCTTCAGCGATGCGGCGAAGTGGAAAACGGAGCTGGCGGAATAACGCTCGGAATCCTCAGTTTCCGTAGATGCAAAAAAACGGCCGGTTGATTCAACCGGCCGTTTCGCTTTTTGCTTTCGCTGAGTGGCTTACCAGATCTGATACCACGGCTTTTCGGCGTTCGCGCGGCGCTTGCCCGTGACATACGGGCTGTCCGGGAACGTCGCGGCGAGCACGCGCTTGGTGTCGTCGGCGAGTTGCGGCTGATCGAGCTTGTCGTACGACAGCATCATGATGTGCAGCGCGTCTTCCGTCGCCGGCGCATTCCGGTACTCGCGAATCGCGAGTTGCGCGCGGTTGATCGCGGCCACATACGCGCCACGGCGGTAGTAATAATCGGCGGCGTGCACTTCATGCGATGCGAGCGCGTTCACGATATAGCGCATGCGCTGGGCGGCGTCGGGCGCGTACTTGCTTTGCGGATATTTGTCGACGACGACCTTGAACGCGTCATAGGACTCGCGCAGCGACTTCGGGTCGCGCTCGCTCATGTCCTGACCCGAGAAGCGGCCGAAAAGGCCGAGGTCGTCGTTGAAGTGGATCATGCCCTTGAGATAGTACGCATACGCGATCTCGGGATGATCCGGGTGCAGCTTGATGAAACGGTCGATGGCCTGGTCGGCGTTGGCGGTTTCGCTGTCCTTCCAGTCGCAGTACGCAACGTTGATCTGTGCCTGCTGCGCGAAGTGGCCGAACGGGTCGCGGCCTTCGAGCGCTTCGAAATACTTCGCGCACTTGCCCCAGTCGCTGCCGGATAGCGCGTCCTGAGCCTCCGTATATAATTTGTTGTTGTTCCACAAAGCCGTTTCGTCGGTCTTCTCGGGAAGGCCGTGACAGGCCGTAACGATGGCGACGCTCGCGGCCAGCGCCAGATACTTGATCGATTGACGCATCGAGAGATGATTGGTGTTGAAGGCTCGCATCAGTGCTTGCTGTTCCTGGCTGATTCTCGCTGTTCTAGCTGTGTTTCCGGCGCGGCTTCCAACTCATGCCGCCGAATCTCGTTCAAATGACCCGCTCAAGTACACGTCGTACCAAAGACCAACTCAAAGATTATAGCCCATGCGCCACGGGCGACGGCTCAGCATCGGCCGATTCGACCGGTGGCGCGGGCCGCGAAGCGCCACGCGAGGCGCACGTGCCCGACGAACTCGCCGGCGAACGGCTCGACAAGGTGCTCGCCAGGATCTTCCCCGAGTTCTCGCGCAGCCGAATGCAGGGCTGGATCGAAGAAGGGCGCGTGCGCATCGACGGCGCGCTCGCGAAGGTGCGCCAGCCCGTGCCGCTCGGCGCGACGATCACGCTCGTGCCGGACCTCCTGCCGGAGCAGCTCGCGTTCGCGGCCGAGCCCGTGCCGCTGCATATCGTGTATGAGGACGAGACGCTCGTCGTCATCAACAAGCCCGCGGGCATGGTGGTTCATCCGGCCGCGGGCAACTGGAGCGGCACGCTGCTCAATGGCCTCCTGCATCGTTATGGCGACGCGGCCGCCGGTCTGCCGCGCGCGGGTATCGTGCATCGGCTGGACAAGGAAACGTCCGGCTTGATGGTCGTTGCGCGCACGCTCGAAGCGCAGACCGATCTCGTGCGCCAGTTGCAGGCGCGCACGGTCAAGCGCCGCTATGTCGCGTTCGTGTGGGGCAACATGCCCGACGAAGGCACGATCGATGCCCCGATCGGTCGCGATCCGCGCGAGCGCACCCGCATGGCGGTCGTGAAGACCGCGTCGGGCAAGCCCGCACGTACGCATTTCCGCACCATCGACCGGACCACGTGGCACGGTCAGCCCATCAGCGCGATTCACTGCGATCTGGAGACGGGCCGTACGCACCAGATCCGGGTGCATTGCGCGCACGTTCAGCATCCGCTGCTGGGCGACCCGGTGTACGGACACGCGCGCGGCAAGCGTTCAGTGAAGCCGCTGCCCCACGATTTCGCGCGTCAGGCGCTGCATGCGTGGCGCCTCGGCCTGATTCATCCCGCGACGGGCAAGGCGGTGCACTGGCGCGCGGACGTGCCCGAGGACATCGCGGCGCTCGCGGCGGAGCTCGGATTCGGACAGGACGAGGAAGTCGAGTTCGACGAGGATGAGGACTTTGCCGAAGTCTACGAGATGGGCGAGGGCGAAGACGACAACTGGGACGACGAAACGGACGAGGACGACGAAGCATGACGAGTGAAGCCGCCGGACTGCAATCAAAAGACTGCCTGTTGCCGCAATGGAGCGTGTCGCCGCGCGTGCGCGCATTCGTCACGACGCGCGCGGGCGGCGTGAGCGAGGCGCCCTACGATGGCGGCACGCCGGGCGCGGGCGGTCTGAATCTCGGCTTCTCGACGGGCGACGCGCCCGACGCGGTGAAGGAAAACCGCCGTCGCGCGCTCGCGGCGACGGGCCTCTCCAGCGCCGCCTGGCTCGAACAGATCCACGGCACGCAGGTCGAGGATGCGCACGCGGTCATCGAACGCCTGGCGCAGGGTGAGCGCACGCGCGCCGACGCCAGCGTGACGGATCGCCCAGGCGTCGTGTGCGTCGTGATGACGGCCGATTGCCTGCCGGTCCTGTTCTGCGACGACGACGGCCGCGCGGTCGGCGCCGCGCACGCGGGCTGGCGCGGTCTTGCGGGCGGCATCATCGAGAAGACGGGCGAGCGCGTGGCGACGCTCGCGGGCGTGCCGGCATCGAAGCTCAATGTGTTTCTCGGAGCGGCCATCGGGCCGCAGGCGTTCGAAGTGGGCGAGGACGTGCTCGATGCCTTCGTCGCGGCGGCGCAAGCGGATTGTCGTGACGCGACGCGGGCCGCGTTCAGACCCATTGGCGGCACGCCGGCCAAGTATCTCGCCGATATCTACGCGCTCGCGCGCCTGCGCCTCGCCGGTCTCGGTATCGATGCCGCGCGCGTTCATGGCGGCACGCATTGCACGGTCACGGAAAAAGCGCGCTTTTATTCATACCGCCGCGATCGCGTAACGGGCCGCATGGCTGCGATGATCTGGCTAAATGATTGATGGATGGCGTGAGTGTTGGACATTACCCAACAATCATTTCCTGCCAATGACGAAATCCTGTGCGAATGCAACATTTCGCATGGGGGAAAACGATAATTAAAAAAATATCGCACTGCGGCAAAATCGGGACGAAGCATTGACATGCCTGACATCCTGGAGCAAGAATGTTCCTGGAATTCATTCAATCGGGCACGGCGTAGCAAGGCTGATACTTGCCACGCGCATAAGGCGCACCAACACTTGCGCGCTGGTCGAGGAAAGCCCGGCGATGCCTGCGTTAGCAATCCAAGTCTTGCGAGACTCACAGGTCAATAGCGGGTATGGCTTCCAAATCTACTTCCTCATCTTCCCGCTCCCGTACCGCCGACAGCACTTCGGCCGAGGCATCCTCCGCCGATACGACTGGCGTACAGCAGGCGTTCGATCAATGGCTCAACGCGTGGCGCTCGGTCGCCGATCCCGCGCAATGGTCGAAATTCACTCCACAGACGAATGCCGCGAATGGTGCAGCGGCGTCGCCGTTCGCTGCGTTTGGCGCATTCGCCAACGCTTTTCCGAATGGATTTCCCTCCGCGGCATTTCCGGGCGCATTTCCGGGTCCGGGCGCGATGCCGCAAATGCCCGATTTCACGAAACTGAACGGCATGGCGGAGTTCGCGAAGCTCGCGAGCAGCATGCCGGGCTTCGGCGCCGCGATGCAGGGACTGCCCACGCTGCCGAAGATTCCGACCGCCGCGATCGCGCCTGAACGCCTTCATCAATTGCAGAGCAACTATTCGCGCGATGCCGCCGAACTGCTCAAGCAGGCGGGCGCGCAGAGCATCGATCCGACCGCGCTGAAGGACCGCCGCTTCACCGATACCGCCTGGCAAACCACGCCCGCATACGCGTTCACCGCCGCGTGGTATCTGTTGAACGCACGCTATCTGCAGGAACTCGCGGATGCCGTGCAGAGCGATCCGAAAACGCGCGAGCGCATCCGCTTCGCCGTGCAGCAATGGGCGGCCGCTGCCGCGCCGAGCAATTTCCTCGCGCTCAATCCCGATGCGCAGAAGACGCTCATCGAGAGCAAAGGCGAGAGCCTGCGCCAGGGCATGTTGAATCTGCTGAACGACATGCAGCGCGGCAAGATCTCGCAGTCGGACGAATCGCGCTTTCTCGTCGGCAAGAACATCGCGTCGACGGAAGGGTCGGTCGTGTACGAGAACGAGCTCGTGCAACTGATCCAGTACAAGCCGCTCGCGCCGAAGGTCTATGCGCGGCCGCTCCTCATCGTGCCGCCGTGCATCAACAAGTTCTACATCCTCGATCTGTCGCCGGAGAGCTCGCTCGTGCGCTATGCGCTCGAAGAAGGGCATCAGGTGTTCATCCTGTCGTGGCGCAATGCGGATCAGTCGATCGCGCACAAGACCTGGGACGACTACGTCGAACAGGGCGCGCTCGAGACGATCGGCGTCGTACGGGAGATCACGGGCGAGGACAAGATCAATACGCTCGGCTTCTGCATCGGCGGGACGATTCTCGCGACCGCGCTCGCAGTGGCGAAGGCGCGCGGCGAGGAGCCGGCCGCATCGATGACGCTGCTCACCTCGATGCTCGACTTCTCCGATACGGGCGTGCTCGACGTCTTCGTCGACGAGGCACACGTGCAGATGCGCGAGCAGTCGATCGGCGGCAAGGGCGGCGCGCCTGCCGGGCTCATGCGCGGCATCGAGTTCGCGAACACGTTTTCGTATCTGCGTCCGAACGACCTGGTCTGGAATTATGTCGTCGATAACTACCTCAAGGGCCGCACGCCGCAAGCGTTCGATCTGCTCTTCTGGAACAGCGATTCGACCAACCTGCCGGGCCCGATGTGCGTCTGGTATCTGCGCAACACGTATCTCGAGAACAAGCTGAAAACGCCGAATGCGCTGACCGTGTGCGGCGAGTCGATCGACTTGTCGGGTCTCGCACTGCCGACGTTCATCTACGGCTCGCGGGAAGACCACATCGTGCCGTGGAAATCGGCCTATGCGTCTTCGCCGGTGCTCAGCGGTCCGCAGAAGTTCGTGCTCGGCGCGTCCGGTCATATCGCGGGCGTGATCAATCCGCCGTCGAAGAACAAGCGCAGCTTCTGGATGATCGACAGCGACGCCGAGCGTTTGCCGGAAGACCCCGACGCATGGTTCGAGGCTGCGGCCGAGCATCCCGGAAGCTGGTGGCCGACCTGGTCGAAGTGGCTCGCCGAAAACGCGGGCGAACAGGTCAAGGCGGGCGCGGCGCAGGGATCGAAGACTCACCCGGTAATCGAGGCCGCACCCGGCCGTTACGTACTGGAACGCGACTTCTGAGCGGCATGTCTGACTGTGCGCGCGAGCGCACGGGGCCGTTCTGAAGCGCATTAACATTCGATGCCAAAAGGAAACTGAAATGACTGACGTAGTGATCGTATCGGCCGCGCGTACGGCGGTAGGCAAATTCGGCGGCTCGCTCGCGAAGATCGCGGCGCCGGAACTGGGCGCGACGGTAATCAGGGCGGTGCTGGAGCGCGCGGGCGTGAAGC
>LRBF01000238.1 GCA_001580565.1 Caballeronia megalochromosomata | reverse complement strand
ACCGGCCGCCGGATGAAGAGCGCCGACGGGTTCATCGCGGCGCACCCTCGCCCGCTGCTTCGGATGCACCCGCGCGCCGCGCCCGCACGCGCGCCGCCAGGCGGTCGAACAGCAGATAGATCACCGGCGTCGTGAAGAGCGTCAACACCTGGCTCACCGTCAGCCCGCCGATGATCGCGAGACCCAGCGGCCGGCGCAGCTCGGAGCCGGTGCCGCTGCCGACGAGCATCGGCAATGCGCCGAGCATGGCTGCGAAGGTCGTCATGAGAATCGGCCGCAGCCGCAGCAGCGACGCCTCGAAGATCGCCTCGCGCGCGGGCTTGCCGTACTCGCGTTCGGCTTCGAGCGCGAAGTCCACCATCATGATCGCGTTCTTCTTGACGATGCCGATCAACAGCACGATGCCGATGATGCCGATCACGTCGAGATCGCTGCCCGCGATCATCAGCGCGAGCAGCGCGCCGATGCCGGCCGACGGCAGCGTCGAGAGGATCGTCACCGGATGCATGAAGCTCTCGTAGAGCACGCCGAGCACGATATACACGGCGATCAGCGCGGCCGCGAGCAGATAGACCTCACTCGATAGCGAATCCTCGAACGCCTGCGCCGCGCCCTGGAACGCGACGCTGATCGATGCAGGCAGCGCAAGCGACGCCTGTGCATCGCGAATCTGCCGCACCGCCGTCGAGAGCGATGCGCCCGGCGCGAGATTGAAGGAGATCGTCGCGACCGGAAACTGCGCGAGGCGGCTGATGACGAGCGGCGTCTGCACGACGTGCAGCGTCGCGATCTGGCGCAGCGGCACTTGTCCCGTGGAGCCGGTCTGCGTCGGCAGATAGAGATCGCCGAGCGACTCGATGGTGGCCATCGACTCGGGTTTCGCCACCAGGATCACGCGATGCTGGTCCGACTGCTCGAAGATCGTCGAGACGATACGCTGGCCGAGGGCGTCGTAGAGCGCATTGTCGATGGTCGCGGGCGTGATGCCGTAGCGCGCCGCGAGTTGCCGGTTGACTTGCACCTGCACGCCGAGGCCGGCGTTGTCGAGGTCGCTGGTCACGTCGGTGAGTTCGTGCAGCGCCTTCATCTTCGCGACGAATGCCGGCACGTATTGCTGCAGCACCTGCTGGCTCGGGCCGCGCAGCGTGAGCTTGTAGGCATTGGGCGAGATCGACGTGTCGAGCGTGAGATCCTGCTCGGGCCGCGCGTAGAGCTTGATGCCGGGCACGCTCGCCGTCTCGTTCGTCAGGCGTCGCGCGATTTCGTCGGCGCTCGCGGAGCGGCCGTCGCGCTCACGCAGGTTGATGAGAAAGCGCCCGTTGTTCAGCGTCGCGTTCGTGCCGTCGATGCCCACGTACGATGTGAGCGAGACGACGTCCGGATCTTTCAGGATCGCATCGGCGAGTTTGACCTGACGCGCGGACATCGCCGCATACGACACCGACTTGTCCGCCACGCTGATGCCTTCGATCACGCCCACATCCTGTGTCGGAAAGAGGCTCTTCGGGATCACCATGTACAGCACGACGGTCAGCGCGAGCGTCGCCAGGAAGATCAGCAAGGTCAGCATCTGATGGTCGAGCACCCACACGAGGCCGCGTTCATACGCGTGCTGCGTGCGTTCGAACAGATGCTCGCTCACGCGCTCGAAGCGGCTCGGTGTGCGCTCGGTGCGCGAGCGCAGAATGCGCGCGCACATCATCGGCACGACGGTGAGCGACACCACCGCCGATATCACGATGGTCACCGCGAGCGTCACCGCGAACTCGCTGAAGAGCCGGCCGATCACGCCGCCCATGAAGAGCAGCGGAATCAGCACGGCGATCAGCGAGAGCGTGAGCGAGAGGATCGTGAAGCCGATCTGCCCCGCGCCCGCGAGTGCCGCATCGAGCGGCTTCATGCCCTCTTCGAGATAGCGCACCACGTTCTCGATCATCACGATGGAGTCGTCGACGACGAAGCCCGTCGCGATGATGAGCGCCATCAGCGAGAGGTTGTCGATCGAGTAGTGAAACTCGTACATGATCGCCAGCGTCCCGACGAGCGACACGGGCACCGAGATGCTCGGCACGATGGTCGCGGGCAGGTTGCGCAGGAACACGAAGATCACCGCCACCACGAGCACGACCGCGAGCACGAGCTCCCACGCGGCGTCGCGCACGGATGCGCGGATCACGCCGGTGCTATCGGCGACCACGCTCACCTGCATGCCGGCCGGCAAGGTGGATTCCAGCACGGGCAGTTGCTTGCGGATCTGGTTGACGGTGGCGATGACGTTCGCGCCCGGCTGACGCTGCACGTTCAGCACGATGGCGGCCGTGCGGCTGCTCCACGCGCCGCGCTCGACGTCCTGCGCGCCGGCGCTCGCGCGCGCCACGTCGCGCAGATAGACCGGCGAGCCGTTCTGATACGCGATGACCGTATCCATGTAGTCCTGCGGATCGGTGATCTGGTCGTTCGAGTTGACGGTGTAGTCGAGCTCGGGGCCGTCGAAGTTGCCCTTCGGCTGGCTCACGTTGACATTGGCGAGCAGCGTGCGCAGGTCGTCGATGTTCAGGTTGTAGGCCGCGAGCTTGTTGGGATCGGCTTCCACGCGCACGGCGGGCACGTTGCCGCCCGCGGCCGTCACGAGACCCACGCCCGGCACTTCGGATATCTTCGTGCCGAGCCGGTTGTTCGCCACGTCCTGCAACTGCGTGAGCGACATCGATTTCGACGTGATGGCGAGCGTCATGATCGGCTGGTCGGCCGGATTGACCTTCGCGTAGGTCGGCGGCGCGGGCAGGCCGGTCGGCAGATAGCTGTTGGCCGCGTTGATGGCCTGCTGCACGTCCTGCTCGGCCACGTCGAGGCTGAGCGAGAGATCGAATTGCAGCGTGATGACCGACGCGCCTTCCGAGCTGGTCGAAATCATCTGCTGCACGCCGGGGATTTCGCCGAGCTGCACTTCGAGCGGCGCGGTGACGGTGGTCGCCATCACGTCGGGGCTCGCGCCGGGATAGAAGGTCTGCACCTGGATGGTCGGGTAATCGACATCGGGCAGCGAGGATACCGGCAGAAAATGCATCGCGACGAAGCCGACCAGCACCATCGCGATCATCAGCAAGGATGTCGCGACGGGCCGCAGGATGAACGGGCGGGACAGGTTCATGTGGCGCGCTTCTCACTCACGAGTCACTCACGACGCATGCGCCGCCGACGCGGGTAGCGGAGCCGACGCCGCCCTCGCACCCGAGGCGCCGGAGACGCGTATCTTCGCGCCGTCGCTCAGCCGGTCCATGCCGTCGGTCACGACGGTGGCGCCCGGCGCGAGACCCGAGGTGATGACGGTATGCACGCCATCGCTCGCGCCGATACCGACCTTGTTCACCGACACGGAGCCGTCGCCGTTCACGCGATACACGAAGTTGCCGGGCGCGCCGCTCTGCACGGCGGCCGTCGGCACGAGCAGCGCATCGTGCAGCGTATCCACGAGCAGCTTCACGTTGACGAATTCATTGGGAAACAGAATCTTGTTCTCGTTCGCGAAGTCCGCGCGCAAGGTCACGGTGCCGGTGCTGGTGACGATCTGATTGCTGATCGCGTACAGCGTGCCGGTGCCGAGCTGCTTCGAGTTGTCGCTGCTGTACGCGCTCACCGCGAGCTTCGCGCCGCTCTGAAAGCGCTGCAGAATGTTGCCGAGCGAATCCTGCGGCACGCTGAACTCGACGGTGGTGGGCGTGATCGTCGTGATGACGGCGATGCCCGGACTGCTCGATGCCGTCACGTAATTGCCCGGATCGACGAGGCGCAGGCCCACGCGTCCCGACACCGGCGCGACGATGCGGCAGTAGGTCAGATCCAGCTCGAACTGCCTGATGTTGGCGAGGTCGGCCTGCACGGCCGCTTCGTCCTGCTGCACGGTGAATTGCTGATCGGCGAAAGTCTGCTCGGCGATCGACTTCTGTTCGTTCAGGCGCGTGTAGCGCACGAGATCGGCGCGGGCCTGCGCGAGCGAGGCGCGGTCCTTGGCGAGCTGGGCCTCGGCCTGCTGCTTGTCGATTTCATACTGGCGCGGATCGATCTGCGCGAGGAACTGGCCTTTGACGACGTCCTGCCCTTCCTTATAGCCCACCGCCGTCAGATAGCCGGAGAGTTGCGGCAGCACCGTCACGGTGGCAATGGGCGTGACCGTGCCGAGTGCGTTGAGCGTTTCGGGCATGTCGCCCTGCACGGCCTTCGCCACGCTCACCACCTGCGCCTGCGCGCCATGCGTTGCGGGCTTGCGCCGCACGAGATGCAGCACGACGAGAACGAGGACGATCAAGACGAGGATCGCGACGAGATAACGCAGCCAGCGCCGCCCGTGACGCACGGGCGGCCTGGGTTGCTCGTCGGTGGCGGCGGCAGTCATGGCCGCCTCCCGGACACTGGCGTTGCGGCGGAAGATTGAATGCGATGAAGCATGCAGATCTCCTCGATGAGAGCAGAGTCAGGACGAATGCATCGATGCGTAAGCCAGCGGTAAGCGCACACGTGCGTGTGCATCGCCGTGGCTGATCACGCTCAATCGCAATGCCGACGATAACCGAGCTTCGGCCGGCTCAGGTTACCTGCCGCGTCGTCTGGTAACAATTAAAGCGCACGCGCGCGGCGGCGTGCGCCCTTCATGCGCGAAAGAATCGAATGATCCGGTAAGGAACGCCGCGCGGCTCGATGCGGTCATCGCGCGAGCGGGTAAGAATGGAACGCGCGCACGTCGAACGAAGGGCGTTTGTCAGTTTCGTGGCATGACTGACGTACCTTTCGCATCCCTCACGTTCGTAACGGACGGTAAAGAACAGCGAGGACATATCGACGCGCAGCGCGATGGATTCGCAGTAGTCTTTGATCCGAATCCGCCCCGTGCGTCCTTCCAGCGGTGAAACCAGCCGTCGTGCGCGCCGCCATGCCAGAAACGCAAACGTCCCTTCACGTGCTGCTCCTCAACGACGAAGCCGGCGATGGCACGCCGTTGCACGTTTTCTTGCGCCAGCATGGCATCGAGCTGACCGTGCTGACCCATGCGGACGAACTCGACAGACATATCGAACGGAAGCGGCCCGCGCTCATCGTGCTGGATCTGACGATGCCGGTCATCGATACGCTCACCGCGCTGAAGACGCTGCGCAGGAACGGCGAGCCGATACCGCTCATCGTGCTGACGGCGCGTCCCGGGGACATCGGACGCGTGCTCGAACTGAAACTCGGCGCCGACGACTATCTCGGCAAGCCGTTCACGGCGCCGGAACTGCTCGCGCGCATCGAGGCGGTGATGCGGGGTCCGCGCATGCTCGCGCAGGACCGCGCGGCGTGTCGCTTCGGGCCCTTCACGCTGGACTTCGCGACGCGCACGCTGCTGCGCGAGCGCATGCCGCTCAAGCTCACGAGCGGCGAGTACGCGCTGCTCGTCGTGTTCACGCAGCATCCGATGCAGACGCTCTCACGTGCGCGGCTCATCGAGTTGCTGCATGGCCCGCATGCGGCGGTCACGGAGCGCGGCATCGACGTGCCGGTGTGGCGGCTGCGCCGTTTGCTGGAGGACAATCCCGCCGTGCCACGTCGCATTCGGACGATGCGCGGTGTCGGCTACATGTTCGTGCCGGACGACGGCTATCTGGCGTGAAGCGCGCGCGGCGTCGTCACGTTTTCGTAACGACGGTGCTATACAAACGCGAGAACGAAATCGTTCGGTTCGGTTTCTGTCATCGCAGCGATGGCCGGTTTCAGAAGCACTATAGTTAAAGCTCACAAAAAGGAGGCACCATGATCTTGCGCAATCGTCACCTCTGGATCCGTGGCATCCTGGCCGCGAGCTTGCTTTACATCCCGGTCACCTACGCCCAGCTCGGCAACCTTCTCGATCAGAGCAAGAGCGGCGGGGCCGGCGGCGCACTGGGCAGTCTCGGCGGGCTCGGCAGCGGCATGTCGCTCGATTCGCTTTCCTCCGGCAGTACGAGCAATGTCGCCGGCGTGCTCGAGTATTGCATCAAGAACAACTATCTCGGAGGAGGCGCATCGTCGGTCAAGGACGGCCTCATGAGCAAGCTGGGCGGTTCGGCTTCGAGCGATAGCGGATACACCAGCGGCGCCAAAGGGATTCTCGATAGCGGCAACGGCAAGCAGGTCGATCTGAGCGGCGGCGGCTTGAAGGAACAAGTCACGAAGCAGGTTTGCGACAAGATTCTTGCTCAGGGGAAATCGCTGTTGTAGATGATCGCGCGCGTTCAATCGACGAGCGCATCGTCGTCCGGCAGCGCGGAAGGTCTGCTAGCGAAAGGATGAGGCTGCCCGCCCCGCGCAGTCCGTCTTAACCGTTTCTCTCGCCATCGGCGCGATGCGCGACCGTTTCACTTTGCGCAAGCGCACCTGCATCCATCCGGTGTCTCTCGCGAACCGCCGCCCCGACGCTCGATTCCCTCACGACAAGCTCGGGCTCCGCAAAGTACTGCACCGGCGGTTTTTCATGTCCATCTGTTTCATCGAGTCTTGCGAGCAGCGTCCGGCTCGCCATCGTGCCCAGCTTGTCCGCTCCGGCCGATAACGTCGTCAGCGGAGGATTCGTGTGCTCGGCAGCAACGACGTTATCGCATCCCACGACAGCCAGCGCCTTGCCTGCACGTTTGCCCATCCGGTCGAGCTCGTGCAGCACGCCGAACGCAACCTGATCGTTGTAGCAAACGAGCGCCGTCGGCCGCGGCTTCATGTCGAAGATCGCGCGCACTGCATTGCGCCCTCCCGTTGGCGTCAGTTCCACATCGACAATCCACTCGTCGCTCACAGGCAGTCCGTGCTCGTTCATGGCGGACAGATACCCCTGCCGCCGCTGATTCGCGACCGTGTAGCCCTGTCGGTTGCCAGCAAACGCGATACGCGTATGCCCCTGCCGGATCAAATGCTCCGTCGCGAGCGCGAAGCCGTGCGCGTTGTTGACGCCGACCGTATCGACATCCGCATCCATCGGGCGCATGACCAGCACGAGCGGTATGCCCCATGACCGGATCTCGCCGGGCATCTCCTGCGGCGTGCCCAGCGCAGGCGACATGATGAGCCCGGCGATATTCTGTTCGCGCATCGAACGCAGCACGCGCGCCTGCGTCTCGACGCTTTCCGCCGTGTGCGCCATGAGCGTCGTATAGCCCGACTGCGCGAGCACGCGCTCGATCGCCACCAGCAATTCGACGAAGAACGGATTCGTCAGATCGTTGATCACCATCCCGATGGTCGTGCTGCGCCGGCCACGCAGATTCGCGGCGCCACGGTTGTACACGTAGCCCAGCGCCCTCGCCGCTTCGCGCACCTTCTCCGCCGTCTCTGCCTTGATGCGCGGACTTTCCTGCAAGACGAGCGACACCGTCGATTTCGATACGCCAGCCGCGGCGGCGATGTCCTGAATGGTCGGACCGGATTTCATATTGCCTTGCACAATTGGAACGTTCCAAAAAGTATTTGACAGCGTGAAATCAGTCTACTACAGTTCGTTGGAACGATCCAACGCACAGAAATTGGAACGTTCCAATGGAGAGAGACATGACGGCAGACATCCGCTGGGCGCTCATCGGCGCCAGCACCATCGCCGACGAATGGATGGTCGACGCCATCCATTCGCAACCCGGCGCCGAAATCGCCACGGTCGTCAGCGGCAGCGCGCAACGTGCGCACGAATTCGCGACAAAGCACGGCATCGCGGCGCATTCGACGGATCTCGACGCCGTGCTCGCGGACCCGTCCATCTCGGCGGTCTATATCAGCAGCACCAACGAAAAGCATCTGCCGCAGGCGCTCGCCGCGGCGAAAGCCGGCAAGCACGTGCTGTGCGAAAAGCCCCTCGCGCTGACCGAAAGCGAGGCCGCGCAGATCATCGATGCGTGCGCGTCGCACAAGGTCCGGCTCGGCACGAATCATCATCTGCGCTGTGCGGCCACGCACCGCAAGATGCGCGAGCTGATCCGCGAGGGCGCGGTCGGCACGCCCCTCTTCGTGCGCGTCTTCCATGCGGTTTCGCTGCCGCCTCATCTGCGCGGCTGGCGCATCGAGCAGCCCGATGCAGGCGGCGGCGTCATGCTCGACATCTCCGTTCACGACATCGACACGCTGCGCTTTCTGCTCGACGACGAGCCCGTCGAAGTCAGCGCGATGGCATCGTCCGGAACGATGTCATCCGCGGGCCTCGCCGACGGCGTGATGGCCATCGTGCGCTTCAGGGGCGGCGCGCTCGCGCAGCTTCACGACGCATTCACCGTGCCCTTCGCATCCACGGGACTCGAAGTCCACGGCACGTCCGGCTCGCTGATCGCAACGGACGTGATGACGCAGCGGCCCATCGGCGAGATCACGCTGCGCACGGCGAGCGGCACGCAATCCATCGACATCGAGCATCGCAACCTGTACCGCACCGGGGTCGCCGATTTCCATCGCGCCATTACCGAAGGTCAGAGCCCCGCCGCGACGGGTATCGACGGCTATCGCTCGCTCGTCGCCGCACTGTCGCTCGTGCAGTCCGCGGAAACGGGCCGGCACGTGACGGTCCCGTCCCGCTTCGCCCAATAAAAGTTCGAGGAGATTTGCCGTGCGTTCCAGCAAGGTTGTTTCATTGGCCCACGCAGCGAGCCTGATCGGCGATGGCGACATCGTCACCGTCAGCGCGTCGAGCGGTCTCGGCTGCCCCGACGCGATGCTCGCCGCGATCGGCGCGCGCTTCGACGCCGAAGCGCATCCCCGCGATCTGACGATGCTGCATCCCATCGCCGCCGGCGACATGTACGGCATCAAGGGCATCGACCATATCGCGAAGAAAGGACTGATTCATACGGTCATCGCCGGCTCGTTCCCGAGCGGACCGTCGAGCCTGCCGATGCCCGACATCTGGCAGCTCGTCACCGACAACGCCATCCGCGCCTACAACTTGCCGAGCGGAGTGCTGTTCGACATGCATCGCGAAGTCGCCGCGAAGCGTCCCGGCGTGCTGACCAAGGTCGGTCTCGATACCTATGTCGATCCCGATCGTCAGGGCGGCGCGATGAACGCGCAGGCGGCCGAACATCCGATCGTCGAGAAGGTCACGTTCGCGGGCGATGAATGGCTGTACTACAGGAACTTCGTGCCGCGCGTCGCCATCGTGCGCGCAACCACGGCGGACGAACGCGGCAACCTTTCGTTCGAACACGAAGGCGCGCTGCTCGGCGGACGCGATCAGGCGCTTGCCGTGCGCAACAACGGCGGCATCGTGATCGCGCAGGTCAAGCGTGTGGTTCGGGCGGGTTCCCTGCCTGCGCAACAGGTCCACATACCGTGCAATCTCGTGGATTACGTGGTCGTCGATCCCGCGCAGAAGCAGACCACGCAGATCGAATACGATCCGGAAATCAGCGGTGAGGTGAAGCTGCCGGACAGCGCCTTCGCGTTCGCCGAATGGCACGCGGACAAGGTCATCGCGCGCCGCGCCGCGATGGAGCTTGCTCAAAACGATGCCGTGAATCTGGGCTTCGGCATCTCCGCGAACGTACCGCGCATCCTGCTCGAAGAAGGCTATCGCGACGATGTGACGTGGGTGATCGAACAGGGCGCGGTCGGCGGCGTGCCGCTTCTGGGATTCGCATTCGGCTGCTCGGGCAATGCCGACGCGATCATGCCGTCGCCGTCGCAATTCGTGTACTTCCAGGGCGGCGGTTTCGACGTCTCGCTGCTGTCTTTCCTGCAAGTGGACCGCTTCGGCAACGTGAATGTCTCGAAGCTGCCGAGCAAGCCTTATCTCACCGCCGGCTGCGGCGGCTTCATCGACATCACGACGCACGCGAGGCGGATCGTCTTCAGCGGCTATTTCACGGCGGGCGCGAAGCTCGAAGTGGGCGACGGGCGGCTCAGGATCGTCAAGGAAGGCAAGAAGAAGTTCATCGCCGATGTCGATCACGTGACCTTCAGCGGCAAGATGGGACGTCAGCGCCATCAGGACGCGCTGTACGTCACCGAGCGTTGCGTGATCCGGCTGGGCGAAAGCGGCCTCGAAGTCATCGAGATCGCGCCCGGCATCGATCTGCAAAAGGACGTGCTCGATCAGTGCGACATCGAGCTTGGCGTCTCTTCCGCACTCAAGACGATGGACGCGTCGATTTTCACGGACGCGCCCTTCGGCCTGCGCCTGAAGGAGGCGCGTCATGGCTGATCCGCAACTCATTCACATCGAGACGAAGCAGGCTGTCGCGATCGTTACGCTGAACCGGCCCGACAAGCTCAACGCGCTCACGCCGGAGATGCTCGAACAACTCGAAGCCGCAGCCGCGCAGCTCGAAGCGGATGCGAGCGTACGCGCCGTCGTGCTCACGGGCGCGGGCGAACGCGCATTCTGCGTCGGCGCCGATATCAACCAGTGGTCGGCGCTCGCGCCGCTCGACATGTGGCGCGTGTGGGTCGCGCGCGGTCATCGCATCTTCGACCGCTGGGCTGCGCTGCGTTTGCCGGTCGTGGCCGCCATCAACGGCCCGGCGTTCGGCGGCGGCCTCGAACTGGCCGCGGTCGCCGACGTGCGGGTCGCCGATCCCGCCGCCACGTTCGCGCTCCCTGAAGCGAGCATCGCGACCTGCCCCGGCTGGTCGGGCACGCAGCGTCTGGTTTCGCTCATCGGCCCGAGCCACGTGAAGTCGCTCGCGCTCACAGGCCGGCGCATCGATGCGGCGCGCGCGTACGGCATCGGTCTGATCGATGAAATCTCGGCGCCGAAAGCGTCGCTCGAAGCGGCCGTCGCCATCGCCGAAAAGATCGCGACACTCGCACCGGTTTCCGTGCAACTGACGAAGCAACTGATCAACGCCGCCTCGGGATTCGGGGCCGGCGCAACCCTGGAAGCCATGGCAGGCGCGCTGTCCGCAACGACGCACGACGCGCGCGAAGGCATGGCGAGTTTCCGCGAACGGCGCCCGGCGCACTACGAGGGTCAATGACATGACATACGACACCGCAATTCCCGCTGCAGCCGCGCTCCTGAAGCGCGACACGGCGATCAGCCAGCCAGCCTTCGACGGCCGCATGTACATCGGCGGCACGTGGGTCGAGTCCGCGGACGAGCGGCGCTTCGAGCGGCGCAGTCCCGCGCACGGACACGTCGTCAGCACGTTCCCGGAGGCCACGGCCGCCGATGTCGAGCGCGCCATCGAGGCCGCGGACGCCGCGTTCCGGCGTGGTCCGTGGCCGAAGCTCAAGGGCGCGGAGCGCGCGCGCATGCTTCTGGCCGTGGCCGACGGCATCAAGAAACGCGTCGAGCCGATGTCGCTGCTCGAATCGCTCGAAACCGGCAAGCCGCTTGCCCAGGCGCGTGGCGAGGTGTCGGGCTGCGTCGATCTCTGGCTGTACGCGGCGAGCCTCGCACGCACGACGAGCGGCGACGCATACGACACGCTCGGCGAAGACATGCTCGGCATCGTGCTGCGCCAGCCGATCGGCGTGGTCGGTCTCATCACGCCGTGGAATTTCCCGCTGTGGATTCTTTCGCAGAAGCTCCCGTTCGCGCTTGCCGCGGGCTGCACCTGCGTGGTCAAGCCGAGCGAGCTGACCTCGGGCACCACCGTCATGCTGATGGAGATTCTCGAAGAGGCCGGCGTGCCGGCTGGCGCGGTGAATGTCGTGACGGGCAAAGGCCCCTCCGTCGGCCAGCCGCTCGCGGAGCATGACGCCATCGACATGCTGTCGTTCACGGGATCGACGCGTGTCGGCAGCCTGCTCGGCGGACTCGCGTCGGCGAAGCTGAAGAAGGTCGCGCTCGAACTCGGCGGCAAGAATCCGCAGATCGTTTTTCCCGACTGCGACTGGGACGCGATGATCGACGCCGTCGTGTTCGGCGTGTACTTCAACGCGGGCGAATGCTGCAACAGCGGCAGCCGCGTGCTCGTGCACGAATCGATCGCGGAGCGCTTCGCGCTTGACGTCGTCGAGCGCGCACGCCAGGTGCCAGTCGGCGATCCGCTGCATCCCGATTGCAAGGTCGGCGCGATCGTCAGCGAGAACCAGCTGGGCGAGATTCTCGGCAACGTCGAAAAAGGTGTCGCCGCAGGAGCGCGGCTGCGTCTGGGCGGCAAGCGGTACGACGCGCAAGGTCTCTATCTCGAGCCGACCATCATCAGCGACGTCAGGCCTGACATGAGCATCGCGCGCGAAGAGATCTTCGGCCCCGTGCTGGTCATCATCCCCTTCTCCGACGCAAGCCACGCGATCGAGATCGCCAACGACACGGCCTACGGCCTGTCCGCCGCCGTCTGGAGCAAGGACATCGACACATGTCTGACGGTGGCGCGCGGTGTCGACGCGGGCACGGTCTGGGTCAACACCTTCCTCGACGGCTATCCCGAACTGCCGTTCGGCGGCTTCAAGTCGAGCGGCGTCGGTCGCGAACTCGGCAAGCAGGCCGTCGAGGACTACACCGAAACGAAGACGATCCAGCTTCATATCGGAGCACGCAATAACTGGTGGCTGCCACGTCCGGCAGCCTGAACGCGAAGCACACGGAATCACGCCACGGCCTGTGCGCCGTCATTCAAAAGAAAGCCCGTCAAGAGAGCGTCATCATGGAGACAGACATGTTCAAGAAGCGTATTGCCGCAATCGCGGTGGGTCTCGTTGCCTGCCACGCGCTGTCCGCCGCCGCCGCCGACAGCAAGCAGGTGGAAGTCATGCACTGGTGGACCTCCGGCGGTGAGGCCAAGGCGCTCACCGTTCTCAAGGACGGCCTGAAGACCCGGGGCTATGCATGGAAGGACAGCCCCATCGCGGGCGGCGGCGGTGAAGCTGCCCGCACGGTGCTGAAGGCGCGCGTCGCATCGGGCAACCCGCCGGATGCGATCCAGATGCTCGGCTTCACGATTCCCGAGTACGCGCAGGAAGACTACCTGCAGAACATCGACGCCGTTGCGTCGAAGGAAGGCTGGGACAAGCTCGTGCCAGCGCCTATCCAGAAGTTTTCGAAGGTCGACGGCCACTGGATGGCTGCGCCCGTCGACGTGCATCGCACCAACTGGATCTGGGCGAACAAGAAGATCTTCGACGAACTGAAGCTCACGCCGCCGAAGACCTTCGACGAACTCGTCGCCGATGCCGACAAGATCCGCAAGGCGGGCTATATTCCGCTCGCGCATGGCGGCCAGGCGTGGCAGGAAGCGACCATCTTCGACAGCGCCGTGATGTCGGCGGGCGGGCCGAAGTTCTACCAGCAGGCGCTCGTCAGGCTCGACCCCGGCGCGCTCGGCTCGAAGACGATGGAGAAGGCCTTCGACCAGATGCGCGCGCTGCGCGGCATGGTCGATCCCAACTTCCCCGGCCGTGACTGGAACCTGGCCACGTCGATGGTGATCAGCGGCAAGGCGGCCATGCAGATCATGGGCGACTGGGCGAAGGGCGAGTTCGCATCGGCGGGCAAGCAGGCGAACACCGACTATCTGTGCTTCCAGTATCCGGGCACCGAAGGCGCCTTCATCTTCAACACCGACCAGTTCGCGACGTTCAAGAAGGGCGACGCGAGCCTGCCGGGTGAGTACGCGTTCGCATCGACCATCATGGACCGTGGCGTGCAGGCGAAATTCAACCAGATCAAAGGCTCGATTCCCGCGCGGCTCGACGTGCCGCAGGACGGCTTCGACGAGTGCGGCAAGAAATCGATGAACGACATGCGCGCCGCGCTCAAGACCGATTCGATGGTGGGCAGCTTCGCGCACGGACACGCCATGCCGGACGGCCCGAAGAACGCGGTCTACGACGTCGTCACGCACTTCTTCAACTCGAACCAGTCTTCCGCGGACGCCGTGAAGGCGCTCGTCGCGGCAGTGAAGAACGCCCAGTAAGCCAACTGGTCCTCGTGGTGAAGCGGCGTTCAAGGCCGCTCGTCGCGAGGCCGTCATCTCCGACGCCAGGTGTTGCCATGCTCTTGCACAATCGCGCCCACGGGGCGCCCCCGCTCGAAGATCTGAAGAACGGCTCAGGCCATAGTCCGGCGACGAGGCGCTCGACGCTGCGCAATCGCTTCGAAGCCGTGCTGCCGAAGATCGTCCTCGGTCCGACCTTGATCATCACATTGATCTTCGTGTACGGATTCATCGTGTGGACCACGCTGCTTTCGTTCACCCGTTCGCGCGCCTTCGCCAACTTCCACTGGGCCGGCTTCCTGCAATACGGCCGCGTGTGGGAGCATCCGCGCTGGCATGTGGCGATCGGCAATCTCGGCATCTATGCGTCGCTGTATGTCGTGCTGTGCATGGCGATCGGGCTCGGGCTCGCGATTCTGCTCGATCAGCGCATTCGCGCCGAAGGCGGACTGCGCGCGCTCTTTCTCTATCCGATGGCGCTCTCGTTCATCGTCACCGGCACCGCGTGGAAATGGATTCTCAACCCCGGTCTCGGCCTGACCAAGCTGTTTCATGACTGGGGATGGGCGAGCTTCCAGTTCGACTGGATCATCAGCGACGACATGGCGATCTACACCGTCGTCATCGCCGCGGTGTGGCAGGCGTCGGGCTTCGTGATGGCGATGTTTCTGGCCGGTCTGCGCGGCATCGATCAGGAACAGGTCAAGGCCGCGTCGATCGACGGCGCGCGCATGCCGGCGATCTATCGCCGCGTGATCATTCCGCAACTGCGGCCCGTGTTCGTCTCCGCCTTCGTGATCCTCGTGCATCTGGCCGTCAAGAGCTATGAGCTCGTCATTGCGCTCACGGGCGCGGGCCCTGGCTATTCGACGGAACTGCCATCGACCTTCATGTACTCGTTCACCTTCACGCGCAACGAGCTCGGCATGGGCGCGGCGAGCGCGGTGATGATGCTGTGCACCGTCGCGGCCATCATGGTGCCCTACCTCTACTCCGAAATGCGACCGCGCCGCAAGAGCGCCGGCCACTGATTCAACAGACACTCTTCAGGAGACAAGCAATGGCTGGCAAAACATGGGACTCGCCACAGATGGTGGTGGGCAAGCACAACTACGTCTCGCGCATCGTCATTTATTCGCTGCTGGCGATCGTGGCCGTGGTCTATCTCGTACCCTTGCTCGTGATGCTGCTGACATCGTTCAAGCCGCTTCCCGAGGTGTATTCGGGCAACATCCTCGCGCTGCCGCATCAATGGACGCTCGCCGCGTGGGAGAAAGCCTGGGGTTCAGCCTGCGTCGGGCTCGACTGCGCGGGCGTCAAGGGCTTCTTCTGGAACTCGTTCCGGATGGTCTTCGCGGCCGTGGCGATCTCCACCCTGCTCGGCGCACTGAACGGCTACGTGCTGACCAAATGGCGCTTCAAGGGCGACAACCTGCTGTTCGGCCTGATCCTGTTCGGCTGCTTCATCCCGTTCCAGATCGTGCTGATTCCGATGGCGTCGTTTCTCGGCAAGATCGGTCTCGCGCAGTCGATCACCGGTCTCGTGTTCGTGCACGTCGTCTACGGCCTGTGCTTCACGACGCTCTACTTCCGCAACTATTACATCGCGTTCCCGGATGAACTGGTGAAAGCGGCAATGATCGACGGCGCGCGCTTCTTTCGCATCTTCTTTCGCATCCTGCTGCCCAACTCGGTGCCGATCATCACGGTCACCGTGATCTGGCAGTTCACGAACATCTGGAACGACTTCCTGTTCGGCGCTTCATTCACCACGGGCAGCACCGCGCCGATCACCGTGGCGCTGAACAACATCGTGAATACATCCACGGGCGTCAAGGAATACAACGTCCACATGGCCACGGCCATGATCGCCGCACTGCCGACGCTGTTCGTCTACATCGTGGGTGGTCGCTACTTCGTTCGCGGTCTGATGGCCGGCTCGGTCAAGGGGTAAATCATGTCTTCTCTGCACGTATCCAAGGTTCGCAAAGCCTACGGCGCCACCGAAATCCTCAAGGAGATCGACATCGATGTCGAGGACGGCGACTTTCTCGTGCTCGTCGGGCCGTCGGGCTGCGGCAAGTCCACGCTGCTTTCGCTGATCGCGGGACTCGACACGCTCTCGGGCGGCGAGATCCGCATCGGCAACGACAAGGTCAACGACCTGCATCCGAGCGAGCGCGACATCGCCATGGTGTTTCAAAGCTACGCGCTGTATCCGAACATGACCGTCGGGCAGAACATCAGCTTCGGTCTGGAGATGCGCAAGGTCTCGAAGAGCGAGCGCGAGAAGGCCGTGCAGGATGCCGCGCGCCTGTTGCAGATCGAGCATCTGCTCGACCGCCGTCCGGGGCAGCTCTCGGGCGGCCAGCGTCAGCGTGTCGCGATGGGCCGCGCGCTCGTGCGTCATCCGAAGATCTTTCTGTTCGACGAGCCGCTGTCGAATCTCGATGCGAAGCTGCGCGTCGACATGCGCACCGAGATCAAGAAGCTGCATCAGCGCCTCGGCGCGACCATCGTCTACGTGACGCACGACCAGATCGAAGCGATGACGCTCGCCACGCGCATCGCCGTGATGAAAGGCGGCGTCTTGCAGCAGCTCGGCACGCCCGCCGAGGTCTACAACACGCCGGCGAACACGTTTGTCGCGACCTTCATGGGCTCGCCTTCGATGAACCTGATTCCGGCGCGCATCGAGCGTGCGAACGGTGCGCTTCTGCTCCATATCGGCGAAGGCCAGAGCGCGATCGCGCTCGATCTGCCGCCGCAAGGTGCAGCCGTCGAAGGCTATGTGGGCAGGAAGGTGATCGCGGGGCTGCGACCCGAAGCGATCGGCGTCGAGACCGAGCGCGCCGCCGCGGCGCTGCGCACCGTGCCCGTGACGATCAACGTGCTCGAACCGACCGGCCCCGACACGCTCGCCGTGCTCGATTTCGGCGGCATGGAAGTATCCGCGCGACTCGGCGCCGACATGCCGCACGCGTCGGGCGAACGATGCGAGTTGCGCGTCGATCTGTCGAAGCTCGTGCTGTTCGATGCCGACACGGAAGTCCGGATTCACTGAAGCGCGCAGCGCAATGACGAATGGTGCAGCCATGAGCAAGTCAGAAAGCAAGAATGCAACCGCATTGGTAACGGGCGCCCGGCGCGGCATAGGCAGGTCGATCTGCGTGGCGCTCGCGCGGCGGGGCTTCGATATCGTGCTGACGGATGTCGAGCACGACGAAGACGCCCACACCACCTGCGCGCTGGTGCGCGACGAAGGTCGGGACGCGCTGTTCATACAGAGCGACCTGAGCGATGTCGCCTCGCACGCGCGTGTCGTCGATGAAGCCGTGCGCTTCAAAGGCGGCCTCGCCTGTCTCGTGAACAACGCGGGCATCGGTTCGCCCAGCCGCGGCGATCTGCTGGATGCGTCCGCGCAGGCCTTCGATGCCGTGCTCGGCGTCAACCTGCGCGGCACGTTCTTCATGACGCAGGCCGTCGCGCGCCATATGGTTTCGGTGAGCCCGGGTGTCGCGCGTTCAATCGTCACGGTGTCGTCCGTATCAGCGGAAATGGCGTCGCCCGAGCGTGCCGAATACTGCCTGTCGAAATCCGCGCTGCCGATGATGACGCGACTGTTCGCGCTGCGGCTCGCGAGCGCGAACATCGGCGTATTCGAAGTGCGGCCCGGCATCATTCGCACGCCGATGACGGCCGGCGTCGCACAAAAGTACGAAGCGCGCTTCCGGGAAGGCCTCGTGCCCGCCGGACGCTGGGGCGAAAGCGACGAGGTCGGCCAGGCCGTCGCGTCGCTCGCCGATGGCGCGCTGCCCTTCGCGACGGGCAGCGTCGTGAACGTGGACGGCGGCCTGTCCATCCCTGCCTTCTGAGCGACTGACATGAATGCGACGACATACGACTATGTGATCGTGGGCGGCGGCTCGGCGGGCTGCGTGCTCGCCAATCGCCTGAGCGCCGATCCTTCGATCAGCGTGCTGCTACTCGAAGCGGGCGGCTCCGACCGGCATCCGTTCTTCTCGATGCCGGCGGGCTTCGCGAAGATGACGCGCGGCATCGGCTCGTGGGGCTGGCACACCGTGCCGCAGAAGCATCTCAACAATCGCGTGCTGCGCTTCACGCAGGCGAAAGTGATCGGCGGCGGCTCGTCGATCAACGCGCAGATCTACACGCGCGGCGTCCCGGCGGACTACGACGACTGGGAACGGAAGGCGGGCGCGACGGGCTGGTCTTATCGCGACGTGCTGCCTTACTTCAGGAAGTCCGAGAACAACCAGCGCTTTGCCAACGAGTATCACGGCTATGGCGGGCCGCTCGGCGTGTCGAACCCGATCAGTCCGCTGCCGATCTGCGAGGCATTCTTTCAGGCAGGGCAGGAACTCGGCATTCCGTTCAACCCGGACTTCAATGGCGCAAGCCAGGAAGGTCTCGGCTACTACCAGCTCACGCAACTGAATGCGCGGCGCTCGTCCGCCGCTGCCGGTTTTATTCGCCCGGTTCTCGGACGGCCCAACCTGACCGTGTGGATGCAGGCGCGTACGCTTCGCGTGATCGTCGAAGGCGGTCGTGCAACCGGCGTCGAATATGTAAAGGGCGAGAGCCGCGACCCGAAGATCGTGCGTGCCGCGCGCGAAGTGATCGTGGCCTCGGGTGCGATCGGCTCGCCGAAGCTGCTCATGCAATCGGGCATCGGTCCCGCCGATCATCTCGAATCCGTCGGCGTCAAACCGGTGCATGCGCTTCGAGGCGTCGGATCGAATCTGCAGGACCATCTCGACCTTTTCGTCATCGCCGAATGCACGGGCGATCATACCTACGACAAGTACAACAAGCCGCACCACGCCGCGTGGGCCGGGTTGCAATATCTGCTGCTCAAGAAAGGGCCGGTTGCGTCCAGCCTCTTCGAAACCGGCGGCTTCTGGTATGCGGACGACGACGCGCGCGACCGTTCGCCCGATATCCAGTTTCATCTCGGCCTCGGCTCCGGCATCGAGGCCGGCATGGCGAAGCTGAAGCATGCGGGCGTCACGCTCAACACCGCTTATCTGCGCCCCCGGTCGCGCGGCACGGTTCGCCTGTCGAGCACGGACCCGAACGCCGCCCCGTTGCTCGACCCGAACTACTGGGCCGATCCTCACGACCGCGACATGGCGATCAAAGGCTTGCGGCTCGCGCGCGACATCATGCGCGCGCCCGCGTTGAAGCGCTACGTGCAAAGCGAAATCCTGCCGGGTCCGCGCGCGAACACCGAGCAGGAATTGTTCGACTACGCCTGCGCGAATGCGAAGACCGATCACCATCCCGTCGGCACCTGCCGCATGGGACGGCCCGATGACCCGGACAGCGTCGTCACGCCGGACTTGCGCGTGATCGGGCTTGCGGGACTTCGCGTCGTCGATGCGTCCGTCATGCCCTTTCTGCCCTCGTGCAACACGAATGCTCCGACGATCATGGTCGCCGAAAAAGCCGCCGACATGATCATTCAATCCCAGACATCGAGAGGAATTCATGAAGATCAATCTGCCGACCCAGGAAGGATCGATTCAGACGTACGCGATGCAGCGGCGCGACGACCGGCTTCTTCCGTCCACCGCGCCGACGTTTGACCGCATCGCGTATGCGGCGGCGCATGTCGTCGTCGATCCCTTGCATGCTTATGAGCCCTGGAACGATGCGCCGCGCATCGACTGGGACGCCACGCTCGCCTTTCGCAGCCATCTGTACGGACTCGGCTTCAAGGTGGCGGAGGCGATGGATACGGCGCAGCGCGGCATGGGCATCGGCTGGACGACGGCGGCGGAGCTGATCCGCCGCAGCATCGCGCATGCGCGCAGCATCCCCGGCGCGGATCTCGCGTGCGGCGCGGGCACGGATCATCTCGATGGCACCCGCACCCATACGCTCGCCGACATCGTCAACGCGTATGCGGAACAGTTCGAAGTCATCGAAGCGGCGGGTGGGCGGCCCATCATGATGGCGAGCCGCGCGCTCTGTGCGGCGGCGCGCTCCGCCGACGACTATCAGCACGTCTACGACGCCGTGATCCGCGCCTCGCGCAACAAGGTCGTGCTGCACTGGCTCGGCGATGCGTTCGACGCGTCGCTCGCGGGTTACTGGGGCAGCCGCGATGTATCGACCGCGATGGCCACTGTTCTCGACATTATCGAGCGTCATCGGGACAAGATCGAAGGCATCAAGATTTCGCTGCTCAACGCGGATTACGAGCGTCAGCTCAGGGCACGGCTTCCCGAAGGCGTCCTGATGTTTACGGGCGACGATTACAACTACGGGGAACTCATCGCCGGAGACAGCACGGGACATTCGCATGCGCTGCTCGGCATCTTCGATCCGATCGCGCCCGTCGCATCGGCCGCGCTGTCGAAACTCGCTGAAGGCGATCTCGATGGTTATCGCCAGCTGATCGATCCGACCGTCGATCTCTCACGCGAGCTCTTCGCGGCACCGACGCAGTACTACAAGGCGGGCGTCGTCTTTCTCGCATGGCTCAACGGCCATCAGCGTCATTTCTCGATGGCGGGCGGCATGCAGTCCGCGCGATCCGCCGTGCATTACGCGCAAGTGTTCAGGAAGGCTGATGCGGCGGGCGTTCTTGTGCGGCCCGAACTGGCGCATCGGCGCATGAGTCAGTTCCTTGCCTTGCATGCCGGCATCGACAACGATCGGTAACGACACACAGACTTCGCATTGGAGATAAAGATGGCAGCAGAAGCAGCGATGATGGATCCGGCGGCCGCGACGACGAGCGCCGACGCCACGGTCAGTGGAAAGGACTTGCGGCGGGTGATCGGGGCGAGTGTCGCGGGCAGCGCGATGGAATGGTACGACTTCAGCATCTACGGCACTGCATCGGCGCTGATATTCTCGGACCTGTTCTTTCCCGGTCTCGACAAGGCGGCAGGGCTTCTCGCGATTTTCGGCGCGTACGCCGCGGGCTTCTTCGCGCGGCCTTTCGGCGGCCTGTTCTTTGGCTGGCTCGGCGACAAATACGGCCGCAAGAGCGTGCTCGTGGCCACGGTCCTGCTGATGGGAGGCTCGACATTCTGCATCGGCCTGTTGCCTACCTACGGCGACGTGGGCGTGTGGGCCGCGGTGATGCTGGTGGCGCTGCGTCTTTTGCAGGGATTCGGTGCGGGCGCGGAACAGGCGGGTGCCTCGCTGATCGTCTCGGAGTTCGCGCCGCCGGCTCGCCGTGGCTTCTACGCCGCCCTGCCCTTTGCGGGATGCATCGTCGGGATTCTGCTGGCGAACGCGATCTTCACCGCCGTGCAGCGCCTGCCGAAGGCCGAGTTTCTCGCTTACGGATGGCGCGTGCCGTTCCTCTTCAGCGCCGCCGTGATCATGGCCGGGATCATCATCCGGATGAAGGTCAAGGAAAGTCCCGTGTTCGAGGAAATCAAGCGTGCCGGACACGCCAGCCAGCGCCCCGTTAAGGATCTCATGACAGAAGCGCGCGGAACGTTGCTGGTCGCCTTTTGTCTGCGTGTCGGCGAGAACGGTTCATCGTATCTCTATCAGGTTTTCGCGTTAAGCTATCTGACGAAGGTTCTGCTGGTCGACAAATCGATCGGGACCATCGGCCTCACCGTCGCCGCTGCAGTGGCTGTTCTGACGATCCCGCTCATGGGCTGGCTTTCGGACCGGTTCGGCCGCCGCCTCATGTACCGTCTGGTTGCGCTCTTCACCTGTCTGTGGGCGTTTCCGGCCTTCTGGCTCTTCACGACCAAGGACCCCGTTCTGATCATCGTGAGCATGTCGATGGCCATCGGCGTAGGCGTGTTCGGCATGTATGGCATTCAGGGCGCGTACTTTCCGGAACTGTTCAACGCGCGTTACCGCTACACCGGGATCGCGGTGAGCAAGGAGTTCGCCGCTGTCGCATCGGGCGGCATAGCGCCGTTCATCGCGGCCGCCCTGCTCGCGTGGGCACAGGGCGGATACTGGCCCATCGCAACCTACATCGCCGTGCTCGCCGCTATCAGCTTCGTCGCGACGTTCTTCGCGCCGGAAACGCGCGGCATCAGTCTGCGCAGCCGGGACTGACCTCAGAACCGATACCCCACGCCGAGAAACCCGATCCACGGTTCGGCTGTGATGTGCGTCTTGTTGACGAGTACGCTGTGGCCATCGGCGGCCACGGCCGACACCGTCGCATTGGTCTTGAGCGGCAGATAGGTGACCGAGGCGGTGAGATACCAGTTCTTGTCGATGTTATACGACGCCCCCGCATTGAACGCCGGATTCCACGACGGACTCAGCGAAGCCTTCACCTGCCCGCCCGGTCCCGCGACTTGCTGCAACGCGCCGCTGAAAGTCGGGTTGAGTTCGGTATGCGAGAACCACGTGTAATTGACGCCGATCCCGACGAACGGACGAAAGCGCGTCTGCGCCGCGCCGAAGTAGTACTTGAGAAAGAGAATCGGTGGCCACGAGCGGGTGGTGGCGAGCGGTTGCAGATCGTCCAGCCCGAGGCCCGGCCCCGAAGGGCCGAATGGCTTCACCGTGCCCTGCGCGTACAGCTTGAGCTTCGGCGGTATCCCCGAATTCAGCGCAAGCGCGATGTTGTCGGTGACGAAGTACGTGAGCGACAACTCGGCCGTGAACGTATTGTGGATCTGTCCACCCGTACCCGGCGATGTGAACGAGCCCGCCGCCGACGTGCTCTGCAGCGGTGTGGCGGAGGACTGGCCGAAGTCCATCCAGGCGCCGCCCACGCTGGTTATCATGCTTCCCGCGCTCTGCGCCATCGCGCTGCTGCATATGGCCCCCGGGATAAGGCCCACGCAGGCGATTCGTCTCACAATCGACTTCATGTTTTTATCAGTTATCCGAATTTATATGATTTGACCGACACGCACCTTGACGTGCCCGCCTTAGAATCGCTCGATCGCGATGTCCATCGCCCCGGCCGCGCCGCGCAGAATCGTCTCGCGAAGCGCGTGAGCTTTCGGCAGAATCTTTTCAACATAGAAGCGCGCGGTCGCGATCTTGGTCCGGTGGAACTCCGGATCCTCACCCGCCGCCTCTTTCGTCGACGCAATGAGCGCCGCGCGCGCCATCTGCCATCCGCCGCAGACGTAGCCCGTCATCATCAGATAGTCGACCGAACTCGCGAGCGCTTCGTCGATGTCCGTGCTCAACGCGCGGCTCGTCCACTTCGTGACGTCTTCGAGCGCCTGCACGCTCGCGGCGAAGGCGCTCGCCAGCGGCGCGAGCCGCGTGTCCAGGCTGTGTTCGAGTTCCCCCGCGACGGCGCGCATATCCGCGAGCAGCGTGGCCATCGCCGCGCCGCCGTCCGACGCGAGCTTGCGCGCCACCAGATCCGCCGCCTGAATGCCTGTCGTCCCCTCGTAGATCGGTGCGATACGCGCATCGCGCAGAAACTGGCACGCGCCCGTTTCCTCGATGAAGCCCATCCCGCCATGCACCTGCACGCCGAGCGACGCGATCTCGACGCCCAGTTCGGTGCACCATCCCTTCACCACCGGAATCAGCAGGTCGACGCGCGCCTGACGCATTGCACGCTCACCGTCGTCCGGATGCCGATGCGCGCGATCCATGTCGGCGGCCATCACGTAGGCGAAGGCGCGCATCGCTTCGATCTGCGATTTCATGGTCAACAGCATGCGGCGCACGTCCGGATGATGAATGATCGCGACCGCGCCGCCGGAACGGCTTGCCGCGAGACGTCCCTGCACGCGCTCCTTCGCATACTCGCGGGCCTGCTGATACGCGCGCTCCGCGATCGCGAGGCCCTGAATGCCGACCTTCTGGCGCGCTTCGTTCATCATCGTGAACATATGGGCGAGGCCCTTGTTCTCCTTTCCGACGAGATAGCCGATCGCGCCTTCCTTGTCGCCGAAACTCATCACGCAGGTCGGGCTCGCGTGGATGCCGAGCTTGTGTTCGAGCGACACGCAGTGGACGTCGTTGCGCTGCCCCGGCGAGCCGTCCGCGTTCGGCAGGAACTTGGGCACGAGAAAGAGCGAGATGCCGCGCACGCCTTCGGGCGCGTCGGGTGTGCGAGCGAGGACGAGATGGATCACGTTGTCCGTCATGTCGTGGTCGCCCCAGGTGATGAAGATCTTCTGGCCATGAAGCCGGTAATGATCGCCCTCGGGCACCGCTTTCGTGCGCACGGCGGCGAGGTCGGACCCGGCCTGCGGCTCGGTGAGGTTCATCGTCCCGGTCCAGCGGCCACCGACGAGGTCGGGGAGATAGCGCCGCTTGAGTGCCTCCGAGCCGTGCTGCCGCAACGCCTCGGTGGCGCCGGCCGTCAGAAGCGGGCATAGCGCGAACGCCATGTTCGATGAGTTCCACATCTCCACCGCCGCCGCATGCAACAACTCGGGCAGTCCCTGCCCGCCGAACTCGGGATCGCCGCTGAGGCCGGTCCATCCTCCATCGGAGAACTGGCGGTAGGCCTGCGCGAAACCGTCGGCGGCGATCACGCCGCTGTCGGTCAGACGCGCGCCCTGCGCGTCGCCCGTCTTGTTGAGCGGCGCGAGCACTTCAGTGGCGAGTTTCGCCGCTTCTTCGAGTACGGCATCGGCGAGTTCTGGCGTGACTTCGTCGAAGGTGGGGAGTGAAGACAGCCCGCCGAGGTCCGCCAGTTCAGTCATCACGAAGCGCATGTCGCGCACGGGTGCAATGTAGGTGCTCATCAATTGTTTTCCTGAAGTCCATGTCGCCGGACGAGGCCGGTTTGTGCGCTGCAATGCGATCCACGAGGTCGAGACTCGCGTATCATCGGGCGAACAGTGTTCGCACTGTGCCGTTGCCAGGCTGCACTTCGATCTCCCCCTGATGGGAATCCATGGTCTCTCAGCATGGTGCCGCGCGATATCCCCCGTACAGGGGAGCGCGATTCGCAGACGCGGGGGATGACAGCCGGGCTTCACCCGAAGACCGTAGCCGCCGACGCATATGACCGACGTCATCGAGCCAGTCAGGCCCACCCTCCTTCTCGCCACGAAGCTCCTTCCGCCGCGCCTGCCGACGGGCCTGATCGACCGTCCGCGGCTCGTCGATCTGGCGGCGCTCGCCGAGAACAAGCGGCTCACGGTCATCAAGGCGCCCGCCGGTTTCGGCAAGACTTCGCTCGCGCTCGCGTGGCTCGACCGGCTGCGCACGAATGGCGCGCTCGTTGCGTGGCTCTCGATCGATGCGGACGACGACGAGCCCGCCCGCTTCCTGCACCATCTCGCGCAGGCGTTGCGGCAGGCGTGCGGCGCGATCGGCGCGTCCGCGATCGGGCTGACCGCCGAGGCCTCGCTCGTGCCCGCGCAGTCGATCGTCGCAACGCTCATCAACGAGCTGGTCGAAGTCGAGGACGAGCTTTATCTCTTCCTCGACGACTATCATCTGATCAGCCTGCCCGCGGTCCGCGAGATCGTCACGTTCTTCATCGAACATGCGCCCTCGCACGTGCACGTCGTGATCTGCACGCGCGCCGACGCCACGCTGCCGCTCGCCGGACTGCGAGCACGAAACGACCTGCTGGAAGTCGATGCATCGACCCTGCGCTTCAACTTCGACGAAACGCGCGCCTTCGTCGAGCGAGAATGCCCGGGCAAGCTGGACCCTTCCGCAGTCCGCTCGCTCTTCGCGAACACCGAGGGCTGGGCCGCGGCGCTGCGCATTTCCGCATCGGTGCTGGCGCGGGAGGCGTATCGGCCGGAGACGGAGGCGCGCATGCCGTCCGGCGCGTCGCGGCCGTTCGCCGCCTATCTGCATGAGATGCTCGAGCGTCTGCCGGCGGAGATGGTCGAGTTCATGCTGCGCACGTCCATCGCCGAGCGGCTGAGCGCGTCGCTGTGCGAGGCGCTCACGGGTGTCGCGCACAGTCAGGACATGCTGGAGTCGATCGCCGCGCGTCAGCTCCTGCTGGAACCGATGGACGTCGAAGGGTGCTGGTTCCGCTATCACCATCTGATGCGCGACTACCTTCGTCAGCGGCTCGCGACGCAATACCGTGACGAAGTGGCGGACGTGCATCTGCGCGCCTGCCGATGGTACGCGCAGCAGGCGCAATGGACTGACGCCGTCAGGCATGCGCTAGCCGCCGGCGCGACCGACGAGGCCCTCGCGCTGATGAGCCGCTGCGCGATGGCGCTCGTCATGAAAGGCGATCTGCTCACGCTGCTGGGCTGGCAACGCGAGTTTCCGGCCAGTCTGATGCAGTCCCAGTTGCAGGTCAGGCTGGCGATCACGTGGGGCATGGCGCTCGCGCTGCGTTTCGACGACGCACGCGCGATGCTCGATGCCCTCGAACGCGACGCCGCCCACGGCGAACCCGGCGAGGCCGTGCGGATGAACTGGGAATGTCAGGCGATCCGTTCCGTGCTGGCGGGGCTCCAGGACGATCCGCCACGCGCGCTTGCGCTGGCGCAGGCCTGCCTCGATGCACCGTCGAACGATGTCTGGACCGTCAACGTCGTCTCCAATGTCGTGCGTTTCGCGCACTGGAAGGCGGGCGATCTCGAAGCGCTTCACGCAACGCCATGGATTCCGTATTCGATCGAGGACGATCAGCGCAATGTGTTCTCCTCGGTCTATCGCTTGTGCCTGCTCGGCCATACGGAAATGCAGCAGTTGCATTTTCCGCTCGCCGAGCAGTACTTCACGGAGTCGATGCGCCTCGCCGAGCGCTACTCCGGCCCGCAGTCCATCTCCGCGGCATTGTGCGCGCCGATGATCGCGCAACTGCGCTACGAGCAGGGCCGTCTCGACGAGGCCGAGGCGCTGATCCTCGATCTGATGCCCGTCGTCGACCTGGCGGACATTCTCGACAGCGTGCTGATCGCCTATCGACTGCTCATCCGCATCGCGATCGCGCGCTCGAATGCGGCGCATGCGTACGCGCTGCTCGACCGCGCGCAGGCGCTCGGGCACAAGCGAGGCTGGCGACGCCTGATTGCGGCAGGGCTCGTCGAACGTACGCGGCTGCATCTGCGCGAAGGGCGAATGGCCGAAGCGTCGGCGTGCGTCTCGCAACTCGACGCGCTCGCCGCGCGCAGTTCGGAGTCGGCGCCGCCCGTGTCGGCGGAGATCGGCGACTATCGCGCGCTTGCCGCCGCGTGTGTCGCGATGAGCCGGAACCGCACGCCCGATGCGGTGGATCTGCTCAACGCCGCGCGGCAAAGCGCCGAAAGCCGTCACAACCACTATCTCGGCTTGCGTTTGCGAACCACTCTGGCGCTCGCGTGGATGAGCGGCGGCAAGCGCGGCGAAGCGGTCGAAGTCATGGGCGAGGTCATGAAGCTGGCCGGCCCGGCGGGACTCTATCAGTCGATTCTCGATCAGGGTCCTCAGATCGGTCCGCTGCTGCAGGCGGTGCGCGACGACACACGCAACACGGCGCAGACGAGGGAGATGCTGAGCGCTATTGATCGTCTGCTCGATGGCTGGCGTGCGCAATATCAGCCCGACAGCACATCTCGGCGCGAGGCCGAGCGCGAATCGTTGAGTGCGAGGGAACGCGGTATTGTGGAGCTGATCGCGCGGGGGCTCTCGAACAAGGAAATCGCGCGGGATCTTGGCATTGCGCCGGAGACGGTCAAGTCTCACGTCAAGAGCATTTTTGTGAAGCTGGCGGTGGACAAGCGCGCGCATGCTGTCGCGCGGGCGCAGGCGCTGGGGCTAGTGCGTGGGGGATAGAGGGTGTTGGGGATTTCTCGCTGGATCCCGTATTCGCGGTGGTCTATTAGCACTGCCCCTGTGCGGGGCGGCAGTCACTTTCTTTGCTGCTGCAAAGAAAGTAACCAAAGAAAGCAGCTTTTCCCATCCAAAGTGCTTCATGCCGGCCGCGGCACAGGCGATTGGCTGAATGGCCCGGCAGTAGCGAGTGCCCTCACAAAACTCGCCGGGCTTGGATCGCGCACGGTCTGACACATCGCACCACAGAACGGACCGGTTCAGCACGAAATGGCTCCGTCCCGC
>LRBF01000237.1 GCA_001580565.1 Caballeronia megalochromosomata | reverse complement strand
CAGCGCCAATAGACCGACACGAAAACGGGATCCAGCGAAAAACCAGAAGCGTGTCATGCGCCTTCGCAAAGAAATTCTGAATTTCTTAGAAAAAGCACATAACACGCGCCAGCGTTCAGTTCGACGTCTGACCGTCCGCCGTCCCACCGTAACCCGTTGCCGCAGCATGCGCTTGCTCTCGCGCCTGAAAGGCGGCCTTGTTCCGTGCGATGGCAGCCGCATTCGGCGGATAATCGACGCCGTTCGCAGGCAACAGACCCTGTGCTTCGGCTTGAACCAATTGTTGCTTGACTTCGGCACGCGTGATTCCGCTGGTCTGCGCGGACGCCTGCCCCGCCACACCGATAGCCAATGAAGCGAGAAGAAGCATAACAGTCTTTTTCATGATCTTAATCCTTAAGGAGTGCGTGAATATAAGCCGATGACTCGACTAATGTGATTCGATTGAATGAGTTTCGCGGCGATGCCGCTTTACAAGCTATTGCGCGCCTGCGCTACCCACTTGTTGCGTGCCGCCCTGATCGCCGCCGTACGCGCCGTCGTGGCCTTGCATCGCCGCGACCTTCGCCTCGGCGGACATGAGCGCATTGGGATAATCCGCGTCATGCGTGCTCGGCCGATACCCGACCGATTCCAGCTGCGCGAGATCAGCACGCACTTCTGCGCGCGTCACCTGGCTGCCCGACGTTTGCGCGAAAGCGCTGAACGGCAGCAATGTCGTCACTGCCAGTACCGCACATGCGATTGCTTTCATGGTGTTCCCTCTCCGAAATAGAAGACGAGGGTCTTGCCCGAGTGCAATTGACCCTCCCGACACCGGCTTCAGTGAATGCCGACGTTGGAACTATTCTGGATTCGGAGCGCTGCCGAAAGTCTGACGCTGACGTTACAAGTTTGAAATCTGAGGGCGTGAATCGCCACTGCCCGCGGGCAGGCCAGGCCCTTCGGCAACCGGGAAGGTCAGGATGAACCGCGTGCTGCGCGCATCGCTCTCGGCGTGCGCACGGCCGCCGTGCAGGTCCATGATGGTGCGAACGATCGCAAGTCCGAGTCCCGCCGATCCTGCAGCCGTCCCTGACGCACCGCGCGACGGATCCGCCCGATAGAAGCGATCGAAGATCCGCTCGAGCAATGAAGGATGAATGGGCGCGCCTTCGTTCTCCACGCATACGCAGACCATGTCGCCTGCGTGGTGGATCGACAGGGTGATCACGCCTTGCGCCGGCGTGAATCGCATGGCGTTGGCAAGCAGGTTGCTGACCGCGCGCCTGAAGAGTTCCACATCGACCCGCAACATCGCGGACCCACACACGACGATATGAACACCGGCATCGTCCGCCAATCCCTCGAAGTAGTCCCCGATATGCTGCAATTCCTTGCCGCCGTCGATGACGCGCATGTTCTTCGAAAACTGCGGATGCTCGGCGCGCGCGAGAAACAGCACGTTTTCGATCATCCGCGAAAGTCGCTCGCACTCTTCGAGGCTGGACTCGAGTATCGCCTGATATTCCTCGACGGGGCGCGGCCGCGCGAGCGCCACCTCCATCGCGCCCCGCATGTTGGAAAGCGGCGTGCGCATGTCGTGTGCGAGGTCGGCGGTGAACTGCGAGAGTCGTTGAAAGCTGCTCTCCAGTCCGGCGAGCATCCCGTTCAGCGAGACGACGAGCGGTTCGAGTTCGGTGGGGATGCGCGACATTTCAATTCGGGTATTGAGCTTGTCCGAGGTGATGCTGGCCGCATCGACCGCCATTTCACGCACCGGCCGCATCGCGCGACGCACGAGAAAATAGCCGATGCAGAATGCCAGCAGAACGCCGAGCACGCCTGCGAAATGAAGCCTGTCGCGGTATCGATCCAGCAGCACCCAGCGGTCATGCATGTTGCGCATGATGACGATGGTCACCCTGTTTCCGTTCCGCAGCACGGAATCGACGGCGAGTGCGCGAATCGGCGGACCGGCGGCCGCTGCGAGCGGCGTGATGGATCGTTCCGTGATCTGTGCGTGGGCAGGTACGGCGCTGCCGGGAACCTTCAGCGCTGCGATCACCGGATCGACGTTGTGTTGCACAAGCGTCTTTCCGGCCGAGTCCAGTATTCGCAGCGATAGGGCTTCGTTACCGAGCACCTGGCTTTCGAGTCGCTCCCGATGCTGCAGAATATCGCCGTAGTCGGTCAATTCGTCGGCAAGGCGGCGTGTATGCCGGGCCGCGAGAACGATATCGAGATCATCCTGAACCTTGACCTGCTGTTCCAGCGCGAAGTAGACGAAAGTGCCGACAAGCCCGAATACCGCCAGTGTGGTCGCCGCGAACGCGAGAGCAAGTGTGGTGGTCAGCGAACGTGGTCTGATCACGCGGAGTCTTCCAGCGCGATGACGTAACCCACACCGCGAACGGTCTGAATGAGCTTGGTGGCGAATTCGTCGTCGATCTTCGCGCGCAGTCTCCGTATGGCGACTTCCACCACATTGGTGTCGCTGTCGAAGTTCATGTCCCAGACGTATGACGCGATCTGTGTGCGGCTCAATACTTCGCCGTGCCGTCTGGCGAGCAGTTGAAGCAAGGCGAATTCGCGCGGCGTGAGGTCGATGCGCTTGCCCGCGCGCTTGACGCGCCGCCGCGTGATGTCGATTTCCAGATCGCCCAGAACGATGAGGTCGCTTTCCCGAGGCGGACCACGACGCGCAAGTGAGCGCACCCGAGCGAGCAGTTCGACAAAGGCGAACGGCTTGACCAGATAGTCGTCGGCACCCAACTCCAGTCCACGCACGCGGTCGGAAACATCATCGCGCGCGGTCAAAAAGAGAACGGGCGTCGACTTCGACTCGCGCAGGTTTTTGATTACGGACCAGCCGTCCATCGAGGGCAGCATGACGTCGAGAACGATCACATCGTAGTTCTCTTCTTTCGCGAGGATGAGGCCCTCGGCGCCGTCGCCGACAACGTCGACAAAGTAGCCCGCTTCCTCGAGGCCCTTTTTTATGTAGGCGCCCGCCTTCTGCTCGTCGTCGACAATGAGTACCCGCATGCTGGCAGTTCCGTTTGCTCTGGATTTGTCTGCGAGTAATTCTACGCGCGCCTTACGCATGCTGAATTACAAATCTGTTATCTGGGGATGGTTCAGTCAGGACGGCTCTTCCTGCCACGCCCGACGAAGAAAAAAAGCCCGGCAATAGCCGGGCTCAAGGGACGATCCAATCGCATCGGACCGTCCGCGTGGTCATTTCATATCACAATCAGTCTTTCCGAAGCTCCCGGTTCCGATTGTCTCGTTTCGCGCAGGCGTCGCTCGCCGGCGATGCCGCATCCGTGGCTTCGCGTTGACGCGCATCGACAAAGCGCGGTCCTTGATCTCTCGCGAACGCATGAGTCGGGCCAAGACACAGCAAGCCGATAACGCAAGCGGTCGAACTCGTCCAGATCGAGAGGCGGATCATCGCGCACGCCCCTTCAAGGTTGGTTCCATGTTTCTAGCTCCTCGAAGATGACTAAAGATGAATGGTGGTCGAAAACATTGTGTCTTACCAATCCCGGCGAATTGCTGACAGCGACGTGACAAGTTTGATAACTTGCGCCGCAGCGAAATACATGCCGCCGCCTTTCCCGAGAAACATACCTATCCTTATGACATCCTTAACAACGACTGCAACCGACGAAAATAAAGTACGCAAAAGACAGTGAATCGAAAGCCTTTATTCATGGACACGCCGCAATTGCATCGCACATTGATAGGCCTCTGCAGAAGGTTCATCAATCGACAATAAGGTGAGACATGAAGAAGACGAACAGGCGCACCCTCGCGCAAAGCCCTCTCCTCGTCGCGATTCTCGCGGTGACCGCATTTCACGCGTCGCATGCGAAGGCAGACGACCGCGATCATCGCCGTCCGGATCGTGACGACCGGGCTGTCGCCAAACATGTGCTTCTGATCAGCTTCGACGGTCTGCACGAACAGGACGTCGCGCGCTGCGTGGCGTCCAACGCATGCCCCAACATCGCGCTGCTCGCCAAGGACGGCGTCACGTACACGAACGCTCACACGCCCGGACTCTCCGATTCCTTTCCGGGTCTCGCCGCGCTCGTGACCGGCGGCTCGCCCAAGACGACCGGACTCTTCTATGACGTCTCGTACGACCGTACCCTGTACGCACCGTCGGATACGAACTGCAGCCACGCGCAGGGCTGGAATGTGGTCTTCGACGAAACCACCGGCATCGATGCCGAGAACGGCGGCGCACTCATGCATCTCGACGGTGGCGGCGCATTCAATCCGCAAGCGATTCCAAATGCGAAAGTCGATGGCGTCTGCAAGCCCGTTTATCCGCACGATTATGTGAAGACCAATACCGTCTTCGAAGTCATCAAGGCGAGCGTGCCGCATGCGCACACGGCGTGGGCGGACAAACACGCGTGGGGCTACGACTGGCTGAACGGACCGTCGGGCGCGGGCGTCGACGATCTGATGCGCACCGAGATCAACGCCATCGATCCGAAGACCAACTCGAACTACACCGACCTCTACACGCATACCGAAGTCTTCGACGATCTCCATGTGCAGGCGCTCGTCAATCAGATCGACGGCAAGAGTTCGACAGGCGACGCCTCGGCCGGCGTGCCGACTCTCTTCGGGGCGAACTTCCAGACGCTGAGCGTCGCGCAGAAGGCCACCGTGGCAACGAACGGCGGCTATCTCGACGCCAGCTTCACGCCGGGTCCGCAGGTGAGCGCAGCCATCGCTTATGTCGACGCATCGCTCGGGCGCATCGTGTCGGAGCTGAAGCAGCGCGGCCTGTACCGGTCCACGGCGATCATCGTGACGGCCAAGCACGGCCAGTCGCCGACCGATCACAGCAAGCTCATCAAGAATGGCGATACGGTCGCGGCGCTGCTTCAGGCGAACAACTATCTCGATCCGAAGGGCAACTACGGCCAGAACGCGACGAAGACCGGCAACCTGAACGATGGCAGCGGGCTGGTCGACACCGGCTTCGTGCAGAGCGACGATGTCAGTCTCATCTGGTTGCGCGATCAACATCAGCTGGCGCAAGCGGTCAAGACGCTCAAGGACAACCTGAGCTGTAACGCGCCCGGCATCTGCGCGGACGGACCGTATGCCTATCTGCTCTACGGTCCGCGCATTGCAGCCGCATTCGGCGATCCGCGTCAGGGTCGCACGCCGGACATCATCGTGCAGCCGAATCCCGGTGTGATCTATACGTCGAGCGCGTCGAAGGATGAAGAGCACGGCGGCAACGCGCCGGATGACGGTCATCTCGGCCTGATCGTGTATGCGCCGGGCATGAAGCACGCAGGCAGCACGGTCGATGACCGTGTGCTGACGACGCAAGTCGCGCCGACGATGCTCAGACTCCTCGGCGTGGATGCGAAGCGCCTGCATTCCGTCGAGATCGAAGGTACGCAGGCGTTGCCGGGATTCGAAGGCGAGCGCTTCTAACTAAAGCCGTCGTCGGGCCCTGGTCGCCAGAACGAACGGATCGCGCGGATACCGGCGCAAGTTACGGCCGGTCTTTCGCGTGCGCCGTGATCCGTTCGATCAGACGCTGCACGCGCAGCGCATCTTCGCCGGTGACGCCGGGCTCGCGGTCCTCGCGAACGGCGTCGAGAAAGTCCTTGATGATGGCGCGATGCGCGGCGTGAGAAAAATCCATGGGCTTCGCACCGAATCCGGACGTCGACGGATCGCGAAACTCGTCGATGCGCCCATCGCGGAAAAACACGCGCAAATGTCCGCCTTCGAGCGTTGCCGTCCCGTTCTCTCCGATCAATTCGATGCGTTCGGGAAAGCCCGGAAACGCTGCGGTCGTCGCCAGCACGTGTCCCACTGCACCGCTTGCAAACGTCAGCGCGGCGCTCGCGAAATCCTCGGATTCCATCGCGTGCAATGTCGTCGTCGCGGTCGCCGGCACGACGGACGACACCTCTCCCGCCAGCCACAGGAGAATGTCGAGCGAATGAATCGCCTGCGTCATCAGCACGCCGCCGCCATCGCGCGCATACGTGCCGCGGCCCGGCTCGTCGTAGTAGGACTGCGGCCGCCACCAGCGTAGATCGAGACCGGCGCAGGCTATCGAACCGAGCGCGCCGCTCGCCTTCAAATCCGCGAGCCGTCGCACGGCGGGACGATAGCGGTTCTGAAACACCACGCCGAGCTTGACGCCCGCTGTGCGGCAGACATCGACGATGCGCGTGGCACGCGACATCGATATATCGAGCGGCTTCTCGAGCAACACGTGCTTGTGCGCCGATGCGGCCTGCTCGACCAGTTCGAGGTGTGTGTTCGGCGGTGTGAGCACGAGTATGGCGTCGATGGTCGCGTCCTTCAATATCGCATCGAAGGACGTGCCGACGGGAAACCCATACGTGCCGGCAAACTGAGCCAGCCGTTCAGGCGAACGGCCGACGACAGCCACGACCTCCACCTCCTCACGCAGTTCATTCAGTGCAAGCGCGTGAGGCGTTGCAGCCAGTCCAGCGCCGACGATCGCGATTCGAATTTTGCGCATCGAGAAGTCCTTATGCAGTGCGTGTCAGTAAAGCGCCGCTTACGTTTCCTGCGCCACGGTCGAACGCTCGGCCTTGACCGCTTTTGCGTGGGCCAGAGTCTGCGCGCGTATCCGATGGTAATCCCCCCGGCTGACCGGCATGCCGCCGCGCTTGCCCAGATCGTTCAGATGGATGCGATAGGTTTCCCGCGCGGTCAACGCCGCCGCCGCTGCAAGGATTGTCGCCGCGAACGTGATCGCGCCGATGACGAGCGGAACATTGGCGGCCCCGCCTGGCGGCGCCACGGCGACGAAAAGAGCAGGCATCAGCGCCGCGATCGTGATTCCGGTGTTATGCCCGATCGCGACACCTGTCACGCGGTTGCGCGTGCGGAACAGCTCGGGATAAAAACTTGGAAAGACGGCGTTGAAGCCCTGATAGGCGAGACCCCACATGAGCAGCGCCATGACGATCGCCAGCGGCGCGTTGTGGATGCTGATGGCGTAGAGATAACCGAACGAAAGCAGACCGGAGCCGAGCGCGCCGACGATCGTCGGGAGTTTGCGGCCGATCTTGTCCGACAGATTGCCGACATAGGGAATCAATATCACCGCGAGAATATTGCCGAGCACCGGAATCCAGAGATAGACGTCCGCATGGAAGCCGATGCCATAGGCTGGCTGCACCGCATAGGCCGCACCGAAGATCGTCGCGACCACTGGAATAACGGTCGTCAATGACATGCAGGCGACACGCAATATATCGGCCCAGCTATCGGTGAACGCCTGGAAGATCGGCGACCTCGCAATCTCGCCCTGCTCTCCTTCTTCGACGAAGGCCGGCGTCTCATCGACATCGCGGCGAATGTAGTAACCCGCGACGATGATGAAAAAGCTCAGGACGAAAGGTATGCGCCAGCCCCAGACATTGAACGCCTCTTTCGGCAGATAATGCGCGAGCGGCAGGAACACCGCCGCCGCCAGAATCTGGCCAGCCTGGACACCCTGCAGTGTGAAGCTCGCGAAGAATCCCCGCCGGCCGAACGGAGCGTGCTCCAGCACCATTGAACTGGCACCCGCGATTTCCCCGGCCACCGCGAAACCCTGAATCAGGCGCATGGCGACGAGACCGGCCGGCGCCCACAGGCCCAGTTGCGCATAGGTCGGCAGCAAGCCGACGGCCATGGTCGAGAAGCCCATCATGAACATGCAGAGGATCAGCACGAACTTGCGCCCGTGGGTATCGCCCAGGTGGCCCAGTACGAGCGCGCCGATCGGCCGCGCGACATAGCCCACGCCGTAAGTCGCAAGCGATGCGACGATGGCGATCTTGGGATCGCTTTGCGGAAAGAATATCTGCGGGAAAATCAGCGATGCCGCCGTCGCGTAGATGAAGAAGTCGTAGTACTCGAGCGTCGAGCCAATCCAGCCGCTGGCAGCGGCCTTCTTCGACTGGTGTCTGTGTCGCGGCTCGTTATTGTCCGGTGTGGCCATGCATGTCTCCGATGTGGTGGGTCGTTGCGCGCGATCGACGTTTCAGACGAGCGCCGTCAATGCTGGAATGGCTTCGAAGAGATCCTGAGCCAGCCCGTAATCCGCGACGCTGAAGATCGGCGCTTCCGGGTCCTTGTTGATTGCGACGATCACCTTCGAGTCTTTCATGCCCGCGAGATGCTGAATCGCGCCCGAGATGCCGACCGCCACGTACAGTTGCGGCGCGACGATCTTGCCGGTTTGACCGACTTGATAATCGTTCGGCACGTAACCCGCATCGACCGCCGCGCGTGATGCGCCCAATGCCGCATTGAGTTTGTCCGCGAGCGGTTCGAGCGTCTTCGTGTAGTTCTCGCCGCTGCCTAGACCGCGTCCGCCCGACACGATGACGTGTGCGCTCGTCAGTTCCGGACGATCGAGCTTCGTCACTTCGCGGCTCAAGAACTGCGCGATGCCCGCGTCGGCGGCAGCTTCGATCTTCTCAACCGCAGCATTGCCACCTTCCGCCGCAACGGGATCGAAGCCCGTCGAGCGCACCGTGATGACCTTGATCGGATCGCCCGATTGCACCGTTGCGATTGCATTGCCTGCGTAGATCGGGCGCTCGAATGTTTCAGCGCAAACGACGGCGGTGATATCGCTGATCTGCGCGACATCCAGATGCGCAGCAATGCGCGGTGCGATGTTCTTGCCGTAGGCCGTCGCCGACGCGAGGATATGCGAATAATCCTTCGCGATCTTCAGCACCGTCCCTTCGACATTCTCGGCCAGCCCTTCGGCGAGCTGAGGCGCATCGGCCAGCAACACTTTCGAAACGCCCGCGATTTTCGCTGCGGCATCCGCCGCGCCCTGCGCGTTCGAACCTGCGACCAGCACGTGAACATCGCCGCCAATCTTCGCGGCCGCTGCCACCGTGTTCAACGTCGCCGCCCTGATCGACGCGTTGTCATGCTCCGCAATAACGAGAGTCGTCATCAGATTACCTTCGCTTCGTTCTTCAGTTTCTCGACCAGCGTCTTCACGTCGGGCACCGTGATGCCCGCGCTGCGTTTGGGCGGCTCGACGACCTTCAGCGTTTTCAGACGCGGCGTAACATCGACGCCCAGTTCAGCAGGCTTCATCGTCTCCAAAGGCTTTTTCTTCGCCTTCATGATGTTGGGCAGCGTGACATAGCGCGGCTCGTTCAGGCGCAAGTCCGCCGTCACCACGGCTGGCAATCTCAGCGCGAGCGTCTCGGCGCCGCCATCGACTTCGCGGGATACGACGGCCTTGCCATCCGCCACGACGACCTTCGATGCGAACGTCGCCTGCGGAAAACCAGCCAAAGCCGCAAGCATCTGGCCGGTCTGATTGCAATCGTCGTCGATAGCCTGCTTGCCCAGAATCACGAGCTGCGGTTGCTCCCTGTCGACGAGCGCCTTCAGGATCTTCGCCACCGCGAGCGGCTGCAGTTCATCGCCCGATTCGACCAGAATGCCGCGATCCGCACCAATCGCCATCGCGGTGCGCAACGTCTCCTGGCATTGCGTCACGCCGCACGACACCGCCACGACTTCCGTCGCAATGCCCGCTTCACGCAAGCGCACGGCTTCTTCCACCGCGATCTCGTCGAACGGATTCATCGACATTTTCACGTTCGCGAGTTCCACGCCACTGCCGTCCGACTTGACCCGCACCTTCACGTTGTAATCCACCACTCTTTTCACCGGCACCAGAATTTTCATGACCCAATATTCCTTCGACGAAATCGAGACTCACTTGATGATCAACACTTTCGAACGATCGAAAGCCACCGTGACCGCGACGATCAGGATCAGTCCGAACACGATCTGCTGCGCGAACACGCTGATGCCGACGAACGTCATCCCCACGCGCGCCACCGACACCAGCAACGCACCGATCAGTGTCCGGCCGATGCCGCCCGCGCCGCCCGTGAGCGCCGTGCCGCCGACGATCACGGCCGCAATGGCCGGCAGCAGGAACTGATCGGCGAGCGTGGGCGATCCGCTTCCCAGCCGCCCGGCCATCACCACGCCCGCCAGTCCCGCGAAGAACGACGAGGTGCCGAACACGAGGCATTTGGTGACCGACACGCGTACCCCCGATGCGATCGCCGCAGGCTCGCCGGCGCCGATGGCATCGGTACGGCGGCCGAACACCGTCGAGCGATGCAGGAAGATGCAGAACAGAAACACCGCGATGCCGAGCAGGATTTCATGCGGCACGCCGAACGAGGTGCCCGTGGTCCAGCCGAGCGATGCATTGCGCATCTCGTCGCTGATGCCGATGGAACGCGTGCCGGAGAGCGTCAGCGCCGCCGCCGATGCAATCCCGCCGACCGCGAGCGTCGCGATGAACGAGGGAATGCGCAGCACGGTCTGGATCACGCCGCTCAGAAGCCCGATGCCGAAGGACGCGGCGAGCGCGACGACCGCCGCCATCGCGCCGTAACGCGGCAGCAACATCGCGACGATCACGCTGGACAGCGACGCCACCGCCTGCAAGGACAGATCGATGCTGCCGATCAGCACGACGAAGGTCGTGCCCGCCGCCATGATGAACAGCGTCGAGCTGTCGGCGAGCAGGCCGAGTTGCGTCGATGGGGCGAAGAAGCTCGGCTGCGCGATCTCGATCAGCACATAGAGCACGATGAGTGCGAGAAACGGCGCGTTGTCGCGCAACTTCGCCGCGAGGGGAGCGTTCATGTGTGGCATGTTGACCTCAGACCATGTGTTCGACGATTTCGACCTGCGAAGGCTTGCGCCCGACTTCGCACGGCAGGATCTTTTCGGCGCGGCCGTCGCGCATCACCATGACGCGATGACTGAGGCCGAGAATCTCTTCGAGCGTGTCGCCGGTCAGCACCACCGCCACGCCTTCCGCCGTCAGCTCGCGGATCAGCTGATAAACCTCTTCCTTCGCGCCGACATCGAGACCGCGCGTCGGATGATCGAGCACGAGAATCCGGCTGCCCGCGAAGCGCCATTTCGCCAGCACCACTTTCTGTTGATTGCCGCCCGAGAGATTGCGGCAGGACGCATCGGCGCCCGGCGTCTTGATGTGGAGGCGGGCAATCCATTCGTTGGCGAAAGCGCGCTCGCTCGCCTTCTTCACGATGCCACCACGGCTCACCGCACCGAGACGCGGCAACGTGAGGTTCTGGGCGACGCTCATCTGCGTGACGAGACCCTCGACCTTGCGCTCGCGCGGCACATAGCCGATGCCCAGCGCAACAGCATGGTTCGCCTGTGGCCTAAGCGGCGTGTCGCCTACCCGCACTTCCCCGCGATCGAGTCCTTCGAGTCCGGCGATGACGCGGCACAGTTCCTCGCGCCCCGACCCGACCACGCCCGCGACGCCGAAGACTTCGCCGCAGCGGACATCGAAGGACACGTCATCGAGCACATGACCGAGCGATGCGTGACGCACCGACAGCGCCACTTCCGCGCGACAGGGCTTCTGCAGGTTCTCGCGGTAATACTCGCTGTGCAGCGAGCGGCCTACCATCAGTTCGTGCAGCTTCGTCACCGACGCCGTGCCCGAAGCCATCTCGGACACGACCTTGCCGTCCTTCATCACATAGACGCGATCGGAGAGCGACAGAAGTTCATCGAGCCGATGCGAGACGAACACGAACGAGGCGCGCGATTTGAGTTCGCGCACCAGCCCGAAGAGAATCTCGATCTCGCCCGCTTCGAGCACGGAGGTCGGCTCGTCGAGCAGGATGATCGGCGTGCCGCCGGTGCGGCTGGCGAGCGACAAAGCGCGCGCGAGTTCCACCATCTGCCGCTGACCGAAGGACATGTCTTCGCAGAGCGTCAGCGGATCGATGTCCAGACGAACGGTCGCCAGTTCCTTCCTCGCCGCGTGCTTGAGTTTCTTCCAGTTCACACGCCCGAAGCGTACGAACTCCTCCTCGCGGCCGAGGAACAGGTTCTCGGCGACCGTCAGGTTCGGCAGGATCGACTGCTCCTGATAGACCATCGCGATGCCTTTGGACGTCGCATCGCGCGGATTGCGGATCGCGAGCGGCTTGCCGTTGAGCGTGATATCGCCCGCATCCTGGCGATACGCGCCCGTCAGCAGCTTCATCAACGTGGACTTGCCCGCACCGTTCTCGCCGATCAGGCCGACGATCTCGTTGGGCCGCACGTCGATCGATACATCGTCCAGCGCGAGCACGCCCGGAAAGCGCTTGGTGACATTCCTGAGTGACAGCATGTTCATCTCCTCATGCTTACTTGACGATGCGGCGGCGCGAGCGATTCAGCGCGAGCGTCACCGCCGCGATGATCAGCACGCCCTGAATGCCCTGCTGCACGTACGGCGGAACGCCGAGCAGCACCATGCCGTTGCCGAGCACGATGACGACGAGCGTGCCGATCAGCGTGTTCATCGGGCTGCCGTTACCGCCCGCGAGCGAGGTGCCGCCGACCACGATGGCGGTGATCGCGACGAACAACTGCCCATCGGCGATGCGCGCGTGGCCCTGACCGTACTGCGCCACCGCGAGAATGCCCGCGACGCCATAGAACGCACCGGCCAGCGCGAACACCGCGATGCGCACGCGCGACACACGCACGCCGCTCAAGCGCGCGAGATCCTCGCCGCCGCCGATCGCGAGCGTATGCCGGCCGAGCAGCGTGTGCCTGTAGACGAACCACGCGAGCCCCAGCATCAGCACCGCGATCCACACCGACAGAGGCAGGCCGAAATAGCGCGTGATGGAGATCGCGCGCAGCATCGGATCGCTGACGCGGATCGTGTTCCCGGACAGCCACGCGGTTCCGATGCCCGTCGCCACGAAGCCGATGGAGAGCGTCGTGATGAACGAGGGAATCCGCAGGAACACATGCAGCACGCCATTGGCGAGACCCAGCAGCACACCCGCCGCGATCGCCACGGCGAGCACCCACAGCCCGTAGTGGTTATCGTTGTACGAGTTCTCGACCAGCATCGACACCGCGATTGCCGCCACGGCGACGATGCCTTCCGCCGACAGGTCGATGCTGCCGAGCTGGATCACAAATGCGGCACCGAGCGCGATCGTCAGCGGAATGGCCGCGCCTACCGCGATGCGCGACAGGTTCATCGGATCGAAGAAGTCGTGGTTCAGCGCGCCGATGCAAAGACCGAGCGCCACCAGCACCAGAACGGGTGCGAATCGCCGCAGCAGAGCCTGCTTCGATACCTTCGGAGTCCCGGTTGTTGTTATGTGTACGGCCTGCCGGGTGGGCGCTACGGTCAGCTTGTTCATCGATACACCACCGGACCCGCCACGCGGGCATAGAGGTTGTTCCAGTCACCGCCGGGTGCGGCGGCGCGCCTGATGACGTCCTGCACGTTCGCCCTGGTCACGAACGTGGCCTTGCAATACGTTTCGCGCCGGTCCTTCGGCAGGGCCGCCACGTCGATCTTCTTGTCCTTCGCCTGCAGGCCCATGGACAGGCCGATGCCGCCGAGCCAGTACGGGTCCCAGTCGACCGACGCGATCAGCTCGCCCGCCTTGATCGCGGCGAGTCCGGGCGGCGTGCCGTCCATGCCCGTCACCGGCATCTGGCCGGCCAGCCCTTCCGCACGCAACGCCTCGATCGCGCCGAGCGCCATGTCGTCGTTCGCGGCCCAGACGCCCTTGATCTTCGCGTTGAAACGCGTCATCCAGGCCTGCATGATCGGAAAGGCTTTCTGCGAGTTCCAGTCGGCGACCTGGAAGTCAAGCAACTGGATGTCGGGGAACTTCTTGAGCGCCGCATCGAGACCCGCCTTGCGCTCGATCGCCGGCACATTGCTGAAGATGCCGCCGAGCGCGACGACGCCGCCCTTGCCGCCCATCGCCTTGAAGAGTTGCGTCGCGGCTTCCTCGCCGTAGGCGACGCCATCGTAGGAAAGATGCGCGACGTAGTCCGGGTTGTAGTCCCACGGATGCAGATCTTTGGGCTTGTTCCAGATCGTCGTCACGAAGGCGCCCGCCTTCGAGCAGGCTTCGACGATCACGCGGGCATCGGCGGAATCGTTGGGATCGACGTTGAGCACGAGATTGCCGCTGGTTCGTTGCAAGAGCGCACGAATGTCGGCGATGCCTTTCTCGGAACTGCCTTCGGTCGTGAGCGGCACATAAGGCAGGCCCACGCTCGCGGCGAAGCTCTGCGCGCCCTTGTTGAACGCGGCGTGGTACGGATTGGTCAGCGAGCGAAACGAACAGGCGAGCGTGGTCTTGTCTGCGCCGAGCGACAGGCTTGACAGGCCGCCGCCGGCCACCGCGAACGCGGCGCCGGCGCCGAGCTTCATGAAATCCCGGCGCGAAAAGACCGCGCGTTGATCTTGACTGGACATGATGTCTCCCACCAAATGGAATAAATATACGGATAGTTATTTATTGCCCGAGGAATCCCGCGAATCGGGAGCCTTCGGGCGCCTACGCCATGGTCGCGCTGGCGTCGCGCATCGAGCGGCCTGCATGCGCCGCCAGTTGACCCGTCACCGGCACGGCCGGCGCGACGCGTCCACGAATCAGGTCGGAGGCTTTCTCCGCGATCATCAGCGTCGGCGCATTCGTGTTGGAGCTGACGATGCGCGGCATCACCGATGAATCCGCCACCCGCAGTCCTTCGATGCCATGCACGCGCAGTTGCGGATCGACCACCGACATGCCGTCGATCCCCATCTTGCAGGTGCCGACCGGGTGATAGCCCGTGCGCCCGTACTGCTTCGCGTATTCCTCGTATTGCGCCTGCGTGCGCACCGAGCCGCCCGGAAAGTGCTCGCTTTTGATGTACTTCGCGAGCGCTTTCTGGCTCATGATCTCGCGGCTCTGGCGGATGCCTTCGACCGCCACCTTGAGGTCGTAGGGATCGCGGATGTACGCGGGATCGATGACCGGCGCATCGGCGGGATCGTTGCTGTTGAGCGTCACGCTGCCGCGGCTCTTCGGGCGCAGGAAGTACGAGTTGAGCGTACAGCCCGAACCGGAAGGCACCGGCGGCACGCCCGCTTCCACGCCCGCGCCCGGCAGGAAATGGAACTGGAGATCGGGCGTCGGCACATCGCTGCTGGAATACCAGAACGCGCCGCCTTCCGCGATGTTCGACGTCACCGGTCCCTTGTTGAACATTTTGTATTCGAGGCCGGCGAGCAGCATCATGTGCTTCTTCGCGTATTTGTCGAGACTGTACGGGCCGTTGAGTTCGTACACGATGTCGATGTCGAAGTGATCCTGCAGATTCGCGCCGACGCCATCGAGTGCGTGCAGCGGCTTGACGCCCACGCGCTCGAGATCCGCCGCGCGGCCGATGCCCGACAGCATCAGTATCTTGGGCGAACCGATCGCGCCCGCCGTCACGATCACTTCCCGCTCGGCGCGCGCCACGATCACATTCGAGCGCGCGTTCTGATCGGCATATTCGACGCCCACCGCGCGCCCGTTCTCGATCACGATGCGCGACACGAGACAGTTCGTCTTCACCGTGAGATTGCTGCGCGAGCGCGCCTGTTGCAGATAGCCGACCGCCGCGCTGCAGCGCCGTCCGCCGCGTTGCGTGACCTGATACACGCCGACGCCTTCCTGCTGCGCGCCGTTGAAGTCGCTGTTGTACGGCAGGCCCGCTTCCTGACCGGCCAGCACGAAAGCCTTGGTCAGGTCGTTGACGCTGATGAGATCGGACACACCGAGCGGCCCGCCCACGCCGTGGAACTCGTTGCACAGGCGCTCGTTGTCTTCCATGCGGCGCAGATACGGCAGCACGCCTTCGCGAAAGCCCCAGCCGGCGCAGCCTTCGCGCTCCCACGTGTCGTAGTCGGCGGGCTGGCCGCGCGTGTAGACCATCGCGTTGATGGAACCACCGCCGCCGAGCACGCGGCCCTGCGCAAACGGAATCTGCCGCCGTTGCGTTTCCGCGGCCGCCACCGTGCGATAACCCCACGTCAGCGGGCCGCCGGTCATCTTGAAGAAGCCGACCGGCATATGGATGTAGGGGTCGGTATCGGCGGGACCGGCTTCGAGCAGCAGCACACGGCTGCTCGCGTCTTCGCTCAGACGCGCCGCGAGCGCACAGCCCGCCGCGCCACCGCCCACGATCACAAAGTCATACATTGCTGTCTCCGATTCTCTGTTCGCCACGAGTCGCGCGTGGCCTTGGCGCACCGCTCTCTCCGGAACGTGCCCTACGCGATCCAGCGCGCCCGCTTGCCGAGCTGCACATGCACGGACTTTATCTCCGTGTATTCCTCGACGCCATAGCGCCCCGTCTCGCGACCGATACCCGATTGCTTGAATCCGCCGATGGGCATTTCCGGACCGCCGGTAATCGTGCAGTTGACCCAGATGCGTCCGGCCTGCACGTCGCGCAAGCTCTTGAACGCGCCTTGCAGATCGCGCGTCCAGATGCTTGCAGCGAGACCGTATGGCACGCCGTTCGCGAGTTCGATGGCTTCATCGAGGCTGTCGAACGGCGTCACCGACAGAACCGGCCCGAAAATCTCGTCCTGCGCGAGCGAGCTGCCGGGCTGCACGTTGCGAAACACCGTCGGCTGGATGAAGAAGCGCTCGCCATCGCTGCTCGTGCTGCCGCCGCACACGAGTTGCGCGCCGTCCCGCGTGCCGCTTTCGATGAAGCCGCGAATCTTGTCGAACTGACGCGCCTCGACGATTGCGCCGACATGATGGGACGCATCGAGCGGATCGCCCGTGCGCACTTTGCCAAGCACCGCGCGGATACGCTCGACGAGTTCCGCTTCCACCGACCGGTGCACGACGAGCCGGCTGCCCGACACGCAGCACTGTCCCGCATTGAACGCGATGCCGAACGCGATGGCGTCGGCGGCGTCGTCGAGGTCGGCGTCGGCGAACACGATCTGCGGGTTCTTGCCGCCGAGTTCGAGGCCGACCTTCTTCATGTTGCCGCCCGCCGCCGTGAGCACCGAACGGCCCACTTGCGTCGAACCGGTGAACGAGATCATGTCGACGTCCATGTGCTCGGCGAGCGCCTGACCCACGACCGAACCGAGACCCGTCACCACGTTGACCACGCCATCGGGCAGACCGGCTTCGGTGAGGAGCGCGGCGAGTTTGAGTGTGGTGGTCGAGGTCAGCTCGGCGGGCTTCACGACCACCGTGCATCCCGCGGCGAGCGCGAACGGCAGGCGTTCGGAAAGAATGAAGAACGGAAAATTCCACGGCGTGACGATGCCCACCACGCCAACCGGCTGCCGCAGAACCAGCCCGAACATGTCGGCGCCGAGCGTGTCGTGCGAATCGCCGTGCACGACGCGTGCAAGACCCGCCGCGTATTCCCAGATGCCCGCCGCCGCCGTGACTTCACCGCGCGACTGGCCGATCGGTTTGCCGCTTTCGAGCGTTTCCAGATACGCGAGCGTCTCCACGTTGTCGCGGATCAGACGCGCCGCTTTCAGCAGGACCGTCGCGCGCGCTTCACCGGATAGCCGCGACCAGCGGCCGTCGTCGAAGGCGCGGCGGGCGGCGGCGACGGCGGCGTCGAGATCGCCGGACGACGCGCGCAGCGTCGCCGTGACGCCCACCCCGTGCCCCGGACTCTTGCGCGTCACCCATTCGGCGGCGGCACCCGAATAATCTTTGCCGTCGATGAACATCGGCGTGCGCAACGGTTCGTCGGGCAGATGCAGCGAGGCTGCCAGTTCGCTCAAATCACTCATATCCCTCTCCATTCAAGATTCTCATGGCGCGCCCGGCATTCGCGGCACGCACGATTCTGCACCATCCGGTTACTTCCGTACAAGCCGATTTTTGGTTTATAGTCGCTAACATCCTGAACGCCTGCCGGCGTTCCAACTTCCATTCCGACGACGCACATGACCCTCGCCACCACCACGCAGAAACGCGCATCCAAGACCGCCGGGGCCGAAGCCACGCGTCAGCCCAGACAGCGGGACCCGGAGGTGACGAAGGCCCGCATTCTCGAAGCCGCGAAAAAGGAGTTCGCCAAACTCGGCATGGCGGGCGCGCGGGTCGAAGCCATCGCCACGCGCGCCAAGGCCAACAAGCGGATGATCTATCACTACTTCGGCAGCAAGGAGGAGCTCTTCGTCGCGGTCCTCGAAGACGTCTACGCCGATATCCGCTCCGCCGAACTCAAGCTCGATCTCGACCATCTCTCGCCCGAGGACGCGATCGTCGCGCTCACCACGCACACCTGGAACTACTACCTGAAGAACCCTGAATTCATGACGCTCGTGAACAGCGAGAACCTGCACCGTGCGCGGCATGTCAAGAAGTCCGCGCGCTTCAAGGAACTGCACCAGGGCTTCATTTCGATGCTGCAGCGTATCCTCGACCGCGGCGTCGAAGCTGGCGTGTTCCGTAGCGGCGTCGATGCGCGGCAACTCCATATCACCATGGCCGCGATCGGCTACTACTACCTGACGAACCGCTTCACGAGCGGCGTGATCTTCGACATCGACTTCATGGACAAGGCGGCGCTCAAGAGCCGTCTCGACTTCAACATCGACACCATCCTGCGGCTCGTGCGGCCGTGAAGCATGCGCGCGGAGCGTCGAGTGAAGCGGCGTCGTCATCTCACGCCACCTTCTCTTGCGGCGCGGACGTCCGCGCGATCAACGCTTCATCGACGAGCGGACGGAACGCCATGCGCGCCAGCACGTCACGCTCGATATCGACGCCATCCGCGACTTCGATCAGACGCACGCCTTCGGCCTCCAGCCGGAACACCGCGCGCTCGGTCACGTAAAGCACTTCCTGAGCGCTGCGCAACGCCTGCTCGCCGCTGAACGTGATGTGCTGCACGCGCTCGACGAGCTTCGGCACGCTGCCCGGCGACACGATCTTCAGGCGCGTGCCCGCCTGTTCGACTTCCAGCCCCTTCGCCTCGAAACTGCCGCAGAAAACGATCTTGCGCGCGCCCTGCGTGATGTCGATGAAACCGCCCGGCCCGACCACCGTCGAACCGAGCTTCGACACGTTGATGTTGCCCGCGCCATCCATCTCGCCCATGCCGAGGAAGGAAACATCGACGCCGCCGCCGCTGTAGAAATCGAACTGATCGACGCTCGACATGATCGCGTGTGCATTGCGCGCCGTGCCGAACATGGCGCCATCGAGCATCGCGCCGTTGTGGATGCCCTGCTCCACCGATCCCCAGAACGTGCCGAGACGCCCCTGCTTCGCGAGCAGCGCGGGAATGCCGCCCGGAATGCCGAAACCGAAATTCGCCGACTGTCCCTCGTGCAGTTCGAGCGCGGCGCGCGCGGCGATGATGCGGCGGATGCCCGTCGGCACTTCGTAGAATCCGTCGCCGATGGCGCACTGCGCTTCGCCGCTCAACGCCGGGTCATAGTCCGACACCACGCATTGCACCTGCTTGGGCGTCTCGACAAGCGTATCGACGAGAATGCCCGGAATGCGCACCAGACGCGCCGGCACGTAGCCTTCGGGTTCGCGTTCCTTCACCTGCACGATGACGCGGCCGCCACTGTTATGCGCGGCCAGCGCGGCGGCGTAGACATCGAGATCGGCCGGTTCGCGGCGCAGCGTGACATTGCCGCTCTCATCCGCCGATGAACCGCGCACGATCGCGAAATCGACCTTGAACGGCTTGTAGCGCAGATATTCGCGGCCATCGAGTTCGATCAGTTCCACGAGGTCTTCACTGGCGCGTTCGTTGATCTTGCCGCCATCGATACGCGGATCGACGAAGGTCCGCAGCCCAACGTGCGTGACGAGTCCCGGCCGGCCCGCGCCGATCTCGCGCAGCAGCGTGGAGATGGCGCCCGCCGGAAAGCTGTACGCCTCGAACGCGTTCTCGCGGGCGAGCTTCTGCATGGCGGGCGCCCAGCTCCAGTGGCCGCCGATCACGCGTTTGACCATGCCCGCATGCGCGAAACGGCCCAGTCCGCTGCCTTTGGCGTCGCCGATGCCGAGCGCGTGGACGATGGTCAGATCGCGCGGATGGCCCGTCTCGAGAAAGCGTCGTTCGAGCTGCGCGAGCACGGCGTCCGCTTCGAGCAGCCCGCCGCCGGAACCCGCGAGCGCGATCGTCGCGCCATCGAAAATCTGCCCGACCGCAGCGGCAGCGTCCGTCCACTTGTTCACTGAATGCTCCTTTGAGAATCAGCCGCAAAAGCCATTGACAGCGGCCATTCGTTGGTCTTAAATAACCCACCAGATGGTTACTTGTTGCGAATGTTGGCACACGAAACCTCTGAATTCAAGCGGTATTTCGACTGTCTGCGGGTTTACCTTCAAGACGAGTCTTGCCGCAAATATCTGGTCTGACGATATGCATGGAGACAGCATGAGACTCTCGGAAACGCACGAGCAAATCCGCGACACCACGCGGCGTTTTGCGCAGGAAGTCATCCGGCCGCTGGCCGAGGAACTGGATCGCGAAGAGCGCTTTCCGGCGGAGATTTACAAGCAGATGGGCGAACTCGGGCTCTTCGGCATCACGGTGCCGGAGGCATTCGGCGGCGCGGGCATGGATGTCACCGCGTATGCGCTCGTGATGGAGGAGTTGTCGCGCGGTTACGCGTCAGTGGCGGACCAGTGCGGCCTGCTCGAACTCGTCGGCACCTTGCTGAGCGTGCACGGCAGCGATGCGCAGCGCGCGAAGTACCTGGAGTCGTTGCTGCGCGCGGAACTCCGTCCGGCTTACTGCATCACCGAGTCCGACGCCGGGACCGATGTCTCCGGTATCCGGACCACCGCCACACGCACAGCCGATGGCTGGGAACTCAGCGGCGCGAAGCTGTGGATTCACAACGCGCCGGTCGCGGACCTCGCCTTCGTGCTGGCACGCACCGACCCGGGCGCGGGCAAGCGCGGCATGAGCATCTTCATCGTCGATTGTCGTTTGCCGGGCGTGTCGAAGGGACCGAAGGAACACAAGATGGGCCAGCGCGCATCGCAGGTCGGCGAACTGCATTTCGATCGCGTGAAGCTTGCCGAAGACGCGCTGCTCGGACAGGAAGGCCGCGGCTTTCACATCATGATGAGCGCGCTCGACAAGGGCCGCGTGGGCATCGCGGCGCTGGCGGTCGGCATTGCGCAGGCAGGTCTCGAAGCGGCGCTCGACTATGCGCAGACGCGCAAGCAGTTCGGCACGCATATCGCCGAGTTTCAGGGCGTGCAGTGGATGCTCGCCGACATGGCGAAAGACATTCAGGCCGCGCGCCTGCTCGTGCACGACGCCGCCGCGCGTCTCGAAGCCGGTGAGCGTGCGAGCATCGCCTGCTCGATGGCGAAGTGCTTCGCGGGCGATACCGCCGTCAAGCACAGCGCCAACGCCGTGCAGATCTTCGGCGGCAGCGGCTACATTCGCGGCTATGAAGTGGAGCGGCTGTATCGCGATGCCAAGATCACTCAGATCTACGAAGGCACGAACCAGATTCAGCGCACGATCATCGCGCGCGATCTGATCGCCAATGGAGCATCGTTATGAGCACGCGTCCCATTGCGCTCGTCACGGGCAGCCGGCGCGGCATCGGACGGGCCATTGCAATCGAACTCGGCCGCGCGGGATTCGATGTCGCGCTCACTGACGCTGTTGCATCCGATGAGCTCGACCAGGCCGTCGCCGAAGTCGAACGGACCGGCGCACGAGCGATTGCCATCGTCTCCGATCTTGCCGATATCGCCTCACATCAAGCCACGCTGCTCGACATCGAAACGCGGCTCGACGGCCCGATCGATTGCCTCGTGAATAACGCGGGCGTATCGGTGATCTCGCGCGGCGATCTGCTCGATGTGACGTCCGAGAGCTTCGACCGCTGTATCGCAATCAATACGCGCGGGACGTTCTTTCTCATGCAGGCGTTCGCGCGGCACGTTCTGTCACGCACGCGCAAGAGCGTGGCGGCGCATCCGAGCGTGATCACGATCACCTCGTCGAACGCGGTCGCCGCATCGCCGTTGCGCAGCGAGTATTGCGTATCGAAGGCCGGTTCGTCGATGGCCACGACGCTGTTTTCCCTGCGCCTCGCCGAGCACGGCATCGGCGTCTATGAAGTGCAGCCGGGTCTGATCGAGACCGAAATGACCGCGCCGTCCCGCGCGCGCTATGACGCGCAGATGGAGCAAGGGCTCACCGCCATCAAACGCTGGGGCACGCCGCTGGAAGTCGCGACAGCCGTGCGCACGCTCGCGACCGGCGGCTTGCCGTACAGCGTCGGACAGGCCATCCGCGTCGATGGCGGCCTTCTCGTCAACAAATACTGATATGTACATGAACTCAACGCTCAAGCTGCCGACTGCGCTCGGCACGATGGAAAGCTATCGCCTGCAAGGCACGCCGCTCGATGTGCGCACGCCTGCTCGCGCGTTCAACCGCATCGCCTATTCGGCGGCGCATGTCGTGGCCGATCCGCTGCGCGCCGCTGAACTCGACGCGCCGCCCGCCATCGACTGGGAGCGCACGCTCGAGTATCGGCGCTATCTGCTGAAGCAAGGTCTCGGCATCGCCGAGGCGATGGACACCGCGCAACGCGGCATGGGCCTGCCGTGGAACAGCGCGCTCGAACTCATCACGCGCACCATCGAAGGCACGCGCGATATTCCCGGTGCATTGATTGCGTCGGGCTGCGGCACGGATCATGTCGCGTTGCAATCGATCACGAGCTGCGATCAGGTGATCCGCGCCTATGCCGAACAACTCGAAGCCGTGCAGCGCGTGGGCGGCCGCGTCATCCTGATGGCGAGCCGCGCACTCGCGCGCGTCGCGCGCTCGGCGGATGATTATCGGCGCGTCTATCGCGAAGTGCTCGCCATGTGCGATCGACCGGTGATCCTGCACTGGCTCGGCGAGATGTTCGATCCCGAACTGGCCGGGTACTGGGGCGAATCGACTTATGAGCACGCCGCGCGAGTGTGTCTCGATGTGATCGGCAACAGCGTCGAGCGTGTCGATGGCATCAAGATTTCCCTGCTCGATGACGTCAAGGAAATTGCCTTCCGCCGGCAACTGCCTCAAATGGTGAAGATGTACACCGGCGACGACTTCAACTACCCGAGCCTGATCGCGGGCGACGACGCCGGCTATTCGCATGCGCTGCTCGGCATCTTCGATGCGATCGCGCCGGCTGCATCGCAGGCACTCGACGCGCTCGCCAGCGAAGACCTCGATCGCTTCCATGCGCTGCTCGCGCCCACGGTGCCGCTGTCGCGCCACATCTTCCGCGCGCCGACGCAGTATTACAAGACCGGCGTCGTGTTCCTCGCTTATCTGAACGGCTTTCAGGACCACTTCTTCATGCTCGGCGGCCACCACGGCATGCGCCCGCCCGCCTATCTCGCGGATGTCTTCCGTCTTGCCGATCAGGCCGGTCTGCTGCGCGATCCCGACGATGCCATCGGCCGCGTTCGCAAGATCATGACGGTGCTCGGCTGCGGCGAGTGAATCACACGGGACAATCATGAGAAACCTGCAGGGAAGACTCGATCTGTGCTCCGTCAACACCGCGACGCTCGGCCACCGCGAACCGCTGAGCGTGACGATCGACCGCATTGCCGCGGCGGGATTCGGCGGCATCGCGCCATGGCGTCACAAGGTGGAGAACGCGAACGTGGCCGAACTCGCCCGGCAGATCCGGGCAGCCGGATTGAACGTCACCGGCTATTGTCGTTCGACCTATCTGCCAGCGGCCAGCCGGACGCAGTTTGCGGCGAACATCGACGCGAACAAGGCGGCCCTGCGCGATGCCGCAACCCTCGGCGCGCGCTGCTTCGTCATGGTGGTCGGCGGCCTTCCTGAAGGCAGCCGCGATCTGGATGGCGCGCGCGCTCAGGTCATCGAGGGGATCGGCGAACTGCTCGAGACGGCGCGCGACTGCGGCGTGCCGCTCGCGCTCGAACCGCTCCATCCGATGTACGCGGCGGACCGCGCCGTCATCAACACGCTGGCGCACGCGCTGGATATCTGCGCCGAACTCGATCCCGGCCGTACGGGCTTTCTCGGCGTCGCGGTCGATGTGTACCACTGCTGGTGGGATCCCGCGCTGCGGGCATCGATCGCCCGCGCGGGACAGGAGGCGCGCTTGCTCGCCTTTCATGTATGCGACTGGCTGCGCGACACGCGCGATCTGCTGCTGGACCGGGGCATGATGGGCGATGGTGTCGTCGATCTCGCCGGCATGCGCGGGAACGTCGAGCGAGCGGGATACAACGGGCTCATCGAAGTCGAGATATTTTCGAAAGAGAACTGGTGGCGCCGCGATCCGGGTGAAGTACTGCGCATCTGCGCGGATCGCCTGCAAACGGTGTGCTGAACCTTGGGGAAAGCATGATGCGCGACAGAGTGAGTTGGGGCGTACTCGGCGCCGCGAGAATCGCGGACAATTTCGTGGTGCCGGCCATCCAGCGTTCTGCGAATGGCCGTGTCGTGTGTGTCGCGGCACGTGATCGCGAGCGGGCGGCCGCCTTTGCCGCGCGACACGGAATCGCGCGCATTTACGAGCGCTACGACGAGGTCATAGCAAGCGATCAGGTCGACGCCGTCTACATTCCTTTGCCCACGGCCAGTCACTTCGAGTGGTGCAGGAAGGCGCTTCTCGCCGGCAAGCATGTCCTGTGCGAGAAACCGATCGCGATGACAGCCTCGCAGGTTCGTGAGCTGATCGCGCTGCGGGACGCGACGGGTCTGATCTGCGGCGAGGCGTTCATGGTTGCGCACCATCCGCAGTGGGCGTTCGTGAGGGAGCGCATCGCAGACGGGACAATCGGCGAACTGAAGCGCGTGGAAGGGTCTTTCACCTATTTCAACGATGATCCACGCGCGCTCAAAAACGATCTGGCGCTGGGCGGCGGTGGTGTGCGTGACATAGGCGTCTATCCGGTTGTCACGACGCGCATCGCGACAGGTCTCGAACCGGTCGCAATTCACGCCAGCATTACCATCGATCCGCGCTTCGGCACGGACAAGCTGGCGGTCTGCGATCTGACGTTTCCCGGCTTCGACCTTCATTTTTACTGCGGCACTCAACTCGCACGCCGCCAGCATATGATCTTTCATGGTTCGAAGGGCTGGCTGTCACTGGATGCGCCCTTCAATCCGGGCGTCTATGACGACGCCCGGGTGCGCATCCGTCCGGATGGCACGGGAAAGGTTGAAATCGCCGAGTTTGGAGACGTCGATCAGTATCAGTCGATGGTGGAGGACTTCAGTTCAGCGGTGCTTCGACGTGACACATCGATCGTGTTTCCGCTCGAGCATTCGCTTGGGAACCAGCTTGTCATCGATGAGGTTTTGTCTCATGCCAACCGCTAGGTCGTCCGCGCAGACGAGCGACGCATCGAGCATCGACATCAAGCGACTCCGAGAGACGCGCGCACTCGCCGCTGCCTGTGCCAACGCCGAGGACGCGTCGCTTTGGCGATGGTTCTCGGCCATGCTCGACGGTGGACAGATTCGCTGGTGCCGCGCGGCCGAAGGATGGCTCGTCAGCGTCAACCATCGACATGTGGCGACCGCGGCATCGTTCGATGAAGCGATTCGCACCGCCAGCGCGAGATCCGGTTTTTCGCTCGTTTGATCACGTCATCAACCTCTATTCGCGAGGTCTGGATGAACGGAAACTCGACACGAAGCTAGTCGTCCAGACCATCGCTCCATTCCCGCCTGAATTGCGAACGTTCGTTGTTGTTTCCACGCGAACGACCGTCAAGTTAATTCCGTAGCTGCCGTTTACAACCGCAGGGGCGCGTCCTGCGGGCGCGCCGCCGTCCCCGGCGCGAGGTTCGCCGCGTTCATGCACGCGGGCATTCCCACGGTGCCCCGTTGGACCATGACCACAGCAACCTTTACCTGAGATTGTTCACTGCAATGCGCTTGAATCGCCTGACCGGGAGCCTCGCCGGTATTGTCTCGGCCGCGCTCGTTTCCTTCTCGCCCGGCGCATCCGCCGATGAACCACCCGTCGTGCCGCTCACGGGAGGCAAACTGCTGCTCACTGGCGGAGTATCCGAAGTTGAAGGCGCGGCCGGCGGCGGCCTCACGCCGTGGGCCGTGATCGGTGGCTACGGCACCGCGCAGCAAATGGGCGCGAATGCCCACGCGACCTACATCCACACGCAGGACTATGCACTCGGCACGTACGGCGTAACGGTGGGGGTCGCAAATCGCGTCGAATTGTCCCTCGCGCGTCAGACGTTCGATACGCGCGATGCCGGCGCGCAGCTCGGACTTGGCGAGAACTTCAAGTTCAATCAGGACATCTTCGGCGTGAAGGTGCGCGTGCTCGGCGACGCAGTGCTCGATCAGGATACCTGGATTCCCCAACTCGCCGTGGGCATCCAGTTCAAGCACAACGAACAGGGTGACATCTTGAAAGCGATCAGTGCGACCAGCAACTCCGGCACTGATTTCTATATTTCCGCGACCAAGTTGCTGCTTGCGCAAAGTCTCCTGCTGAACGGCACGCTGCGTTTCACCAAGGCAAACCAGTTCGGCATTCTCGGGTTCGGCGGCGACAGATCCGACGCGTACAAGCCGGAGTTCGAATCGTCGGTGGCGTATCTGTTATCGAAGAGTTTCGCGATCGGCGCCGAATACCGCATGAAGCCGAACAACCTGTCCTTCGCTCGCGAGCAGGACGCGTACGACGCGTTCGTCGCCTGGGCGCCGAACAAGCATGTCTCGCTCACGCTCGCATACGTCTCACTCGGCGACATCGCGACCATCAAGAATCAGCGGGGCATCTACGCCTCGCTGCAGGCAGGATTCTGAAATGAAAATCCGTTATGCCGCAATCGCGGTCCTCACGCTTGCGTCGTGCGCGAGCATCGCGGCCCATGCCGACGAAACGCTCTACAGGCAGTTCGGCGAGAAGGAAGGTCTGACGAGGATCGTCGACGATATGTACGACAACGTGCTTGCCGACCCGCGTACCGCGCCGTATTTCGAGGATGCGCCGGTCAAGCGCATCAAGCCGCTACTGGTTGAGCAGTTCTGCGTCGCGCTCGACGGCCCCTGCACCTACACCGGACGCTCGATGAAACGCGCGCACGAAGGCCACGCCATCGACCGGGCCGCGTTCAACGCGCTCGTCGAAGACCTGCAACTCGCGATGGACAAGAACGGGGTGCCGTTCCATGCGCAGAACAAGCTCCTTGCGAAGCTCGCGCCGTTGTACCGCGACGTGCAGGATCGCCCGTGAGAATCCACAAGAAGAAGTCAACAGCCATGCGTTTTCTTTATCTTTTCCTCGCAGCCTTCGCATTGACGGCGACGCTCGCGCATGCGGCCAGCCTAAGGGTGCAGGTCGTCGATCAGGCGGGCGCACCCGTGCAGGACGCGATCGTCTACGCCGTGCCGGTGAGCGGCAAGCCGCCCGCGACGAAGCCCTTGCCCGCGGTGATCGACCAGATCAAGCGCCGTTTCGTGCCGATGGTGTCCGCCGTGCAGACGGGCGCGTCGGTGACCTTCCCGAACAAGGACAACATCGAGCACGACGTCTACTCGTTCTCGCCGGCCAAGCGCTTCGAGTTGAACCTTTACCACGGCATTCCCGCGAATCCGGTGATCTTCGATAAACCGGGACTGGTCGTGATGGGCTGCAACATTCACGACACCATGGTCGCGTACCTGCTGATCGTGGATACGCCGTACTTCGCGAAGACCGATGCCAACGGCGCGGCGACGATCGGGAACCTGCCGGTCGATGCGTACAAGATCGTCGCATGGCATTTTCGCCTGATGGACCCCAACGCACAGCCGACGCAGAAGATCGCCGTGAACGCAGACAGCGCCGCGAAATTCGAGCTTCAACTGAAAGCAGCGGAATAGGAACTCAACGCGGCACTCATTCGGACCCGGCCCATGTTGCTTCACAGCCTGCGCGCGCGCATCGCGCTCGTGTTCGTTGTTCTGATGCTCGTCGCGCAGGCTGCCGCCTATCTGGTCATCAATTCGGTGATCGTGAAGAACGCGCATCGCGGAGCCGAGGAGCAACTCACCGTTGCCGAACGTGTGTTCGGGCAGGTGCTGCGCGGCAATAGCGAACAACTGACGCAGGCGGCGAGCGTCGCAGCGGCGGACTACGGCTTCCGGCAGGCGGTCGCCACGCATGACAGCAAGACGGTCGTGTCCGCGCTCGAAAATCACGGCGACCGCATTCACGCCGATATCGTCATGCTCGTCGATCTCGACGGCAAGCTGATCGCGGACAGCCACGACGCCGGCCATGAAGGCAGCGAGTTTCCATTCCCGAATCTCATCAGGACCGTCGCGCGCAAGGGCGACGCGTCGTCGTTCGGCATGATCGGCGGACGCGCCTATCAGCTCGTCGCGGTGCCGGTGAAGGCGCCGATCACGATCGCGTGGGTCGTGATGGGCTTCGTCATCGACGACGCGCTCGCACGCGAGATGAGCACGCTCACGTCGCTCGATGTGTCCTTCCTCACGTTCGACGGCGACGGTAATCGTGGCGTGCTCGCAAGCTCGCTTCCCGAGGTACAGCGTGCCTCGCTGAGCGATCAGGGCCCGCTCGCCGATGCGGGCTTCGTTACGCGTGTCGTGCGGCTGCATTCGGAAGGGCGCATGGTCGCGGTCCTGCTCGAGCGATCGCTGAACGAGGCGCTAGAGCCGTATCGCCGGTTACAGTCGGCGCTGCTGCTCATCACGATTCTCGGCGTAATTGTGTCCGCGATCGGCAGCGTGCTGACCGCGCGCTCGGTCACGCGGCCCATTGCGGCGCTCGCACAGTTTTCGAAACGCATCGGCCAGGGCGACTATGCGGAGCCGATCGAGATTCGCCAGCATGACGAAATCGGGCAACTCGCGCAGGCATTCAACCAGATGCAGGAAGGGATTCAGGAGCGCGAACATCGCATCACCGAACTCGCGTACATGGATGGCCTGACGGGTCTGCCGAACCGCGCGCTCTTCAGCGATCGCCTGCAGCATGCCATCGCATCGGCGATGCGTGGCGGCACGCCGCTCGCCGTGATGATGATGGATCTCGACCGCTTCAAATACGTGAACGACACGCTCGGGCACCCGATCGGGGACATGCTGCTGTGCGAGGTCGCACAGCGTCTGCGTTCGGTGTTGCAGCGGCAGACCGATACGGTCGCGCGGCTGGGCGGCGACGAATTCGCCGTGCTGCTTCCTGCTGACAATCTCGACGGGGCGTGCCTCATTGCAACGCGCATGCTGCGCGCGCTCGAGCAGCCGATCATGATCGAAAACCAGCTCGTCGATGTGGGCGCGAGCATCGGCATCGTCACGTTCCCGGACAATGGCACCGACATGAATGTGCTGTTGCGTCGCGCGGATATAGCGATGTACGTGGCCAAGCGATCGAACCTCGGTTTCGCGCTCTATGACGAGAAGCACGACCAGAACAGCGCCGAGCGTCTCTCGCTGATGAGCGAGTTGCGTCAGGCCGTCGAACACGATCAGCTCACGCTGTACTATCAGCCGAAGGTCGATCTCGCAACGCATCGCGTGAAGTATGTCGAGGCGCTAGTGCGTTGGGATCATCCGACGCGTGGCTTCGTGGCGCCGGACCAGTTCATTCCGTTCGCGGAGCAGACGGGTTACATCAAGGCCATTTCGCGCTGGGTCGCGGACAAGGCCATCGCGCAGTGTGCCGAATGGCATGCTCACGGCATCGATCTGGCCGTGTCCGTGAACGTGTCGGCGCGCGAACTCATTCAGTCGACGTTACCGGAAACCTTCCAGGCGTTGCTCGACAAGCACGATGTCGCTCCCGAGCGGATCTGGATCGAGATTACCGAGAGCGCGATCATGGATGACCCGAATCACGCGATAGAAACGCTCGATCGTCTACATGCAATGGGAATTCGCTTGTCGATCGATGACTTCGGCACGGGATACTCGTCGCTGTCGTATTTGAAGCGCATGCCGGTGGACGAACTCAAGATCGACAAGTCCTTCGTGATCGGAATGGCGAATCACAAGGACGACGAGACCATCGTGCGTTCGACGATCGACCTCGGGCATAACATGGGCCTGAAGGTGGTGGCTGAAGGCGTCGAGGATGAAGCGTTGATGCTGCGGCTCAAGGCCCTGCGCTGCGATCTCGCGCAGGGCTATCATCTGAGCCGACCGCTGCCGCCCGCAAAGCTCGAATTGTGGCTGAAGGGATGGGAACTGCAGCGGACCTCGACGCCGGTGTGCACTGAACCAGACTAGCGTCCGATCCCGACCCGACTCGCCACCGCAACCTCTTCGGTCACTGCGAGGAACCTCGCCACATCGTCCGGTCCGTGACAGTGCAAGGGAGAGATACGCACGGCGCCGTCGAGATTGAACGACTTCAACATGCGGCCAGAGTAAAGGCTCGTGGCGACGCGCTCATACACGATCACGCCACGCGCTTCATAGGCGCGCACGGCGGCGGTCGGGTCCAAGCCATCGAAGCCTAAGCCCGCGATCAGGTCACGGCGCGTCAAGTCTTCGTGATCCCAGAACACGCGCACGCCATCGATAGCTCGCAGACCGCGCTGCCCGTCCACGCCATCGAGCATCAACGAAAGCAGCGCACGCTCATGCTCCTCGATGCGCTGCATGCCCTGCACGAACAACTCGCGCCGATCGTCGGCGTCGCTGAATTGCGCACCGATCCACGCGACGTAATCGACGATTGCGCTCACCACGGCGAACTGCGCCGGCGCGGGACTGCCGAGTTCCCAGACGCCTTTCTCCTTCGCATCGAGCCGATGATGCGGCAACTCCGCGAGACGCTGCGACAGCCACGCGACGCCCGCTCCTCTGCAACCGAAGAACTTGTACGGCGCGAAGTTGATGCCATCGACAGGAATCTTTTGCAGGTCGATGACCGCGTGCGGCGCATGCTGTACCGCATCGACGATGATGAAGAGATCCGGCTTGCGTGCACGCGCGCGCTCGACAATGGCCGCGATATCCAGTTTCGCGCCCGAAATATTCGAGGCATACATCACGCTCAGCAGCGCCGTGTCGTCGTCGATCAGCGAGACGATCGCATCCACGTCGACGCCGCCCGTTTCCGCATTGCTCGGCGCGACGCGCAACGTTTTGCCCGTGCGTTCGCAATACAGCTTCATCGCATCGAAGGACGACGGATGTTCGAGGATCGTCGTGACGGCGTTCGTGCCCGGCACGTTCTCCATCACCGCGCGCACCATCTCGAACATCGCGGCCGATGCCGTCAGCGAGAGATACACGCTGCCATCGCGGGCATTGAGGATGCGGCGAATATCTTCCTCGCCGCGCGTCTGAATGTCCTGCAGATACAGCGCGCGTTCGTGGATGCGCTCGGGACAATCGGGCAGCGCATCGATGCGGGCGAACGCTTCCAACGCAGCTTTCAGCCTGAACGATCCGCCGGCGTTATCGAAGAAGAGGCGCGAACGACCGTCGACATCCTGATCGACGTAATGAAAGCGGCTCTTGATCTGCTCCATGAGCGACGGCGAAAACAACTGTCCTTTGCTACTGCTCATCTCTCTTGCTCCTCGTTCCATGATTTCCCTGTCTGTCTCCACCGATACTCACGCGTCCAGCGATGCGATATAAGCCTTGCCCTTCTCCGCGTCGTACTGGCCTTCCCATTTGGCGATGACGAGCGGTGCGAGCGCATTGCCGACCACGTTCAGCGCGGTGCGTCCCATATCCATGATCCGGTCGACCCCCGCGATGAACGCGAGCCCTTCGAGCGGCAGTCCCGCGCTCGCGAGCGTCGTCAGCAAGATGACGAACATGAAGCCGGGCACGCCCGCCGCGCCCTTGGACGTGACGACCATCGTCAGCACGAGCACGATCTGCTCTTGCAGGCCGAGATGCACGCCATAGAGCTGCGCGACGAACAGCGTGCCGATGCCGAGGTAGATCGAAGCGCCGTCGAGGTTGAACGTGTAACCCGTCGGCACCACAAACGTCGTGATGCTTTTAGGCACGCCGAAGTCCTCCATTTTCTTCATCAGTTGCGGCAGCACCGTGGCTGAACTGCACGTCGAAAACGCGATGATGAGTTCATCCTTGATGACCCGGAGCAGCGTGAAGATATTGAAACCGAAGAGCCGCGCCGTCACGCCGAGCACGAACACCGCGAACAGGATGATCGCGAGATACGTCACCGCGACGAGCTTGATCAGCGGAAGCAGCGAACCGAAGCCGAAGCTCGCGACGGTCACGGCGATCAATGCGCACACGCCGAAGGGCGCATAACGCATGACCATGCCGGTGACCTTGAACATCGCATCGCTGATGCCCTTGAATGTCGCGAGCACGGGCTTGCGATATTCGGCGGGCACGGATTGCAGGCCGAGTCCGAAGAGCACGGAAAAGAAGATCACCGGCAACAGGTCACCGCGGCCCATCGCCATGATGATGTTGTCCGGGATGATGGCCAGCAATAGCCCCATGAAGCCGTGATGTCCCTGCGTCTGCTGCGACGTTTGCTGATAGCGCGAGATATCCGTATGCCCGAGCTGCGACAGATCGGTGCCGAGCCCCGGATGCAGGACGTTGCCGAGCACGAGACCCAGCACGATGGCGATCGTCGTGACCACTTCGAAGTAGATCAGCGTCTTCAGGCCGATGCGCCCGAGCGAGCGACCGTCGCCCACGCCCGCAATGCCCATCACCATGCTGGTGAAGACAATCGGCACCACCACCATCTTGATCAGGCGGATAAAGACGTCACCGGCCGGCTGAAGAAAGCCGTTGATTGCGGATTCGCGATACTCCGGAAAACGGTTGAGCACGAGGCCCACCGCGATACCGACCACGAGGCCGATCAGAATCTGCCAGGCGAGCCCGATGCGCGGCTTGCGTTCCGCGCGATCGGCCTGAGGTGTTTCCAAAACGGATTCCATGCGTTCTCCGGACACTGATCAGTTGATGTGGATGGGCCGCTTCCTGTGAGCGAGTACGGCAAAAGTAACCAGTCAAAAAGAGCAAAAAAAGCGATTTTTTTCTATGAGAAACTATCGCTTTAAGCGATGAAACCTGAGGCTCATGCTGACTTTCAAACAGATGGAAGCGCTGTACTGGATCGTTCAGCTAGGCTCGTTCGAAGCCGCCGCGACACGGCTGAACACGACACAGTCGGCCGTATCCAAACGCGTGCAGGAACTGGAGCGTGCTTTCGACATCGCGGTTTTCGACCGCGCGAATCGCAGCGCGCGTCTCACGGAGAAAGGGACGGAATTCTTCGAGCACGCGAAGGAATTGCTCGAACGACGCGACCAGATCGTCGAGCGCATGAGTTCGAAGGAATCGCTCGTGCGGCAGATTCGCATCGGCGTCACCGAGCTCACGGCGCTGACGTGGCTGCCGCGTCTCATCGCGGCGATTCAGGCCGAGTATCCGAAGGTCAAGGTCGAAGCGGAAGTCGATCTCAACGCGACATTGCGAGAACGGCTGGCCGCGTCGACGGTGGACGTCATCATCGTGCCGCAGACGCACGAGATCGAGGCGTTCGCGGCGACGCCTGTCGGTCAGGTCGAGAATGCGTGGATGTGCGCGGCGAGCCTCGCGCCGGGCAAGCGTGCCATTCCGCTGACGGAGATCGCGAAGTTTCCGCTCATTTTGCAGGGCGGGCTGTCGGGAACAGGCTATGTGTACAGCCGGTTTCTGGAAGAACAGGGCGTGGCCCTGCAGAAAGTGCTTGCGAGCAACAGCCTGATCGCGCAGATCGGGCTGACGCTTTCCGGGCTCGGCGTCAGCTACTTGCCCAAGGCATGCCTCGCGCGCATGCTCGAGCGACGCGCTCTCGTCGTATTACCGACGCGGCCCGCGCTGCCGCCGGTGAGATACGTCGCGATGCATCGGGCGGAACAGTCGCATTCGCTGAGTGCTGCCGTCGCGCGGCTGGCGGCGAAATCGTGCGACTTCTCGTCCAACCTGCTCGATCCGGGCAGTTAGGCGCCGTACACCTGCGTGGTTGCTAACTGGAAGGGACGCGGTCGACGATGCATTGACCGCGTCCCTTCCGCACTGCACGAACAACGCCGTGTCAGACCGCCATGACGGTGACCGACTTCGTGACCAGATACGGATCGAGCGCTTCCGGGCCGCCTTCCGAGCCGTAACCCGAGTCCTTCACGCCGCCGAACGGCATCTCCGGCCACGGCGTTGCAGGCTGGTTGATCCACAACATGCCGACTTCGAGCTGATTGGTCAGCAGATGCACGTTCTTGAACGAGCGCGTAAACGCATAACCCGCAAGGCCGTAGGGCAGACGGTTCGCTTCCGTGATCGCTTCTTCGAGCAAATCGAAACCGCGCACCGCCGCAACCGGGCCGAACGGCTCCGCGTTGAACACGTCCGCTTCGAGCGATACATCCGTGATGACCGTCGGCGCGAAGAAATTGCCCGCCGTGCCGATGCGCTCGCCGCCTGTCGCAATCGTCGCGCCCGTCTTGCGCGCATTCTCGATGACGCTGTTCATCGCGCTGATGCGACGCGCGTTGGCGAGCGGCCCGAGCGTGGTGCCGTCCGCGAGGCCGTCGCCGACCTTCAGGCTTTCCGCGTGTTTCACGAGCGCCGCGATGAATGCCTGCTTCAGGCTGTTATGCACTAGAAAGCGCGTCGGCGAAATGCAGACCTGACCGGCATTGCGGAACTTCGCCGCGCCCGACGCCTTCACCGCGAGTTCGACATCCGCGTCTTCCGCGACGATCACCGGCGCGTGGCCGCCGAGCTCCATCGTCGCACGCTTCATGTGCTGACCGGCGAGGCCCGCGAGCTGCTTGCCGACCGCCGTCGATCCGGTGAACGTCACCTTGCGAATGTCCGGATGCGCGATCAGGAATTCCGAAATCTGCGGCGGATCGCCGAACACGAGTTGCACGACGCCCTTCGGCACGCCGGCATCGGCGAATGCGCGGATGAGTTCAGCGGGCGATGCCGGCGTTTCTTCCGGCGCCTTCACGATGAACGAGCACCCCGTGGCGAGCGACGCGCACAGCTTGCGCACGACCTGATTCACGGGGAAATTCCACGGCGTGAACGCGGCGACCGGCCCGACCGGCTCCTTCACGACCGTCTGCTGCGCGTGGATATTGCGCGGCGGCACGATGCGGCCATACACGCGGCGCCCTTCATCCGCGAACCATTCGATGATGTCCGCCGCCGAGTTCACCTCGACGCGCGCTTCGGCGAGCGGCTTGCCCTGCTCCTGCGTCATGAGCCGCGCGATGTTGTCGGCGCGCTCGCGGATCAGACCCGCTGCCTTGCGCATGAGTTGCGCACGTTCGAGCGCGGTCATCCTGCGCCAGGTGGCGAAGCCCTGACGCGATGCCGCCACCGCGCGCTCCAGATCCGCCACGCCGGACTTCGCAACGGTGCCGATCGTCTCGCCCGTCGCCGGGCTCACGACGTTGATCGTTTCGCCTGATCTGGCGTCGCACCATTCGCCGTCGATGAACAGACGCGTGTCCGTATAACCTGCAATTGCCATGAAGCTCTCCTGATAGGTTCGTCCTTCCTGTCACTTGACCAGACAGCCGTACCCGATTCTACCGGCTGTCCCGATTTCGCGATGGATTGCCCGAAGTCGCCGATCGTGATGGCTTCAGCGCTTTTGCTGTGTTTGGAAGCCGGTATCGCCTTGGTCCGCCGGCACATCGACTCGTTCGAAGATGGCGCCGCGTGGCGCCGGCGGATCGGCGATCGGCGCAAACGCAAGCTTGCGGGCTTCCTTCGCTCCGATGCCAAAGGCGCGCATGAGCGCGTACATGGACTGCTCGGCGTAATCGGCAGGCGCATCGCCGGATAAAAGCGTCTCGATGCCGTACATGATCGAACCCAGCGCGATATCGCGTGCGACGACCACATCCGCGACGTCGAATCGCCCCGCATCCAGGGCGTGCTGCAGATCGCGCGTGAGGTACTCGTCGAGCAGGCGGCCTCGCGAGCCCCGTTTCGTGCCCACCCGCGTGATGAACGCGCCCCACAGCGGATAACGCACCGCCATGCTCATATAGAGCCGCGATCCCACCACCACCCGCTGCGCCGGATCGTCGATCGCACGCACGAGCGGATCGATGACAGCGAGGACTTCATCGCTGCTCTCGCCCGCCACCGCCGACAGCAGTTCCGCAGTCGTGCGGAAGTAGTTGTAGAACGTCCCCCGGGCGACGCCCGCCGCTGCGATGAAATCGTCAATCGTCGGAGCGTCCGCCCCCTTGTCCGCGAAAACGCCCAGCGCGCTTTCGATCAGGCGAATACGCGTCTTCTCCCGCTTGAGCGCACCCACACGGGTTCGATGATTTTCGATCGATTCTGTCGCGTCCATTGCCTATCCCGTTGATCTGGCTTGATTTTAGCAGCGCACGCGGTCTGCGGGTTTGTCCTAGGCACGTTCGTATTGACGGAATTGTCAATTCGCATAGAATTGGAAATGACAAATTCGTCAATACGACATCAGCAACCTTCGAGTCGTCTTTCGCTCGGAGTCACAGGAGGCAGATATGCGGTTCGTCAGTTTCGAAAAGAATGGCAAGACCACCCTCGGCGTTCGGGATGGAGACTACGTGCGCGTCATCGGCGACGAGTCGCTGGAGTCGCTCCTCGCGCGCGGCGTCCGTCTCGATGAATATGCGAAGGCTCACGCGACGGAAGACAAGGTGCCCGCCGCCGGCCTGAAGTACCTTCCGCCGCTGCAAAAGCCGCCCAAGATCGTCTGCGTCGGCCTGAACTATGCCGACCATACCAAGGAAAGCAAGTACGAACAGCCCGACTACCCGACCCTGTTCCTGCGCGTCAATACGAGTCTCGTCGCACACGAGCAGCCGATGATCCGCCCGGGCGTCGCCGACTCCGAAGGCCTCGACTACGAAGGCGAGGTCGCGGTGGTGCTGGGCAAAGGCGGCCGCCATATTTCGAAGGACGACGCGCTCTCGCACGTCGCAGGCTATGCGCTCTTCAACGACGGCTCGGTGCGCGAGTATCAGTTCAAGACACCCCAATGGACCGTCGGGAAGAATTTCGATGGCACGGGCGCGTTCGGTCCCGATCTCGTGACCGCAGACGAATTGCCCGCGGGCGCGAAAGGTCTGCTGCTGGAAACGCGTGTGAACGGTCAGGTGGTTCAGTCGGCCAGTACCGACGACATGGTCTTCGATGTCGCGACACTGATCAGCGTGATCAGCGAAGCCATCACGCTCGAAGCGGGTGACGTGATCGTGTCCGGCACGCCGTCAGGCATCGGCTGGGCGCGTACGCCCCGGCTCTTGATGAAAGCGGGCGACGTTTGCGAAGTGTCGGTCGAAAAGATCGGCACGCTGCGCAATGTGATCGCCGACGAAGCGGCGCGCTGATTCCCATTCGCGAAGCCGGTCGCAGAGCCGGCGCGCATCGAACTCTGGAGACAAACGGTCATGAACGGCACAGCAATAGCCGCTGCAAGCGCGAGTGTTCACTCGATCGATCACTTTGCGCTCAACGTTCCTTCACTCGCCGATGCTGCGCGCTTCTTCAGCGCGTTCGGTCTCGATGTGACAGCGACAGCCGAAGAACTCGAGTTGCGCGCAGCCGATGGGCATCGTTGGGCGCGTATTCTCCCAGCGTCGAAAAAGTCGCTGGCGTATCTAAGTTTCAACTGCTTCGAAGCGGATTTCGCGGCGATTCGCGCACAGGTTCGGGCGGCAGGCGCGAACCCGGTCGCATCAGCGGATCAAGGCTTCTGGTTCCGCGATCCGGACGGCAACCTGATCCAGGTAAAGATCGGCCCGAAGACGACGCCATCCGGCAAGCAACCGTGCGTCGTCGCATCGAGCCATGCGGACGAGCGCGGCGCGCACATCCGCTCGGAAGCGAAGACCGTGCGCCCGGGACGGCTTTCTCACGTGCTGCTGTTTTCGCCTGACGTCCTCGGCGCGCTGGATTTCTATGGCAGGGCGCTCGGTCTGCGTCTGTCGGACAAGTCGCTCGACATCATCGCATTCACGCACGCGCCGCACGGCAGCGACCATCATCTGGTCGCGTTCGCCAAGAGCAGCGCACGCGGCTGGCACCACTCGGCGTGGGACGTCGATAACGTGAACCTCGTCGGACAGGGCGCATCGCAGATGGCCGCCGCCGGCTTCACGAAGGGCTGGGGCACCGGCAGACACGTACTGGGCTCGAACTATTTCCACTACGTGCAGGATCCGTGGGGCTCGTTCTGCGAGTACTCGGCCGATATCGATTTCGTGTCCGCAGGACAAGCGTGGCCCGCTGGCGACTTCGCGCCGGAAGACTCGCTGTACCTGTGGGGCCCGCCGGTCCCGGACGACTTCATTCACAACACCGAAGCCGGCGTCGTTTTCGAAGACTGACCGCTTCAAATCCCTTTGATTGATTCGATGGCTGCCGGCCCATCCGGTGCCAGGGCACAACTCGCTCTTTTTTCAGCAGGTGAACCGAAATGACAGATCAGAACATCCTCGACGTAGCGATCGTCGGATACGGACCGGTCGGACAATCGCTTTCGATATTGCTCGGCGAGCGCGGTTATAAGGTCGCGGTATTCGACCGCTGGCCTTCGCTCTATCCGCTTCCACGCGCCGTATTTCACGACCACGAGATCCGCCGCATATTTCATGCGATGGATATCGGCGAGGACGTCGAGCGCATCTCGCAACCCTCCGCCAAGTATCAGTGGTTCAACGCGGACTGGAAGACGCTCGTCGAGATCGACTGGTCGGCGGAATCGATCAGCGACGGACCGGTGGGCTATCTCTTCAATCAGCCTTCGCTCGAAGCGCTGCTCGACAGGAAGGCGAAGTCGCTGCCGAATGTCTCCGTGCAACAAGGCTGGGAAGCAACCGAATTGCGGCAGTTGACCGACTGCTGCGAACTGACCTTGCGTCGCGGCGTCATGAACGGCGCGAGCTGGGATGCGACCGGCGAGACGCAGACGGTGCGCGCACGCTATGTCGTCGGCGCGGACGGCGCGAACAGCTTCGTTCGAAAGTCGCAAGGCATCGAGTTCGATGATCTCGGCTTTCAGGAAGACTGGCTCGTCATCGATCTGAAGCCCAACGATGGCGTGAAGCTCGACGTGCCCGACATCGGCCAGTGGTGCAACCCGGCGCGCCCGACGACGATGGTGCCGGGCGGCCCCGGCTACCGGCGCTGGGAGTTCATGCGTCTGCCGCACGAATCGATCGAGGACCTGCAGAAGCCTGAGAAGGTGTGGGAGCTGTTGTCGCCCTGGGTCACGCCGCAGAACGCGACGCTCGTGCGCCATGCCGTCTACAAGTTCCGCTCGCTGATCGCGAGAAACTGGCATAGCGGCCGCGTGGTGCTCGCCGGCGACGCTGCGCATCAAATGCCGCCGTTCATGGGCCAGGGCATGTGCTCCGGCATCCGCGACGCATGGAATCTCGCGTGGCGCTTCGACCTGATCCTCAAGGGCATTGCGTCGGACCGTGTGCTCGAAGGCTATACGCCCGAGCGTCGCCCGCAGGTGCGTGCGGTGATCGATGCGTCCATCGCGATGGGTCAGGTCGTTTGCATCTCCGACAAGGACGAGGCCGCTCGACGCGACGCAGCGTATCTCGCAGGCGACGTGCCCGCGCTCGCGCCCTTCCCCGGTCTGACCGATGGCCTGATCTGCAAGAACCCCGCATTCGCCGTCGAGAGTGTGGCCGGTTTGCTGAGCGTTCACGGTCAGGTGAAGAACCTGGGCGAAGCATCCCGCTACGACGGCGCCGTGCCCAACGGCTTTCACGTCATCGCACTCGATGCGCACCCGAACCGGTATCTCGACGCTCAGGACAAGGCGGCGCTCGCTGCCATCGGCGGGCATCTGATCGGCATCACGACCGACGCGGAGAAAGCCGTCAAGGATCGCGTGCTGTTCGACGTCAGCGGCAAGTACCATCAGTTCTTCGACGAGCACGGCGTCAAGGCGATCATCGTGCGCCCCGACTACTACATCTTCGGCGGAGTGAAGACGCTCGAACAACTGCCGGCGTTGTTGACCGATCTCGTGTCGCGGCTTTCGATCGACGAACACATGGAAGCGGCTCTTTCCTGAATCCAAATAAAAATCTAGCTGGAGGAGAACATGAGAAAGACACTGTGCGCGCTGGCCGTTGCTTGCGCGTTCACGCCGCACGCCCAGGCGCAAAGCAGCGTAACGCTGTTCGGTCTTCTCGACGTCGGCGTGAGCTATGTGAGCAACGAAAACGGCAGCCATAACTTCAAAGCCGATGATTCGATCTGGACGCCCAGCATCTGGGGCATCCGGGGCATCGAAGACCTGGGCGGAGGCTACCAGACCGTGTTCGAACTCGCGTCGCAGTTCTCGGTGAACAGCGGCGCAGGTATCCCGGGACCGAACGCCGACTTCAACCGGCAGGCTCTCGTCGGTCTGTCGAAGGACGGCGTCGGGCGCATTACGTTCGGTCAGCAATACAACCTGATGGCGGACTTCCTCTTCTTCCCGCCTGCAAAACTGGACGCAGCCTTCACTTATGGCGGCCTTTACAACATGCGTCAGGGGCCGTTCGCGGCGCTCGGCATTCCCCAGAATCCAACGGGCTCGTTCGACTTCGATCAGACCGGCGGTACTTCGCGCGTGTCGAACTCGATCAAGGCCGTATCGGCCACCTTCGCGGGGTTGAGGCTCGGCGCGTTGTACGGCTTCGGCAATACACCCGGCTCGTTTTCAGCGAATAACACGATCGGCTTCGGCATGAACTACGCGATCGGCAGTTTCGGCATTGCGGCCGCCTACAACGAAACCCGATACTCAGCGCTCAACGACGGTCACGACGGAATCCGCAACTTCGGAGGCGGGCTTGGTCAGACGATCGGCGATGTGTATCTCAACGCGCTCTATACGAACACGCGCAACACGCTGACGGGCGGCGTCGTGCAGGCGGTTCAGGTCGGCGGGCTGTACACGTTCATGCCGGATATCCGTTTCGGCGCGAACTATCAGTACATGAAGGGCAACGCGCAGCTCAGCCATAACAGGGCACAGCAAGTCACGAGCGCCGCGCAGTATCTCCTGTCCAAGCGCACGACGTTATACGCCGAAGCCGTCTATCAATGGACCGGCGGCGATGTCGAAGGCGGGCACAACGCCTGGATCAACGGCGCGGGTCAGTCGAGCACTACGCATCAGGTCATCGGCCGGCTCGGGCTGCAGACCACGTTCTGAAGTTTTCCCCTCTCACTGCGCCGTGCGCGCCGGGTCGTCGCATCCGGCGACGTCGCTTATCGTTCTGGAGATTGCAAACATGGAATACAGCACCGGTTCCAGGTGGGATACCGCCTATGAGTGGAAGGCCGTGGCCTTGCTGTCGCTGGGCTTCGGACTGGTCGGCATCGATCGCTTCATGATCATGCCGCTCTTTCCCGTCATGATGACGGATCTGCATCTTGACTATCAGGACCTCGGACACATCACCGGCGCGCTCGCCGTCGCGTGGGGCATCTCGGCGATGTTCATGGGCAATCTGTCCGACCGCGTGGGCCATCGCAGGGTCATCATTCCGGCGATCATCGTGTTTTCGTTGCTGGCGGGATTGAGTGGCCTTGCCACAGGCGTCGGATCGCTGATCCTGATTCGCGCGGTGATGGGCTTCGCCGAGGGTGCGTACACGCCCGCGAGCATCATTGCGACGCTGGATGCATCGAAGCCGACGCGGCACGGGCGCAACATCGGCATTCAGCAGATGGCGCTGCCGCTCTTCGGTCTGGGCATCGCGCCGATCCTCGTGACCCAACTGCTCAAAGTCCTGCCGTGGCACTGGATTTTCGCGGTGGTGTCGATTCCGGGTTTGCTGGTTGCCTACCTCATGCTCAAGGTGCTGCGCAATACTCAGCCAACGGTTGCCGTACTGCACGACGCCGCCACTCACACATGGACCGACGTCTTCGGCTACCGCAACATACCGTTGAACATCGTCGGCATGCTGTGCTGGCTGACATGCCTCGTCGTGCTGAGCGCATTGTTTCCCAGCTATTTGATCGACTATCTGCACCTGAGCATGCAACAGATGGGCTACGTGCTCTCCGCGATCGGCTTCGGCGGCACGCTCGGCACGCTCCTGATGCCCGCGCTCTCCGACAAACTCGGCAGAAAGCCGGTCATGATCTGCTCGGTGATCGGAGCAGCCGTCTTCCTGTTCCTTCTCATGCATACCGGCGCAAACCCGACGTTGCTGTTCATCTACCTCACGCTCACACTGCTTTTCATCTTCAGCATGATCACCTTGACGGTCGGACCGTTGAGCGCGGAATCGGTGCCAGTGAAGCTGATGTCGACGGCTTCGGGCCTGGTGGTCGGCATCGGGGAAGTGTTCGGAGGCGGGTTCGCACCGGCGCTTGCGGGTTACATCGCCAAGCATTTCGGCATTCAGTACATCATGCATCTCGGGCTGGCTGCGCTCGCCGTCGGATTCGTTGTCGCGTTGAGTCTGAAGGAAACCGCGCCCTCGCGGACACGCGTGCAGAGCGGTGCTGTCGCTTCGTCCGTGGCCGCGAACGCTGAAAGTTGAAGATTGCGGTCCTTCGCGGCGATTGGCGGCCACGATTCCCGAGGCGTTCGGCGGGCCATACGAGGACGCGTCCGGACATCGGTACGACCGCATGCCGGACCAGCCGATGCTCGTGTTCGCCGCCGATCTGTCCGGACTGCGAGCCGCGCATCGGCAGGGTGCGGGCTCTGCATGTCTGATGTGAGGTTGCGGGCTTCCTACCTGACCTTTGCGGCAGCAGCCAGCTTGCGCACGCCCTCTTTCGCGTCTTCGTTCGAGTTCATGAAATTGGTCACGACGTCTGTAATGGCCCCGGCGGTAACCGGAGACTGAAGTTCGCCAAAAGCCAGCGACGGAAGAAAGCCGCCCGATTTGATCGTCGCCTGCTCGTCCGCGCGTGATTTTTTCGCGCAACTGTCGAACTTGTCCATGGGTACATCCAGCCTGACAGGAATCGAACCCTTGTTGAGACTGAACTGCTCCTGAAACGCGGGAGACATGATCGTCCTGGCCATCGCGAGTTGTCCGGGCGTCGCATCCTTCTTGCCGTTCTGCTGGAAGAACACGAACGCATCCGCGGTGTACGTATAGGCATTCGACGTGCCGGGCGCGGGCGCGCAGACGAAGTCGACGTCCGCCTTCTTGTTCGCGTTCGCGAATTCCCCTTTGGCCCAGTCGCCCATGAACTGCATGCCGCCCGAACCGGAGATCACCATCGCGGTGGCGAGATTCCAGTCGCGGCCGTGATAGGCCTTGTCGAAGTATGTGCGGATCTTCTGGACGGTCTCGAAGACCTGCACCATCTGCGGCGACGTAAGCGTCTTTTGATCGAGATCGATGAGCGCCTTACGGTAGAAGTCCGTGCCCTGCGATAACACGACTGTCTCCCAGATGGCCATGTCCTGCCACGGTTGACCGCCATGCGCGACGGCCGTGATGCCCGCTGCGCGAAACTTGTCGGCGAGCGCGAAGAACTCCGGCCATGTCGTCGGCGGCGTGCCGCCCACTTTGTCGAGATCCGCCTTGTTGATCCACAGCCAGTTGATCCGGTGCACGGAAAAAGGCGCCGCCACATAATGACCGCCCGACTTCATCGCGCTGTCGATCTGCGCGGGCGTGTGGCTTTTCCAGTCGGTCGCGGCCTGATCGATTGTAACCACCACGCCTTGATCGGCCCAGTCCTGAATCAATGGCCCCTTGATTTGCGCAGCCGACGGCGCATTGCCCGATATCACCTGCGTCTTGAGCGCGGTCATCGCGGCCGTGCCCGATCCTCCCGCGACCGCAAAGTCCTTCCACTCATAGCCTTGTTTGCTCATGTCGTCCTTGAGCACGCGGATGGCTTTCGATTCGCCACCGGAGGTCCACCAGTGCAGGACCGAGATCTGTTCGGCGGCCACAACCACGTGCGTGGCGGCGATGAACAGCGCGACGGCCGCCGCGGCCGACGTCAGTGATGTCTTCATTGCAGTCTCCGATGTGTTCTTATGGATGAAGCAGTGCGTGCGACTACAGGTCGAACCCGAGCTGCGCGCGGCCCATGGGCGTCAGATCGTCGACGGTTGCACGGCCAGTGAAATCGACTTCGAAATGATCAGTCGGGAAATCAGGCGGGCTTTCGCCCTTCAGAAAGCTCGGCAATTGACGCTTGAGATAGGCGTCGTTCTTGGCGCAGGCGGGCGCGGAGGCGATGTACATCACATTGCTGAATCCCGCGCCCTTGTGCTCGTCCTCGACCGCATGGATCACGTCGCTGTGCCAGAACACCGTATCGCCCGCTTCCATGTTCGGAATCGATGACAGCGCCTCGAACAGCGGCGCATGAAATTCCTGCTTGATCGAGAGCGCGCGTCCGGGCATGGCGCCGCACAGGTCGTCGTCGGCGACATCGTCCTGAAGGGCGCGCAGGAGGATGTACACCATCGAATTGGCGATGGGAACGAGTTGCAGCGTGCCGTCGCCCGGGCCTTGCGGCGTCAGTGCGGTCCAGCCCTGGAAAGTGCGGAACATCGAGCACACGGCCGGCGACGCGATCTCTTCCACATCGGGGCGGAAGGCGGCGTCGAACGCGTCGTAGCTGCGCCAGTTGCCGGAGAAAACGTGGCGATACACCTTGCGGAAATTGCCTTCGATCCAGCGCTCGACCGAGCCGCCGTCGCAATGCGCGGACAGTCCGAGCGACGCCGAGCCGGGCGGCCGCCGGCGCAGACGGTCGGCATAGACAGGAACGTGTTCCGGATCGAAGTGGACGCGCCCTTCGCTCTCGTTGCGCCAGAGCTTGTTGAGGAAGACGCGCGCCGCGGTCAGCGACTCCGACTGACGCGCCAGCACCTGGGGCTTCGACCAGTACACGCCGTAGATCTGCGGTTTGCTCGAATCAAGTTGTCCGAAGTATTTATCCTCCGCGCGATTTTCGAGGCGCTTGTCGAGATCGTTGCGCTCGACGTACTGCGCGATATCGTCGTCCCAGTTCTGTACCAGCGCGCGAGGGAACACATTGCGAATCACGCACGCACCGCGTGACTTGACGAGCGCTATCTGCTCGTCGGTGACACGTCCTCCGTCGATGTCGGCGAACTGGATCTCTGGAATGACGTTCTCTCCTCGATCGCGTTGCGCGGCGATGCGTTTCGCTTCTGCGCCGATCGCCTCTTCGACTTCGGCGAATATCTCCCGGTAGTTCGGCAACGCTGCCCGCAGCTCTTTTTTTGCCTGGCGGATCGCGCCCGGCAAGTCATCGATTTTCAGCGCCATGATCGTCTCCATGTCCATTTCCGTGCGCACAGCATATGACGCGAAAGCGGGCGCTGGTGATACTATTCAGGCAATTCATTTGCGCTTTCGGCCATGAAACCCGCCTACGAACATGTCGAGTTCGGCGAGGACTGCTCGGTCCGGGTTTACCATCGGCGGCTTGCGCGTATTCCGTTCGAGTGGCATCACCATCCGGAATACGAGTTGACGCTGACGATGAACAGTCACGGCAAGCGCTACATCGGCGACTCGGTCAACGACTATCAAGCCGAGGACCTCGTCCTCGTGCCGCCGGACTTACCGCATACGTGGTCATCGAACCGGTCGATCGAGGCGTCCTTGCCGCAAGTCGCCATCGTCATCTGGTTCGACGGCGAGTGGGCAAGGCGCATGGCGGATTGCTGCCGCGAATACGAGCCGCTTCGCAAGCTCTTGCGCAGGGCCGCGTGCGGGCTGGCGTTCGAACCGCCTGCCGGAGAATGGATGCGCGGCCGTCTGGATTCGTTGCTCTCGAACGTGCCACGCGAACGCCTGAGTGCCGCGCTCGATATTCTCTGTACGCTCGCCGAAGCGCCTGGTCATCCGCTCGCTTCGCCAAGCGCCTTCAATCGAACGAACACTGGTCCATCCGGCCACGAGCCCGAGCGGATCAACCGCGTTCTCGCCATGATCGATGCGCGCTTTGCCGAACCGCTGCGCCTGTCGGATCTCTGTGCAGCGGCCAGCCTGTCGGAGCGCACGCTCACGCGTTATTTCGTGCAGCACATCGGCGAAAGCGTCGGCCGATATATCGCGCGCGTTCGCATCGGGCACGCCTGCCGCATGCTGGGCGACACGTCCCTGCCCGTTTCCGTCATCGCGGCCCGCTCGGGTTTTGCGAACGTCGCCAATTTCAATCGGCAATTCAAGGCCGCGAAGCAGGTGACGCCGGCCGAGTATCGACGTCAGTTCATGGCCGCGGGTTCCGCCGACACGGGCACGGCAACCACGCTGACCGAACGGCCTCCTTCGCTTCAACAGAAGCGGAGCACGACCCGGACGAAGAGCGCCGAAGCGAGTGATCGTTAGTCCCATTGGATGAGCGCCAGCGCGCAAACAACGTTTGCGCGGTAACTCTTGCCTCAAATTTCGTTTTCGTTGAATCCACGGGAAATTTGTGCGCGGCACAACAGTTCATTCGGTTTTGGACATCGAATATATGTCTGCGGATTGAGCGATCTGCAACAGGGAAACAGTCGTACTCCGTTGCCTCTTCGGGTCGACTCACATAACCAGAAATCAAACAACCACAAGACCACAATGACTACGACATTGATTAGTAAAGCGAACGATCGGCCGGTTGTCATGGTAACCGGGGGCGCAGGGTTTCTCGGCAGTCACGTGTGCGACCGGCTCGTGCGGGAAGGCAAGCACGTCGTGTGCGTCGACAACTTCATGACGGGCCGGCGCGCCAACGTCGCGCATCTGAGATCGTCGCCGTACTTCACGTTGATCGAAGCCGATATCTCGGTGTCCTTGCCGCAGATCGATGTGTCGGAGATCTGGAATCTTGCATGCCCTGCTTCGCCGCCGACCTATCAGGTCGACCCCGTTCACACGATGCTCACCAACGTCATGGGCATGAAGAACTGTCTCGATCTCGCCTATGACACCGGCGCGCGCGTCTTTCAGGCATCGACGAGCGAAGTGTATGGCGATCCCGAAGTGCACCCGCAAACGGAGTCGTATCGTGGCAAGGTGAACCCCATCGGTCCGCGCGCATGCTATGACGAAGGCAAGCGCGCCGCCGAAACGCTGTGCTTCGACTATCGTCGCATGTACGGCACCGATGTGCGCGTCGCACGCATCTTCAACACCTACGGTCCGCGCATGGACCCGCAGGACGGACGCGTGGTGTCGAACTTCGTCGTGCAGGCGCTGCGCGGCGATCCGCTCGAGATTTACGGCGACGGCTCGCAGACCCGCTCCTTTTGCTACGTGGACGATCTGGTCGAAGGCTTCTTTCGCATCATGCGCGCGCCCGCCGCACCGGACGGTCCGGTCAACCTCGGCAACCCCGGCGAATTCACCATGCACGAGCTCGCGGAGCTGGTGATCGGCATCACGGGCACGTCGTCGACGCTCACGAACAAGCCGCTTCCCATCGACGATCCGAAGCAGCGCCGTCCCGACATCAGCAACGCGCAAGCGCTGCTCGGCTGGAAGCCGCAGATTCCGCTGCGTGAAGGCCTGTCGTCGACGATCGCATACTTCAGCGCGGAACTCTGGCTCACGCCGCTTGCGGAGGAGTGCTGATCATGAAAGTTCTCGTTACCGGCGGCGCCGGTTATATCGGCAGCCACACCTGCAAGCTGCTGGCGCGGGCAGGCCACACGCCCGTCGTGTTCGACAACCTGTCGACGGGACACGCGGACGCGGTCAAATGGGGCCCGCTCTTCGTCGGCGATCTGCTCGACGCAAACGCCCTCGATGCCGCGTTCGCGAAACATCGCCCCGACGTCGTGATCCACTTCGCCGCACTCGCCTATGTCGGCGTGTCGATGCAGGATCCGGCGAGCTATTACCGCGTGAATGTCGGCGGAACGCAATCGCTTCTGGACGCGATGCGTCGTCACGGCGTGCCGCGCATCGTCCTGTCGTCGAGCTGCGCGACCTACGGCATTCCCGAGGCGTTGCCCATCAGCGAGGAAACGCCGCAGCATCCGGTAAACCCATACGGCTTCACGAAGCTCGTCACGGAACGCATGGCCGCCGACTATGAGCGCGCGTACGGTCTGCGCTGGATCGCGCTGCGTTATTTCAACGCGGCCGGCTGCGATCCCGAAGGCGAACTCGGCGAGCGTCACGAACCGGAGACGCACGCGATCCCGCTGGCAATCGGCGCCGCGCTCGGCACCGGGCCCGCCTTCAACGTGATGGGCACCGACTATCCGACGCCTGACGGCTCGGCGGTGCGCGACTACGTGCACGTCAACGATCTCGGCGATGCCCACCTGCGCGCGATGAATCATCTGCTGCAAGGCGGCGAAAGCGGCGCGTTCAACCTCGCGACGGGAAACGGCACGTCGGTGCTCGCATTGCTCGACGCCGTAGCGGCCGCGACGGGAAAGCCCGTCAACGCAACACAGGCGCCGCGCCGTGCGGGCGACCCGCCCGCTCTCTACGCGCAGGCAGAAAAAGCGGCTCGCGTGCTCGGATGGAAACCGCACTACACGGACATCGGCCCGATGGTCGAAACGGCGGTGAAGTGGTTCATCGACATCGACAGTCCGGTCGACGCCGAATCGGTGTGACAGGCGGCAAGCATCAGAAGACGAACAAGACCAGACAGAAGCACACTATAAATTCGGGGAGTAACAAAATGAGCGTACGTATCGCAATCGTAGGAACCGGTTATGTCGGTCTCGTGAGTGGCGCCTGCCTGGCCGATCTGGGACATGACGTGGTCTGCATCGACCACGATCCCGCAAAGATCGAAGCGTTGAACAACGGGCGCATGCCGATTTACGAACCGGGCCTCGACGAACTCGTCAGCCGCAACGTGCAGCGCGGCACGCTGCGCTTCAGCCTCGATCTTCCGTCGAGCGTGAAGGGACGCGAAGCGGTGTTCATCGCGGTCGGCACGCCGTCGCATCCGGGCACGGACCGCGCGGACCTGAGCTATGTCATGACCGTGGCCGAGCAGGTCGCGCCGAATCTGGACCAGTTCACGGTGATCGTGACGAAATCCACTGTGCCCGTCGGCACCAATCGCGAAGTCCAGCGTGTGGCCGAGCGTTGCCTCGCGCCGGGGCAGTCGTTCGCGGTGGCGTCGAATCCCGAATTCCTGCGCGAAGGCTCGGCGATTCAGGACTTCATGCATCCGGATCGCGTCGTGTTCGGAACCGATAGCGAAGCAGCCGCCGCGATCATGCGGCGCATCTACGCGCCGCTCGCCCAGAACGGCTATGAAGTGCTCGCGACCGAAATCGAAACGGCCGAGGTCATCAAGTACGCCGCCAACGCCTTCCTCGCCGTGAAGATCAGCTACATCAACGAGATTGCCGATCTGTGCGAGGTTGTCGGCGCGGACGTGGATCGCGTGGCGGCGGGCATCGGTCTCGATCGCCGCATCGGGGCGGCGTTTCTGCGCGCCGGTCCCGGCTGGGGCGGCTCGTGCTTCCCCAAGGACACGCGCGCGCTGAAGGCGACGGCCTCCGAGTACATCGTGCCGATGCGCATCGTCGAGGCGGCGATCGAATCGAATACGCGCCGCAAGACGGTCATGTTCGACAAGATCGAAGCGGCGTGCGGCGGTTCGGTCGCAGGCAAGCGGCTCGCCGTGTTCGGCCTCACCTTCAAGGGGCAAACCGACGACATGCGCGAAAGCCCGAGCGTCGGGCTCATCCAGATGCTCGAAGAACGCGGCGCGAAGATTCGTGCGTATGATCCGTCCCGCCCGGCCGAAGCGGCGCGCATGCTGCCGAATGTCGGCGTGGCCGCGACGCCGGTGGGCGCCGCGCGCAGTGCGGATGCGCTCGTGATCCTGACCGACTGGAAGGACTTCACGGAATGCGATCTCGGTGAGATTGCCGCCTATATGGCCGACTCGGTGATGATCGACCTGCGCAATCTGTTCGACGAGGACACGGTGCGCGACAGCGGATTCCGCCAGTACGTGCGCATCGGGAGGAAGGCATCGGCAGAGCGCCGCGCGCCGTCCGCGGAACGTCGCGAACGCCGGCCGCGCGCGGGTCTGCGCAGCGTCCACGCCGTCCAGGCGAGCGCTGTCCGGCAAGAACCGGTCGCGAACCTGGCCGTCAATGTCGAAGCGAGCGAGGCCGTATGAGCTCGCCGGCCGCTCGTCCCGAAGAACTGGAGCGAGCCGGCCGCGACGCGGAACACGCGCGCGCGGCCGGCGAAGCGAACGCGAACGCGCCGTTCCTCGTTCCGTTGCTGTCCGGAAAGCAACGTGCCATGTTCACGCTGCTCGCATCGGGCTGGTTGTTGAGCCTCGTCGTGTTCTGGTCGTGGTGGCTCAGGCCCGGGCACGACGTCGATGCATTCCGCTACGCGGTGAATTGCGCGGTGCTCTTCTGGACCACGGTCATTCCCGGCTACTTCGTGCTCGTGTTCTCGCGCGCCCGTGTGCCGAACCGCGCGCGGGCGATTCCCGCCGGCCTGCGCGTCGCGATGGTCGTCACGAAGGCGCCGTCCGAGCCGTTCTCCATCGTGCGTACGACGCTTCTGGCGATGCTCGCGCAGTCCTATCCGCACGACACGTGGCTCGCCGACGAAGATCCTTCCGAGGAGACGATCGCATGGTGCGCGCGTCATGGGGTGCACATCTCGACGCGCAAGAACGTGGCGGACTACCACAACGCATCGTGGCCGCGGCGCACGCGCTGCAAGGAGGGCAATCTCGCCTACTTCTACGACCAGTTCGGGTACGCCAGTTACGACTTCGTCGCGCAACTCGACGCGGATCACGTGCCGCAGCCTGGATACCTCGAAGCGATGCTGCGTCCGTTCGACGATCCGGAAGTGGGCTACGTGTCGGCGCCGAGCATCTGCGACAGCAACGCGAGCGGTAGCTGGGCGGCGCGCGGCCGGCTGCATGCGGAAGCGGCGTTGCATGGCGCACTGCAGGCCGGCCATAACGGCGGACTGGCGCCGCTTTGCATCGGCTCTCACTATGCGGTGCGCACAAAGGCGTTGCGGGACATCGGCGGTCTCGGGCCGGAACTCGCGGAAGACCACTCCACCACGCTCATGATGAACGCGCACGGCTGGCGCGGCATTCACGCGCTCGATGCGATCGCGAGCGGCGAAGGCCCGCGCACCTTCGCCGACATGGTGACGCAGGAGTACCAGTGGTCGAAGAGCCTCGCGGTGATTCTGTTCCGCTATACGTCGACGTATTTCGGCCGTCTGCCCTTGCGCCTGAAGGGACAGTTTCTGTTCGCACAACTCTGGTATCCGCTTTTCTCGCTGACGATGGCGGCCAGCGTCGCGATGCCGGTCATCGCTCTCTTCACGCGAAGGGTTTGGGCCGACGTGTCCTACACGGCTTACCTGCTGCATGCCGCTCCGGTGACCGCGAGCATCCTGTTGCTGATGGCCTGGGTGAAAAGCACGGGGTGTCTGCGGCCGCACAGCGCGAACGTCGTATCGTGGGAAGGGCTCGCGTTCCTGTTCGCGCGCTGGCCCTGGTCGCTGCTGGGGGTTGCATCGGCGGCGCTCGACTGCGTGCGCGGACGCGAGTTCGCCTTTCGCGTAACGCCGAAGACGGCGGGCGCGGATCCGATCGCACCCGTGCGTGTGGTCGCCCCGTACCTTTGCCTTGCGCTCCTGTGCGGCCTGCCGGTCCTGCTCGTCGACGATGCAGACAGCGCCCGCGGCTTTTACGTGATCTCGATGTTCAATGCCCTCGTGTACCTGGCCATTGCGATGTTGATCGTCGTTGCGCATGCGCGTGAGAACGGGCATCGCCAGTCGATGTTTTCGCTCCTGCTCGCGCAAGGACCGCTCGCGAGGCGCGGCCTCTTCGTCACGGCCGCGCTCGTGCTTCTGGCGGGCGGCTATCTGCGGCTCGGCCAGGGTATCGAAGCGCTCATGTGGCGAGGCGGCGCGATCACGCCCGCCGTCGCCGCACAGCCGCCGAAGATCGGCGCATACGATCCGGACCATGCCTACGCGCTCGCCGATACGCTCGACTATGAGCACATCTTCGTGTCGTGGGCGGATCCGGGCGCGTCGAGCGAGATCCACGACGCGGGCAATTATGCGAGCTTGCGCAAGCGCAGCCTGATGGTCACGGTGGAACCGTGGGCGGCATCATCGCGCAATCCGCACACGCTGCTGCGCGACGTGAAGCTCGGCGCTTACGATGCCGAGATCGACGCCGTGTGCGGCTCGCTGCGTTCGCTCAACGCGCATGTGAAGGTGCGCTGGGCCCAGGAGATGGAGACCGCGACCGGCCGCTATCCGTGGGCCGCGAACGATCCTTCGGGCTATATCGATGCTTACCGGCATTTCGTCGATCGATGCCGCGCGGGTTCCAGGTTGCTGAGCTTCGTCTGGTCGCCGCGTGGCGATACGCCACTGGCCGCGTATTTTCCGGGACGCGAGTACGTCGATGAAATCGGTCTTTCGGTCTTCGATTGCCCGACGTGCGCAATGGGATCGAAGGAAGGCGCGCCATCGGCCACGAAGATTCTCCGCGAGAAGTATGCGCGGGTTCAGCCGTTCGGCTTGCCGGTGATGGTCGCGGAACTGGGCGTGGAAGGCACGCCGGAACGCCAGCGCGACGTATTGACCGCATTGCGCGAGGTGCTGCCGGGCATGCCTTCGCTCACGGCCGTGGTCTACTTCAACTCGCCGGATTCGCCGGGCGCATGGCCGCTCATGCACACGCCCGACTGGCGACTCGATCCGACGTTGCTTGGCCTGCTCGAAGCGGCGAACTGAGCCGGCTCAATAAGGAATGGACGCGTGCCTGCGCCTCGGGGCAAATCCGCTGGCGGGGGCGCGCGTGCGCTCCTCGCTGGCGGGCGGTATCGCGTTGAAAATCACGCCGGCGATATGCGCGCCGACCTGATCGAGTTGCCGCACGGCTTCTTCGAGCTCGTCCCGGCGCTGGCCGGGCTGCGCCACCAGCACGGTGGTGCCGCCAAGCGGCGCGACCAGGCACGCATCGTCGATCGAGAGCACCGCGGGCGTATCGATGACGATGAGATCGTAACGCGGCGCCAGTTGTTGCAGCAGTCGCGCCAGACGACCATTGGAGAGCAATTGCGCCGGATCGACAAACAGGTCGCCCGCGGGAATCACGTCGACCGCACCGGACGTGCCGACGGAGCGGATCACGCGGTCGACGTCGGTTCGGCCTTCGAGCACCTGCGCGAGTCCCGCGTTCCCCGAGAGTCCAAAAAGGAAAGCGATTCGGCCACGGCGCAAGTCGCCATCGATGAGCAACACGCGTTTGCCGCCCGCGGCATTGATGCCCGCCAGATTGGCGGCCACGAACGTCTTGCCGGAGCGCGGCGCCGGACTTGTCACGACGAGCACCTTGCGCTTCCACGGCGCAGCCGCGAACCTGAGCCGTTTCGATCGTCTGAAGTCGAACCGTTCGAGCGGCGTGAGCGCAAAGCGCTCCTGCATGAACCACGTGCGTTTCGCGCGATAGGCCGCGAACTTGGGCCAGTACAGAATCAGGTATGCGATCGGCACGAACGATGTCACGGTGGTAATGCTGACCGTCGACGTGAGCAGGAGCAGCAGAAGCATGACGAAGCCGTCGCTGGCGGTGAACGCAACGACGCCAAACAGCAGCAACGCGCTGAACAGCCCCATCTCCGCGATGCTCGCGGGAAGGCCGGCGAACGGAACACCGGAGGCGATTTCGGTCTCGACCAGACGGAAGGCCGGCAGATACATGTAACGTGAGCGCACATCATCCGCCGTCACGCCTCCAAGCAGGTCCTCCAGCTTCGCATCGAGCAGGAAGGGATAGCCATTGAAACGGTGCGCGAATGTCGTCGATCCATAGAAGTCGTGGCTGCCCAGATAGATCCCGGTCAGCCCGACCACACCGATGAACGCAGTGAAAACGAGAAGCGGATGGATGAGGCGCAGCTTGTGACGAAGCGGAAAAAGCGCCAGGAAAATAAACAGGATCAGCGACGACTTCGAGAAGCAGATGAACAGTCCGACGCAATACATCGCGACGAGCTTCTTGTTGACCTTCTCGGTCAGCAGGTGAGCAATCAGTGACGCGACGAGCAGCGAGGAGAAGAAGCCCGCCTCCCGGGAGAATCCGGACGCCCGCGCGAAGTAGAAGATCTCGTAGTAGTTCGAGTACGTCCGCGTAGCATATTGCCCCCAGATCGATTGCGCCAGAAGCGTCGGACCGAGCTGGGCGGCGAGCCCCCTGTCGACGTAATAGACCGCGAATTGCACGATCGCGAACGCGACGTTGATCCCCATCCAGTGGTGCAGATAGCAAATTCGGCGGCCCATCGTGTACATCAGATAACCGATGCAGAGCGCAATGGATATCACCCGCATCGCGACACTTGGCGAGCCCAGAAGACTGACGGCGACGGCGACGAGCAGCGGACCGCTCCAGCTACGCGCGGTCGCGGTCAGAAAGCGCAGATAGCTCGGATCCAGAAACGGGATGAAAAGATAGAAGTAGATCGTATAGCCGTTCACCCGCGGATTGAAAATCACGCAGGTGAAGAACATGTAGAAGAGGACGGAAACGATCTTTGAGTACATGAGTTCCTCTGTATCGGCACCTACGTGCCGGACAACTCAACGCGCGGCCGAGTCGAATGCATGGCGCTACATTATTCGTAAGACCAATGCCGACAAAGACAGCCCTCAATACGCGAACAACCATCATATACGAGGACAAGTCGGTCGGAACTCCTGCGAAATCGGCGTAAATTGACAGATGTTAAAATCATCTGATAAATAAACGCGCGCACAATTCATTTCGTCATAAGAATAAAAATACGGCGCCGGTATTTCGGTAATCGCGACCGGTGCAATTCTGACCGTTGCATGAAACACACGCACTTTTTCCTTCAGACAACACTTTTCATCACCAAGCGAATATTTGTTTCGATTCCGTAATCATATGAAGGAAGATTTTCTGCCTACGATATGAATATAACAAGCGTTTACCTTTTTCCGATTCAGTTACATTCAGAAACGTTTGACGGATATTTCGGAATTTATACTCCGCATCCTCTCAGTCAAACGCGAACTTTTTCCCGTGTCTTCGAATCTTCCTTCCCAAAAGCGGCAACAAAAGTGGTCCGAAATCGATGAACAGAAAGCACCGGTTTCGCGCAGAACCTTTCTTTCACTCCTGATGGCGGGCGCCGGCAGCGCTGCTCTGGCAGCGTGCGGCGGCGGCAGCGATAGCGACAGCGCCACGGGCGGCACCGCGAACGCTCAGACAGGTGTGGCCAAGGCCGCCACCTCGGCGAGCGGAACGGCCACGCCTCCGGCAGCATCCGTGACCGACAGCTCAGGCGTCGTCTGGACGCTCGTCGGCGGCCGCGTGACTCGCAACGGCACGGGCATTTCGATCGGCTCTCCCGTCGCTCTGACCCTCATCCTGTATTACAACGGCACGATCTACGCACAGAGTTCGTCGGGCATCTGGTACAAGAACGGCAGCCCCTGGACGAACCTCGGCACCACCGATCCGCGTGGCACGACCAAGACCGCCGGCTCGCTGTTCTACGGCATGAACGGTCACATGGCCTGGGGCGCCGGCAGCGTCTACAACACCATGTCGGCTGCCTCGCAGCTCGCGATCCTCCAGGATCTGGGCGTGACGAACTACCGCGCCGACGTGGCGACGCCCGCCATGGCGAATATCCTCGCGAACGCGCTCAGGGGCGCGTTCAAGAACAGCGGCGTGTCGATCCTGCCCGTGCTCAATCCGAGCTCGGTGGGCTTCACGACCTCGATGAGCGAGTCGGCGGCCTACACGCTCGGCTACAACCTCGCGACCAGCGTCACGACGAATCTCAAGGGTCTGGTGCAGTACATCGAGTGCGGTAACGAGCTCGAAGTGCCCGTGCGGACCAACGGCAACGGCAACCTCACCAGCAACTACGACCCCGTGCAGTGGCTTCCGTACCGTGGCGTGATCCGCGGCATGGTCGACGGTGTCCGCGCCATCGACCCGACGATCAAGGTCGGCGTGAACGTCGGTATTCCGCTTGCCTATCGTGCGCTGCAGATGCTGTGGAACGGTATTACCCCGAATGGCACGGCCAACGGCGTGAGCGGCGCGGCAACGATTCGCTGGGACATCACCTGCTACCACTGGTACGAAAGCTCGGGCGATGTGGTCTGCGGCTGGATCAACAACCAGTGCTTCGACGTGCTTCAGGCGCTCAAGGACTCGTTCGGCGTTCCGATCTTCCTGACCGAGTGGGGCTGGAACGGCTGGAGCGACAACGCGGACCAGCAAGCCGCCTATGTCACCAAGGCGCTGGCCGAATACAAGTCGGTCAAGGACAAGTACAACCTCCAGTCCGTGATGATGTACTCGGTCATCGACGACAACTTCGGCCTCTTGAAGGGCGATGGCGTCACGAAGACGTCGGCCTATACGGCCTTCAAGAACTTCGTCAAGGCCAATCCGGTTTAAGCGCAGATCCGCATGAAACGCTCCGGCACGCCCAGTGCCGGAGCGTTTTCTCATGGTTGCGCGTCCGTATCGCCTCATTGCCGTGCCGGAACCAGATACTTCGGCAGTGCGCCGAGTTTCCATTTGAAGCCTTCCCCGACTTCGACGGTCGAAGTCGAACCCTGCCAGTCGATCTGTGTGTACCTTCCCGGCGGGATGGGCGCCGGCGTGAGGATCGGGTCGGCATCGGCGTCGTTTCTCCAGCCCGCGATCACGCGATCGTCGCCGCCGTACTGATAGATTTTGGTCGTCTCGTCATCGACGAACGCGCGATTCCACTTGCGCGCGCCGACGGTCCTGAACAGCGTGGCGGCGGCGACATACGCAGGTTTCGGCGACAGATCGAGCCGTAGGAGGCCGAAGTTGGCTTCCTTGTCGTTCGGGTTGACGCCGTCGTCGACGAAGTCGTACCAGATCACCGTCTCCATCGTGTTGAAGCGCCGCGAAATCAGGAAAGTGCGCGCCGCGGCGGCCGCCTGCTTGCGCTCCGACAAACCCGCATTCGCAGGATTCGACGGCCATCCGATCTCCGTGACGTACAGCTTGAGCGGTCCCACGCCAGGTCGCGGATGAGCCTGCGTCATGCGCTGCAAATGCGGCCATACGGTCGACACATTCACCCGGGACAGCGGCGAGTTCTTCACGGCATAGCCGAGATCGGGATCGTACGGCGACATGTAGGGATGAATGCTGAAGCCGTCCTGATACGCGAGCGCATCCGCCTTCACGATCTGCATGATGCAATCGCCGCCGGGACCGCCGCCCGCCCCGCCTCCGCCGCACGACACGACGCTCGAATCAGGGCTCAGCTTCTTGATCGCGCTGTAGACGGGCTTCAGCAGCGCGATGTACTTGTCATAGCCGATGCTCGCAAACTCCGGCTCGTTCCATATCTCCCACGTCTTGACGTAATCACGATAGAAGCCGACGACTTTCTCGGCGTAACGCACGAAGAGGTCGCGTTCCTGTTGTGTTTGCGGGAAACCTTGCGGTCCCTTGAAAAGCGTGGGATAAGCGCGCCCGTTTCCGAAATCGAGCTCCATCAACACCTTCAGGTTCATCCGCGCCGCCGGGCGGACATAGCCGCCATACTCGTTGTCGTTGCGCGGAAGCTGAAACTGGCCCGGCGTTTTCTCGATCTCGCTCCAATACACTTCATCGCGTATCCATGTGAAGCCCGCTCGCTTGACGAGCGGCAGCACAACGGCGGGTACGCCCTTTCGATGAGCGAAGTGAGTCTGCACGCCGGCTTCGCTGAAACTGCCGCTGCCAGAGGCAAGGGCGGCGAGGCTCACTTTCAGCGCGTCTTTCTCGACACCGTCCTTCGATACGAATTTCGTGTCCAGCACATAGAGACCGGCGCCCGGCAGGGACACGTTGACCGATATGGGTGCGCCGCCGTTGCCTGTCGCCGGCAGGACGCGATATTTGCCGAGCGGCGGCTGCGAGAGTTCGGCGTTATCGTCGTAGCGATAGAGCGTCGCGACGACCTGGTCGCCATCCGACACACTTTCGGGCGCGATCTTGAAATCGATGCGTTTGCTCCCCGCGTCGTCGCTGATGAGTGAGCCCGGCGCGCTCATCAACTGCAGCTCGCCATGGGCGAAGGCCGAGTCGGCCGTAGCCACCACCGCCAACTGCGCGGCAATCAGCAACGCGATGCGTCCCATCAGACCCACGTGCCGCAAACGGCGCGGCAGGTTGCGCTTCATGCAAATGACGAACATGGAAATTCCTGTTGGCGGCGGACTCGGGGCAGCGCTTGCCTGCCGCGATACATGCGGCGGTCCGCAGTCGCTTTTAGCGGGAATGGCTCGCGTCTTCCTCTTCGGTGTCGGGATTCGACATGTACGCGCTCGCGTAGGCATACGTGCGTTTGTCGCTGCGACGCCTGGGAACCGCGTTGAAAATCACACCGGCGATGCGCGCGCCCGTCAGATCGAGCCGCTTGATGGCTTCCTCCAGTTCGTCTTCGCTTTGCGCACTCGGGCGCACCACGATCACCGACGACCCGGCGTTCGCCGCGATGAGGTTGGCATCGCTGACGGCGAGCACTGCCGGTGTATCGATGATGACGAGGTCGAACTGCTGTTGCAGATAGTCGAGGATCAGCGTGAGACGCGGCGTCGAAAGCATCTTCGACGGATTGGCCGGGAAGCGGCCCGCCGTGATCAGCGACAGGCCCGGCACATCGACATGACGGATTGCATGATCGACGTGCACCTTGCTCGCGAGCACTTCCGAAAAGCCGTTGCCGCCGTTCTGTCCAAAGATCGAAGCGATGCGCCCGCGTCTCAGGTCGCCGTCGATCAGCAGTGTGCGCTTGCCGGTTTGCGCATGCAGCACGGCCAGGTTCGACGCGACGAACGTCTTCCCCGTGCCCGGCGTCGCACCCACCACCGCAAGCACTTTGTTCGGCGCCGGCGCGATGTCGAGCATTCGCGACGCATGCCCCGCGCGCAATGCTTCAACGGCCATGTCGTGATTGCCGAGCGCCGAGAGCGCGTGGCTTCCGTCAACGCCCGAAATCGCCTCGGAATCGTCGATCAGAAGATGGGGGGATCTCTGTGTGGTAATGAAGGGCAGACCTCGATTGCTGGTGCGGATG
>LRBF01000236.1 GCA_001580565.1 Caballeronia megalochromosomata | reverse complement strand
ACATCCCCTGTGCGGGGCGGCAGTCACTTTCTTTGCTGCTGCAAAGAAAGTAACCAAAGAAACAGCTTGTCCCATCCAAAGTGCTTCATGCCGGCCGCGGCACAGGCGATTGACCTAATGGCCCGGCTGTAGCGAGTGCCCCCACAAAACTCGCGCGTCTTGGACCGCGCACGGTCTGACAAGTCACGACGTTCAGGGCGCTGGTTCAGCACGAAAGAGTTCCGGCACAGCGCTACGCGCTGCCGTTGGGTATGCGAGGGAAACCAACGAAAAAAGAGAAACGCAGAAGCGCACGCAGACCCGATTGACCCATCGGCCGCGCAGCGGGCCGGAGCCATTTCGTGCTGAACCAGTCACGCGCGCGGCGCGATGTGACAGACCGTGCGCGTTCCAAGCCCGGTTAGGCCTGTGGGAGCACTCGCTACAGCCGGGCCATTCAGCCAATCGCCTGTGCCGCGGCCGGTGTGAGGCACTTTGGATGGGAAAGCTGCTTTCTTTGCCTACTTTCTTTGCAGCAGCAAAGAAAGTAGGTGCCGCCCCGCACAGGGGCAGTGCCAATAGACCGACACGAATACGGGATCCAGCGAAAAAACCGCCAAATACCTCCAAGTTATTAGCCGATCGGAAATCATTATTAAACACAATGTAACCCCTCCGGTAAAATCACGACCGACGGTACTAAACAATCCAAGACAAACAAGCGGCGGCCGGCTCCCCGGGAGGCATTCCACCCGGCAAGCCCTCCGCCGTTTGCATTTTTCATGATCGAAATACGCAATCTCTCGCAGCGCTTCGCGGGGCCCCGCGGCTGGGTCGAAGCGCTGCACAACGTCAATCTGACGATTCCCGCCGGCGAAGTGTTCGGCATCATCGGGCGCAGCGGCGCAGGCAAAAGCACGCTGGTGCGCACCATCAATCTGCTCACGCGGCCGAGCGAAGGCAACGTGATCGTCGACGGACGCGATCTCACGACGCTCGGCAAGGACGATCTGCGCGCCGCGCGCCGCGACATCGGCATGATCTTCCAGCACTTCAATCTGCTGAGCTCGCGCACGGTGTACGACAACGTCGCGCTGCCGCTCGAACTCGCCGGAAAGAAGCGCGCGGAGATCGAGGCGGCCGTCCTGCCGCTGCTCGATCTCGTCGGTCTCACGACGCACAAGGACAAGTATCCCGCGCAGATCAGCGGCGGCCAGAAGCAGCGCGTGGGCATCGCGCGGGCGCTCGCGAGCAAGCCGAAAGTGCTGCTTTCCGATGAAGCCACGTCCGCGCTCGATCCGGAAACCACGCGCGCGATTCTCGATCTGCTGCGCGAGATCAATCGCGAGCTCGGTCTCACCATCGTGCTCATCACGCATCAGATGGAAGTGATCAAGCAGGTGTGCGATCGCGTCGCGGTGCTCGACGCGGGCCGCGTGGTGGAAGAGGGCAAGGTCGTCGATGTCTTCATGCAGCCACATCACGAAGTCACGCGCGCGCTGATCGGCGATGTGATCGCGCATGAGTTGCCGCCCGCGTTGAAGGCGCGCGTCGTCGAGCGTCTGAAGACGGGCAGCGGCCATTTGCTGCGGCTCGCGTTCACCGGCTCGGGCGTCGATCAGCCGATTCTCTCGGAGACGATCCGCCGCTACGAACTCGACTTCAATATCCTGCACGGTCAGATCGACGAGATTCAGGGGCAGGCGTTCGGCTCGCTCGCGGTGCTCGCGGGGGGGCAGCCGGTGAAGGTCGCGGAGGCGATCGCGTATCTGCGTTCTCAAGGTGTCGTTGTGGAGGAGTTGTCCCATGTTGAGTGAAATGTTCGACATGTTCGTGCAGTCGTTCTGGGAAACGCTGGTCATGGTCGGTATCTCGGGCCTCGTCGGCGCGGCCGTCGGCCTGCCGCTCGGCGTGCTGCTCTATCTGACCGATCGCGATGGCGTACTGCAGAACATCGGCGTGAATCGCGTGCTCGGCGGCCTCGTCAACGCGGTGCGCTCGACACCGTTCATCATCCTGCTCGTCGCGGTGATTCCGTTCACGCGCCTCGTCGTTGGCTCGTCGATCGGCACCGCGGCCGCGGTCGTGCCGTTGACCATCGCCGCCGCGCCGTTCATCGCGCGGCTCGTCGAAACCGCGCTGCGCGAAGTGGATCGCGGTCTCATCGAAGCCGCGCAGGCGATGGGCGCGACCACCCGCCAGATCGTCTTCAAGGTGCTGCTGCCGGAATCGCTGCCGGGCGTCGTCGCGGGACTCACCATCACGTTCGTGTCGCTCGTTGGCTACTCGGCGATGGCGGGCGCGATCGGCGGCGGCGGTCTCGGCGATCTCGGCATCCGCTACGGCTACCAGCGTTTCTTGCCTGAAGTGATGATCACGGTCGTCGTCATCCTGATCGTGTTCGTCCAACTCGTGCAGTCCTTCGGCGACTGGCTCGTTCGTCGTCTCAGCCACAAATAACCACTCGAAAATCATGCAACGTCGATTCATTTTGAAGTTCGCCGCCGCGCTTCTGAGCGCAACGCTGTTCAACGGGGTCGCGCACGCCGAGGACGCGATAAAGCTGGGCGTGACCGGCGGCCCGCACGCGCAGATCATGGACGTCGTGAAGCAGGTCGCCGCGAAGAACGGCCTCAAGATCACGGTCGTCGAGTTCTCCGACTACGTGCAACCGAACGCCGCGCTCGCCGCCGGCGATCTCGATGCGAACAGCTATCAACATCTGCCGTATCTCGATGCGCAAGTGAAGGATCGCGGCTACAAACTCATCAGGATCGCCGATACCGTGACGTTCCCGATGGGCATCTACTCGAAGAAGCTGAAGTCGCTCGCGGCGCTCGGCAATGGCGCGCGCATCGCGGTGCCGAACGATCCGACCAACGGCGGCCGTGCATTGTTGCTGTTGCAGAAGCAAGGGCTGATCAAGCTGCGCGCGGACGCGGGACTGAAGGCGACGCCGCTCGATATCGTCGAGAACCCGAAGAAACTGAAGATCGTCGAACTCGACGCGGCGCAGATTCCGCGCTCGCTCGACGACGTGGACGCCGCCGCCATCAACACGAATTTCGCGATGGAAGCGGGCCTCAAGCCGAAGTCGGACGCGATCGCCATCGAGGATCCGCACGGTCCGTACGTGAACATCATCGCGATTCGCGCGGCCGACAAGGACAAGCCGTGGGTCGCCAAACTGATCGCGGCGTACCACTCGCCGGAGGTGAAGCAGTTCATCGAAGGGAAATACGCGGGGGCGGTGATTACGGCCTGGTAATCGTTTACATGGGGATGTTCGGGTTTTCGTGGATATAAAAAGAACGATCGTTCGATAAAATTGAGCCCATACCTATTGCACGATGGCTCAACCTACCCGATTGCGGCGGGGGCTAGCGGACGCGTCGCTCGTATAATGACGCTGGGTTGACGTAATCGTAACTTTGGAGCGTGTGCATGAAAATTCTGGTGCCAGTCAAGCGCGTGGTCGACTACAACGTGAAAGTCCGGGTGAAGTCGGATAACACGGGCGTCGATATCGCCAACGTGAAGATGTCGATGAACCCGTTCGACGAGATTGCCGTGGAAGAAGCGGTGCGTCTGAGGGAAGCGGGTGTGGCGACGGAAGTGATCGCCGTGTCGTGCGGCGTGACGCAATGTCAGGAGACCTTGCGTACGGCGCTGGCGATCGGCGCGGATCGTGCGATTCTCGTGGAATCCGCTGATGAACTGCAGCCGCTGGCTGTGGCGAAGATCCTGAAGGCGTTGGTCGATCAGGAAAAGCCCGAACTCGTCATTCTCGGCAAGCAGGCCATTGACGACGATTCGAATCAGACCGGTCAGATGCTCGCTGCGCTGGCAGGCCTGCCGCAAGCGACGTTCGCATCGAAAGTCGTGATCGCGGATGGCAAGGCAACGGTGTCGCGCGAAGTCGATGGCGGCGCGGAAACGCTGTCGCTGAAACTCCCCGCCGTGGTGACCACGGATCTGCGCCTGAACGAGCCGCGCTATGTCACGCTGCCCAACATCATGAAGGCGAAGAAGAAGCCGCTGACGACGGTGAAACCCGCCGATCTGGGCGTCGATGTTACGCCGCGTCTGAAGACGCTGAAGGTCGTCGAGCCGCCCAAGCGCAGCGCAGGCATTACGGTGCCGGACGTGAAGACGCTGGTGGAAAAGCTCAAGACCGAAGCCAAGGTGCTGTAAAGGGAGACGCGAGAAAATGACGATTCTGGTAATTGCGGAACACGACAACGCGTCGATCAAGGCGGCGACGTTGAACACGGTGGCAGCGGCCGCGAAGATCGGCGGCGATGTGCACGTGCTGGTCGCGGGTTCGAACGCGCAAGGCGCGGCGGATGCCGCAGCGAAAATCGCGGGCGTTTCGAAAGTGCTGCTGGCCGATGCGCCTCAGCTCGAAGCGGGCCTCGCGGAGAATATCGAAGGCACGGTGCTGAACATCGCGAAGGATTATTCGCATATCCTCGCGCCGGCGACGGCCTACGGCAAGAACATCGCGCCGCGCATCGCCGCGCATCTCGATGTCGCGCAAATCAGCGATATCACCGCCGTCGACAGCGCTGACACGTTCGAGCGTCCGATCTACGCGGGCAACGCCATCGCGACGGTTCAATCGAGCGATCCGATCAAGGTCATCACGGTACGCTCGACGGGCTTCGATCCGGTCGCGGCGGAAGGCGGAAGCGCTCAGATCGAAAAGATCGAAGCCGCGGCCGACGCTGGCATCTCGCAGTTCGTGAGCCGCGAAGTGACGAAGCTGGATCGTCCGGAACTGACGAGCGCGCACGTCATCGTGTCGGGCGGGCGGGGTCTGGGCAGCGGCGAGAACTACACGAAGACGCTTGAGCCGCTTGCGGACAAACTCAACGCCGCGCTGGGCGCATCGCGCGCGGCGGTCGATGCGGGCTACGTGCCGAACGACTATCAAGTCGGTCAAACCGGCAAGATCGTCGCGCCGCAACTGTATGTGGCGGTCGGGATCTCGGGCGCGATTCAGCATCTCGCGGGCATGAAGGACTCGAAGGTCATCGTCGCGATCAACAAGGACCCGGAAGCGCCGATCTTCAGCGTCGCCGATTACGGTCTTGTCGGCGATCTCTTCACGGTCGTGCCGGAACTGGTGAAAGAGCTCGGCTAAGCCGCGCCGTGTGAGTCGAACACTCGCCACAAAGAAAAAAAGAAAGGGCGCGACACATGTTGCGCCCTTTTTTTGTACCGAAATTTATGAATGGGAGGAGACAAGACGATGAGCTACAGCGCCCCGGTCAAGGACATGCTGTTCGTAGTGAAGGAACTGGCGGATATCGACAGCATCGCCGCGCTGCCCGGTCACGAGGACGCGGGCTTCGATACGGCGCAGGCCGTCGTCGAGGAAGCCGCGCGTTTTTGCGGCGAAGTCATCGCACCGCTGAATGTCGCGGGTGACCGCACGCCGAGCACGTGGGCGAACGGCGAGGTCACGACCACGCCCGGCTTCAAGGACGCGTTCCGCCAGTTCGCGGAAGGCGGCTGGCAAGGCGTCGTGCACCCGGCCGACTTCGGTGGCCAGGGTTTGCCGAAGCTCATCGCGACGCCGTGCATCGAGGCGCTCAACTCGGCGAATCTTTCCTTCGCATTGTGTCCGCTGCTCACCGACGGCGCGATCGAAGCGCTCCTCACCGCAGGCAGCGACGAACTGAAGGCGCGCTATCTGCCGAAGTTCATCTCCGGCGAGTGGACCGGCACGATGAATCTCACCGAACCGCAGGCGGGCTCCGATCTCGCGCTCGTGCGCACGCGCGCCGAGCCGCAGGGCGACGGCACGTACAAGGTCTTCGGCACGAAGATCTTCATCACCTACGGTGAGCACGATATGGCGAAGAACATCGTGCATCTCGTGCTCGCGCGCACGCCCGACGCGCCCGAAGGCGTGAAAGGCATCTCGCTCTTTCTCGTGCCGAAGTTTCTCGTCAACGACGACGGCTCGCTCGGCGCACGCAACGACGTGCACTGCGTATCGATCGAACACAAGCTCGGCATCAAGGCCAGCCCGACCGCGGTGTTGCAATACGGCGATCACGGCGGCGCCATCGGCTATCTGATCGGCGAGGCGAATCGCGGTCTCGAATACATGTTCATCATGATGAACGCGGCGCGTTTCGCGGTCGGCATGCAGGGCGTCGGGATCGCCGAGCGCGCGTACCAGCAGGCGGTCGCGTATGCGAAGGAGCGCGTGCAGAGCCGTCCCGTCGATGGCAGCGCGAAGGTGCCCGTGACGATCATCCATCATCCCGACGTGCGCCGCATGCTCTCGACGATGCGCGCCTACACCGAAGGCGCCCGCGCGCTCGCGTATGTCGCGGCGGCGCATAGCGATCTCGCGCACGGTCATCCGGACGACGACGCGAAGAAGAGCCACCAGGCGATTTACGAGTACCTCGTGCCGATCGTGAAGGGTTTCAGCACGGAGATGTCGGTCGATGTCGCGAGCCTCGGCGTGCAGGTGCACGGCGGCATGGGCTTCATCGAGGAGACGGGCGCGGCGCAGCATTACCGCGATGCGCGCATCCTGCCGATCTACGAAGGCACGACGGCGATCCAGGCGAACGACCTCGTCGGCCGCAAGACCGTGCGCGATGGCGGCGCAACGGCGCAGGCGCTGCTCGCGCAGATCGACCAGACCATTGCGGCGCTCGCCGACGCTGACGGTCAGCCGTTCAGGTCGATGCACCGGCATCTGAGCGCGGGAAGCCTGTCGCTTGCGCGCGCGATCGAGTTCGTCGTCGCGAAGTTCAAGAGCGATCCGAATGCGGTGTTCGCGGGCGGCGTGCCGTATCTGCGGCTCGCGGGCATCGTGTTGTCCGGATGGCAGATGGCGCGAGCGATGCTGGCCGCCCAGGCGAAGCGCGCGGACGACGAACGCTTCTATTCCGCGAAGATCGCGACGGCGCAATTCTTCGCGGAGCACATCCTGTCGCTGGCGCCGGGGATCGAAGCGTCGATCGTCAGCGCGAACGGGCGGGAGGGCGTGCTCGCGTTGAGCGAAGACCAGTTCTAAAAGAAAAGGCGCCGCGAGGCGCCTTTGTCTTTCATGCGATAGCGGCAATCACGCGTTCGCGTATCCCGGACGCGTCTTCACGCCGACATCGCCGTAGTAGCGATGCACCGACAGATCGTCCGCGCGGATCGCGGGCTGCTTGCCCGACATCAGATCCGCCAGCAACTGGCCCGAGCCGCAGGACATCGTCCAGCCGAGCGTGCCGTGGCCGGTATTGAGAAACAGGTTCGGCACCCGCGTGCGGCCGACGATGGGCGTGCCGTCCGGCGTCATCGGGCGCAGGCCGGTCCAGAACGTGGCGCTCGCGGTGTCGCCGCCGCCCGGGAACAGGTCGTTCACGCACATTTCGAGCGTTTCGCGACGCGCCTGCTTCAGCTTCCTGTCATAGCCGACGATTTCCGCCATGCCGCCCACGCGGATGCGGTCGTCGAAACGCGTAATCGCGATCTTGTATGTCTCGTCGAGCACGGTCGACACCGGCGCGCGGTCCGCATCGACGATGGGCGCGGTGAGCGAGTAGCCCTTGAGCGGATAGACCGGAATCTTCACGAGATCGCCGAGCAGTTTCGGTGAATACGAGCCGAGCGCGACGACATACGAATCCGCCGTCACCAGTTCCTTGCCGCACTGCACGCCTGCGATGCGGCCGTTGCTGACGGCGAGCGCATCGATCGACGTGTTGTAGCGGAACTTGACACCGAGCGCTTCGGCCATCGCGGCCAAGCGCGTGGTGAACATCTGGCAGTCGCCGGTTTCGTCGTTCGGCAGGCGCAGGCCGCCCGTCAGCTTGTGCGACACGGCGGCGAGCGCCGGTTCGGCCTTCTTGAGTTCATCGGCGGTCAGCAGTTCGAACGGAACGTTGGCGTCTTTCAGCACCGCGATGTCCTTGCCCGCGCCGTCGAATTGCTGTTGCGTGCGGAACAGCTGCAGCGTGCCGCCGGTCCGGCCTTCGTAGTGAATGCCTGTGTCGGCGCGCAACGCCTGCAGGCAGTCGCGACTGTATTCGGCGAGACGGACCATCCGGCCCTTGTTCACCGTGTAGCGGTCCTGCGTGCAGTTGCGCAGCATCTGCCACATCCACTGCAACTGGTTCATCGTGCCGTCGAGACGGATGGCGAGCGGCGCGTGCTTTTCGAACATCCACTTCACGGCCTTGAGCGGCACGCCCGGTGCCGCCCACGGCGATGCGTAGCCCGGGGAGATCTGTCCGGCATTCGCGAAACTCGTTTCGAGCGCGGGACCGGCTTCGCGGTCGATGACAGTGACTTCGTGGCCGGCGCGAGCAAGGTAATACGCGCTCGTCACGCCGACGACGCCGCTTCCGAGAATAACGATTCGCATGCGATCTCCATCCAGATTCGATGAAACTTCCGTATGCGCGCACGTTAAGTCGATTGGCGCGGCAAACTGAAGCTCGTATAGTGTTATCGACTATGGTATGGACTTCGAGGCAGTTTTAGTTATTGTATTTATTCGATTTTCAGGAAAAACTCCATGCGAACACAGCGAAATCCGGTCCGCACGCTCGACAAGCTCGACCACAAGATCCTGAACATCCTCCAGGAGGACGGCCGCATTGCGATGAAGGACCTGGCCGAGCGCGTCGGGCTGTCGGTCACGCCTTGCATCGAGCGTGTAAAGCGCATGGAGCGCGATGGCGTCATCATGGGCTACTACGCGCGCGTGAACCCGACCGAGCTGGGCGCCGCGCTGCTTGTCTTCGTCGAGATCACGCTCGATCACAAGAGCGGCAACATGTTCGAGCAATTCCGCCGCGAAGTGCAGAAGATTCCCGAGGTGCTCGAGTGTCACCTCGTGTCGGGCGATTTCGACTATCTGATCAAGGCGCGGATTGGCGAGATGGCGGACTATCGCAAGCTGCTCGGCGACATCCTGCTGCGATTGCCGGGGGCGGTGCAGTCGAAGAGTTATGTGGTGATGGAGGAGATCAAGGAGACGCTGAAGATTCTCGTCGAGACGTGATTTTCCGCTTGCGATGGCGTGGAGATACTGTATATTTATACAGTATTAATCGATGGATTTTGTCGCAATGTCATCGCCCGATCGTGAGTATCCCGTCGCGCCACCCGCTCCGCTGAAGGGACGCGGGGCGGTCACGAACATTCAGGGGCGTTACGAGAAGGACGAGCGCGAACGCGTCGATGACGGTTGGCTGCACGCGGCTGATGCTGAGGAAGAAGGCGCGCCATCGTTACGCACGCAGATTTTCGAGGAGCGCGCGAAAAGCATCCTCACGCGCAACAGCTCGCCGGACATTCCGTTTTCCGTTTCGCTCAATCCTTACCGAGGTTGCGAACACGGTTGCATCTATTGTTTCGCGCGCCCGACGCACAGCTATCTCGGGCTCTCTCCGGGGCTCGATTTCGAAAGCCGCATCTACGCGAAGATCAATGCGCCCGAATTACTGGAGCGCGAGCTGGCGAAGCCGAACTACGAAGCAGAGCCGATCGCGCTGGGCGTCAACACGGACGCGTATCAACCGGTCGAGCGCGATTTGCAGATCACGCGTCGGGTCATCCAGGTGCTACACGATTGCGGGCATCCGTTCGCGGCGATCACGAAGAATTCACTGATCGAGCGCGACATCGACCTGCTTGCGCCCATGGCCGAACGCGGCCAGGTGATGGCGGCAATCACCGTCACGACCCTCGACGCCGATATCGCGCGCACGCTCGAACCGCGCGCGGCGACACCGTCGCGGCGTCTGCGCACGATCCGCACGCTCGCCGAGGCGGGCATTCCGGTCGGCGTGAGCATCGCGCCGGTCATTCCGTTCGTGACGGAGCCGGACATGGAGCGTGTTCTGGAGGCGTGTGCCGAGGCGGGCGCGACGAGCGCGAGCTATATCGTGCTGCGTCTGCCGTGGGAAGTTGCGCCACTCTTTAAAGACTGGCTGGCGGCGCATTTTCCGGATCGCGCGGATCGCGTGATGAGCCGCGTGCGCGACATGCGCGGCGGGAAGGACTACGACTCGAATTTTGCGACGCGCATGAAAGGCGAGGGGCTGTGGGCCGACATGCTCAGGCAGCGCTTTCAGAAGGCGACGAAGCGCCTCGGCCTGAATGCGCGGCAGCGCGGCATTCTCGATATGTCCGAGTTCCAGCGGCCCGCGAAACGAGCGGCGGCGCCGTCCAGCCCGCAGCTCGATCTGTTCTGACGTTTTATTGCGACAGCGTTTTCGCGGCTTCGACCTGACTTTCGAAATACGTCTGGAACGTGAGCGCGAGACCGGTCATCAGCAGGAACGCGCCGATCAGAAGGGAAAAGATCACCACGAAGATGACCGTCCAGCCGGAGTCGCTGCTGCGTCCGGTGTGCGCGTTGAATTGCGCGTCCCATTTGGCGTCGGGGCGCAGCCCGTAGACGATGGCCGAGAGAAAGGCGGCGAGCAGCGAAACCGCGCCCGGGAACGCCAGCACCCAGCCGAGGATCGACGCGCGCTCCGTTTGCGCGAGCAGCAGATAGCCGAACGCACCTAGAACGATGCCGACGATATGCGCCCAGCCGTACTTGTCGCGCATGCCATACAGATAAAAGCGATGCAGGCCGATGTAGCCGAACAGGAACGCGAGCGCGGCGGTCAGCGTCTTCGAGCGAAAATACGGCGGAACCTGCTTGCCGGCCGGCTTCGAGCCGGATTGCGTGGCGACGGACGAGGAAGTCATCAGCGAAAGCGGTGGTGGAGAGAGGCGGGCATCGCTCGAAAGCCGACGCCGGTCTGCCATTCTACGCCGACGCGCGCCCGCACCGCCCATGGCACGTTGCCGCATCGGTGTGATTTCCGGTATCCGGGAACGCGCCGAATTCGTCGCAAACTTCCCCTCGCATCCAAAAAATGCGTTAAGTGTTTGTTCGGGCGTCGGATTACAGCTATAATCGCCTGTTCTCGTTGTTCCGAACCCCGGTTTTCAAGGATTTCAGCATGGTCATCATCCGCTTGGCTCGTGGCGGCTCGAAGAAGCGCCCTTTCTACAACATCGTTGCAACCGACTCCCGTAGCCGCCGTGACGGCCGCTTCATTGAGCGCGTGGGTTTCTACAACCCGGTCGCGACCAAGGGCGAATCGCTGCGCATCGCTCAGGATCGCCTGACGTACTGGCAAGGCGTTGGCGCGCAACTGTCGCCGACCGTCGAGCGCCTCGTCAAGCAAGCTCAGCAAGCCCAGCCGGCTGCTTGAGCGCGCTGAGTCGACGCTGTAGCAACCGCTCGAAACCTGCCCAAAGGTTCGCCGATGTCCGCGCGCGATTCTGAATCCGTCCGCGCATCGGAAGGCATCGGCCGAACGAAGCCGGGGCAAGATGAAGGTGCCGCCACGTTTGGCGCGTTCGTCCGCAAGCCGGGCGCGCGCCGCGTGGCGGTCGACGTTTCGAGCGCGAAGACGCCGGAAGGCGCAATCGAGCCGGTCGAGGCTTTGCCCGAGGACGCTGTCGAAGTCGGCTTCATCGCCGATGCATACGGTCTCAAGGGCTGGGTCAAGATCGTGCCGCACGCGAATGGCAAGCAAGGCGGCGACGCGCTGCTGAGCGCCAAACGCTGGTGGCTCGTCAAAGGTCGCGATCGCAAGTCCGTTCGCTGCCTGCAGTCGAAAGTGCATGCGGATACCATCGTCGCGCGCTTCGCCGGCTGTGACGACCGCGATACGGCGCTCGCGCTCAAGGGTCATACGGTGAACATCGCACGCAGCGATTTCCCGAAGCTAGACGGCGAAGACGAATTCTACTGGGTCGATCTGATCGGCCTGGATGTCGAAAACGAAGCGGGCGCGGCCCTGGGCCGTGTTGCCGATCTGATCGACAACGGCGCACACTCCATCCTTCGGATCGAGTATCCGTCGACAGACAAGGATGGCAAGGCCGTCACCGGCGAGCGGCTGATTCCGTTCGTCGGCGTGTATGTAAAGACGGTGGACCGGGCGGCGAAGCGTATCGTCGTCGACTGGGACGCTGACTATTGAACATCGGCACGTTACGGAGAGAGCGATGCAGTTCGATGTCGTGACGCTCTTTCCCGAAATGTTTCGCGCGCTGACCGACTGGGGCATCACCAGCCGTGCAGTGAAGCAGGCGCGGTTCGGTCTGCGGACGTGGAATCCGCGCGATTTCACCACCGACAACTACCGCACCGTCGACGATCGCCCTTACGGCGGCGGCCCCGGCATGGTGATGCTGGCGCGCCCGCTGGAAGACGCGATCCACGCGGCGAAGGCTGCGCAGCGCGAGCAGGGCATTACGTCGACGCGCGTCGTGATGATGTCGCCGCAAGGTGCGAAGCTGGACCATGACCGCGTGATGCGGTTCGTGCAGGAACCCGGCCTCGTGGTCCTGTGCGGCCGTTACGAAGCGATCGACCAGCGTCTGATCGACCGCGAAGTGGACGAAGAAGTAAGCCTCGGCGACTTCGTGCTGTCGGGCGGAGAACTCCCGGCAATGGCGCTGATGGACGCCGTGGTGCGCCAGTTGCCCGGCGTGCTGAACGACGCGCAATCGGCGGTGCAGGACAGTTTCGTGGACGTCTTGCTCGACTGTCCGCACTACACGCGTCCTGAAGAGTACGACGGCGTGCGTGTTCCCGATGTGCTGCTCGGCGGCCATCACAAGGAAATCGACGCGTGGCGCAGGCGCGAAGCATTGCGCAACACGTTCAACAAGCGGCCTGACCTGATTGGTCGGGCGCGCGCAAGCAAGATGTTGAGCCGTGCCGACGAGGCGTGGCTCGCAGAACTCGCGAAGGAAGCGTCGAAGTCTGCATAGATTTCGGGCTCACGAGCGGGAAAATGGGGGCGCTGGCTAACATCGGCGCCTGAAGCAAACCCATCCTCTACCGGGGCCTTCATGAAAGGCACACAACTCCGGCAAGATGGCACAAGGAGTCAGTAATGAATCTGATTGAGCAACTCGAGAAGGAAGAGATCGCACGCGTTCTGGGCGAGAAGAGCATCCCCGATTTCGCGCCGGGCGATACCGTCGTCGTCAACGTGAACGTGGTCGAAGGCACGCGTAAGCGTGTCCAGGCTTACGAAGGCGTCGTCATTGCGAAGCGCAACCGTGGCCTGAACTCGAACTTCATCGTCCGCAAGATTTCGTCGGGCGAAGGCGTTGAGCGTACGTTCCAGACCTACTCGCCGCTGCTCGCGAGCATCGTCGTGAAGCGTCGTGGTGATGTTCGCCGCGCGAAGCTCTACTACCTGCGCGAGCGTTCGGGCAAGTCGGCTCGAATCAAGGAAAAGCTGGTCTTCAAGGACAAGTCTGCTTCCGCAGAGTAAGTCCCGGGCCGGCGCAGTACGGAAAAAGCACCCCATGTGGGTGCTTTTTTCTTTGGTGTGTTCAAATTGAGACTTCGACAGCCCCGTTCCCGACCCGTGTCCACCGGAAAGACTTCGACTCCCCGCATCCTCGAACCCGAAAAGATGCCCGTCTTCTCGACGGGTGAGACACTCCCGCCCGTTCCGCCAGAGCGCCTCACGCCGGAAGGCTTGCGCGCGCGTTTCGCGATGGATCTCGACTGGACTCAGGAAGAGCGTGAGCAGCGCATCAAGGCGATTGGCGGCGATCCCCGTGTGGCGTCCGTGCTGGTGCCGCTCGTGGTGCGCGAGGGCGGCCTGACCGTGCTCCTGACGCAGCGCGCCGATCATCTGTCGGATCATGCCGGGCAGATCAGCTTTCCGGGCGGCCGCCGCGAACCTGAAGACGCCGATGCCGCCGCCACCGCGTTGCGCGAGGCGCAGGAAGAGGTCGCGTTGGGCGCGGAACACTGCGAAGTCATCGGCGCGTTGCCCGAGTATCTGACGGGCACGGGATTCAAGGTGACGCCGGTCGTCGCGCTGGTGCATCCGCCTTTCACGTTGAAGGCCGATACGTGCGAAGTCGCCGATATTTTCGAAGTGCCGCTCGCGTGGCTCATGAATCCGGCGAACCACGAAGTGCGCGTGTTTCGCTGGGAAGGCGGCGAGCGTCGTTTTTTTGCGATGCCCTATGTTCCGGGCGAAAGAAAGGCGCCTTATTTCATCTGGGGCGCAACAGCGGGCATGTTACGCAATTTCTACCGCTTCCTCGCGGCTCGCGCGTGACAGCGCAAAAAGCCCGCGCGTCCGTCGCGCCTCACGCAATTACTCAGCGCACTAAAGGCATCAGGCGCTGTGCTATCGTTACGCGAAACTCGAACTAATCCGACCGTTTCGGCGCTTCGCATGACTTTTTTCTCCGTATTGCTGGCTCTCATCATTGAGCAGATGCGCGCGTTATCGCCGCACAATCCGATTTCGGCGTTGCTCCAATATCATGCGGAATCCACCGCGCATGGTTTCGATGCTGGCAAGGAGAAACACGGCATCGTCGCGTGGCTGGTCGTCGTGTTGCCGTGGACGCTCGCCGTCGGGCTCATCTATTACGTGCTGTACCGGATCAACTTCGTTCTGGCGTTTCTGTGGAATGTGGTGATCGTGTACTTCACGCTCGGCTTCAGGCAGTTCAGCCACTACTTCACCGACATCCACCTCGCGCTCAACAACGACGACGTGCCGCGCGCGCGCGAAGTGCTGCGCGAATGGACCGGCATGGACACGCTCGACATGCCCGTCAGCGAAATCGTGCGCCATACGCTGGTTCATGCGGTGGTGGCGTCGCATCGGCATGTGTTCGGCGTGTTCTTCTGGTTCCTGATTCCGATCGGCCCGGCGGGCGCGGTGCTGTATCGCATCGCCGAATATCTGGCGCGCGCATGGTCGAAGCCGGACCCGGAGCGCACCGCCGAGTTTTCGTCGTTCGCACAACGGGCGTTCTTCGTCATCGACTGGGTGCCGGCGCGTCTGACCGCGCTCGGCTTTGCCATCGTCGGCAATTTCGAGGATGCGATCTACGCGTGGCGCAATCACGCGCGGCAGTGGCCCGACGCGAACGAAGGCGTGTTGCTCGCGGCGGGTAGCGGCGCGCTGGGCGCGCGTCTCGCGGGTCCGCTGGCGGAGCCGCTTTCGGTCGAAGCGCTTGCGGTGGGCGATGCGAGCCCGCTGCCCGTCGGCGACGACTGCACGCCGCGCACGCTGCAATCGGCCGTCGGCCTGGTGTGGCGCGCGGTGATCCTGTGGATGCTGCTGCTGTTGATGCTGACCATCGCCGTGTGGCTGGCGTGATCAGTCGTCGAGCGGATCGCGCGCCGTCTCGCAATTCCAGCACACGGTGAATTGGGCTTCCAGCCATTCGCCGCAATGTTTGCATCTCCAGGGCCGGGCGTTCGCGTCCGGCCCTTTTCGCGCGCGCTCCAGAAGGCGCGAGGCGAGTGCTTCATCGCGGTCGTCGACGATCCATATCTCCGGCGCGCACTGATCCGCCGGAATCTCCCCCATCGCGCCATTCAGATAACGGTTGTGCAACTCGCACGGCACGCCCGCGGTCGCCAGCACGTTGACCCAGTGCTGCGCCGTGATCAGGTTGGGGGCGCGCGTGAGCCGCTTCATCGAACGATCTGGCTGGCTTCGTGGACGAGCTGTGCGTAGAGCGCGTGACGCTCGGGGCGAATCTTGCCGGCGTCGACGGCTTCGAGCACCGCGCAGCCGGGTTCCTGCAGATGGTGGCAGTTGTAGAAGCGGCAATGCCCGAGATAGGGCCGGAAATCCGCGAAGGCGCGCTCGAGCTGGCCTTCCGACAGATGGTGCAGGCCGAACTCCTGAAAGCCCGGTGAATCGATCAGCGAGCCGCCGCCGGGCAACGTGTAGAGACGCGTGAACGTGGTCGTGTGGCGGCCGCTGTTGAGCGCCGATGAAATTTCGCGCGTGGCGGCGTCGGCATCGGGGACGAGCAGGTTCACGAGCGTCGATTTGCCCATGCCCGACTGGCCGAGGAGGATCGTCGAGCGGTCTTTCAGACGCGCGTCGAGCTGTGGATGGACCTCGCCGGGCGCCATCTTCGCCGAAAGCTCGATCACCGTGTAGCCGAGTTCGCGATACGGCGCGAGACGCGCGCGCGCGAGCGGCAACGCCTGCTCGACGTCGATCTTGTTGAGCACGACGAGCGCTTCCAGTCCATGCGCCTCCGCTGCGATCAACGCGCGCCCGAGCAGGTCCTCGCTGAAGTGCGGCTCGGTCCCGAGCACGATCAGGAGCTGATCGAGATTCGCGGCAAAGAGCTTCGACTTGAACTGATCCGAGCGATAGAGCAGATTGCGCCGCTCGCCGATCTCGACAATCACGCCCTGATCCGCCGACGACTGCTCGTAGATCACGCGATCGCCCACGGCCACATCGCTCTTCTTGCCGCGCGGGAAGCACTGGAGCATCGCGCCGCCGTCTTCCGGCGTCACCAGATAATGGCGTCCGTGCGCCGCGATCACCGTGCCTTCGAGGCGCGCGCCCACGTTCGGACGCTTGAACTCGCGCGTCATGCGGCGTGCTGCATCAGGCGGTCGATACGCTGCGAAGCAGGTGGATGCGAGTAATAGAACGCGGTGTAGATGGGATCGGGCGTGAGCGTCGACGCGTTGTCCTCATAAAGCTTCACGAGCGCGTTCACGAGATCCTTCGGATCGGTCTGGCTGGCGGCGAAGGCATCGGCTTCGAATTCGTTCTTGCGCGAAGTCAGGCTGCCGAGCGGCGTGATGAAGAACATGAACACCGGCAGCACGAGCATGAAGAGCACAAGCGCGAGCCCGTTGTTGCTGCCGACGAGCGAGGGCCGCACGCCCAGGCCTTCGTAGAACCACGTCGTCTGGATGAGCCAGCCGAGCAGCGCGAGCATCGCGAGGCTGATGCCGAACATGACGATCATCAGCTTGAGCACGTGGCGGCGCTTGAAGTGGCCGAGTTCGTGCGCGAGCACCGCTTCGATCTCGCTGCCGGAAAGACGCGCGAGCAGGGTGTCGAAGAAGACGATGCGCTTCGTGGCGCCGAAGCCCGTGAAGTACGCGTTGCCGTGCGCGGAACGCCGGCTGCCGTCCATCACGAACAAACCCTTCGCGGCGAAGCCCGTGCGCGACATCAGATTCGTGATGCGCGCGACGAGCGCCTCGTCCTTCAGCGGCTCGAACTTGTTGAAGAGCGGGGCGATGAAGGTCGGATAGATGATCATCGCGAGCAACTGGAACGCGACCCACACCATCCACGTCCAGAGCCACCAGAACGTGCCGGCGCGATCCATGAGCCAGAGCGTGAGCAACAGCAACGGCGCGCCGATCACGACCGCGAGCACCGTGCCCTTCACGAGATCGACGAAAAAGAGCTTCTTCGACATGCGGTTGAAGCCGAACTTTTCCTCGATCACGAAATGGCGGATGTAATCGAACGGCAGGTCGATGACGCTCGTGATCGCGACAACCGACGCCACCAGCGCGATCTGTCCGAGATAGCCGCGGCCGAGCCAGTCCGAAATGGCGAGATCGAGCGCCTGGACGCCGCCGAGCAGCGTCAGCGCGACGAGCACGACCGCGCTCGTGACGACTTCGATCATCGTGAGGCGGGTGCGCTCGACGGTGTAATCCGCGGCGCGCTGATGCGCGGTGAGCGGAATCGTGCCGGAAAATTGCGACGGCACGCCGTTGCGGTGCGCGGCGACGTGGCGGATCTGGCGCGACGCGAGCCAGAGCTTGGTCGAGACCATCGCGACCAGGGCGACGACGAAGATCGTCGAGAAAGCGAGCGTGAGGTTGGTCATCCGGGACTTCCGATTGAACTATGCGAGAATTATAGGTTCTAGGCCGTGCTGACGCGCAGGATCCGATAGCGCGCGGCCATGGCGTTTCCATCTCTCAGGCCGCTTTTCATGACCGACATCTCCGCCACTCCCGAATCAGACGAAAACGCCCTTGTGCGCAGCGACATGAACCTCGTGTGGCTCGACATGGAGATGACCGGTCTCGATCCGGACAACGATCGCATCATCGAGATCGCGGTGGTCGTGACGAATTCGACGCTCGACAAGCTGGTGGAAGGGCCGGTGCTCGCGATTCATCAGACGGACGAGGCGCTCGGCCGCATGGACGAGTGGAACCGCAACACGCACGGCCGCTCCGGGCTGACCGAGCGCGTGAAGGCGTCGACGGTCGATGAAGCCGAGGCCACGCGCCAGATCCGCGACTTTCTCGGCCAGTACGTGCCGCCCGGCAAGTCGCCGATGTGCGGCAATTCGATCTGTCAGGACCGCCGCTTCATGGCGCGCTGGATGCCCGAGCTGGAGACGTTCTTCCACTACCGCAATCTCGATGTCAGCACCTTGAAGGAACTGTGCCGCCGCTGGCAGCCGGCGATCTACAAGGGCTTCCAGAAGCGCGCGATGCATACCGCGCTCGCCGACATCCACGAGTCCATCGACGAACTCAAGTATTACCGCGAGCACTTCCTGATTCCGTCGGCGCCTGCCGCCGCGTCTTAATTCTTCGGCGGGCGGATCGCGCTTTTCGGGCGGAACGCGGCGACCACGCCGGGCCGCGTTTCGATATACGGCCCGCCGATCAGATCGATGCAATACGGCACGGCCGCGAAAATGCCCGGCACTTTCTGCTTGCCGTCGGCGTCCTTCAATCCTTCGAGCGTCTCGCGGATCGACTTCGGCTGTCCCGGCAGATTGATGATGAGCGCGGCGTGATCGTCCGTCTCACGGATCACCGCGACCTGCCGCGAAAGAATCGCCGTGGGCACGAAATTCAGGCTGATCTGGCGCATCTGCTCGCCGAACCCGGGCATCGGCTTCGTGGCGACGGCGAGCGTCGCCTCGGGCGTCACGTCGCGGCGCGACGGGCCGGTGCCACCTGTCGTGAGCACGAGATCGCAGCCGTGCGTATCGACCAGTTCGATGAGCGTCGCGGAAATGGTCGCGGCATCGTCCTGGATCAGGCGCGTTTCGGCGCGAAAGGGCGTCGTGAGCGCCTCGCCGAGCCAGTCCTGAAGCGACGGCAAGCCCTTGTCCTCGTAGACGCCCTGCGACGCGCGGTCACTGATCGACACGAGCCCGACGATCAGCTCGTCCGGATGATTACGCTTCGGTGCCGTCACGATCGTCCTCATCGGTTTCGATCTCTTCTTCGTCGTCTGCCGCGCCCGACGCGGTCTTGATCCACTGGAACAGCTCGCGGTAATAGCGCGGCGGCTTCTGCTGCTCGCGCTCCTTGCGCGCGTTGCGGATCAGCGTGCGGCCTTCCTGCGGATCGACGCCCGGATGATTGCGGATGAATTCGGTGAGCGCGGCGTCATCGGCGAGAAGCTTTTCGCGCGTGCGCTCGATCCAGTGCAGGCGCGCGGTTTCGGACTTGTTCACGCCACGGTGCGTGTCGAGCGCGGTGCGCAGCGCCGCGACCTCGTCTTCGGTCAGCGAGCGCATGACCTTTCCGACGTACTGCACCTGGCGGCGCTTGCCTTCGTGATCGGTGATGCGGCGCGCCTCGCGCACGGCGTCGTCGAGATGCTCGGGCATCGGCATGCGTTTCAGTGCGTCTTTGGGCAGCGCGATCAGCGCTTCGCCCAGTTCCTGCAGCGCGTGCATGTCGCGCTTGAGCTGGGATTTGCTCGGGCGGTCGTAGCCGTTTTCGTCGGGCTCGCGCTCGTCGTCGCGGCCGGAATCGATCGGTTGGATGCGGGTTTTACGGTTCATCCCGACATTGTAGCTTGCATGCGCACCGCGCCTGAACCCTCGCGCACGTGTCTGCGACAAAGCTTGGCGGGTGAATGCGCGCCGTCCTTGCTATGATCGCGTGATACGCCGATTCCGCCGCTCGCTGCCCGATTTGCGTGCGCGCCCGGCCGGGAATTCCGAAGCAACCAGACATGCGCGGGCGCGAGACGCCCGACTTCCAAAGGCAACCACAAATGGCAGCAGACATGGACGTCAAGCAACGATACTTCCCGCATACGCAGGACGAATTAAAGGAAATCGCTTCCGACATCCTGCGTTACGCGAAGGAACTCGGCGCGAGCGATGCCGCGACCGAGATTTCCGAAGGCGACGGTCTGTCAGTGAGCGTGCGGCGCGGCGAAGTCGAGACGATCGAGCACAACCGCGACAAGATGGTCGGCGTGACCGTTTTCATCGGCAAGAAGCGCGGCAACGCGAGCACCGCCGACTTCACGCGCGATGCGCTGCGCGACACGGTCGCCGCCGCGTACAACATCGCGCGCTTCACGGCCGAAGACAGCGCGGCGGGCCTCGCCGAAGCGGAACTGCTCGAAAAGGCGCCGCAGGATCTCGATCTCTATCACCCGTGGGATATCGACGCGGAAGAAGCCGCCGAGATCGCGCGCCGCGCGGAGGCCGCCGCGTTCGCCGTCGACAAGCGCGTGACCAACTCGGAAGGCGCGAGCGTCTCCGCGCAGCATTCGCAATTCGTGCTCGCGACCTCGCGCGGTTTCATGGCGGGCTATCCGTACTCGCGGCATTACATCGCGTGCGCGCCCATTGCGGCAGCGGGACGCGACATGCAGCGCGACGACTGGTACACGTCCAGACGCGACGCGAGCGGTCTCGCCGCGCCCGAAGCGGTCGGGCGCTACGCCGCCGAGCGCGCGCTCGCACGCCTGAACGCGAAGAGTCTCGACACGCGCAAGTGCCGCGTGCTCTTCGAGGCGCCGCTCGCGGCGGGCATTCTCGGCGCGTTCGTGCAGGCGGTGAGCGGCGGCGCGCTGTATCGCAAGACCACGTTCCTCGTCGACAGCCTCGGCAAGCCGGTGTTCGCGCCGCATATTCAGGTCGTGGAGGATCCGCACGTGAAGGGCGGCATGGGCAGCGCGCCGTTCGACGAGGAAGGCGTGCGCACGCAGCGTCGCAGCGTGGTCGAGGATGGCGTCGTGCAGGGCTATTTCCTGTCGACGTACTCGGCGCGCAAGCTCGGCATGCAAACCACCGGCAACGCGGGCGGCTCGCACAATCTGACGATGAAGAGCACGCATACGAAACCGGAAGACGATTTCGAAGCGATGCTGAAGAAGCTCGGCACCGGCCTCCTGCTCACCGAACTCATGGGGCAGGGCGTGAACTACGTGACCGGCGATTACTCGCGCGGCGCGTCGGGCTTCTGGGTCGAGAACGGCAAGATCGTGCACGCCGTGGAGGAAATCACTGTGGCGAGCACGTTGCAGGAGATGTTCCGCCACATCGAGGCGATCGGCGCGGATACCGTCGTGCGCGGCACGAAGGAAATCGGCTCGGTGCTGATCGAGCGGATGACGGTCGCGGGACAGTAATCCGTATCCGCTGAAAGACGAGGGCTCCGGAGCGCATCCGGAGCCTTTTTTCATTCCTGGGCCGCAATGCGCTCGTAGGTCACGAACGCAAACGCGAAATCATTCGGCGCCGCCGCGCGATGCGGCTCGCGCGCGACTTCGCGCCATAACTCCGGATCGGGCGCGGGAAAGCGCGTGTCGCCGTCGAAATCGGCGTCGATCTCGGTGACGATCATCTTGTCGGCGCGTCCGATGGCATCGCGATACAACTGCGCGCCGCCGATCAGAAACGCTTCCTTTGCCGGCTCGAGCGCGAGCGCCGCTTCGAGGCTCGTCACGACGTCGCAGCCTTCATAGCGCCGCGTGGCATCGCGCGAGATGACGATATTGCGTCGCCCCGGCAGCGGCCGGCCGATCGATTCATGCGTCTTGCGGCCCATGATGATGGGCGCGCCCATGGTCGTGCGCTTGAAGAATGCGAGGTCCTCGGGCAGGCGCCAAGGCAGTTGGTTATCGCGTCCGATCACGCCATTGCGCGCGCGGGCGACGATGAGGGTCAGCGTCGTCATGTGAAGGAGGTCGAGGCAAACTGGCGCGCGCGGGCCGCGCCGCCGGGGTCTCGATTCTAACCGACACTCCCGGCCCGACTGGCGCCTGGCGCGTCGCGCAGGTTCACGCTTCCGGCGAATCGTCGGCGAGCGGCGGCGTCGTGTGCGACGGGGCGGGTGCGATCTCGTCCCAAAGCGTCACGCTGACGCCCGAGCCCGTCGGGCGAACGGCGGGCTCGGGTTCTCCGGCCAGTGCGTCCGCGTCCTCAAGGTTTTGATGCGCGCCGGGAGTTTCTGAGCGCCTGAATGAACTTTCGAGTGCCATCGTGACGACATAATCCAAGGTAACTATTCCCGGAATCGAAATATCCGGAAATAAAGTAATCGTCCGGCCGGTATGAACGATTAGTCAGATGATGAATGCAGGGAGAAACATGAACGCACGTTCGATAGACAGTATTTCTTACCTTCCGGCGTGTCGTTAATTTAGCGAATTGCGTGCCATGCCCCGCGAAGCGTTGCTGCGCAACGGATCGTGAAAAGCGCGCGTAACCGGTACGCGAAAACCCGGGCGAAAACGTTTCACGGCTGAAACATGAAGGCAGAAAAACATGAAGTTCTCGCGAAATCGGTATAAGATTTTGTCTTATTAAATTGTGCTGAAAGTTTTTAATAATCGTGTGAGAAATTCTTGCCAAGCCCGTCCTGTCAAGGTTTTGTGGCTAATCCGGAGGCTCTCGCGATATTTGTTTCCGGGGTTTCTGGGTTATAGTAGTCTCTCAAAAAAGGCACAGAATCAGACATAAAGGGTTTCGTGGAAGGGTGCGTAGGTGTATCGCGCCGTGTCCCGGGGGCGATGTATCGAGTGGCAAGTCCCTCTCTCCAGACGTTTGAGAGAAACGTGCGAGGGCAACGAAGTCTGCGATGTAGCGCGAGCCTGGACTACGTGACCTTTTCAACGAATGTTGAACAAAGGATCTGAATAATGGACGTCGCTCGGCGGCAACTCATCTATGTGACTCGCGATCCAAGCGAGACGCTGTGCGCGCGATTCGAGGAGCGCGGGTGGCATATCGAAATCGTCGCGAGCGCGCGCGACACGCGTAAGGCATTGCGAAGCGATCTGGCGACCGGGGGGTTGCTGGATCTGTCGAGTCATTTCGAATCTCATGAACTGGCGGCGTTCGAATCGTCGCTGACGATGACCAACGTCGGCTGGGTCGCGGCCACCGTTGCCGGACAACTGGAAGACGCCGCCGTGCGGCGCCTGATTCGCGACTACTGTTTCGATTACGTGACGCTGCCGACGTCGAACGACCGCATCGTCGATTCCGTCGGCCACGCCTATGGCATGGTTTCGCTGCACGACGCCGCCTCGCACGATGCGCGCAGCGAAGGCCGCGCAGAGGGCGAGATGGTCGGCTCGTGCGACGCGATGCTCGCGCTCTTCCGTTCCATCCGCAAGGTCGCGATGACCGATGCGCCCGTGTTCATCTCGGGCGAATCCGGCACCGGCAAGGAACTGACGGCTGTCGCCATCCACGAGCGTTCGGCGCGCCGCGATCAGCCGTTCGTCCCGATCAACTGCGGCGCGATTCCCGCGCATCTGCTGCAATCCGAGCTTTTCGGCTACGAGCGCGGCGCGTTCACGGGCGCGAACCAGCGCAAGATCGGCCGCGTCGAGGCCGCCAACGGCGGCACGCTGTTTCTCGATGAAATCGGCGATCTGCCGCTGGAAAGCCAGGCGAGCCTGTTGCGCTTCCTGCAGGAACGCAAAGTGGAGCGTCTGGGCGGCCACGGCTCGACACCGGTGGACGTGCGCATCATTTCGGCGACGCACGTCGACATGCAGACCGCGATGATCGAAGGGCGGTTTCGCGCGGACCTGTATCACCGCCTGTGCGTGTTGCAGATCGACGAGCCGCCGCTGCGCGCGCGCGGCAAGGATATCGAATTGCTGGCGAAGCACATGCTCGACCGCTTCAAGAAGGATGCGAGCCGGCGCCTGCGCGGCTTTTCGCCCGATGCGATCGCCGCGATCCACAACTACGGCTGGCCGGGCAACGTGCGCGCGCCCATCAACCGCGTGCGGCGCG
>LRBF01000235.1 GCA_001580565.1 Caballeronia megalochromosomata | reverse complement strand
TCTTCAACATGATGGTTCTCCGGATGACTGTGTGGTTTGGGATGAGCGAGTGATTACAGCGCGACGCCGCCGAGCAGGCTGCCGACCGACGAGAGCGACTTGGTGATGTTCTTCAGGTCGACGTCGGTGTGTTGCGAGGCATCGACTTGCGTGACCGGCGCAACGTTGGTCTGCGGGCTGGCGAAGGCGAAGCCGCTGATCGAATTGGCGTTGATGCCGTTGTTCTGGAAGATGCTTGCGCCGCCGACGATGGCGCCCATTTCAGCGCGGCCGAGTTCTTTGCTGACTGCGAGGTTTTCGATCTTCAACATGATGTGGCTCCTGGACTGGTTTGGTTGGTTGAGCATTAATCGTTGCGCTCGCAGCTACATATGCGAGGGCTGTGCCAGGCAAGCATGGAAGAACCGTTCGGTTAATCTAACGCTCTGATAAAAATAGGAAATTTGCGACGGATGCGCGTTTTTCGAGCGTTCTAGCGCGCGAGATTCCGAGCGAACCTGTCGGTCGTCGAAAAACAGATGGAGGGGATTTGTTGGTGCGGGGCGAACAGCGTCGCGAATCGGAAGCGTCTTGTCTTCGATACGGGCCCGCGCAGGCGTGCCGTATCGAAGACGACGTGAAGAAGATCAGCTTACAGGTGCTGGGAAACGCCGAGCGGCGCAATGGTTTCCATGACCGGCTCGCTTCTGGGCTGCAGATCCTGGATGAAGGTCTCGGACAGCGCAATCACGCTGGCCAGCGCACGCGTATCGTAGAGCGCGTGATCGACATCCCTGCACACGGCGGCCTTGACGCGTGTCGTTCGTGAGAGCTTCTTGCCGTGCCTGCCGAAGTGTGCGTTGAGCTGATCGAGCCCTTCATCGCCCGCGCCATACACGAGCAGCGTGCGCACGCCTTTGCGTTCGAGCGCGTGAACGACGCTGTGCGGATCGGTGAGTGACTGGTTGCTGCTGCTATGAACCACTTTCTTGCGCGTCACGCCGAGTATGTGGGATTGCAGCCGCGCCGCCGCATTCGATGCGAAGGCCTTGACGATCGGCTTGAGCCCCCGTTGACCGCTCAGCACGAGCCACCATTTTTTCGGCTTCAGGAGCGCTGGTCCGAGGCGCGCCATGGTGTTGCGCCGCTGGTTCCTGAGTTCCTGCAGGGTCAGCCGCTCGGGGATATAGAAGCGTTGCAGATTCACGGCGATGACGGCCGCGATAGCCGGCTCGACGAGCGATGCGCGCAAGGCGCTATAGGCGCCCGAGCAGATGCCGAACGCAACGACGTTGTCGTAGCCCTTGCGCTTGAGCCACGCGCCCGCCGTCGCGACATCGTCGATCGTGCTTTCCGCATGGATCGAGGCCGTCGTATCGAGCGTTCCATCCGCCGAGCGCGCGGGGCTATCGCCGATGCCGCGCGCGTCGAAGCGCAACGATGCAATACCGCGTTGCGCCATTTCCCGCGCGATGCGCACGGACAGACGGCTGTCGCCCTGATGCACGCTGGCCGCCGTATTGGTGATGACGATGACCGGTCCGCCCGCGAGCCGGTCGCGCGGTTCGCACAAGATGCCGAAGAGTCCTGCCGCGCCGAAGATCACCGGGCGTTCGATCGCTTCCGGCGTTTCGATGATGGCATCGTCGCTCATGCTCGGGCGCGCCGCCTTTCTCGTGCGGCCCCCGAGATCGCCGGACTCGTCTTCGGCCATGCTCCGGGCGATCCATTGCGCGGTGCGCTTGAGCGTCTTCTCCGGCAAGGTGGACGATGCCGTCTCCTGCATGAATTCGAAATAGTCGTCGAAGCTTTCCGCCTGCACTTCGACGTCTCGATCGCGCAATGCGGCGCATAGCGACTGGCTCGCGCCGGGCCGTATATCGGCCACGAACACGCGCTTGGGCATCGTGGCGTGACGGCTCATGGACTTGCCGAGATCGAGCCCGCTCAAGCGGCTGCGGAACGCTTCGCTATAAACCTGCCCGAGCACGTGAAAGGGCGAATCGATCTGCCCGGCTCGCACGTCGATGGGAAGATTCTCGACCCATGTCTTGCGCAACGCCGTCAGTTCGCGCAGATAGTGACGTCCGTTCATCACGGGCGCGAGCAGCGCGAGCGAATCCACCAGTGGATGATGCGATGCCAGCGCCGCCAGCGTGCCGCCCAGACGCAAGCCGCACAACGTGACCTTCGTCACGCCCGTCTCGTGCCGCAAACGTTCGATAGCCGCGCCGACATCTGCTACGAAGTCGTCGAGCCGATCGCTTTCGTGATCGATGCCGACTGAATCGCCCGTTGCGAGATAGTCGAAGCGCAGGACCGGAATGTCCCGCCGGGAAAGCTCCTCGGCCAGATAGCGCATGGCCTTGTGGCCCCACGCTTCCTCATGTCCGAAAGGATTGCACAGCACGACGCCGTGGCTTCCCTGGCCGACGTGAAGCCACCCGAAGCGGCCCCCGAAGACGATCGGCGTCATGCTTTGCCTCCCCGCGCGAAATTACCGAAGCATGCAAGCATGGTTCGGTAAAACGCGACGCTGGCAACGTCGCGTATCCCTGGGCCGATGAATTTTCTAATAAGGTCGCGCATTTTGTTGAGTTTCTCATTGCACGTTTTGCAAGGATTTAACATCCTTTCGATTCATCAGTTCGGTGCGGTGGCCAACAAAATGATCATTAGGCAACGGGTCGGGTAAACCGGTACGTGGATGCAAGCCCGGTCGGCCGGCAAATTCCGAACTCGGCCAAAGGCGATTCGCACTCTTTCTTTACAGAAGAAGCTAAGCATGCCTATGTTGTGTCCATGCGCCCGGGCTAAAGCGCCAGCATCTCGTTTTCGCCCTTTTCGGTAAAAGCGCCCGCATCGATTATTCGGGGACACGTTGGAATGCGCGCTAACGCCAAGCTAATTCAGCCTCTCTAGGCTGCACAGTCATTCCGGCTGTGCACGCGCAGATGGCCGGAGCCACTACCGGAGCCGACCATGCAGATCCTCGACTGCGAACCGACATCACAAGACGAGCGACATGCCACGAGACGCATGTATCGCGAAGCGTCGTCGACAGAGATGACTTACATCGCCACGGGCACGTTGGTGGTGAGCCGGAGCAGCATCTTCGGAACGGTGACGCGAGCACAGTTCGACAAGGCCATCGCGGGTCTGGAGGCTCGCTATGGCATTCTCCGCTCGGCCGTCGAGTTCGGTGAATTCGTGGAGCGCACGGACGACGCGTCCGCGGTCGAAGCGTGGCTTTCTCGCGAAAGCTGCACGGCAGACGCGGTCTACGCAACGTTGCTGGATGCCGGACTGGACACGCGGAAAAAGCTCTACAGCATCCGCGTGATTGCCGGTAACGATACGCTCGACATCTTCATGCTGAGCTCGCACGCGATCACGGATGCGACATCGCTGGTGGAGTTGCATGCATGTCTCGCTTATCTCTGCGATTGCATCGTGCGCGGAATCACGCCGGCATTGGAGAGGCAACCGTTTCCGAGCCCGGTCGATGCGGCCGTGAGTCAAAGCCTCGCTTCGCTTCCCGCCGGCCATATGCGCAATCCCGCGTCGTCTAGCGGGACATTCGCGCAAATCCCGATGAAGACGCCCGACGATGGCCAGCCTTGGACGCATCGTCTTGAGCGGACGGTGATCGGAGCGGAAGCGATGCTTCGAATCAGCGCGGCGGCGCATGCGCACGGCTCGTCCGTGCATTCGCTTCTTCTTGCTGCGTTCGCGCTCGCGATCCGTGATGTGGCACAAGCGCCGCCGCGCCGGATCCTGATGCGATCGTCCGTCGATATGCGGCGCAGGCTCGAACCGCACATTTCGCCGGAGCTCGTCTTTTCGGCCATCACAGGACATATCACGCCGATCCCGGATCTCGACAGGCCTTTGTTCGAGGTCGCGAAGCTCATTTACCGCGATATTCACGAAGGCGTGGCCAACGGCGCCATCTTTCACGACTACCTGAACTACGCGAACGCATTCGGCAACAAGCAACAGGCGCCCGTCGCACTGAACATCTCGGACATGCAATCGGTCACGTTTCACTGGCCGACGCAACGACTCAAAGTGACCGGATTCGAGTATGCATGTGGATGGCTGAAGCGGTTCCCCAACGTATCGGTGTCGGTCTATGACGGCGTGCTGGTTGCAAACACCGTATATGTGCAGGAGTTCGTCGATCCCGCGACGATGCGGACGATCTGCGAAAGAATGGTGAGCCACCTGTTATCCGCCAGTACGGCTTCTTGATCCACCGGACAAAATCGAGCCCTTCGATGCACGACGCATCGAAGGGCTCGCTGCTTTTCATCGTGCGACATCCATTCGAGCAAAAGCGACATCACATGCTGAACGTTCGATCTGATTATTCGCGGCGCACCACGACGTGGACGACTGCCTTCCGACTGTCCGTTGCGATTCGAGAAATTATGCCGAAATCGTCGCCAAACGAGGGGTAACGCGACAAGACGACCTTGCGCCGAGCTTCCTAACATAGCGCCACTCGAATAACTGGTATTCAAGTGGACATACAAGTCCGCCCCTGAATATTAATTCGATCGCGCGAACGATATGACGTAAACCACGCAGTGCATCATCGCGGAAAACGCTCGTGCGCAGTTGCCTTCCAGCGCTCAGAAGGCAACCTTGCCCTTGTTCCTTGAGCGCGATCAGAGCATCGCTCTCAAGGCAATGAGCGCTCATATGAATCCGCGAGACTTTGCAGATGTCCTTCCGTTCTCCAATTGCTTACGCGCGGCGGGCACGGACGATTTCGGCGATAGCCTGATCGAAGCGCTGGCCGGACTCGTCGAGATCGAGCATTGCGTGATCGTCAACGTAAAGCCGCGGCATGCGGAGATCTCGGCGCTTGCCAGCCGGCACGCCCGCGGCGTCGCCGCACGTCTGACTGAAGCTTATGTGGGCGGCCGTTATCGCGAGGATCCGCTGGTGCGCGAGTTTGCCCACGCGCAAGCACAGCAAGCGCCGCAGTCGGTCATGCCCACGGTGCGTTCACTGATGCTGAATCGCGACGCGAATGCGGAATACTACGAGCGGTTCTTCGTCGAACCGGGGATCGCGGACAAGCTCTCGGTGATCGTGCCCGGCGCTGATCACACGTCGTTTCTGAGCGTGTATCGATCCACCGCCATGGGGCGCTTCAGCGAGCGCGACAAAGCCTGCGTTGCGGCCTTTGCCGACTTTCTCGCCGCGCTCGCCTCCACGCACACGAGACTGCGCGCGAGGCCGAATGTATCGCGCGAAGTCTCGATCAAATGGCACACGGCGCTGTCCGAGCGCGAACGATCCGTCGCGACACTGCTGGGGCAGGGCGAGACCGCGAAGACCGTAGGCGTGATGCTCGCGCTCTCGCCGGCGAGCGTCATCACCTACAAGCAGCGGGCGCTGGCAAAGCTCGGCATCGGCACGCAGCGTGAACTGGTTGCACTGACTGCCTTGCTCGGCTAGCGGCGAATGAGTGCTGTCCCGTTTCGTGAGGACAGACATTCGTTCGACACGACTCTAAACTGCGCATGCCAGACTGATCATTGAAAGACGATAGCCTCGCATCAATTCGCCGGAACACCATCCTGTTTGATTCGTTATCCATAGCAAATACGTTAGCGACGGTGTGCCTGCATTTCAACGAACTGCGACGAACAATTGCCACAAACGAAGGGACATCATGCGCGTGTTACTGGTTGAAGACGATCTGCAAATGGGGCAGGCCCTGTTCCGGGCCTTGAAGGACGATGGTTACCGGGTCGACTGGGTCCGCGACGCGCGGGCCGGCCGTCTGGCCATCGATGCGACTTATTACGCGGTCGTATTGCTCGATCTCGGCTTGCTGTGCGGAGGCGGTCTGCAGTTGCTAAGGGCCTCGCGGGAATCGGGCAACAAGGTGCCGATGCTGACCTTCACCGCGTGCAACGACCCGCAAACGCGCGTGCGCAGTCTCGACGTCGGCGCGGATGATTGCGTGCTCAAGCCCTTCGATGTCCGCGAGGTGCTGGCGCGTATCCGCGCGGTATTGCGTCGTCAGGCCGGGTATGCGACTTCGTGTATCGGCGACGAAGCATTGAGCCTCGATCTCGACCGCCGCACCCTTTGGCGCGAGGGCATCGCGTCGCCATTGTCCGCGCGCGAATTCGCGTTGATGCACGCACTTCTCGAACGGCCCGAGGCGATTCTTTCCCGCGCGCAGCTCGAAGAACGGATCTACGGCTGGGGTAACGAAGTGGAAAGCAATGCGCTCGATGTGCTCATTCATTCCATGCGCAAGCGCTTCGGGTGCGCACTGATCCGCAATGTGCGCGGCATTGGCTGGACGCTCCTGGGCTGCGGTCATGTGCGGGCGCAAGCCAGTCGCGCAGCACAACCGGCTTGATTAATTCCTAGCTAACTATGCCTTTCTAAGATGTGCTTGCAGTGTGCTGAATCTCTAACCATTCATTCAAGGAGTGTCATATGAAGGCCACCAAAATTCTTCTCGCCCTGATCTGCGTTTGCGCTGCTGGCGCCGCGAGTGCGAAGGAAACAAAAGTCGCCCCCGCAAAGATGACGTGCGCGGATTTCGTTCAGGTCGACGAGGCGTATCAGCCCGCGCTCGTCTACTACGTCGCCGGCGTCGACAAGCTCGGCGTAAAAGAAACGGAAACCACGGTGATCGACACGGCTCAGCCGGTCGGCGCGACCGTCGCAGAAGCATGCAAGCTCGATCCCAAGGCGAAGTTCGCGACGAAGGTCCGCTCCATGGTCAAGGCGAATCAGATCGCGCTCTTCGATCACCACTGAGAACACGTGCTGTCGATTGCGACGTGACGAAATGAACGCATCGAAGTTCGAAATCGATCAGCATTCCGGCAATCGGCCTCGATTTGACGGTATGTATCGAGCCATCGGCAACGGACGGCCGGGCGACGCTCATCCAGACGATCGACGCGCCCGGCTATGGACCGCCCATGCATCGGCACCAGCGGGAAACCGAGGTGTTCCACATCCTGCAGGGGCGCTATCTCTTCGAGGTGGATGGAGAGCGTATCGTCGCGGAAGCAGGCACGACGCTCACCGCGGCGGTCGGCAGCACGCATCGCTTCATCAATATCGATTCCAAGCCTTCGCGCATGCTGGTCCTCATCTCGCCCGGACTCGACGCGGCCGCGTTTTTCAGTGAACTACGGGACTTAATGACGGAAGGCATACCCGATCCCGCGACGCTCGAAACGTTCGGCCGCAAATGGGGCGTGGAGTTTTCCGGACCGCCCCTGACGCTGGAATGAACTACACGCGGCAAGGGAATCTTTCACCCGTCATACGCGCGTGTGATTTGGTCATACAAGGCGTCGGTTTTTCGTTTGCATTTTCCAACGGTGCGGTATGATGGCTCGACATTACAAATTGTAATGTCTAGAGGGGAACAAATCTCCTGCGAATGGATCTGTGTTTAGACCGTTTTTCTCGTTCTATCCTCAGTAACCGTAAAGGAGTCTCCATGACACCGCCCGTTTTCGAGTCTGTGCGTCTTGACGATGTGTTGCTCGAACCCGATCCGATCGATCCGGCGTGGATCATCGAAGGCAATCCAGTCGCTCGCAGCGGGCGATGGTCGCAAAGTCTCGACACCACGACATCCTCGTGGGTCTGGGACTGCACCGCCGGCCGTTTCAACTGGTACTTCGAAGAAGACGAGACGATCTATGTGATCGAAGGCGAAGTCATCATCACCGCCGAAGGCCAGCCGCCGCGCACGCTGCGCGCGGGACACGCCGCCTTGTTCTATGCGGGCACGCGCTCCCAGTGGTACGTGCCGACATATGTGCGCAAACATGCCATCCTTCGTCCGCACATCACCAAGCCTGTCCTGCTCGCCCTCAAGGTGAGCCGCAAGCTTCAGGGCAAGCCGAGCGGGTATCTGCCGCGTACGTCGCTCTGAATCGGGATTTGTTCACGAGGGCGAGGAGCGCATCTGGCGCTATCCTGAACGGATGATGTGACGCGCACGCATTTCTGACCTCTCATGCCATCCACCGCCAATCCACCCGAAAAGACCAGGCACACGCATGCCGGGATGCACGACCTGCGTGTCATGCGAATCGGCTTTCTGCTTATCGAGAACTTTTCGCTGATCGCGCTCGGCACCGCCGTCGATCCGCTGCGCATTGCCAATATGCTCGTCGAGCGCGCAGTCTACGAGTACACGCTGATCGGCGCGAACGGTGATGCCGTACGTTCGAGCGACGGCATTCGCGTGATTCCCGATGTCGTGATGCCGGAGGCCGGTGACTTCGACGCGGTGTTCGTCGTCGGACCGAATCCGATTCCGCGCAAAGGCATCGGCGCGATCATGGACTGGCTCCGCCTGCAGGCCCGTCGCGGCAGCGCGCTCGGCGGACTCGATACGGGCAGCTATGTTTTGGCGCGCGCGGGCCTGCTCAATGGCTATCGCTGCACGATTCACTGGGAAGACCAGGACACGCTGCTGGAACAGTTTCCGAAGCTCACTGTGTCCAACCGGCTCTATGAAGTGGATCGTGACCGGTACACGTGCAGCGGCGGCGTCGCGCCACTCGATCTGATGGTGCATTTGCTCGCGCTTGCACCGGGCAGTCCCGCGCTCGCGGCGCGCGTGCTGGAACTGCTTGTCGCCGAGCGGCGCGGTCACGAAGAGCGGCAGGTGACGTCGCTCAGGCAATACATCGGCGATGCGCACGCGAAGCTCGACGAAGCATTGCAGGTCATGGAAAGCAATATCGAAGAGACGCTAAGCATTGCCGAGATCGCGGCATTCGTGAAGGTATCGCAACGTCAGCTCGAGCGATGGTTTCAGGAACGCCTCGACAAGACGCCCGCGCAGGCTTACGTCGAAATACGTCTGCTGCGCGCGCGTCAATTGCTTTACAGAACCGCACGCACGCTCGAAGACGTATGCGCGCGCACGGGCTTTACGTCCCTCACTCATTTCTCGACGCGCTACAAGGCGCAGTTCAACATCTCGCCGATAGCCGATCGCCGGCGATATCAAAAGGCACTTTAAAAAGGCGTGCACGCGCGGTTCGTGGTTAACCCTCGATGTCGAAAACGGGAATTTTGGCGTCGAATCGGGAAATGTTCGAAACTGCCAGACTCCTACCATGCACTCACACCGACGGACTTTTCCCAGGAGCTGAGTGAATGAAAATGGAGAATCTCATCCGCATCGAGAACGGCGATAAAGCCAGGCACACGTTCTCCGACGCCGAATACGCCAATCGCCACGGCAGGCTGCGCGAACTGATGGCGCGCGAAAACATCGACGCCGTGCTGTTCACGTCGTATCACAACATCAACTACTACGCGGACTTTCTGTATTGCTCGTTCGGCCGCAAATACGGGCTTGTCGTGACGCCGAAAAAAGTCGTATCGATTTCGGCGAATATCGACGGCGGCCAGCCGTGGCGCCGCACCGTGGGCGACTATAACGTCGTCTATACCGACTGGCAGCGCGATAACTTCTTTCGCGCCGTACAGGGTGAAATCGACAACAAGGGACGTGTGGGTGTCGAGTTCGATCAGCTTCCGGTCGAGATGTTATCGAAGCTGAAGGCCGCGCTGCCATCGGTCGAATTCATCGATATCGGCGCGCAGACGATGCGCATGCGCATGATCAAGTCGGCGGAAGAAATCGACGTCATCAGGCATGGTGCGAACGTGTGCGATGTGGGCGGCGCCGCGCTCGCCGCGGCTGTGCATGAAGGCGTGCCCGAGCACGAAGTGGCGCTCGCCTCGACTCAGGCAATGGTGCGCGAGATCGCCCGCCGCTTTCCCGATTCCGAACTGATGGATACCTGGACCTGGTTCCAGTCCGGCATCAACACGGACGGCGCGCACAACCCCGTCACCACGCGCAAAGTGCAAAAGGGCGACATCCTCAGCCTCAACTGCTTTTCGATGATCGCGGGCTATTACACGGCGCTCGAACGCACGATGTTCTTCGACCATTGTTCCGATGCCCATCTGCGCCTGTGGAAGATCAATGTCGAAGTCCATGAGGCGGGACTCGAGCTCATCAAGCCGGGCGCGCGATGCTGCGATATCGCGAGCGAGCTCAACAAGATCTACGCCGAATACGGCGCATTGCAATACCGCACCTTCGGCTACGGTCATTCGTTCGGCGTGCTTTCGCATTACTACGGGCGCGAAGCCGGGCTCGAATTGCGCGAGGACATCGACACGGTGCTCGAACCGAACATGGTCGTCTCGATGGAACCGATGATCATGCTGCCGCACGGCCTGCCCGGTGCGGGCGGGTATCGCGAGCACGACATCCTCGTCGTCGGCGAGAAGGGCGCCACCAACATCACGGGCTTCCCTTACGGACCGGAGCACCACATCATCGCGGCCTGAACGCGCAATGCGTGAACCGGCGGCGTCGCCGCCGGGCCGCATGAAGCTATCGCATCATCATGTCCGGAGACAGTCGATGAACACGGAAAGAGCAGTAACCGCGCAGGTCGCGATGCCCGGGGCGTCGCACAAGGAAAGCACGCAAGTCGACCCGAAGCTATTGAAGCGTGCGGCTTGCGCGAGCTTCATCGGCAATTTCGTCGAGTGGTTCGACTATGCATCTTATGGCTATCTGGCGACGATCATCGCCCTCGTGTTCTTCCCGAAGACCGACGGCGCGACGGCTTTGCTCGCCACGTACGGCGTATTCGCGATCTCGTTCATCGTGCGGCCGATCGGCGGCATCGTGTGGGGCCATGTAGGCGACAGGATAGGCAGACGCACTTCGCTGTCTCTGTCGATTCTTATCATGTCGTGTTCCACATTCGTGATCGCGCTGCTGCCGACCTATGCGCAGGTGGGCATGCTCGCGCCGGTTCTGCTTCTTCTTGTACGCGTTGTGCAAGGCTTTTCTGCTTCGGGCGAATATGCTGGCGCGGCCGCGTTCCTCGCCGAATACGCGCCGGACAAGCGGCGCGGCATCTATACGAGCATCGTCCCCGCGAGCACGGCGGCGGGTCTGTTGTTCGGATCGATTCTCGTCGCGCTGATGCATGCCGCGCTCACGAGCGAACAACTGCAATCATTCGGCTGGCGTCTGCCGTTTCTGCTGGCTGCGCCATTCGGACTGATCGGGCGGTATATCCGTGTGAAGCTCGAAGATACGCCGCGTTTCAAGGCAATGGAACGGAATCATCATGCCGCGCAGGCGCCGATAGCCGAGTTGCTGTCGAAACATCGCGGGCGAATGCTGATCGCATTCGGCGCGACATGTCTGAATGCCGTGGCGTTTTATCTCGTGCTGAGCTACATGCCGACATATCTGTCCACCGAGATGGGCATCGGCGAGACGGAATCGTTCATCGCAGCGACCATTTCGCTGACGGCCTATATCGGCCTGATCTTCATGATGGGCGCAATATCGGACCGCGTGGGACGTAAATCGATGCTGATCGGCGCTTCGATTCTCTTCGGGGTGTTGACGGTGCCGCTCTTCAAGGGACTGGTGGGCGCAAGCTTCGCGATGATCGTCGCGATCCAGGTCGCGTTCGGCGCGCTGCTCACGATGAACGACGGCACGCTGCCGTGCTTTCTGTCGGAAATCTTCCCGACTCGCGTGCGTTACAGCGGCTTCGCGTTCTGCTTCAATGCGGCGAATGCGCTGTTCGGCGGCACGGCGCCGCTCGTCGCGACATGGCTTATCGGCGCGACCGGCAACAAACTGGCGCCGGCGTGGTATCTCGTGGCAGCCGCGGGTGTGGCGCTCATCGCGATGCTCGCAAGCCGCGAGACTTCTCATGTGCCGCTCGCGGACGAGTGAAACGAATTCGTCTCACCATAGATGAATTGAACTAGATCGCCCAAATAGCGGACGCGATGGAGCGTCCGCTTTTTCTTTTTCGCTCTTGAACCTTCGTTAGGCGTCGCGTCTATACAAGCACCCGTACGGATTCGTCCATCAAAGCCGAGCCGCCTCGTTTTCGTATGGATGCCAATTTTGACGGAGTCCTCGACGCTTTTTTTTCTTGGCGGTAAAGTCTCTCGAAGGAGCGAATCACCGCTTACCTGAGTGCTCCTGACAAGCGAAGCACTATCTTCAGTCGATGAACGTGACACGTTACCGTCATGATGTGCATCGATGATCGATTGATACAACGCGATCTCGACCGGAGCCGGGCGCGCCGCCGAGAAACAGGCGCAGCATTCCTTCCGAAGATTGAGTGTGGACAATCGCGGGGTTCCGCCGTCGAAAATGCAAGGCGTTCTGCCGACAGTGTCTTCAAAGCCGAGGAATGGACATGCGCGATATTTACGGATTGCTGGCGCGGCTTTTCGATGTCGCCATGGTAGTGACAGGCGCGACAGTCGCGTCACGAATCAGATTCGACAATGTCGCCGCGCCGGGCTATTACATGCCGTTCGTCGCCATCGCTGCCTCTTTTCTGCTCGTGCTATTCCCAGGCTCCGGCGTGTACGAGTCCTGGCGCGGCCGCAACAAGCTCATGCTGGCGAGCCGCGTGTTGCTCGCGTGGCTGGTTGTTCAGGTTTGCGTGCTCGTTCTGATGTTCTCGCTGCATCGGCTCGACGATGTCTCGCGTCTCTGGTTTGCTTACTGGACTGCGATGTCGGGCGCAGTGATGCTCGTCGGACGTCTCCTTGCGCATGCGGTGCTTGCCCGCATGCGGCATGCCGGTATGAACTTTCATCAGGTGGCCGTCGTCGGCTGTGGCAGGCACTGTGAATCGGTGATGCGGAGGATCGACCGCGCGAGCCATTCGGGTTTTCGAACGATCGCCGTGTACAACGCGTCGCCCGACATGCCGATCACATCGCGAGCGCCGGTCTTCGATGATTTCGACGCGTTCGTCGGTCATGTCCGCGAGCAGCATGCGCATGAAGTGTGGCTCGCATTGCCTCTGTCGCAGGATCGAACCATTCTGCGTTTCGTGAATGCGTTTCGCGAAGACCTCGTCAACGTGCGTCTGATTCCAGATGTACGCAGCCTTGCGCTCTTCGAAAGCGGCGTGACGGATCTGCTGGGTGTGGTCGCGATCAATCTCATGGCTTCCCCGCTTTCGCAGAGGGCTTTGCTGCAGAAGGATGTTTTCGACCGGCTCTTCGCCCTGGCGGCGCTGACCGCTGTCGCGCCGCTTTTGATCGGCATCGCGATAGCGGTCAAGCTCAGCTCGCCCGGTCCCGTCTTTTTCAGACAACGTCGCAAGGGCGCGGACGGGCGCGAGTTCACCATCTACAAATTTCGCTCGATGCGCCTGCATCCCAAGGAGGCCGGCGTGCTCAGGCAAGCCACGCGCAATGATCCTCGCGTGACACGCGTGGGCGCGTTCCTGCGCCGCACGAGCCTCGACGAGCTGCCACAATTCTTCAATGTCTTGCGCGGCGATATGTCCGTCGTGGGACCGCGCCCACACGCGCTCGAACACGACAATCTGTATCAGAAGGTGGTGTCGGGTTATATCCATCGTTACCGGATCAAGCCAGGCATTACGGGCTGGGCGCAGGTCAACGGTCTCCGCGGAGAAACGGACAGAATAGAAAAGATGGAAGCGCGCGTGGCGCACGATTTGTACTATCTGGGGAACTGGTCGTTCGGTCTGGATATGCGCATCATCGTCGCGACGGTGTTCAAGGGACTACGCGGTACGAACGCTTATTGATTTTGCGTGCATCGGCGATCGCGTTTCACTCGAGCGACGCGAAAATGCTTCCCCATCCCGACAACGCCGACGTATTCACATCGAGCATCCTGAGCGCTTTCCACACGACAGTCGCCACCGTATCGTATGCGGGAATTCCTGTCTCGCGCTCGAACGATTGCGCCAGATGCGCCGCATGCAGGTTCGTGCAGAACGTCGTCACGGCATCGGGCCGGGCGAATGCGGCTTCGCGCATCATGTCGGCGAGCAGGGTATCGGGCACCGTGGCGAAGCTGAAGTTCTCGCTTAAACCCAGGTGCCGCTCCGCCACGCATTCGATGCCGAGTTGCTCGTAGTTGCGGATGATGCGCTCCTGTACGTCGTCGGTATAGGGCGTGACGAGACCGAGACGCCGCGCGCCCGTCTTCGCGAGAATCTCGTTCAACGCCAGCACCGATGTCGTTGCGGGAATGCCGGTCGCTTCAGTCAACTGACGGCACAGCGCTTCGTCGCGCTCGAAGCCGAGCCAGCCCGCCGAGGTGCCGCTCCAGGCGATTACGTCGACGCGTGCATCGGCGAGTTGCTTCGCTGCTTCGAGAATGCGGTTCACGTCGAACTGGCCGAGTGCCTGATTCGTCAGGCTGATCTCGGTCACGGTGAAGCGCGCGAAGTGTGCGCTCACTTGCGGTAGTGTGCTCAGCATTGCGCTGGTGAGCGGCTCTAGCGCCGTGTTTGACGAGGGCGTCAGAATCCCTAGCCTTAAGCGTTTCGTTTGCATGGTTATGCCTCTCTCGTGTGTGTTTGGAACCTTTTGTTTTCGCTTTTCGCTTTTCGCTGGATCCCGTTTTCGTGTCGGTCTATTAGCACTGCCCCTGTGCGGGGCGGCACCTACTTTCTTTGCTGCTGCAAAGAAAGTAGGCAAAGAAAGCAGCTTTTCCATCCAAAGTGCCTCACACCGGCCGCGGCACAGGCGATTGACCTAATGGCCCGGCCGTAGCGAGTGCCCCCACAAAACTCGCGCGGCTTGGATCGCGCACGGTCTGACTCATCGCGCCGCGCGCGTGACTGGTTCAGCACGAAATAGCTCCGACCCGCTTCACGGCCGATGGGTCAATCGGGTCCACGTTTGCTTCTTTTTCGTTGGTTTCCCTCGCATACCCCTCGGCAGCGCGTAGCGCTGTGCCGGAACTCTTTCGTGCTGAACCAGCATGCTCAAGCAACTAGCTTGTCAGACCGTGCGCGGTCCAAGCACGGTTCTGCTTGTGGGGGCACTCGCTACTGCCGGGCCATTCAGCCAATCGCCTGTGCCGCGGCCGGCGTGAAGCACTTTGGATGGGACAAGCTGTTTCTTTGCCTACTTTCTTTGCAGCAGCAAAGAAAGTAGGTGCCGCCCCGCACAGGGGCAGTGCTAATAGACCGACACGAAAACGGGATCCAGCGAAAACAGCAAAACGATCAACGATCAACGATTCGCGGCCTGCACCGCGCTCACAGCGGGCGCCTCCACGCCACCCGTCTCACGATCCATCTGCGCAACATCCCAGCCGCCGCCGAGCGCCTTCACGCTGTCCCT
>LRBF01000234.1 GCA_001580565.1 Caballeronia megalochromosomata | reverse complement strand
TGCGGCGCACGGCTACGCGCTGCCGTAGGGTATGCGCGGGAAACCGCCAGAAAAGAAGCACACGCAAACCCGATTGACCCATCGGCCGCGAAGCGGGCCGGAGCTATATTTGCTGAACCCGTTTGTCATGCGGCGCGATGTGTCAGACCGTGCGCGATCCACGCCCTATTCTGCTTGTGAGGGCACTCGCTACTGCCGGGCCATTCAGCCAATCGCCTGTGCCGCGGCCGGCATGAAGCACTTTGGATGGAACAAGCTGTTTCTTTGGTTACTTTCTTTGCAGCAGCAAAGAAAGTGACTGCCGCCCCGCACAGGGGCAGTGCAAATAGACCGACACGAATACGGGATCCAGCGAAACGAAACCACAAACCGCAATTCCAAGCGCAAGCAGGAACAAAGACAAATGAACGACCTAACACCCCCAATCGAAGTGCTAAAGACCTCATACGAAGTCTCGGAACAAATCGGTCATTTGCTAAGAAAAGCATACCAACGTCACCTGGCGATCTTCAGCCAGACCATCGGCGATCCGCAACTCACCGCAGTGCAATTCGCGGTGCTGAGCGCGAGCCTCCAGATGGGCCCCTCCTCGATGAGCGATCTCGGCAAGGCCACAGCCATCGACGCGGCGACGGTGCGCGGCATCATCGAACGATTGAAGGGGCGTGAGTTGATCGAGCTGAAAACGAACCCGGCGGACCGCAGAAAAACAACCGTCGAACTAACCGATGCGGGCCGGCAACTCGTCGAAAGAACCACGCCCGCCGCGCAGCGCGTCAGCGACCTGACGATGAGCGACCTGAACGAAGTCGAACGCGTCGCGGCACTCATGCTATTGCGCAAGCTGAGCGCTTCGCCAGCGTTGTGACAACGATCAAGACCCTTCAGGCGCGTCGATCATTTTCCTGAGCAGATAAATCATCGCGACGCGTTCGGCCGGGTTCAACGGCCCGTAAGTCTGCTCCGTGATGTCATGCGCAAAGGGCACCGTGCGCTCCACGAGCGCGTCGCCTTCGCCGGTCGTCGTGACGGTGACCTTGCGGCCATCGTTCGCATCGCGGGCCACGACGATCAGTCCGCGTGTCTGCAAACGCTCCACCACGCCGCGTATCGTCGCCTGATCGATTGCCGTGATCTTCGCGATGTCATTGAGCGATGCGCCTTGCTGATCCCGCACCGCGCACAGCGTGACGAATTGCGCGGCGGTGAGCTGGGAATCGGGAATCGCCTGCTGAAAGATCGCGACGTGACGCTGATACGCGCGTCGCAACAGATGACCGATCTGCTCGTTGAAATGATAGTCGTCGGGTACGCGCGAAGCTTGAACCGGAGCACGGGACATGGCGGCCTGCATGTGATTGCACGATGTGTCGTCCCGCGATTATAACGAGGCCCATGTGCACGCTCCGTGCTATTTCGATACCTCCGGTTGCATCGGCCCGTTCGCTGCGGAACGGCGGCGCATGCCGAAACGATCCTTGATGCGCAGGAACGGCGTCTCGATCAGGTAATAGCTCAGTGTCGCCGACACGAGTGCGCCGATCACGCAAAGCGGAAAGCGATAGGCCACCGGCGAATGCACATTGCTGAACAACTGCTGCCACAGATAGAGGCTGAACGAAATCGTGCCGATATGGACGAACGGCGCGGTGCGCAAGAGACGCGAGAACCAGAAATCCTTCCGCGATGTCAGCACGACGATGACGAAGCCGACCATCGCTGACTCGATCGTCGTGCCGTACGTCGCGCGCCAGAGCCCGCCGAGCCGCGCCTGTACGAGCGGCATCGCGAAGAGCAGGAGCAGGACCATCGCGGTCGGAATGGCCGGTCCCCACGGCAGCGACGCGACGCGCGCCTTGAGCGCGTCCTTGTTCAACGCGACGAAGCAGCCGATCAGAATCGGATCGATTCCCGTATGCAGCATCATGCTCAACTGACCGCGCAGGCCAGGCGCGGCAAAATACGTCGCGATTCTGACAAGCGGCACGAGCACGATCAACGCAACGAGCGCACGCTGACTGTCCTTTCTGAGGATATACAGGAGCAAGGGCGGCCAGAACCAGTAGAACTGTTCTTCGAGCGCGAGCGTCCAGAAGTGGCCGAGATACCACGCCCCGTCCGCATGCGCCACGTTGAGCGAGCCCATGCCCGCAATGGCCGAATAGTTCCAGAGATGCAGCGCGGCGAACGCGATTTGCCGAGCGTCGATATCGACGAGACCGGCAATCGATAACAATGCAACGATCACGAGATAGGTATAGAACGCGGGCCAGATTCTCAACGCGCGTTTTGCATAGAACGGCAGCAGGCGAATCGAGCCACTCGCTTTCCATTCGGCGTTCAGGATGCCGGTGATCAGATAACCGCTCAATACGAAGAAGATCAGCACGCCGAGTCGCCCGTCCGATATCCATCGCAAGGGCGCGAGTAACCCGGTATAGCCGCCGTCGATCATGTGCTCGGCATGTCCGATGACGACCATCGTCACGGCGACGCAGCGCAATCCTGTCAGTTCCCGCACATGATGCTTCATGAAATTCCTCTCGATGGAGAGCCGGGACTCAGCATCGGCTAAAAAAATCGGCAAGAAATAGATCGTCTTGTTAGGAAATATTTCGAACGCACAAGACATGTCTTGCCAAGTCACCGGCCGTCTTCGCTAAAGAAATTCGCACGCATTTTTTTTAATTTCTTGTGCTTTACGCTAAGGCGCTTACTGGCCGGCCCTGGCGGCTGCGTTCCACCGCATCGACGACGCGCATCATGAACGAAAGAATTCGCGGGTTCGACGGCTTGCGTGCGCTTGCCGTCCTGCTGGTCTTCATCCATCACAAAGCAGCGGCGCAGAACAGCGGCCTCGGACATCTCGGCGTATGGATATTTTTTGCGCTGAGCGGCTTTCTCATCACTGACATACTCACGACACAGCGGCGTGATATCGATTCCGGCGCGAGTTCGTTCCCGGCCGAACTCAAGCGCTTTCTTTACCGGCGCACGCTGCGCATCTTCCCGATCTACTATCTGTTGCTCATCACGCTCGCGCTGATGATGACGGCGGGCCTGGCCGGACCCGAACTCGCGGGCGGCATGCCGTTTCATTTCGCCTATTTGTCGAACTTCTGGATCGCGGATGTCCTGCATTACTGGCCAGGACGCTATTCGCATCTGTGGAGCCTGTCGATAGAAGAGCAGTTCTATCTCGTCTTCGCGCCGCTCTTGCTCGCAGTGCCTGCGAAATGGCACAGCCGAATCTGTTGCGCGGTCTTCGTGACCGGCATCGTCGCCCTTGCAGGGATGAAGGTGCTGGACGCGCCCGCGATCGTCATCTACACGCATCCGCTCACGAATTTCTGGCTGCTCGCGCTAGGCGGGATCGGCGGCGCACTGCTTCGGCAAGGCGGCGCCTTCAGGCGCTGGCTGAAGCCGCTTCCCGTGGCGCTCGGGTTGAGCGTGTGCGTCGCGATGTTATGCAACGTGGAGCCCGCGTGGGAAAACATGGCGAGCCCACTGCGCTTCACGGCGCTCTACGTGCTTTATGGCGCGTGCATTGCCGCGCTCGTGTGTTCGGTGGCGTGCAGCGAAAGCGTGGCGCTGATACGCGTGCTGGAATGGGCGCCGCTCGCCGCGCTCGGCAGGATCAGTTATGGCTTTTATCTTTACCACGGCTTCATCCCGGACCTTGCCAAAAGCGGCAGGGTTATCGCGATGTTCGGCGCGTCCGGCGTTCCATGGTGGGCGCACGCGTCGAGTGCATTGTTGTCGTTTCTTTTGACGCTGACGCTTGCAAAGTTGTCTTGGCGCTTTATCGAAGCGCCCATCCTGCGGCTCAAGAACCGTCGCTTCGCGCACCGGGCCGAGTCCGCCGAAGCCAGCCAGCGCGCGCTTTCCCGCTAACCGCGGGGTTTAGCTCGAAAAGTTCTAAGCGTCGCTCGAAATCTCTCTTCCTGTCATATTCGGGCAAACCATAGTAATGGTATGCTTCGTGCACATATCTTCATACAAACGAGTGAGACCAGGCGTCACGCGCTGAATTGGATCGAATGCTGCACCAATAGCGATCCAAAAACAGCCGGATGCACCATTTTGTTGTTTGAGCAAACGTTTGCGAGTACCTCGAGATCCTTGGACCGGGTGCGCAGCGAAGCCCGAGGTTATGGGCTTGCGCGCCGTCCGGTATCCGCAGCGAATTGGACTGCATGGAGCAAAGCAATGTTTTTCAGCGAACTCAGCAATGAAGAGTGGGTGATGGTCTCAGCGTTGATCGGCGAGAGCGAGGTGCGCGAGCATCGTCGCGGCCGTCCGAGAGCCCATCCGCGCACCATCGTCAATGCCGTGTTATGGATTCTTACGACGGGCGAGACGTGGTCCAGATTGCCGAGCCACTATCCGACAGTGCCAACGTGCCGCCGTCGCTTCGTCGAATGGCAGATGAACGGCACGCTCATCGAAATGGTCAAGGTGCTGGCCGCCGCCGGGCGCTCGTTCGCCTATGTGCCGCGTCAGCCCGTGGTGGAAGCGCCGCCGCGCCCGCAGCCGCCTGTCTACGACTGCGATCGCCTGAGAGGCGTGTTCTGGCAGAACCCCGAATCATGGCAATCGCCCGATGCGTCGCCGTTCAGTCGCGTCGCGAGCGTGCCGCGACGCCTGCCCGAGGCACGCGATGTCGCGCAGGCCAATGCAGCGACGCCCGCGCGCGCTCGCATGCCGCGTCCCGCCCGCGCCTATGAAGCGCCGCTGCCGTTCGAGCCCGCTTGCGAGCCTGTCGGCGATGCGCGCGGCTACAGCATCTATCCGATTGCGCGTCCCGTGTCGGGCAGTATGTTTCGCGGCTGGGCGGAGATCGTGAAGGATGGGCGGCGCGTCGAGCGCTCGGGGCTCATCGGGCCGCGTTTCACGTCGTCGGAAGAAGCACGCACATACGCGCTCGAATGGGCGAAGCGCTGGATCGCCGCGCAGGCGACGCGCACACAAGTGGCGCTCGCCGCGCTGGAGGTTCATACGGAAGAACGCGTGGCGGTGGATCTCGGAACTGACACGGATGCGAGGGTTACCCGAGGGTGGTCCGACGCAACCGCTTCATTTCCATAACGCGCAGCGCGACTCGGCTTTGCTGCCGAAGGCCTGTTCTCCGGGAATCGATTGCAGGACCTTGTAGTAATCCCACGGCTCCTTCGATTCTTCGGGCGTCTTCACCTGCATCAGATACATGTTGTGAATCATGCTGCCATCTTCGCGGATATAACCTTTCGCGTAGACGTCATCGATCTTTTGCTTCTTGAGCTGCGTCATGACCGCGGCCGGGGTCGTCGAGCCGGCTGCGCGCACGGCCTTCAGATAGGTCATTGTCGCGGAATAATCCGCGGCCTGAAGGCTTGAGGGCATCCGCTTCATTTTCGCGAAAAAGCGCTGCGACCACTTGCGCGTTTGCGCGTCTTTATTCCAGTACCAGCTTTCGGTCAGCACGAGGCCTTGCGCGGTCGCGAGTCCCAGACTGTTGATGTCGTTGATGAAGATGAGCAGCGCCGCGAGCTTCATCGTTTTTGTCACGCCGAACTGATTCGCGGCCTTGATTGCATTGACGACATCGCCGCCTGCGTTCGCGAGTCCGAGTACCTGTGCCTTCGATTGTTGTGCCTGTAACAGGAACGAAGAAAAGTCCGACGCGGACAGCGGATGATGAACCTCGCCCAACACTTGTCCGCCATTCGCCTTTATCACGTCAGAGGCGTTTTTCTCCAGCGCTTTACCGAACGCATAGTCCGCGGTGAGGAAATACCAGGTCTTGCCGCCTCGATTGAGCACGGCTGAAGCGGTTCCTTTGGCAAGGGCCATCGTGTCGTATGCATAGTGAACCGTATAAGGCGTGCATTGCTCATTGGTCAGCGTATCCGCGCCGGAGCCTACGTTGATATACGGAACCTTCCTTTCTCCGGTGATCTGATTGGTGGAAAGTGCCGTCGCCGAATTGGTCCCGCCGATGATCACATCAACATGGTCGCGATCTATCCATTCCCGCACGACCGATGCCGCTATATCGGCCTTGTTCTGATGGTCCGCATAAAGCACTTCGATCGGCTGGCCATTGACCCGGCCGCCGAAATCCGCGATGGCCATTCGAATCGCCTCGAGTCCGCCTTGACCATCGCCTTCGGAGTACAGTCCGGAAAAATCCGTGATGAATGCGATGGTCACGGCATCGCTGGACGCGCGTGCATCGTCATGGATCAGTAATGCGCCGACCGCCGCCGCGATCGCGAGCAAAAGAAGCCTAGATGCTTTCATGTACATCGCAGCCTCCACGTACGTCTGGTCCCGCGCGGTGTGCTTTTTCATGCTAGTGCGGACGGCGCGAAATGCCAATGATCAGGTCGTTCTCAGTTCGCCGCCGCCCGCCTTCAGAATCACGTCGAGCAATGCCATCGCGTCCATGCCGCCGGCCAGATTGTGGACGACGGGATCGAGTCGTCCGTCGATCTTCAGCATCGCGAAGCCGTGTACGAGCGACCAGGCCGTCACCACGCGCGCGGCTGCGTCGGCGGGCAAGGTCGCATCCGGCCCTTGCTCCGCGCCAACCGCTTCGCGCAGGACCGCCGCCGCAGCATTCATCGCCTCGTGCAAGCCGGGTCGTTCGAGATCGAGCCGTTCACTGCGGAACATCAGCAGAAAGAGGCCGGGAAACTGGGTGGCGAATTCGACGTAGGCGCGCCCCAGTGCCGCCAGCCGGCCCTCCGCCGGATTTGCAGCGGCGGCCGCGACGAGGCGCCGCTCGAATCGTCGAAAACCCACGGCCGCCAGTTCGCTGAGCAGACCGGCCAGATTGTCGAAGTGATTCTTCGGCGCAGCGTGGGAGGCACCCGCCTCGCGCGCGGCAGCCCGCAGCGTGAGTCCTTCGATGCCCTCGCGGGCGAGAATCCGCTCGGCGCCTTCCAGCATGGCTTCGCGCAGCGCGCCGTGGTGGTAGGGGCGCTTCGCCGCGTCCGCCATTGTCTGCTGCTTCGTTCCTCTTGTTGCCATCGGTTCGTCCCTATATTGACATCGTCAATTTTAGCTTGACGAGCGTCGAGACGATATCTAATCTTCATGTTGTCACTGTCAATATATTCAGCCCATGCTTATCTTCATCGTCGGTCTCCTGGTGTTTTTTAGCGTCCACTCCATTTCGATCGTCGCGCCGCGCTGGCGCGACGCACAGGTCAGTCGACTAGGCGATAACGGATGGAAAGGACTGTATTCGCTCGTGTCGATCGCGAGTTTTGCCGCGATGCTGTACGGGTATGGCATCGTCCGACACGCGCCGGACGTGCTTTACGCACCGCCAGCGGCGTTGCGGCATCTCGCCTTGCTGCTCATGGTGCCCGTCTTTCCGCTGTTGATTGCCGCCTACTTTCCGGGACGCATCAAACGCCTCGCGCGACATCCGATGCTGCTCGCTGTAATCTTGTGGGCGCTATCGCACCTGATCACCAACGGAACGCTGGGCGACGTATTGCTGTTCGGCGCTTTCCTGGTCTGGTCCGTCGCGGACCTGATCTCGGTCAGCCGCCGTGCGCATGTGCGGCCGGTGCCGGGTGCGCCGGCTTCTGCGATAAACGACGTAATCGTCGCGGTCGCGGGATTGGGTCTTTACGCGTTCATGCTGCTGTGGGGCCACGCGCACCTGATCGGAGTGTCTCCGCTTCGGTGATCGCCGGGAAAGACCGTTTTGCACTAGCGGAGGTCACAATGAGACTCGCCGTTGTGACGATGGCGATAAGCTGTCTTGGCTGGACTTGTGCGAGTGCGCGGGCGGAAGGCCTGATCCGCGCGGACGGAGGCCGCTATCAAGGGCAGGTTGTCGACGGAAAGGCCGATGGTCAGGGAACGGAAACGCGGCCAGACGGGACGATCCTGAAAGGACGATTCGTCAAGGACGTATTTGTCGAAGGGACCATGCGCACCGGTGGCTGGGTGGTTCCTTTTTCGAATTGCCACGGCACGCCTTCAACGAATTCGCCCGACGCGACTAAGAAGTAGCCTGCGCGCAAATCACTTCCGGATGCGGCATCAACTCCGCCCGTATGTATCCTCGAACCTCACGATATCGTCTTCACCGAGATAAGTCCCCGACTGCACCTCGATGATCTCGAGCGGCATCTTGCCCGGATTCTCCAGCCGATGCTGCACGCCGATCGGAATATAAGTCGATTCGTTCTCGGCGAGGATGAACGTGTCGGTGCCGCGCGTGACGAGCGCGGTGCCGCGCACGACGATCCAGTGTTCCGCGCGATGATGATGCATCTGCAGGGACAGGCGCGCGCCCGGCTTCACGACGATGCGCTTCACCTGAAAGCGATCGCCCTGATCGACCGAATCATAATGACCCCAGGGCCGATGCACCTTGCGATGATCCGCCGCCTCGCTGCCGCGTTCCGACTTGATGCGCCCGACGATCGCCTTCACGTCCTGTGCGTGTGATTTGTCGGCGACGAGAATCGCGTCCACCGTTTCCACGACGATGAGATCGCGCGTCCCCACACACGCGATGAGCCGGCCTTCCGAATGCGCATACGTCGACGACGCGCCCTCGAACATGACACGTCCGCGCGCGACGTTCGATGCATCGTCTTTCGGCATGATGTTCCAGATCGCATCCCACGAGCCGACGTCGGACCAGCCCGCATCGAGCGGCACGACGGCACCCGCGAATCTTTCGTCGGCGCGCTCGCCAGCGAGGTGCTCCATCACCGCATAGTCGATCGAATCGGATGGCGACGATGCAAACGCATCATGTTCGAGCCGGAAGAATTCGCCGTCTTCGATGCCGCGCTCGAATGCCGCGAGACACGCCGAGTAGATCGCGGGCTGGTAGTGTTCGATCGCCGCGACCCATGTGGATGCGCGCACGATGAATATGCCCGCATTCCAGCCATATTCGCCCGACTCGAGATATTGCTGCGCCAGTTCGAGATGCGGTTTCTCGACGAACCGGTCGAGCCTGAACGCGGCGCGCCCGAAGATCGACGCGCCCGTCCTGATGTATCCGTAACCGGTTTCCGCGTGCGCGGGCACGACGCTCAGCGTCACGATCGCGCCTTCTTCCGCGCATTGCGCGCCCGCGTGGATCGCGCGATGAAACGCGTCCTTCTCCGCGACGACATGATCCGCGGGCATCACCACGAGCACGGAATCTTCGCCTTCACGCAATGCGTGCATCGCTGCGGCGGTCAGCGCGGGCGCGGTGTTGCGCGGCACCGGTTCGAGCACGAGACGCGCGCGGCGGCCGTGTTGCCGCAACTGCTCGGCGGTGGTGAATCGGTGCTCTTCATTGCAGACGACGATGGCGTCGTTCATGCGCATGTCCTTCTGCGGCGAAGCGGATAACCCATCGAGCCGGTTGACGGTTGCCTGCAGCAACGACTGTTCGCCGATCAGGCCGATCAGCTGCTTCGGAAAGTGCTCACGCGACATCGGCCACAGGCGCGTGCCCGAGCCGCCCGCGAGAATGACCGGCTGAATGCCGAGGCGCACACCGGGTTCGGCGGCGATCGCGGATGCGCTCGAAAGCGCGATGTCTGACGCATTCATGAAGTGCCTCCTGGCGCAAGAAACGCATAAGCGGACTCGCCAATTTTTAGCACGGCGCAAATACGACGATAAAAGAAATAACGGCTAAAAAAATGCGGCATAGCCTGGCGATAAAAAATCGAAAAAAAATCGCGCAATTCCAGCCGACATATTTTCGCGGTTGCAGCGGCATATTTATTCAAGTTCCATACCACCATGCAGTGAGCGACAAGGAATCGTTTTGCTTTCTTCTTCTCCGGGGTGGATGCGATGCTGAGCCTGATATCGAGAGTGATCGACATAGCCATGGCGGTGTTGGGCGCGTGGCTCGGCGCATCGCTTGATGCGGACACGTTCGTGTGGCTCGACGATGTCGAAGCCACGATGCTCGCATTCTCGTGCGTGCTGATGATCATGACGTTCCCGTCGTTCGGCATCTATCAATCGTGGCGCGGCAAGGCCGTCTACGATCTGCTTCTGCGCGTGACCGCCGCGTGGTTGCTGGTCGAAAGCGCGGGCGTGCTGCTGACCTTCAGCATTCACCGTTCGGAATCGCTGTCGCGCCTGTGGCTCATGTACTGGGCCGCCTGCACGGTCGGCCTGCTGATCGTGTCGAAGACGCTGATCTACACCGCGCTCAAGTTTCTCCGGCGCGAAGGCTTCAATCAGAAGACGGTTGCGATCGTCGGCTCCGCGCCTTATGCGCAGATGCTGATCGAACAGATGCGCGGGCGTCCGGATGCCGGCTTCAGCCCCGTATGCGTATTCGACATCGACACGAAGCGCGGCGACATGAAAGGCGATGCGCTCGCCGGCGTGCCGATAGAACGCGACTTCGACCAGCTTGCCGAGCAGGTACGCGAGCGCAGGATCCGCGAACTGTGGCTCGCCTTGCCCATCTCGCAGGAGCAAACGATTCACCACATCGTCAATGCGTTTCGCGACGACTTCGTCAACGTTCGCTTCATTCCCGATGTGCGCAGCCTGTCTTTTTTTGGCCATGCGGTCGTCGATCTGCTCGGCGTGCCCGCGATCAATCTCGCCGCGTCGCCGATCACCGACATCAAGGTGCTGCCCAAACGCGTGTTCGATCGCGCGTTCGCCGCGTGCGTGCTGATCGGCATGTCGCCGGTGCTCGCGGTGATCGCCATGAGCGTGAAGCTCTCTTCTCCGGGGCCGGTGTTCTTCAAGCAAAAAAGAAAAGGTATCGACGGACGTGAGTTCGAGATCTACAAGTTCCGCTCGATGAAAGTGCATCAGGAAGTCGCGGGGCACGTCACGCAGGCGCGCCGTGGCGACAAGCGCGTGACGAAGGTCGGCGCGTTCCTGCGCCGCACGAGTCTCGACGAGCTGCCGCAATTCATCAACGTGCTCAAGGGCGAGATGTCCGTGGTCGGCCCGCGCCCGCATGCGCTCGAACACGACGACATCTACAAAGATCTCGTCAAGGGCTACATGCACCGCTATCGCATCAAGCCAGGCATTACCGGCTGGGCGCAGGTGAACGGCTATCGCGGCGAGACCGACCGTATCGAAAAGATG